>CAKORR010000001.1 GCA_934101595.1 uncultured Bacilli bacterium
ATATCTTTTTCTTTCTCTACTCCTGCATCTCCCATAAACATAAACTTATAACCATCAAGTTCAGTATAAATAACATTACTATTATCATTTTCATTATCATATTCTTTTGTCTGTAAAAAATATAGTTTGCTATTATCTATATTTAATTCTTTAATGCATGAATAATATTTTATTTTCTTTTTATCTAATACTTTGATTAATTCTTTTTCTAAATCATTAAATTCACCACAATTAAAAATTACTTTTTCTACTTTGAAGTTTTCTACTAAATTAATTGCTTCTCCCATATGATCATAGTCACCATGTGAGGTGACAAAATATGTTAATTCTGAGATTCCCAAACTATTCATAAAAGTAACAAGGTTATCGGCATCTACGTAATTACTTTTTTTGCACATCCATTTTTCTTTTTTGAAATTAATCTTTCCTCCAGAATCTATTAAAATACTTTTCTTGTTTCGTGGGCTATATATTAAGCTTGCGTCACCTTGGCCAACATCAATGTAATATGCATATAATCCATTATCAATTAAATAAAAGAATTTATTAATACAAAGAATAATAATTAAAGCAAAATAGTAATAATTTTTCTTGCTCTTTAATTTGAAAAAAAGAAATAAATAATATAACAACACTAAAACAATACTTATTTTGGGCATAACAATATCTAAACTTATAAAATTGCTAGCTAAAAATTCCGTAGCTTTTATAATTAAACTAAATATCGTCTCAACACACGGGAAAAGAAATGTAATAATTGATAATGGAAAAATAATAAAACTAAGGAAAGGAACGAATATCATGTTACTAAATATGGTAAAAACATTAATTTTGTAAGAAAGTAAAATATTTATTGGTATACTACTTATAAATGCAATAAAACTAACATAAATTAAATTTTTTATATAACCATCTTTATAGTTTGCTGACATAATGTAAAACGATATAATAAACGAATACCAAAAGCCATAATTATATACGTAAAACGGATTGATAATTAAAAGTATGCTAAAAGTATTAACTAATAAGATTCTATTACTTAGTTTTATATTAAAGCATTTTAGTAAATATCTAATCGTTTTCATCATGGCAACCCTTAAAACTCCAACTTGAAAATAAACAAAATATGTATAAAGCCATACAAAAAACAATATTATCAATTTATTTTTAATCTTTAAACGTTTTTCTAAAAAAGAAGTTACGAAAGCAGTATGCATTCCTGATATGGCAAAAAGATGACTAACGCCGAGTTTTTGATAATTTTTCATATCTAAATAAGATTTATCACCCATAATAAGTGCAAACAAATAATCCTTGTCTTTGCAATTATTTATTCTCTTTATAAAGAAATTCTTAACACTTTTTCCTGTTTTTATTTTTGTTATATTATTAACATTAAATATATATTTTATTTTTTTGGACAGCAAATATTTCTTATAATTGAAAGTGTTAAAAATTGTATTATTCTCAGGAATTTTAAGAGACCCTTCTACTTTAATCGAATTTCCTACTTTTACTGTTCGCATTAAGTCGGTTTTCTCATTTAAGGATGAAATTTTATATTGTAATAAATATATTTCTTTCTTACTTCTAACCTCTAGCGTTAGTTTATTTCCATCTATTTTATAAAAGTTTATTTTTCCGACCAAATATTTTTTGTTTAAAATGTTTTGATCGTATGTAACTGTCCTTAATTTAAAAAAAGAATATATTAAACTAAGTAAAAGTACTACAATACTCAAAATTTTAAATAGTAATTCTATCTTTAATTTTTGCAAATAAGGCTTCTCCAATGCCTGAAACATTTTTCAACTCTTCAATGCTCTTAAAGCCTTCATTTTGTTCTCGGTACTCAATTATTTTTTCAGCTTTAGAAATTCCTATACCGCTAAGAGTTGTAAGCTCATCTATGGAAGCTGTATTAATTGAAATAAGCTTATTTTCCTTAACTTCTGATTCAGCTTCTTCACTATTAGATTTACTACTTTGCTCAACAGAATCATTACTAGAAATATCTGTTTCAATAACACTTTTTTCATCTTTTATGCATGTATCAATATAAATTGTGTTAGACTTGCATTCGCTATTATAAGGTAAATTAACACTATTTTTTAACTCGTTTTTCTTGTATACGTAAATAACTAATTCATCTTTTATTACTTTACTTAAATTAATGTTTTTAGTGGTTCCTGTTTTTAGGATTCCGCCAGCTAATTTTATTACATCATTAATAATCGTATCACAACTCACATTATATACTCCTGGCTTTTTAACCGCTCCTTTAACATCAACATTACATAATAGTTTTTCTTTATCATTATCTTTTTCATCATTATTATTAATAGCTATGCTATTTAACTTAGTACTATTATCTTTCGCTTTCAATTGTGTATTCTCATGATAAAACTTATAACCAAATATACTACAAACACCTAATAAGCATAATAAAAGTATAATTACCAAAAAATACCAGTAGCGTAAACAAAAAGATTTAAAATTTTCCATAACTCCTCCTTTCATTTTTATTATTACTGAAAAGATAGTTATTTCCTTTTTAAATCAATTTGTTATTTTATTTATCTCTTTTTTCATCATTGTATTGTCGTTTTCAACAGACACTCTTAGTACAACAAACAAAATCAAAACCACATTCATTGTATAGCTTCCTCCATAACTTAAAAGAGGAAGTGGCACTCCAGTAAGAGGTATTAATGCAGTAATGCCACATAAATTTACCAATATATGAACAGCTAAATATATAAATGCACCATAACACAATATAGAATTTCTCAAATTATAACTTGACTTTGCAATTTTTAATATCCTAAGCAAAACTAAAAAATAACCAAGGACAATGATTATTCCCACTATTAAGCCAAGTTCTTCAACTATAATCGGAAAAATAAAATCAGTATGACTTTCTGGAAGGTAAAGATACTTTTGGGTACTATTTCCAAGCCCTACTCCAAACCAGCCTCCATTATGAATAGCTATAAAACCATTACATACTTGATATCCTGTTTCTTCCATATATCGAGAGCATGGCTGTTGAAATTTTAGCCTTGATAATTGTCTACTATTCATAATACTAGATCCACTATATAAAAACCAAATGCCTATAATTACTATTCCTACCAAAAAAAACTTTAATACCTTGACTATATTTCTTTTTATTATTGGAACACTAAGAAAAATACCAAACCCAATAGCAAGAATTATAATTGCACTCCCTAAATCAGGCTGTAAAATAACCAATATAGCATATAAAAGTGTCAAAGCTAACGGTATAAAATATGCTGATATATTTTTTACTTTGTTGCGAAATAAACGATCATAAAAGCAAGCTGAAAAAATAATTAAGGCTGTTTTGGCAAATTCACTAGGTTGTAAAGATATAGGACCGAATGAATACCAACTTTGAGCATGGTTTGTCAATCGTCCATAGGCAAATAATCCTATTAACATCGCAACAACTCCAGCCGCATAAAAAAATGAAATATATTTATAGTTTTTAGTTGGAAAAACAAGTACAATTAAACCGCCTATAAGTCCAATCAACAAAAAAATCGCTTGTCTAATAAAAAAATGATAAGGACTAACACGATATCTTAACACAGTTGATACCGATGAGGCACTAAAAATCATTACTAAGCCGAATAACGAATACACTATTAAAAAAATTAAAACAAATTTATCACATTTTTTTAATGCCCTCTTCATTATTATCACCATTATAAATATAACATAACCAGCCTGTTTTTTAAACAAATATTAAAAAATTACGTTTTTTTAATGTCAAAAACTACTCTTTTATAATAAATTATAGTAGATACATAAAGGAGGTTTAAAATGTATTACTATGGAAATAATGGGTACTATGGCAATTACAATGCAAATTATCAAGGCCAATGCTGCCCAAGTTATGCTGGATATACTAGTGGATATGGTATAGGAGCTGCCATTTGGATTGTTTTATTCATTTTACTTGTAATAATAATTGGTGCTGGATGGAGCTGGAACGGACAAAATAACAATAACTAAAAGGAAGTTTTTTCTTCCTTTTTTTATTTTACATGCTATAATATACATGTTTGAGGTGAAGTTATGAAGTTGCCTAATATTGAAATATTAGATGAAAAGAATCCTGTTTTACATAAAGTTAGTGAAGAAGTAAAGTTTCCATTAAGTGAACAAGATAAAAAAATCATTAATGATGCACTACAATATTTGGAAATGAGTCAAATAGAAAAATATAATAAGAAGTATAATCTGCGGGCTGGAATGGGACTTGCTTTTGTTCAACTAGGAATTTTAAAAAGAATATTTGTAATAGTTAACGAAGTTGAAGAAGGAAAGTTTGAAAAGTTTATTATCATCAATCCTAAAATAAAAAGCATGAGTGAAGAACTAGTTTATGTTGGTGAAGGCGAAGGTTGTTTAAGTGTAAATCGTGAAGTTGAAGGAATTGTTCCTAGAAATGCAAGAATTACAATTGATGCATACGATATGGATGGCAACTTATTTACTTATAGAGCTCGCGAAGAAATAGCTGTGGCATTTCAACACGAAATTGATCATTTAAACGGTATACTTTTTGTAGATAAAATTGACAAAAAAAATCCTTACAAAAATAAGGATTTAATGAGAGAAATATAAGTTATTTCTCTTTTAATTTTCAAGCTTTACACTAACGATTTTACTTACGCCAGACTCCTGCATCGTTATTCCATATAAAGAATCAGCATATTCCATGGTTCTTTTTTTATGTGTTATCAAAATAAATTGACTTTTTTCTTTTTCTTCTTGAAGGTACGAGCCAAAAACGTCTACGTTACTCTCATCTAAAGCTGCCTCTACTTCGTCAAACACACAAAATGGAACTGTTTTTATACTTAAAATTGCAAATATTAAGGCAATGGCTGTTAGTGTTTTTTCTCCTCCTGAAAGTAAACCAATCGAATTTAATTTTTTTCCTGGTGGCTCTGCAGTTATATCAATTCCAGTTGTTAAAATATCATCCGGATTAGTTAAGACTAAATTGCCTATACCACCTTTAAATAATTTTTTAAATGTTTCCTTAAAGGCATCATTAATTTTTTCAAAAGTAGTATTAAATCTTTCGATCATTATTTCATCCATTTCACTTATGACATCCATTAATGACTCACAAGCTTTGGTAAGATCATCTCTTTGGTTAAATAGAAAATCATATCTATTTTTTAATCTATCGTATTCTTTAATTGAACCGGTATTAACATCACCCAGTTTTTGCATTTCCTTTTTGGCATTTTGCTCTTTTTCTTTAGCCATTTCATATGGCATATCAAGAATATACAAATCTCTTGCTTTTTCATAGGACATATTATAATTCTCAGATAAAGTTAAAAGATTATTATCAAGTAAAGCATCAACCCTACTCAATTCAACTTCTAATTTATGTAAGTCGTTTTGCAATTTATTAATATTAGATGCTTTTGCCTTGCTATCTTGCTCGATTTTAGCAATCTCATTATTTAAATCACTATATTCTGCTTTCAGACTATTCAAGTTATGTTCTAACAATTCTTTTTCTTTAGTTTTGGCACTTACAGCCTCTAATAGCTCAACAATTTTACTGTTAATGTTACCATTTTCTAAATTTTGCATACCTTCTCTTTCGTTTTTTAGAGAATCTAAATCATTTAGCATTTCATTCAAGGCTTTTTCTTTAACGCCCTTCAATTCTTTTTTTATTGCCAATTCACTTTCAACAGCAATTATTTCTTCATTTAGTCCATTATATTTTGCAATATATTCTTCTAGTTCTACTTCAGTAGTGTTTTTACGACTATTTAAATTTAAAAATTCATTTTTTAAATCTTCTAAATTCTTTTTATCCATTATACTAGAATAATTATTAGCATCTGAGCCACCGGTAAGTGAACCACCACTATGAATTATCTCACCATTTAAAGTTACAATTCTATATTTATAATTCGTTAACTTGCCAAGCTCACTAGCAGCATCAATATCCTTAGTAATTATTATATTACCTAGCTGATTCTTAATAATATTATCATATATATTGTCATATTTTACGACTTCACTAGCAACAAATGCATTTTTGGATTTAACGATATTTAATGTTTCACTATCAATTTTTTTACTTTTGATAATATTAAGTGGGAAGAATGTTGCTCTACCAACTTTATTTTCTTTTAGTCTTATAATACACTTTTTAGCAACGGCTTCATCATCGACAATCAAAAAGTTTGCACTTTGGCCTAAAGCTGTATTAATCGCTACTAAATACTCATAAGGTATATTTAAAGCCTGATTTATTGTTTTTTTAACACCTTTTTCTTTTAAATTTAATATATATTTTACAGCTTTAGGTAATTTACCATCATTTTCAAGACTTTCTTCTAAATAATTTATCTTATTCTTTATTTCAAAGCCTTTTTTATTTATCACATTAAGTTCATTTTGAAGTGAAGTTTTCTTGACAGTTATAACTAACATCTCATCAGTCTTTTTTGACAATTTTGTTTTCAACTTTGTTAGTTCTTCATTTAGAGTTAAAATATCCGCATTAAATGATGATACATTTTCTTCAATTTTTAATTCTTTACTTTTTAACTCCAAAAAGTTATTATCAACTATTTCTTTGTCTAACTGATATTTTTGTCTTTCTAAAGCAATATTTTTTTCACTATTTAACTTTGATAATTCTGATACCATGTTAAATAACTCGTTACTTTTTTTGTTTATTTCATCTTCTAATTTAGATTTTTGTAATTTATTTTTTTCCAAATCAGCACTCATATTACTTTCGGAAGAGTTTTCCTTAACAAGTTCATTTTTTAAAGATTCTATGTTGTTACCTAAAATGGCTTTTTGCTCACTACTTTTTGAAATTTCCTCGGCTAATAGAGAAATCTCAATGCTTTCAAGTTCATTTTTAATATCTAAATATATTTTAGCAACTTCGGCTTCTTTTTTTAAAGGCTCTATAGTAGTGCTCAACTCATCAATTAAAAGCGTAACTTTTTCAATGTTGTCTTTAGTTCTTTCAAGCTTTTTTAAACTTTCTTCTTTTCTTTTTTTATATTTTCGTACCCCTGCGGCTTCTTCAATTATAACCCTTCTTGACTCTGGTTTGCCATTTATTATATCCGCAACACTACCTTGCGATATAATATTAAATGAATCATTACCTGCTCCACTATCTAAAAATAAATTGGTTATGTCCTTAAGACGCACTTTATTATTATTTATAAAATACTCATTTTCGCCAGTTTTGTATACAATTCTTTTAATTTCAATTTCACTATAATCACAATTTAAATAATGATCACTATTATCAAAAGTAAGTGCTACACTAGCTCTTGTAGAAGGAATACGCGACTTAGAACCAGAAAAAATAACATCTGTCATATTCTCACTACCACGTAACGTTTTAATAGACTGCTCGCCTAAAACCCATTTAATAGCGTCAACTATATTACTTTTTCCAGAGCCATTTGGCCCTACAATAGCAGTAATACCATTATTTAATTCTATATTTAATTTATCAGCAAAAGACTTAAAGCCAAATGCTCTAATGCTTTTTAAATACATTATTCACCTCTACTTAACACTTTTTTTATATGCATCCAAAGCGGCGTTTTGCTCGGCTTCTTTTTTGCTTTTTCCTTTGCCAATGCCATACACAATATTATCAATTCGTACTTCGAAAACAAACAACTTGTCATGGGCTGGGCCAGTTTCACTAACTAATACATATTCTAAAGATTTTTTATCAGTTTGAACAAGTTCTTGGAGTAAAGATTTATAATCGATTAAATACTCTTTACCAGCTAAAATATTAGGAATAACAACATCATAGACATATTTTTTAGCCACCTCAAAACCTTGATCTAAATATATAGCACCTAAAACACTTTCAAAGCAATCAGCTATTATAGTGTTATTAATATCTTTTTCCTGACCATGACCAACAAAAATATGTTTATCAATACCAACTGCTTTAGAATAATCAACCAAGGCATTTTCACAAACATAACTAGCTCTTAATTTACTCATGTTTCCTTCCGGAAGATCAGTATTTAAATAATAATACTCACTCACAATGAGCTGCAATACCGAATCACCTAAAAACTCAAGTCTTTCATAATTCAATCCGGCATGTTCATTACTATATGAGCTGTGAGTCAAAGCCATTTTTAATAATTTCTCATCTTTAAATAGAATTCCATAATCTTTTAAAAAGTCCATAAAATCACTCCAAGTTTACAACAGATATTATATCACGTAATAAAGAAAATACAAACATGTTTTACATTTGGACTTTTTTATAGTAGAATTATTTATGGTGATAATTTTGAAAAAAATAGCTATTGGATTAATCAATATTTATCAAAGAACACCATTTAATACTCATGCTAGATGTCGTTTCTATCCTAGTTGTTCAGAATATACAAAAGAAGCAATCATAAGTTACGGAATTATAAAAGGCATTTATCTAGGTATTAAAAGAATTATAAGGTGTCACCCTTTTGGAAAATATGGTTATGATCCGGTACCAAGAATAAAAAAGGAGAATTAATATGAAGAAGACAATTAAACTTATCTCACTATGCATAATCTTATCAATTTTGGGAGGATGTTTTGACAAAAACAATTTAGAAAACGCAACAATAAACACAACTGTTTATCCAGTAATGTTTTTGACTGAATACCTGTATGGAGATAATAGCCAAGTTAACTCAATTTACCCGGCTGGGGTAGATATAGAAAATTACACATTAAATAAAAAGCAAATTAAGGAGTATGCGAAAGCTGATTTGTTTATATATAATGGGTTAACTAAAGAAAAGGAAATAGCTAAAGAGCTTATTAATAAGAATAAGAATATGCTTATAATAGATGTTTCTTATGGCCTAAAGTACATGTATGGCGTTGAGGAACTATGGCTATCACCTAATAATTTTTTAATGCTAGCTAAGAACGCTAAAGAATATTTAAAGGAATATGTAAATAGTAAATATGCTATAGAAAAAATTGAAGAAAAATACAAAGAACTAGAAGAAACTATGAGCTTAATGGATGCTGAATTAAGAAATATCAAAAAAACAGCAGTTGAAGAAAAAAAATCGATTACCTTAGTAACTTCATCAAGCGTTTTTAAGTTTTTAGAAAGATATGGTTTTAATGTTATTGCGCTAGATGATGAAGAAAATTTAACAACTAATAATCTAAATAATATAAAGAGCAATTTTAAAAATGGTAATTATGACTCTATACTTATGCTAAAGAAAGATGAAAAAACAGAGGTAATAAACTCCCTTGTAAATGATTATAAGGCTAATGTTGTTACAGTCGACGAAATGTATGCTCTAGACAGCAGCGAGAAAAACAATAATGAAACTTATTTAACAATTATGGATACATTTATAGATAATATAAGAAATATTATTTTAGAATAATTACCATCTTGACTACTTATTGTTTATATAGTAAAATTAACTAGTAGCCAAGGTTTGGAGCAGTACTCAAGAGGCTGAAGAGGCGCCCCTGCTAAGGGTGTAGATCGGGTAACTGGTGCGAGAGTTCGAATCTCTCCTGCTCCGCCATTAGATAAATAACTCAAGTCATGCTTGAGTTTTTTTGTGAAAAAGATTAACACACATAAAAAAACGACTTTCGTCGTCATTTACTTTTTGGTGACCGGTACGGGATTTGAACCCGTGAATGCATGCGTGAAAGGCATGTGTGTTAACCGTTTCACCAACCGGCCATAAAATGGTGGGCCTGGGGGGACTTGAACCTCCGACCTCACGCTTATCAGGCGTGCGCTCTAACCAGCTGAGCTACAAGCCCATTTCATAAGCCTTTTTCATTTTAACTTATTTTAAAATAATTTGCAAGTACTTTTTAAATAAATAATGGTGGACTGTTAGGGATTCGAACCCTAGACCCACTGATTAAGAGTCAGTTGCTCTACCAACTGAGCTAACAGTCCACTTCATAAGTACTCGTAAAGTATAGCATAGTTTTTTTAAAAAATAAATACTTATTTTAAAAAAATTTGCGTAATTTTTAAAATTAATATATTATAGTATATATGTTATAATTATTAAAGGAGCTTATATGAAAAAAATCGAAAAACTGATCGAAGAAAAAATCTTGCCACATTTTGATATTGATGGAGATTTTGTAAGCATTTCTACCCCATCATCAAATGGAAATATAAATAATACATTTGTAATAAATTATATTAATAATGGCATAGTATCATCTTATGTATTGCAAAGAATTAACACAACAGTATTTAAAAATCCCTTTCTCGTTATGGAAAACATTAAAAATGTAACCGCTCATATAAAAAAGAAACACCCTAATGAAGAGTGTTTGGAAGTTATCAGTTTAAAGCAAAAAGACTTCCGTGATCAAGATGTTATGCTAATACATGAAAATGAATACGGTGAAACAAGTTATTGGCGCATGTATAATTGTATTACTAATTCCATTTCTTACGACACTTCAACTAATCCTGAAGTTTTCAAGAAAGTTGGAATAGCCTTTGCAAATTTCCATAAAGATTTAAGTGATTTTTCAATGGGAGAATTAAACGAAACTATTGAAAATTTTCATAACACAAGAATTCGCTTTCTAGATTTACTCAGTGCAATCAAAACAGGAATTCCTGAAAGAATTTTAAAAAGTAAACCTGAAATAGATTATTTATGTAAACATCGCCATGACTATAGTATTATTACTGAACTTTTAGAAGAAGAAGCTATTCCTTATAGAGTCACTCATAATGATACTAAAATTAATAATGTTTTAATGGATAAAGTTACAGATGAGGTCAAGTGTGTGATAGACTTGGATACAATTATGCCAGGATCTGCTTTATATGACATAGGAGACGCTATCCGTTCAGGAGCTAGCAGCACTAGTGAAACTGAAGTAGATCTAAGTAAAGTTTATTTGGATTTAGATTTAGCAAGGGCATTTTTAGAAGGCTATTTAGAAAACATGAATGGAGAATTAACTAAGGAAGAAATTAATAACATTCCTAATTCAATTTTAGTGATTACTTTAGAACTAGCTATGAGATTTTTAACTGATTATCTTTTAGGAGACCAATATTTTAAAGTTCCGGATGATGATAAAGAACTTAATCTTAAAAGATGCCAAAATCAAATTGCTCTTGCTAAAGATATTGAAAGAAAATTACCAATTTTAACAGATATCGTAAAAAGTATTAATATGAAGAATAAAAGAATTTTAAAAAAAGAAGAGATTTAACTCTTCTTTTTAAGTCTAACTTTGGAAAACTTTTTATTTACTTTATCCTTAGGGAACATTTTATCAACTAATTTGTAAAATGTTTTATCACTATTTGAGTTGGATATTCTAAGATAAACTGCTCCGGTAAGCAAAAAGTCAATCGCAAGAAAAATGGTCAACAAGATAGCCACGATATTAGATACCTTGCCATCAAACTTTATAGCAAGCTTATAAAATTTCGGGTATAAAAATGTATACCACATCATACAAAGTAAACCCCAAATGATTGCATATGGTAAATAAATTCGGCCATTGATGTTAAAATTAAAATTAGAATAATCCCATATATATATTCCCCATATTGCTTCTAATAAGTAGCTGCATAAATATTCAAATAAGCTACCTATTAAAGCTCCCAACAAAAAAGCCTGCCACCATTTTTTTACCTTTAACTTATTAAATATGATTGTTATTAATACAACGCCAAATCCATAAATTGGTTTAAATGGGCCAATTATAAGGCCTTGCTTATTTACAAAATTACCATATTTCAAAATATAAAACACAGTTTCAAAAACATATCCGGCTAAGGCACCACTGCAAAATAAAAATATATAATCTTTGACACCTATTTTCTTTTCCATACCTTCACCCACAGAAAGTATATCATAAGTATTTGAATAAAGCAAAATATGTGATAATATTAATAAGAGGTGTTTTATGAAAGAAAAACGACTAAAAGCTATTAAAAGAGTAAATATATATGGAATAATTGGATTAATCTACAGTTTATTTCTTCTTGGTGATTATATAATTAATAGTCACAAAACATGGACATTAATAATTTCATTGTCATTATTAATTTCCTCAATTATATTTATAGTTTCAGCTTCAAGCTTAAAAAAGAAACTAAAATAAACACTGAAAACATACTATTTAGTATGGAGACAATTAATGAAAAATTACAACAACTAAAAAATGAAGACTTAATATGGATTATTTATATTTTTATATCAATATCAGCCATATTTTCCAATAAATATGAAAAAGAATCTTTGGTTTTTAAAAGTAAGGAGTCATATAAAAAATACAAAACTATAAATGTTTGTATTTTTACTATTGCTCTTTTTATTTACCTATATTTTTTAGAATTAACAATTAAAAATAGTGAGGATAATCGTACTGAAGATGATTTAGCAAGAATTTTCGCTGCTCTACTCTTTTTAATTGGTGGCGTAATCTATTTAATTTTAGAAATCAAATCAACTAGCGAAGAAGAAACCGCAATTATTTAAAATAACTATACACCTTATGATTCTCAAGAGTATAGCCTTTTATGGCAGCTAAATCACTTACAGACACCACTTGATAGTTTAACGCATAAAGCTTTGGTAAAACGTTTCTAACAGCTTCTACAGTGGTTTTATATGAATCATGCATAAGAATGACACTACCATCCGCAACATGACTTAAAATATGTTCCTCAATATACTTACTATTCCTGTATCTCCAATCGTTAGTATCTATATTCCAAGTAATAAAGGCATAATCATAATTTTTTAATGTTTTATCATTGTATGCCCCATATGGAGGCCTTAACAACTTAATATTAGAACCAGTTATTTCATTATAAAGAATATCGGTTTTTTCTAATTCCTCTTTTGCAAGTGTTTCTTTAGCCTTTTTTAAATTAATATGATTATAAGTATGACTACCAATTTCCATTTTATTTTGATAGGCATACAATAATGATTTTTCATAAGTATGCATTTTACTGCCAACCATAAAGAATGTGGCTCTCGCCTTATTTTTTAATAATTCATTTACAATATCAATTGTATATTCCCCACTTGGTCCATCATCAAACGTAAAAGCAATTGTTTTTTTATTTTTATCATAATCATAACCATTTTCATTTATATATTCATGATCTAATTCATACGTAAAGTCTAAGTAATCTTTTACTTCGTTATAATTCACTCTTATACTAATTAAGTCATTATATTCCGGATTAAAAACATAATTTTTAAAATATATTATCATCTCATTATTCTTTATGTCATAATATATATTTCCCTTACCAGATTTAATTCCGTTTATAATAAATTCAGGATATTTCAACTCTAACAATTCATATACTTTGTTCCAAAATAGATTTAATTTATCACTTTTTATAATACTATCAAATGATATTTCTTTACCAGTTTTATTACTTACAAGATAAGTTTTGTAATCATTATTTTTCATAACAATAAATGCCGTAAAATCATGTAATTTATTTTCTTTAACAATAGAATTACTGTTTTTTAGTGTAGCGAACGTTATCTCGCTACCATTGGAATCACTTAATCTTTTACTCATATTTGATAAATCAAAATTTTTAGAAAAATATACTATATTTATTACAATTAAAAATGCTAACAAATATATAAGTATATTATCTAATGTACGCTTACTTTTCATTACTACTACTCCTAAAATTAGTATACCACAATTAAAAAAGATTATTTAACCATTTTATTACAATAATGATAATAATCTTTTATATTAAAAATAAAAACTCTATTAATTCTATCATAGTTAGAATTTTTAAAACTAAAAAAACATATTGAAGTATATTTGGTTTACCACTATCGATGCCTTTTATATAAACTTCCCTAGAAAACATGGCATATGCGAGAGGCAGAAAGATAAACGATAAATAGATATCATCCATCGTAACAAGGCTCATAATACTTTGCATACATATAAAATAACCATAAGTAGCAAGAATAATAGCGTAAGAGTCAAAAAGTAATGATAGATAAACTCTTTTTCCTTGCTTGGCATTTATAAATCGTGAACAAATATAAAACTCAACGTTATTAAAAGTGCGTTTTTCAACAATTAAAGATATATTTTGAAAGTCTTTAGGAAAATAGTTATAAAAAGCGATAATGTATTCTTTTTTATTAACTGTTGTTTTAAGGATCTTTTTGTAATTACTTAAAAAGTCATACTCCGTTCTTTCCTCGCTTGATAAATATTTCCATTCTTCTGTCACCTCAATAGTTTTTTCCTTTATTCTACCATATTTTAATCTTTCACTAATTGTCGAAATAAGGGGAAATATTCCTATAGCAATTATGAAAGCCATGAAGAAATCCCATTTTTCAAAAACTACTCTGCCTAACAATAATGCTATAAAGGCAAATAGGATTGAAAACAAAAGAAATATATCCGCCAAAAAATATTTTTTTAAAAAATACTTAAAATGATATCTTGCTAAAACCATGTGAAAATAAATGCATGTAAGAAAAAAACTTAAGGTGCCAAAAACATAATATAATATTATCATAACACACTCCATCTACTAAAATAATAATATCATATTATAAAGTTTTAGTAAACTTATGAAAAATATTAACAATATTAAAATATATTTTATATGATAGAATAAACAAAGATGATTTACATGGGAGTTAAGCGAATTCTTATTCCTAATTTTAAATGTTTAGCAAGTGAGATAGGTAAAATAGTTGCAAATAAATGTTTAGATAGAAACATTCCTCTTTATACTCTAAAACTCGAAAAATTTTTAATACTAATTCAAGTAGAAAATATTAAAAAATATGGCAAAGCACTTTTCCATGAAAATATTATATTAGATAGTGTTTATAAAGCTATAATAGACGAAGTAGAACAAGATTTTAAAACGTATTTTATTAACATGGAAATGAGTCTAAAGGACAATAGATTTTGTGAATATATTAATGTATTAGTAAATAAGAAACAATTATTAAATCAGTAATAGAAAAATATGGGTATTGTGATACTTTTGAACTGGAAAATACAACTGATATTCAATTAATACATAAAATAGCTGAGGTTTTTGACACTAAAATAATCAATCCCTCCCTACTACTATATGGCATATCTATATTTTCAGAAACTTTACCTCAGGTTTTGAAAAAAACAAATAAAAGTGAGAATACTTTGCCACATTTTAAAACTCGAACATAGTAAACGTTCGAGTTTTATTAGTGCAGCTGATTTGCTTTTGTCTTATCACCTTTTCATTTAAACACTATTATCTTTTTCATATTTATAATCTTCTTTAATAAGGATTTTTGGCATTATTATACCTACATCTTTTTCAGTAAAAATATTACTCATCCACTGCATCTTTATTTTTAGACATCTTAATCCATTTAACAAGGCCATATACATTTATAATTAAATATCCAATAGAAACTAATAGCATCATAGTTGAGTTAGGAGTACCTTTAATAAAATTTATAATCCAAATAGATAAGTCTATTGAGTTATTAAATAACCATACTACCCAACATTCTTTAAATCTTAAATTCATAAGTATAATTCCACACAAATTTATTATGTTGCTGCTAGCATCTAAAAAGGCCAATTGTTGTCCTGGTATTTTATTTAATAGAAATCCTAATATAATACTACCTATAACACAAGATATTGTTATTATTGTAGAATTTTTTATATTAAATCCTCTTACTTGAACTTCACTATTATTATAGTTCTTCTTCCAACTTAAATATCCCTGTATTTGTGATGGAAAATATACAACAAATGATAATATGGCTATTCCATATAATCCATTTAAATAACATACATAACCGCTTAATAAGCAATATAATGCACCAAATATATAATTGTAAATTTTTCCAATACTAGCATAATAAGAATTAATTAAACCACATATCAAAATTATAGTTCCCAAAAAATAATCTTTTGAAATTATACCACATATTACCGAAAAGATTATGATTACTAATGTATAAATTTTATTTTTCATAAATCCCATCCATTCTCTTTTGTTAAATTATCAATTTTCACACAATAATTGTCAATCATACCACGACTAATAAAAAAATCTTTATCATATTTAGCATCTAGTAAGTCATCCACTGTTAATTTATGTTCCAAATTTACCATAAATCTTCCTTATGCATGATTTATTATAACATACAAGTCGAATATTTTTGTGAGAAATGTATTTCTTGGTAATTATTACTTATATTTATTCTGAATACTATTTATATATTCAATGCATTAATAGTTTATTTTCTAATAAATAATAATACATTTTTTCATTCATAAATTTAGATATATTAAAACTCGAACTATAAAAGGTTCGAATTTACTATCAATCTGGTGCCCTTAGAGTGATTCGAACACTCGACCTAGTGCGTCGGAGGCACTCGCTCTATCCAACTGAGCTATAAGGGCAAAAAAGGTTATTATTTAAATAACCTTATTATGTCGTTAAATGATATGTAGATCATTAATAATATCAATAATATAAATCCTATTGTGTGGCATAAATTTTCAAAGTTCGAGTCCACAGGACTTCCTTTTATTTTTTCAACAATCATAAAGAATGCTCTACCACCATCGAATGCTGGGAATGGTAAAATATTGATAAAGCCAACATTAATGCTCAAGAAAGCTATTAAGTATAATACTTGGCTAATTCCATAAGCCGCACTTTGACCTACTACTTGGTAAATGCCTACTGGTCCTGATAACATTTTTATGGAAAGCGCTCCAGTAAATAATGACTTAATTGTTATTGCCATTGAGCATACTATGCTTCCAAATTTATTAAATGCATATTTAATACTTGTAAAAAAGCCTTTTTCAACATTTGTATTAACTGAAAAGCCGTATATCTTTCTTTCTACTTTAGTTTCTTTATCAAGTTCCTTTTTTGGAGTTATTTTAACGTCTTCAATTTTTCCATCTTTATGTTTAATAGTAAATGTTGAATAATCATTTTCATTTTTTAAACTCAAAACAATTTGGGCATAATCCCAAGTTGGAATTTTTTTATTATTAATTTTAAGGATTAAATCTCCCTCTTTTAATCCGGCACTATAAGCAGGATAATTTTCTAGAACATTTCCAACTTCCGGCTTAATATTTGGAGCACCCCAAATTAATGCATAGACGAATAATAGCAATAAAGCTAGCAAGAAATTATTTATAACTCCCGCAACAATAATCATTAATCTTTGATGCCAAGGCTTGTTACACATAAATGATTTCTTATTTATTTTATTATCATCTTCGTACACTTCCCCGGCCATTTGTACAAAGCCACCAATCGGAAAAGCTCTAATATTATAATTAATCTTATCTTTTCCCTTATGGCTATATACAACTGGACCCATGCCTATTGAAAATTCATAAATGTGAACGCCAAATTTCTTCGCCCAAAAGAAATGACCAAGTTCATGAACCAAAACGATAATGCTTAGTATTACAATAAATAACAATAAAGTTAAAATCCACATAATTATCTTCTCCTTAAATAAAACTAATAAATATTACATATGCTAATGAAACAAATATCAAACTATCCAAGCGATCTAAAATTCCACCATGTCCTGGCATTATATTAGAGAAATCTTTAATATCATTCTCTCTTTTAATCTTACTAAAGAATAAATCACCAATTTGACCTAATACAGTGAAAATAAGTGTTACTAGAACTACTTTTACATTAATTTGGCTTATCATAAGCTGATAAAATGATACCGATATTACAGTTCCCATTATTGAACCTAGTATCGCACCTTCCCAAGATTTTTTTGGGCTAATACTAGGACACATTTTATGTTTTCCAATTAATGATCCAAATATGTAAGCAAATGTATCTGTCATAGTCGTAATTAAAAGTAAATAAATGAATTTATATAATCCAAGATTTCTTATTAAAATAAATATATTGAAAACAAGTCCTAAGAAAACAGTAAAAGCAAATAGCCTTAATGCATCCATTGCTTTGTAACGATTCTTTTTATAAAATACTACTGGAGCAAATAATAATAAAGCATTAATAGCAAGGCCTCTATAAGTTAAGCCAAAGAAAATTGAATAGCTATCTTTATCAGTAACTACTAAAAAAACAGTACAAATTGCCGCAATGAGCTGAACTAAAATTGGAAGTTTATCAGTATTCTGTTTTAAATTTAAAAGTTCTCTTAATGCAAGTATACTAAGTATTGCACATCCTAAAGAAAAATACACTTCTCCTTTAATAAGTAATGGTATAACGATAGCTAGAGCTACTATTGCGCTTATTATTCTCTTTTTCATTTATATCCTCCGTATAATTATATTCCAAATAAAAGTATACTATTTATTATATTTATAGTCAAATTAAAAGCATGTCGTTTGACATACTATTAAAATTAAAATGAGTCTATGTTAATTTTAACTTTTTTATTATCGTTAATATATGAATGAGCTTGAACCATAGTTCTAATAGCATTGGCCATCTTTCCATTTTTGCCAATTACTGCCCCCATATCACTTTCATGAACAATAATTTCAATAATTAATGAATCATCATCACTATTAAAAGCTTCAACTTTAACCATATCAGGCTCTTTAACAATGCTCTTTACCAAAAACTCAGTAAATTCCACTAATTTCATGATTATTTACCTGCTTTTTTTACTTTTGAAGATGCATATTTAGCCATAACGCCTTGTTTGCTTAATAATGATCTTACAGTATCAGTTGGTTGAGCTCCATTGTTTAACCATTTTAAAGTTTTTTCTTCATCAACAGTTACTACTGCTGGAGTTTTAATAGGATTGTAAGTACCAACTGTTTCAATAAATCTTCCATCTCTTGGGCTTCTTGAATCAGCGGCAACAATACGATAAAATGGTTTTTGTTTAGTACCCATTCTCTTTAATCTTAATTTAACTGCCATAATTATTCCTCCTTTAAATACACAAATACTATATCATTAATTGCAACATGTGTCAACCTTAATTGGTTTACTCTCCTAAATAATTCTCATTAACAGCATCTATATCAGAATTTATTTTGTTTTCATCTTCAATAATTTCATAGTCATCATCCATCTCTTCAACGCTTACTTTAAGTTTAGCATCTCCTATTATTTCTACACCTAGTTCTTTTTCAATTGTAAGTTTTACATTGCCGTCATTTAAATTTACATTAGTAACAGTTGGTTGTTTCAAACTTCTTACTATAATTTCTGATTTATCATTTAATGTTGCATTGTCTTTAAGTGTAACATTCATTGTATCATCATAGTTAAATCTTTTTGTACTTACAGCAGTTTTGGTATCATTTTCGTAAGAATACCAAACATTTACATCAAAAGCACCATTTATAACAACTTTTCCATGATTGTTTACCCCGTTAAATGTATTATTAATAACCCAACAGCCTAAAATAGTGTCTGGCTTTTCTTCGGGAATCAAGGTAAATTCACCACTGCTTATTTTTTTTGCTTTACCTATGACAGCCTTTGTAACTATTTCTTTAAACATCGTAATTCCTCCCTAATGTAATTTATGCATTAAATGCCTAAAAGAACACTATAATTGCTATTTTAATCATATTTTGTTATATTAGTATTAGGTGATTATATGAATTGTTTGTTTTGCAAAATAGTTAATGGAGAAATAAAATCTACAACATTATATGAAGATGATTTTGTTAAGGTAATTATGGATATTAACCCGGAATGTGATGGACACACGCTTATTATTCCTAAAAATCATTATAACGATTTTACAGAAATTCCAAAGGAATTATGGGATCACATTTATAAAGTTGCCAAAAAGATCGGAAACGAATTATCAAACAAGTTACAAACTAAAGGATATCGCTTTGTCATTAATTACGGAGATTATCAAGAAATTAAACATTTTCATCTCCATATTCTCCCAAATCCAAATAAAAAAGCAACTTTAAAAATCGAAGAAACATATTCTTTATTAACTACAAAAAAAACTAGCAACAGCTAGTTTTTTTAAAATTCATCAATTATATCATTGAATGCATCATCATCGGAATCATCATCATAATCATCATAATCATCCATATCCGTTCCGTTAAGACCACTTAGATATGTATAAATAAGGGATCCCATAGTAGAAGAATTTATTTCATTCATAAATTTACTGTTATTCTCTTCATTTTTTAAATCAAGAGCATTATTAGGAACTGTTACACTTAATTTATCATTATAAGAAACACCTAATTTTAAAACGCCTTCAATTTTAGTTCCAAATAAATCAACTGTGAAATCTATTTTAGAATTTTCTTTGTTTGACTTTTTCTCTTTATCTATAATAGCACTAACAGTAATATTTTTATCATCAATTGTTACATCAGCATCCAATTTTTTATCAATTTCATATGTTACTCTTATATCAACGCTATCACCACTATTAACATTAATCTTTAATAATTCGTCTTTTAAAGTAACATCTACTTTCACATCGTCATCAGCATTTAAAACCACTCTAACACCATCGTATAGATCAATTTTAATTTCTGGTTTAGTAGCATTTTCTTCGGTATAAAAAGCCATTCTATATATATTATTGTTTTTTACATACATGTCATAATAAAGATCTGCATAGTTACTTTCATCACCTTCATCATGTCCCGAAAAATTCTCTTTTATACTACTTTTAACATCCTCTTTAGTGATACTATCATCAAATGTCTTTTGATCCTCATATAAAGCATCTATTAATTCATCATCATTTAAAAGTAAATCGGCATAATTGTTAAACATCTTGTTTACCATTTTTTTGTCTATTTTTAAACCATATTTTGTAGTTTTAATAGTTTTTCCTTCAATTATTATATCTTCATTACTTTCTTTAAATTCTTCATCTTTTATGGTATTTTCAAATGCCTCTCCAAAATAAGTTATAAATTTAGCATATTGTTCACTCAATCTATGTTTATTTTCAAGGGCTTCAAAAACCTTACTAAAGTCTTCACTAATATAATAATCTTCACCGTTATTAATCTTAATATAAGCTTTGTCCTTTGTAACAATTAAATTTCCTTTATCTTTTATTGTTGTTCCACCGATATTAGCATCAGTATCTAAATTAAGGTACATAAGTTGTTTATTTTTATCATATCCTAAACCAGTACTTATCTTATTTCCGGATACATCTAACGACACAGTTCCTTCAAAAGCTTTATCTAAATATTTGTTAGCATCATCATTAAGTGAAACAATCATTTTTTTAGCACTTTTGCCAAATTTGTTAAATGTCTTTTTTGATATCGTTACAGGATCTTTACCTGAGAAATTTTTATAAACTAAAAATCCTCCTACTAGTATTAAAGCAACCACTACTATAATTGCTGTTATACCAACTGCATTATTATTTTTCTTTTTAACTGAATTATCGCTACTATTAGTAACATTTACATCAGGGGTAGTTTCAGTAGGTGTTACTTCTACATTAGTTGCTTCAGTATTATCTGTTTTTACTTCATCATTAATTTCGTTATTCATTTTTTTACCTCTCTATTTCACACTGCTCATTTTTAAATCTTTTTGATTACCACTATAACTGTACGCATTATTACTAATATTTATGTAATAAAAAGTTTCATCTTCTAAAACAACAATTCTAACAAATCCCTCAAAATCATTTAAAGAAGCATTAATTTTAGCTAATTCAGCAATTGAAACATTGCCGATATTAGGCTCATTTTTAAGAATCTTAGGATCCAAATTTCTGGCAAAATAAGCGCTAGCTTGATTTACTGCATTGTTAGAAGAGTTTATAAATGCTATTTTTCTATCATGCTCACGATACTTTATAGCCAGATTATTTATTTTAAATAAGATTACTGTTACACCTATAATAATTAATACCGTACATACAATTAATAACTTTTTCCGATCGATAAGCATACTCCTTTTCACTCTATTCTCAAACATATTATAGATTATATTTTAAATTTTGTAAATAATATTATTTTAATATAGCTTTAATTCTTCTTACTCCTGCGGAGGATGCTTCTTCTTTAATAATTTTAAACTCACCCAGTTCACTTGTATTTTTAACGTGAGGTCCTCCACAAAGTTCCTTAGATACATCTCCGATTTTATATACTGTTACAATATCGGGATATTTTTCAATAAACATGCATTCTGCGCCACTTTTAATGGCATCATCCTTATTCATTTCAACAACTGAAACACTTAAACCCTCTTTAATCCATTTATTTACTAAATCTTCAGCATTTTTAATTTCTTCACGGCTTAATTTGTGATCGCAACTAAAATCAAAGCGCATTCTTTCATCAGTTATGTTACTACCCTTTTGATGAACATCTGGACCAATCACGATTTTTAAAGCGGCATTAAGCAAGTGAGTCGCCGTATGATATCTTGTTTCGATTTCACTATTTCCGGCCAAACCGCCTTTAAATTTAGCTGACGATGACGACCTAGATAACTCTTGATGAGCTTTGAATTTTCTTAAAAAGCCTTGAGTATCAACTTTTATACCAGCATCTTTTGCTAATTCTTCTGTTAGTTCAATTGGAAAACCATATGTATCATATAAATGAAATGCTGTTTCACCATCAATATCCTTATCGCTTACTTTAGAAAACTCTTTTAAACCTTTTTCTAAAGTTCTGTTAAATTTATTTTTTTCAGTTTTTAAAACGTTTAATACTATTTCTTCATTTTTTTCAAGCTCACTATAGTATTTTTTATATTTTTTTATTATAAGTTTAGCTATTTCTTGCTCCCAATCACTATTTATATCAATATTTAGCTTTTTAGCATGTCTAATGGCTCTTCTTATTAATCTTCTTAAAATATAACCTTGGTCAGTATTACTAGGCTTAATACCTGCTGGATCAGCACTTATAAATACGGCGGTTCTTATATGATCTGCTATTATTCGAATACTTTTTTCATTACCTTCATATGGAACTTTTGCAATACTTGATATAAGTGATGTAACGTCACTCCAAATACTAGATTTATAATTATCACTAGTATTTTCTAATACAGCCGTAATTCTTTCAAGGCCCATTCCAGTATCAACATTTTTCTTTGGTAAATCCGTAATCTTGCCATCACTACTTTTATAGTATTCCATGAATACATTATTCCAAATTTCTACCCAACGATCATCATCAGGATCAAATTCTTGAGGAATTTTTCCTTCACCTTTAAAATAAAATATTTCCGTATCAGGGCCACATGGTCCTGTTTGACCTGCTATCCAAAAATTATCATCAATAGTTTTTTTTATGTGTCCTTCACTAATTCCAAGACTTAACCATTTATTATAGCTTACGAAATCAAAAGGAATCTCTTCGTTACCAGAAAAAACAGTCACTGCTAATTTATTAACGGGAATATTTAATACACTTGTTAAAAATTCAAAACTCCACGATATACTTTCATCTTTAAAATAATCACCTAGTGACCAATTGCCAAGCATTTCAAAAAATGTATGATGAGTCATATCACCAATAGAGTCCAAATCATTAGTTCTAACACATTTTTGATAATCACAAAGCCTTTTTCCATAAGGATGAGGCTCTCCCATTAAATATGGTATTAATGGTTGCATACCAGCCGTATTAAATAACACCGAAGGGTCATTTTCTGGCACAACTGGTGATGATGGTATTTCCTTGTGTCCTTTCTTTACAAAAAAGTCGATAAATAGTTCTCTTATATTCATTTTACTTCCTCCATTATATTTATAATTTCTTTTTTTAATTCTTCTTTATCTATATTCTTTACTACGTAATCAAAATCAAGAAAATTATCTAATGCCAGCTCTGATTCATGACTACTAATAGTTCTACTTTGTTTATTTTCATTATAGCCATTTATTATATTTATAGAAACAACATCATCGTAGCTACTTTTTATATCTATAATCTCGTTAGGATATCTTACATCGGCAATAATTAAGATATCGGCATATAGTTTATAAATTTCAATATCCTCTTTCATTCTTTTAACAAAGAAATCTTCACTAAATAACTTATGTCTTATAAGATAACCAACATCCTGTAAAAATTTTCGAGGCTTGCTTTGGTCAGTGCCATCCCACCCCAGCAGTTCTTTAGCATATAATTTTATATACTTACTATATTCCGTAATTACTGCTGTTTTAAAATCTTTAAAATAATCTTGTATTATTTTAGCAGTCGTTTCTTTTCCACTTCGCGCTTTTCCAGATATTAAAAATATCTTCATTATTCCACCTCCAAAAAAATACCACATGTTTACAAGGAGCAAAACATGCGGTACCATCCTTTAATTACTTAATTAATATAACGACTAGGCCGATTTAATCTCCTAAAGTAGCAATTTGCAAACATTCATATTATCTTTCACCAGCCGATAACTCTCTTAAATAAAAATTTGCAAACATCTTTATTCACTGATTAACAAGACTATTATATCATAAAATTATATTTATAAAAATAAAAATCCTAATTATATTAGGATATTCTATCTTTTTTTACTATTGAATCGTCAAATAGATTGTATTTTGATTTTATAAAATCCCATACTACTTTAAGTAAAGCCAAAATTGGTGTTGCAAGTACCATGCCAACTATACCAAAGAAATAGCCAAATATTAACAAGCCAACTATAATTGTTACTGGATGTAATTGCATAGCTTTACTCATTACAACCGGCTGAAGAATATAGCTTTCAACTAATTGAACTACTATACAAATAATAAGAGTTGATACGCCAATTACAGTGCTTTGACTAAAACCTACAATAACAGCTGCCGCTCCACCAATATAAGGCCCAATATAAGGAATTAGATCGGTGATTCCACAGAAAACGCCAAATAATAATGGTGCCTTTAGGCCAATAATTGTAAATCCTATTGTATCCGAAACTAATACCATTGAAGCTACTAAAAGGGTTCCATTAACACTTTTTCTAACTTCTGATCCAATCTTATTAAGTAACGTTTCAACTTCATAACGATTCTTTTTTGGAATCATTTTCAAAAAATGTAAACTGATTGATTCAAAATCGAAAAGCATATATAATCCAACTACTAAACTTAATAAAACTATTCCTAAGCCACTAAACATCTTGACAACGGCATTAAAGACAAAGTTAGGCAAGTTATTAATTATTATTACAAATTGATTTTCTATAGTATTCATCATATTCTCTTTAACTTGTGATAAATCCAAATTAGATAATTCAAATTGATTTAAGAAATTATTTAAGAATTTTTCAACATCATCAAATATTGCCGGAAGTGATGATACCAAATCATTAATTTGAGTATATACAACAGGAATAAACACTTTAATAAACAAAATTAAACATATCAAGAAAACTAAATAAACAAGCAAAGCACTAAGTATTTTAGACAATCCTTTATCTTTAAGTTTGCAAACTAAAGGATTAAATAGCCAAGCAATTATAAACCCTATAAATAATGGCGATATTACCTTTAAAACGCCTATTAAAAATTTCATGATACCTAAGTATTTTATTAGAAAAAGAGCCAAAACAATAATTCCACCAATAATAACAAAATATGATATATTTAAGATTTTTTTTGATAGACTTATAACTTCATTTAACTCATCCGTATTAATTTTATCTTGCTTTTTCATAATTTCCTCCTAACTCATTATAACGCATAGTATTTAGCTTTTCCAGAACAAACTTTTTAATACGTCAACTATCCCGTCCGCACCATTTAAAACTATCTTACCTATATCATCCGTTAATTTTGTGCCAAAACGGCTAACTTTAGTGGAATAATCTTTATCATCGTCTATGTTATATGAAGAAATATCTACAATTTTATTGTTTTTTACATCCTGTTCAAATTTTCTAATATTTTTCTCAGTCAAAGTTACTTCCCGAGACATTTTTCTTTCATAATATCCATTTTCCATCATAATATATATAATTCCAAACGCTAGTAAAGACAGTTTTAAAAAAATAGCTAAAAAATTAGGCTTTTTTTTCATTCTAGGCCTCCTATATAATCATATATAGAATCTGCTAAAATATTTATGGTATTTTTTACTTCACTAATATTATTATATTGCCCTCCCAACTCAATTAAAAATGTGTTAAAAGAAAAGTCTTGATTATATTTTCCATTTACCCCCTTACCACTTTTTTTCATAATACCTCTAGATAAACTAGGATTATATTTTTTTATTATTTCATTTAACTTATTGGCATTATTTAAATTAACCGCGTAATTATCATGTTCTAATCCCACTACAAATAAAATTCTAGCATACTTTTTATTATCAATAGTTGTAGTTGTCTTTTTATAAATACTCGAATCTCTATGTAGATCGATAAATATTTTTAGAGATTCATTATTTTTTTTAGCACTTTCCATAAAAGATCTAGTTACTAAATAACTATGACCGTACTTCCATCCTCGATCATTCAATACTTTTTTTACTTCATTAGTTTCAACAATTGTTTCTATTCCAAGATCGTTTAGCTTTTCCCTTAACATATAACTAGCTAGCATTACTGTTGGTTTAATATTGTAAGGTTCTAAATAATCTTTTCCATATTCTTCCGTTTGATGAGTATTATAAATATAAACTATAGGATTTTTTATCGGGTTAGGTTCTGGATCTTCCAAATAATCTCCCATGGCATTTGCATCTTTAATATCTATTTGATCATCATCGGCTTTTTTACTATATTTGAAAATAGAATTAGATATACTAAATACCTTGTTTGGCTTAAATTCATTGTCCGGATTTATTATGTATTTAATAACAGACTTTGTAAAAAGATCACTCTTAAAAAGAGAACTCATAAATTTTGTTGAAAAAAATGAAACTAAAATAACTGATATTATTAATAATAGAGCTTTTTTTAATAGCGAATTATTTTGGGTTGTCTTAAATCTTTTTTTCATTAAACCACATCCAATGAAAGTATAGCTCTTTCAAATTAAAAAGAATGTCATATTAATGAATAAATATAGTATTTATAGCTTTTGCTATTAACTCACTCATTTCATCTATATATTGATTTATAGCACCCGTGGTTAGATATTTTTCTTTATATAGATAAATAGTTGGTGTACCTATCGATATTACCGGAATATTAAATGTTTTTGAATTGATTTCTTTGTTATCCTTTAAATAAAAACCCGGTATAATCCCTGAATCATTTATTTCAATACATTTATTTAAATTGTCTATATTTGAAGTTGCTAAAGAATCAATTATAATAATACACTCTGGTTTAATTTCATTTACTACTAATTTTATTAAATCGTAAGACATTATGCCTGTTTTTTCAACAACCTCAGGATTAAATAAGGCTATTTTAGGTATAGTTAAAAAATCATTATAATGATTAGTGGCCATTATCTTACTAGTGGTTTTAGGGCCCAATGAATCAGCAATAACCATGGAATTTCCAAGTCCGACAATTAAAGTTTTATTAATATTATATTTTTCTATAAAAATATTTAAAGACTTCATTAATTCTTTGTATAAACCATCATTAATTGTTTTGAAGAAAATAATTCGATAATCATTTTCATTTTTTTGATCATACAAATATGTTTCGACGTTATCATTTTTTCTTTTGGCTTTTAACTTAAGTTCTTTTTTGTTTAATACTGCGCTTTCTATAAAATATCTATTTTCCATACATTCACCCCTATTATTATGGTAAATAATGTATTTATTATTGCCAAAACAAGATATTTTTGATAGAATTATTATTGAATTTGCAGGAAGGAGAAAAATATGCCAAACATTAAAAGCTCAAAAAAAGCTGTAAAAGTAATAGCTAAGAAAACTGAGAACAACCACGAATTAAAAGCTAGAATTAAAAATTTAATCAAAAATTGTGAAAAAGCTATTTCTGCTGGTGATAAAGAAGCTGCATTGAATAAGTTTAAAGATATTCAAAAAAATATTGACCAAGCTGTTTCTAAAGGATTGATTAAAAATAATACTGCTGATCGTCAAAAAGCAAGATTAAATTTAAAAGTTAAAAATATGAAGTAAGAATTGTTTACTTCTTTTTTTATGTTATAATGTCTATGGTGATTATATGAAGTCTTTTAAAACAAACCTGTTATGTTTACTTATAATTGTAGCAGCAATTATATCTTCTAATAAAGTGAGTGATAATATTGCTAAAATACTAACTAAAGATTATAATTCGAAAATCACAATTAATAATAACTATAGTAAAAATAAAAGTTATAATTTCTTTAAACTAAGCAAAAACAATTATCCTTTAAGTTATAAAGAATTGATTGGCGAATTTTTTAAAGCCATTGATTCTAAGAGTTCAAAATATACTTTTTATTGTCCAAGCGAATATAAAAATTGTTTAAATGACGTAACTAAAATTAGTGATAATGAATTGTTACTTACTCACTTAAATAATTTTGTTCATCCATATAATAGCTTTACTAACATAAAAACCAAAATTAATGAATCCGGAGAAATTACTCTTAGTATAACCTATTTATATCAAGATGAAGAAATCGAGAAGATTAACGAAAAAGCAAATGAAATCATAAATAATACTATAAACGATTCCATGACTGACTATGATAAAATAAAAGCTATTCACGATTACCTTGCAAAAAATATTAAATATGACGTTGAAAGAAATGAAACTGGAAATAGCAAGTACGATTCTTATAAAGCAACTGGAGCATTATTTTCTGGATATGCAACTTGTAACGGATACGCTGATACTTTGGCAATATTCTTATCTATTTTAGGATTTGATAATTTTAAAATAGCTACTGCACCAGAAGAAATATCTTATGAATCTACTGGCCATGTATGGAATGCAATATATTATGAAAATAGTTGGCGTCATATAGATCTTACATGGGATGATCCCGTTGGTAAAGATGGCAAAGAATATTTATATCACAAATACTTTCTTGTCACAAATGATGAGCTTAACGAGGCTGATCAAGGAGAAGTAAAAATTGAAGAACACAATTTTAATAAATTAATTTATTCTGAACTAAAATAAGAGCTAAGTTAAGCTCTTATTTATTTTATATGGATTATTAATCGTTCCATCACCAGTTACTGTTACCGTACTCTTTATATTTATTACTGGTCTTACTCCTCTATTTAATGAAGCATCAGTATTATATTCAAGTTGTTCACCATTACTTATAATAAACGGATAGTAATTACCATCTTTAAACTGTGCTCCCGACATTGTCCAATAAGAATTTATATCTTTATTATACAAGTAAAAAGATGCATTTTTCTCTTTAACTCCTAAGCCAGCCATTATTACTTCGTCTACGGTTAAAAGGCCAATTTTATCACTAATACTTTCACCTAAACAATTGAAAGATGGAATATTGTTAGTAATAATTCTAATATAAGCATTTAAATTATTAGCTCCCTCAACCTTATTCATGTCATCACAATAATTTCCTTGAGCAATTAAAGAATCATAGTCGGCTAAATACAAATTATACCATTCATTTAGAAAACTTTTTATATCCGAACTAGCATATGAAAACTCTTCTTGGCTTGAAGTGTAATTATGAACTGTTTCAAGGTTTTTATCTAAGACAATCCTTACTGTTTGATCACCATTTATTCTAACAATACGCCATGTATATCCAGCAAAATCAACATAATTATTTTCAACTTTTCCTCTAAAATAGTAAGTGTTTCCATTACTATCAACATCCGTAATAAGCCCCTCGTCTTCTAAAGCAGATGATACATTAGAATTACTTTTCATGTCGTGGACTTCATTATTAGCAAGAATAATCTTATCAAAACTATTAATATCACTTTGAACTTCAGTTATTAAAACATCACAATGAAATTTTTTGCTTCCCTCATTTTTAATATCAATTTCGTAGTCTAAAGTTTCGTGAGGCTGGAGCGGTATATTATCCAAAATTTTAATTGTTTTTGATTCTGAGTCCATATAATTAACATTAAAATTTTGATTACCAGATTTGATAACGATTTTAATGTCCTTATTATAATTCCTAGCATCTGCAAAAATTATACTATATAAGACCTTTTTATCAGAGTTATTCGTTACTGAGAAAATGGCCTTTTTTGAGCCGCTTTTAATACTAATTTCTTTTTTTCCTAAGTAATTAATTGATAAGTTACCACTAGTTTCAACATAAAAATCAGGCTTAACATTTTTATCATAGTATTTATAACATATACCCAATATAACTGATAGAACAATCATAACTAAAATTGTATTTAAAAGAAATTTATATTTCGTGCTCATCATATCATTCCTAATCTAAATTAAGTATACTATCTAAGAATTGTAATGTCAATTAATGACAAAAAGATGCCTTAGCATCTTTTATAAATATTTATTAATTTTTTTGAATTCTGCTTCATCATAAAGATCGGTTTCATCAAGCTCCTTTAATAGATCTTTTTGACTTCTAGTAAGTTTACGGGGTGTAATAACATTATACACAAGATACATATCACCTTTACTTGATGAATTTACTCTCTTTACACCTTTTCCTTTTAATTTTACTTTATCTAAGTTTTGAGTACCAGCTTTAACTTCGACTTTTACCTCTCCGTCCAAAGTAGGAATTAACTTTTTGGCACCAAGAGCTGCCTCAGTAATAGTTAAGGGAACTTCTAGGTAAATATCTTCACCATCTCTTTCAAAAATAGGATGAGAAGCCACGACATATTCAATATAAATGTCACCATTAGGCCCACCATTATAACCTGCTGAGCCTTTTCCTGATATTCTTTGTTGCATACCATCATCAACTCCAGCAGGGACAGTTATGACAATTTCTTTACGAGTTTTTACATGTCCCTTGCCTCGACAATTTTGACAAGTTTCTTTAAAACGACGTCCAACCCCATCACAATCAGGACATGTTGTTTGCGTTTGAAATGTTCCAAATAATGACGATTGTTGCGAAATAACTCTACCTTTGCCACCACAAGTTTGGCAAGTTTCTTCATTAAATCCACCTTTACCATTACATTCTTCACATTCTTCATTCAAATCAAGAGTAACATTCTTTTTAGTTCCGAATACGGCCTCATCAAATGATAATTTGATTTTTACTAAGCTATCTTCACCCTTTTGCGGTCTTCTTGAATTACGACGTTGAGAGCCAAAATTGAAGCCAAAGCCACCACCGAATAAATCATCAAATATACTTCCTAAATCTATATCATTAACGTTAAATCCAGAGAAACCTGCCCCGGCTCCACCGTTTGTGAATGCTTCATGTCCAAACTGGTCATATTGTCTTCTCTTTTCTGGATCAGATAATACAGCATATGCTTCCCCTATCTCTTTAAACTTTTCCTCAGCACCAGCTTCTTTATTAATATCTGGATGATATTGTTTAGCTAATTTTCGAAAAGCTCTTTTTATTTCTTCATCGCTAGCAGTTTTACTAACGCCAAGTATTTCATAATAATCCTTTTTATTCATCACTATCACTCCTTCCTGCTACGGTGATATTATCAATTAGTAATGATGGCATACCCATTTGTTCATCAAAAAACTTTAAGTCATTTCCAATTTCTATAACATTATTCAATAATTCCTTAATATCAGTTGATAAAATAATCATATTTAATGGCTTATCTATTTTACCATTTTTTACAGTAAATCCTTCAGCTTGCAAGGAAATAGTTCCAGTTTTTTGGTTAATGCCCGCATGAGTTCCATAAACCTCATCAATTATAATTCCATCATGCATTTTTAAAAGTAACTCATCAAATGTTTTTTTACCAGGCTTTATATACATATTTCTAATACCATAACTATTACCAGTTGGGTTTTCGCCTAATTTTTTTGAATATTCAATATTATTTAACTTTAATATAAACTTACCATCTTTTACAATATCTTTGTAAGTCGTAAGTGTTCCCTCATCATCAAAGGATCTATATCCTATATAGTTTTTGTTTTTGGGATCTTCAACTATATTAATTAATTTGCTAAATACATTTTTATCAAAACTATCCTGTAAGATTGATTCTTTTAAATAAATTGATTTTGCAAAAAACATATTTTGCATAGCTTTCATAATGCTATTGACAACATTATTTCTTAATACAATTTTGTATCTATCAGTTTTTAGTGACTTACTTTCAAGTTTTTTTATTAATAATACTACTCTTTCTTCAACTAATGAAAGAAATGCTGAAAAATCATAATCAGTAGTTGGTGATGAAATATATGCTATTTTAGTTTGGGAAGCGTTTTTTACTGTTATAGCTGTTTCAAAATCAAATAATTGTTTTGCTTCCTGCATAGTGTGCTTACCATTAATAATTTCATATTTCCTACTTTCTCGACAAAAGGTTGTTTCAATTGATACTAATTCTTTATATTTACTTCTTAAATTATTTAATGATAATAAATCTTCTTTTATCTTTGGTATGTCTATGCTTTCATTGATATCTTCTCTGCCTAAAAAATCATTAGTAGAAAATTCATTTTCGGTATCATTTTCTTGATACAAATAAATTTCATCTAAACTGTTTAATATATTATCGATATCTATGACTCCAGTATATAGTTTTATACATTTACCATTTCTAATAGCTTTTATGGCATAATTATTATTATTAGATATGTTAAAATTTGTTAACTCGTCGTTTAGAGTGCTTATTTCCAAAGTATTATCTAAAATATTATATACTTCAATGTCATATCCCCTTGTTTTACCAGCAGTAATTAATTCATTAATCATTTTTTTCACCTCCAACTAATATTTCGGACACTTTAATTGTCGGTTGACCAATGGTTACAGGAACCCAACCACTTGATGCTCCACACATTCCTGGATCGATTTTTAAGTCATCCGCAACCATTTCAATATTTTTTAAAACTTGAACTGTATTTCCGATTAACGATGCTGATTTAACACAATCAGTTACTTTACCATTTTTAATTAAGTAAGCTTCATTGGCTGCGAAATTAAAATCACCAGTTTCAACTGAAACACAACCTCCGCCTAAACTTTTAACATATAATCCATCGTCTATGGAGCTAATCATATCTGATATTTTATCATTTCCTTTTTCTAGATAAGTGTTATTCATTCTCGAAACCGGAGCATATAAATAACTTTCTCTTCGAGAAGATCCTGTAAGGTGGCTATTTAATCGGCGATTATTTAATTCATCATTTAAATACGTTTTTAACACACCGCCTTTTATCAAAATATTTCTTTTTGTTGGCATTCCCTCATCATCAATAGAGGTACTTCCCCACTTGTTTGGTAAAGTTCCATCATCTATTAAAGTAACTTTTTCACTGGCGATTTTTTCACCATTTTTGTTTGCTAATATTGATAAATTTCTTGATACTGCTTGAGCCTCTAAAGCATGACCACAGGCTTCATGAAAAATAACTGCTCCAAAGCCATTTTCAATAATTACAGGCATAGTTTTACCTTCAATAGATTTAGCGTATAGTTTTTTTACGCCAGAGATAACAAGGTTGTCTATATCTTTTTTTATATCAAGTGAATTTATAAATCCATCATCATTAGTGTTAGCATAGCTTAAATTTTGAGTAGAGATTTTTTCACCGTCTTTAAAAATAACTGATATAAATATTCTATTATATTTACGGTTTTCCTCTGTATATAATCCGCGATGATTACATATTGTAACTTTTTTATTTTTACTAAGTACACTGATATCCACTTGAGAAACTCTTTTATCGCTTTCACGAATATATTTATCATATTCTTTTATTTTAGCAATAATGGTATCGTCAGTGTCCTTTTTTTCATGAAGTGACTTATAGTCGTGAGTTTTTTTGGCTTGTAATTTTATATTTTTAAATTTAATAGAAGAGGAAACAGAACTTTTTAATTCATCAATCGTTTCGGCTATTCTAGCTAAAGAAAAATCATTTGTACTTGCGTAATAAATTTCTTCACCAAGAGCAATTCTAAAACCAATTCCTTTAGATAAATTTATGTTTATCTTATCAATTCTAGAGTCAACTAATGATATTACTTTTGACTTTTCATCTTCTAAATAGATTTCACCAAAATCTGCCCCTGTAGACATAATCAAATTAATGCTTTTTTCTAAATCCATGTTTTCTCCTATATTAAATTAAAGAGAATAAATCTCTTTAATTATTTTTCTTCGTATGATGCTTCTTCAACATCATCATCATTTTTCTTACTCTTTTTGTCTTTTTTAGAAGTTTCAGTAGCTTCGCCCGCACTTTGAGCAGCATTGTTCTTAGCAGCTTCTTCATAAACCTTAGTAGCAAGTTTCATAGCTATTTCATTTAAACTTTCAGTTTTCTTCTTAATGTCATCAGCTGTAGCTTTTTCATCTTTTAATGTTTCTTTTAATTCATCAAGTTTCTTTTCAGCTTCTTCTTTATCTTTGGCATCAACTTTGTCGCCTAAGTCTTTTATAGCTTTTTCAGTAGCAAAGATCATAGAATCTGCTTCGTTTCTAACATCAGCTTCTTCTTTTCTCTTTTCATCAGCTTCTTTGTTAGCTTCGGCTTCTTTCATCATTCTATCAATTTCTTCATCAGATAAGTTTGTTGATGCAGTAATTGTGATTGATTGTTCTTTATTAGTTCCTAAATCTTTAGCTGTTACATTAACTATACCATTGGCATCAATATCAAATTTAACTTCTATTTGCGGAATTCCTCTTGGAGCTGGTGGAATATTAGTAAGTTGGAAATTTCCTAAAGTTTTATTGTCACTAGCCATTGGTCTTTCACCTTGTAATACATGAATATCTACGGCTGGTTGATTATCAACAGCAGTTGAGAATACTTGTGATTTACTTGTAGGAATTGTTGTATTTCTTGGAATTAAGACAGTCATAACATTTCCTAAAGTTTCAAGTCCTAAAGATAAAGGAGTAACATCTAGTAAAACTAAATCTTCAACTTCACCAGTTAATACACCACCTTGAATAGCTGCACCCATAGCTACAACTTCATCTGGGTTAACACTCTTATTAGGTTCTTTTCCTAGTTCCTTCTTAACCAATTCTTGAATGTATGGGATACGTGTTGATCCACCAACTAGAATAACTTGGTCAATATCGCTAGTTTTAAGTTTGGCATCTTTTAAAGCTTTCTTAACTGGTTCAAGAGTTGAATCAAACAAGTCACGGCACAAATCTTCAAATTTTGCTCTAGATAAAGTCATTTCCATATGAACAGGTCCTTCATCAGTTTGAGCAATAAATGGTAAACTGATTTGAGCAGTTGTCATACCAGATAAATCTTTTTTAGCTTTTTCAGCAGCATCTTTTAAACGTTGCATTGCCATTTTATCTTTAGATAAATCAATAGCATGTTCTTTCTTAAATTCACTTATCAAATATTCTTGGATTCTTTCATCGAAGTCATCTCCACCTAAACGATTATTACCGCTAGTAGCTTTAACTTCAAATACACCATCACCAAGTTCTAGAATTGAAACATCGAATGTTCCACCACCTAAGTCATATACTAAGATGGTTTGTAATTTGTCTTGTTTATCTAAGCCATAAGCTAACGCTGCAGCTGTTGGTTCATTAATAATTCTTTCTACTTCTAATCCGGCAATCTTACCAGCATTTTTAGTAGCTTGACGTTCAGCATCATTAAAATATGCTGGAACTGTAATAACTGCTTTAGTTACTTTTTCTCCTAAATAAGCCTCAGCATCTTTCTTTAGCTTTGCTAGTATCTTAGCACTGATTTCTTCTGGTGTATATTTTTTACCATTAGCTTCAACTTTTTCACTTGTACCCATTTTTCTTTTAATTGAAGAAATTGTGCCTTTAACATTGGTAACAGCTTGACGTTTTGCAGTTTCACCAACCATTTCTTCATCGCCTTTAAAGGCTACTACAGATGGAGTTGTTCTATTACCTTCAGGATTAGTTATAACCTTAGGTTCTCCTCCTTCTAGTACAGCAACACATGAGTTTGTTGTACCTAAATCAATACCTATTATTTTACTCATATTAATCATTCCTTTCTTTATTATACGATGGTTTAATCCATCTTTGAGAGTAATTTAATTATTTATTCATTTACTTTAACCATTGCTACGCGAATTACTTTGTCTTTGTATGTATAGCCTTTTTGCAATACTTCTAAAACAACTCCGGAAGGCAATGATTTGTCATTTTCTGTTAAAACAGCTTCCATTTTTGTAGGATCAAATTCTAACCCTTGGCAAGGAATTTCCTTAACCTCTGCATCATTTAATATATTTATTAAATTAGCATATATCATTTTAAAGCCACTTAAGAATTTTGACACCTCATCTGAAAGATCTCTATCATCTAATAATATAGCTCTTTCAAAATTATCAGCTATCGGCAAAATCTTAGAAATCAAGGCTTCACCATCATATTTGTAGATGCGACTGATTTCATCATCATAGCGTCTTTTCATATTTTGCATTTCAGCGCTCAATCTTAAAACTTTGTCATTAAGTTCACTTTTTTCTTTTTCAAGGGCTTCAACATGTTTATTATTCTTTTTAGCCTTTTTTTCTTTTTTTTCTAAAGCCTCAACTCTTTTAACATTTTCAATCTCATCTGTTTTCAAAGTCATCATCCTTTCCTAATAGAGCTATGTAATCATTTATATACTTCATAAGGCCCACAACTCTTGCATATTCCATTCTCTTAGGCCCTATGATAGCTATAGTTCCTTCTTCGCCATTTATATTATATTTACTTTTTATAACGGTGGCATTTTCATCAAACTCAGACTCATCGCCAATATATATTTTTATACCTTCCGAATCACTTGATGCCGCATTTTTTATGAATTCATCATTTTCGAGCTTTTTAATTATACGTTTCATATCATCGGCATTTTTGTATTCTGGCTGGTCTAATAGTTTTACTTTACCATTTACATGAACATTTGAAGAATTTTCCATGAAGTTTTTGAATGAATCATAAAATATATTGTATATAGCTTCATATTCCTTAATTTGTTTAGATATTATTGGCTTAATTTCAAATTCAAGTCTTTTTGAGATATCGCAAATTGGTGTCCCAATAAGTAGCTTATTAATTATTTCACAGGTTTTTACAACTTCTTTCATTTCCGTATTTGGCGGTAAAATAAATTGCTTGTTTTCCACAACTCCCTTATCCGTACAAATTAAAGCCACAACTTTATTTTCATCAAGGGGAATTATGCTAACCTGTCTAAGTAAGTTATCGGCACTATTAGCACCTAGAACAACACTAGTATAATTAGTTATGTCACTAATTATTTCCATACATTTTCCAATTGCGTCATTCAATTGAAGTTGTTTGTTATTAAATATAGTTTGAAGTTTTAAAACATCTTCACCAGTTAGTTCCTTTGGTTTCATTAAATTATCAATATAATATTTATATCCTTTTTCCGAAGGGATTCTTCCCGAGGATATATGATTTTTTTCAATGTATCCCAAATCCTCAAGAACCATCATTTCATTTCTAATAGTGGCACTAGAGCATTTAAATTTCTTACATAAAGATTTGCTGCCTACTGGCTTTATTGTTTTAACATAATTCTCAACTATTTCTTTTAGCAAGGATTTTTGTCTTTGTTCCATTATATCACCGCTTTAGCACATCTTTTATCCAAGTGCTAATTATATTATATGACTATCGTTAGCACTTGTCAACCATAAAGTGCTAATAAATTATAAAAAAAAAAGAAACTACACGTTTCTCATAAATATTTCTGCTCTATGTATGTCATAGAAATTAGCAACATCCTCATTAATATCGTCAAAGATTGATTTAATAGCATCAATTATTGAAATATTTAATTCTGATTCTTTTTTTACATAGATAAGTTGCTTGATGAAAAAATCTAAATCTTTTAATTTTAAACTTAAACACTCCACAAGCCCTTTATAAGCTTCGCTTTTATTTTGAACTATCATTCCGGCATACTCTATAGTAGCTAGTTCTTCTTCAGTAAATAAAATACTATAATAATAATCCATAAAAGCCTTTATACTCTCTTCTTCGCATTTCTTTTCGTATTTTTTTATCTCAGCATTTACACCGTTAATCTTAGTATCTGTGTAATTAAGATCTTTCATAAGTTCATTTATATCACTTTTTTCTAACGATGTATAAATTCTTTTTGGTTTTCCATCCGTTTGAAAATAGTGATTAAATTTCTTTTCTTGTTTGTTAATCATTTTTGCCACTTCCTCTTTCGTGTTTTTTTATACTACTATTTATTTATGCATATTGTCAACAAAAATAACAAATAATTAAGAAAAAATGTGATTATTTTTTATAACCACATTCGTCGCATGTTACATCTTCTTTTTTTTGAACTAATAATCCCTTACACTCAGGGCATATTCCAACCGGTAAATACCATGTTGCTAACTTACATTTTGGATAATTACTACATCCATAAAAAATTTTATTACGTCGAGTTTTTTTCTCTACTATAGCACCATCGCATTTAGGGCAATCCATGATCTTTTTTACCTCTTCAGCATCTTTTTTTATATATTTGCATGATGGATAGTTACTGCAAGCTGTAAAACTACCATATTTTCCATTACGGATAACAAGTTCACTGCCACACTCAGGGCATAGCTCACCGGTTTTAGTTGCTTCCTTTTTTTCCATATCAGTAAATGCTTTTTCCACAAGAGGCTCAAATTCATTATAAAAATCTCGCAAAACCTTTACATTATCAAGTTCATGATTTGCTATTTTATCTAAATCATTTTCCATATTAGCCGTGTATTTTACATTTACCAAATTCGAGAAAAATTCTTGTAATTTATCTGTTGTTTCAATTCCAATTTCGGTTGGATGAAATTTCTTTTCTTCGATTGAAACATAACCTCGATCTTTTATTGTTTGCATTATTGTTGCATATGTGCTTGGTCTTCCAATACCCAAGCTTTCTAATTCTTTAATCAAACTACTTTCAGTATATCTGCTTGCCGGCTTAGTGAAGTGCTGTAGTTTTTTTATTTCTTCAGAAGCCAAAACAGTACTATTATAATCTTTTAAATTAGGAAGTTTTGATTCATCTTCTTCCTCATAGCCCTTATAGATTTTTAAATATCCATCAAATATATTAACACTTCCTGTTGCTTTAAAAGTATAACCATTATTCATTAATATTAGTGTAGTATTTTTAAAAACCGCATCAGCCATCAATGAAGCAAGTGCTCTTAAATAGATTAAATTATATAATTTATATTCATCTGGTGTTAAATATTTTTTTACCATACTTGGTGTTCTATTTATACTAGTTGGTCTAATTCCTTCATGAGCATCTTGAATGTTTTCATTAGATTTTCTTACCTTAACACTGCCCACATATTCTTTACCATAATTATTTTCTATGTATTCATATGTTTCTTTAATAAATACTGGAGAAATACGAACACTATCAGTTCTCATGTAAGTGATCAAACCGACAGTTTCACTACCTAAATCAACACCTTCATATAACTTTTGAGCAATTTTCATGGTTTTAGAAGCACTAAAATTTAATTTCGTTGATGCTAATTGTTGAAGGGTTGATGTTTTAAATACTTCTTTTGACTTGCGCTTTAGTTCTTTTTCTTTTATATCATCAATTTGAAAAGCTTTGTTCAAATTTTTTATAATTTCATCGGCTTCATCTTCACTTTTTATGGTTACTTTCTTACCGTGAAATTTTTCTAATTCGGCGTTGAAATCACCAAATGACGCTTCGATAGTCCAATATTCTTCCTCTTTAAAGGCTAATATTTCTCTTTCCCTATCAACAATTAATTTTAAGGCTACCGATTGGACTCTTCCTGCACTTTTACCACCAGTCTTGCTACGCATAAGCTTACTCAATCTAAAACCTATGATTCTATCTAGTATTCTTCTGGTTTCTTGACTTTTAACTAAATCATAATCTATTTTACGAGGCTTTTTTATTGCATCTATTACAACATTTTTAGTGATTTCGTTAAATACAACTCTATCATACTTATCGTCGCTTAAACCCAATTCGTCATACAAATGCCAACTTATGGCTTCTCCTTCGCGGTCAGGGTCAGTTGCTAGATAAACTCTGTCAGCTTCTTTAGTCAACTTCTTTAAGCTTTTTATATCTTTGCTTTTGCCCTTAATAGCAACATAAGTGGGTTTAAAATCATTTTCTATATCAACCCCTAAGCCAAATTTCCCTGTAGTTGCGAGATCTCTAATATGCCCTTTTGAAGATACTACATTATAATCATTTCCTAAATATTTTTCAATTGTTTTACTTTTTGCTGGTGATTCTACTATTACTAAATTTTTCATGATATCCTTTCTAATGAGAAGCTTGACTTATCATTTCTTCATTATTATCATTATTTTTCATGTCATCTAATCTATTTTCTAAATATGCAAAATAATTATTTTTAATAGCACTATTGCTCATACTTATTTTTAGATGAACTTTTTCGTTGATAGCAAGTATATCGCTTTCTGTGTATACACCCTCTTGGTACGTAGTCAATTTACTACTTGCAGCATTATAGTAAGCAGCACTGTTTTTCCAAGATCCATCAGCAAATATAACCATACTTTCATAATCACTAGATAATAAGTCATGCCCCATGTAAAGCCTTGGATCATAATCTAAATCGCAAAGATTAGCAATGGTAGGAACTATATTTACATATGATGTATAATCAAGAAACTCCTCTGCTTCAATTTCACTATTATATATAACAAATGGTACTCTTTCAACCTCATAATTTGCTAAATCGTACGACAAAACTTTACTTATTGTGCTATTTGATAGGCCATATGGATAATGGTCACCATACAAAACAATAACCGTATCACTTAATTTGCCACGTTCCTCTAGTCCTTTAATTAATACGCCTAAACCATTATCTAATACTTTTAATTTAGACATATATCTCTTTAAATCCATAGGATAATCATAATCTTTTAACAAATCAAGATATTTATCACCTAAGATACTTGAAACACTATAAGGTTGATGAGAACTTACTGTTGTAAGCCATGTCATGAACGGCTTTTCATCATTCCACGAATCCATTATTTCCAAGAACTTATTCATGAAATCTTCATCACTTGCCCAATTTCGATATTCATTTTGATATGGAATATTTAAGTCATTAACACCGTAGTATCTTTGAGATCCAGCGTTAGAATGAATTGTGCTTCTATAATAGTAAGCTTCCGTATAGTCATGCATTGATGTGGTATAATAATTATTTTTGTTAAACAAGTTAAAAATTGAGGTAAAATAAGTGTTATTTTTATAAATATTAGCCGTACAACTATTATAAATTGAATATAATCCCGTCATTCCCGACAACTCATTATTACCAGTTGAGCAACTATTTCTTGGACTATAATTATTTTTCCAATGCCATCCTTCACTATACAATTTGTAAAAATTAGGATATAATTCTGGATTAATAAAAATATCGTTCACCGACTCCATCATAATTACAATGACATTTTTATCTTTAAATAACCCAGTATAATTATTTTTTTCAGTTATGTTTTGACTTAAAAAATAATTATTTAAATTCTTATAAGTTGGATTTTGTTCTGATTTAGCAATGCTTATCAAAGTATCTTCATCAGCGACTTTTCTTTCGTTATCAGTAGTACCTTGTTTATCATTAAATATAATATCATCAACTTTTTCTTCGATTGGGAAAAATTTAGTTCTTAAATCAGACAAAGAAAACTTTAAAACTCCAAGTTCATTAATAGTAGTACTAGGAACTAGAGGATTTATTGCTAAATCAAGATTATCTTTTAATTGATACTTATTTTGCATAAAAGGAATCGTTAAAGTTGAGTAATATATTAAAAATACTGATACAAAAAGTGAGGCAAAGACTCCTATCTTTTTAAAGATATATTTTTTCTTTACTTCTTTTTTTAATTCTGGTTTTTCTATATAAACTCTTTTATCTAAAAATATATAATATAAAACGATAAGTATAAAAGGAATAAATATTAAATAAAAGGATAGATTAAAACTTTTAATAAATTCCCTTACATAATCTTTAACTGCCCCTAGTTGACTAGTTGTATTTAATGACATATAGACCCCAATAAAGTTATTAAATCCTAATTGTAAAAAAGAATATACATTAAAAATAAATACTAGCACAAGATTTATAATAATAGAAATTTTATTTTTAAAAAATGAACTAATAAACGATACCAACAAGGATATCATTATCAAATACACACTAATTCTCGCGATAGCCCATCCAAAAAAAAGATTATTACTTAATATTCTAAATAATAATTCTATTAATATAGTAGTTGTAAATATAATCAAAAAGTTTTTTAAAAAACTATTAGATATTTTCTTCATTTGATACACCTTCTTTTTCTATTAAATCACGAACAGGCTTGTATGTAAATCTATAATTTTTTAATGGGCCATATTTTTTTAAAGCTTCTAAATGCATTTTAGTTGGATAGCCTTTATGATTTTTGAATCCATATTGAGGATATTTTAAATCAAGTTCGTACATTAATCTATCACGAGTAACTTTAGCTATGATACTAGCAGCAGATATATTAATGCTTAACAAATCACCATGTATAATAGGAGTTGTTGGAATATCTAAATTAAGAGGCATCGCATCACTTAAAATATGTTTAGGTTTAACGCTTAAATTATTTATTGCTTTTATCATTGCTTTTCGACTAGCTTCATATATATTTATTTCATCTATTTCTTTGGGAGAAACCTCACCAATTCCGATACTTATAGCATCTCTTTTTATAATGTCATAAAAATAATCACGTTTTTTTTCGGATAGCTTTTTAGAATCAGTAAGTCCCTTTAATTGATAATTTTTAGGCAGAATTACTGCCGCAGCTACAACAGGACCAACTAATGGTCCCCTCCCCACTTCATCAACGCCAGCAATTAATGTTACGTTTTCTTTATATAATTCTTTCTCATATTTTAAGTTATCAAATTCCATTATCAAATGTTACTTCCTTTATATATTCATTTTTTAAATCATTAATTATTTTATTACTAACTTTTTCATATATTACCTCGCCATTTTTATAGGCTCCTATATTTTTAGCAATTTTTTCATATATTGTCATTATATCATCTGTCGCCGAAACTTTGTATCTTTCCGTTAGAAATTTCGGATAATTTTCACATAACTTTTTAATAATATGACACGCTACATCATCCTCATTTAATATTTCACTTTTTATGGCACTCATACTGGCAAGATTTAAAGCAATTTCATCATTATCAAATTTTGGCCAAAGTATGCCAGGGGTGTCTAAAAGTAAAATATTAAAACTAGTCTTTAACCATGTAATTGACTTTGTAACTCCCGGTTTGTTACCAACAATGGTGACTTTTTTTCCTGCCATTCTATTTATAAGAGTTGATTTACCAACGTTTGGTATACCTACAACTAAAGCTTTAATTTCTTTCTTTTCCATGCCCTTTTCCAGCCTTTTACGCTGTATTTCTTCCGTAATTAAATTAGTTAATTCTACTATTTTCTTATAATCATTATTATCATTTAAATTAACTAAAAGTACTTTATACCCTTCTTTTTCGTAGTAAGAAGCCCACTTATAAGTTACTTTTAAGTCACACAAATCTTTTTTAGTCATTATAAGTATCTTAGGCTTTTCTTTTATAATATCATTGATATCTTTTATTTTTGAAGAATACGGTATTCTAGCATCAACAAGTTCATATACGATATCAACAAGAGGCAATTTTTCACTTATTAATCTTTTAGTCTTTTGCATGTGACCTGGAAACCAGTTGAGAACGACTTTAGTTAACTTTTCTTCTTGATTGTTATTTTTCTTTTCTGCTCTGATTTTTCTTTTTTGATACATATCCATTATTTATCACTTCCATTCTCTATCATTCTTGCTTCATTAATCTCTTCTTTATTATTAAAAGCAATTTCAATCATGCAATACTTACTCATTCGCCCCTCCAATTAATTTTTGATTATCTAATTTCGTTATACCTATTATATTATTATCGCTTGCTAAAATAGTTATTTGTCTTTTAGCAGTTTCATTTAATTTTTCTAATCTATCTTTTTGACCAATATTATTTTCTATCATACTGGCATTTAATACCTCTAAATTAGATAAGACAACTAAATGTAAAATATCTGTATAATCTCTTATATTACCCTCCAATTTTGGATTATTTTCTCTCCACTCTTTTGCAGTCATTCCAAACAATGCTACATTTATTACATCTGCTTCGTTAGCATAAACAAAAAGTTTTTGTTTATCTGTTAAAGTAGGAACTAAATTTTCTTTAATACTATCAGTATGTATTCTATAATTTGTTTTTGATAAGCTTCTTCTAACAGACCATTCTATTTTTTCTTGATATGTTTCATTATATTTTAATCTTTCAAATTCTTGAATCAAATATAATTTAAATGCGGGATCTATCCAAGACGCAAATTCTAAGGCAATATCTGGATGTGCAAATGTGCCACCATCATATTTTCCTCTTTTACTTACAAAACCCTTAGCATTTGTAGTACTTATCCATCTAGAAGGACTCATTGTAAAAGAATTATTTGCAGAGTCATTTTTAAACTCGCGAGATTCCGCTAGTTTAAAATTTTCATTAAACAGTTCTTCCCAAAGTGAATAAAAATCAAAAGAACTTTTATTGCTCATCCACTTAATAACAACATCCCCAGGATTATCTGGATTTTTGTATCTTGCCAAATCTGTTAAAGATATATAATCTATATTATCAATTCTCATTACGTTTATCAAATTATCTTTTACATTCATTTTTGTTGTAATTTTATTATTCATATATTATCCTTCCTTTCTATTTTATATTTTAGATACTACAAGAAAAATCAAATATATATTAAAAATCAATTTCATTTAATAATTTTTAGTATATAATTAGTATCTAAACACGTTTTTTTCTTATTGTAAAAATGTTAAAAGCCTTATTTAACGGGCTTTTTATTTTTAACCTAGCCTAGAAACAAATTGCAAAGTGTAATTTAGTAGCCCAAATTCTAAAGTTGGTTGCTTTTTTTGAATTTACTCTATAACCTACTGAAATAACCATATCTAAGTTATAATATAATACATTCCTAGTAATTTCTCTATTACCATCTTTTTGAACCAGTGCATAATTTGCACTAGTTGAATTACCATTTAATTCAAGTTCAGAATATATATTTTTAATATGCTTAGTAACTACTGTTCTGTCAACATTAAAAAGTTCTCCAATAGCTTTCTGTGTTAACCATAAATCACCGTCTTCAAATCTAACTTGAATTCCTTTACCATTAAATTGCAAAATAGTTACAATTCTATTCAAATCTTTTAATTTTTTACGTAAACTGGCGTTGAACTAATTACAAAATCTAAATAATCAGCGGCTGTAATATTACTCTTTGGTTTAGTAAATTCAGTAAATATTATTTTATTTATTTCATCATCTAAAATATTTAAATTTCGAAGAAGCTTAAGATATTTATTATATTGATATTTCAGAAGTTCATCAAAGGAAAGAAATTGATGAATGCCTCTATTTTCAGAATCAGAATTTTCAAACCAATTCCAAAGCCCTTCTTTATCCCTAAAAATTAGAAATGAATGCGTGGGATAATTATTATTATAATCTAATTTTACCATTTGATAAATTGTTTTTATTTCATAATTATTTTTGACAAACCAATATCTTTCTAGTTCGACTTGATCCCAACAATTACCAGATAATGTTCTTAAAATATCTTCTTCGCTTTGTAATATATAATCATCAAACCATTCATCATCAAAATCAGCATCATTCCAATGATAAACTCGTCCACTTTTCCCTAAATAACCATAAGTAATATTTTTAGACATAAAATTTAATAATTCATAAGGAGAATTAATTTTATCAAGTATATCTTTCTTCATTAAATCACCTCATTTAAAGGGCATTTCTTACTTATGTTTTTAGTATAACATAAAAAAGATAGATTAAGAACAACCTATCTCGCATATTTACCCATTATTGTGTATTTGAGTCTTTTAATATTATAGAATCAATGCACATTAAGCGTATACGTCTTTCTTATTATAAATTAAATAGGAATATGATATATCCTGCCAAAGCAACAATACTTCCCAAAAATAAGCTTAACTTATACTTATGATTCAAATTAAAGTCTGTATAAAAAAGATTTCTCATTCTCCCCTTTAATTTAAAGGCAGTTATAATGAAGAAAAATATTAAACACCCAAGATAATTTAAGAAGATATCATCAACGTCAAACACACCAACATGGGAAAATGCCTGGAGTATTTCTATTAGCAAACTAATAAGCAATAAATAAGGCGTTTGCCTTATTATGTTATCAAATCTTTTGCTTTTTAGCATCAACAAAAAAGATAAAGGCACTAGCATGACTAAATTACCAAGTATGTTTTTTAAAAATGTATTTAAACTAGCATTTTTAAAATGCCCTATTATAGTTTTAAAAGGAATATGTTGCCCTATAAGCATCCAATTATAAATTCTAAATTGTGGCCTTTTTAAAATAAATGTAATTGAAAATAATAATAAAATAAACAATCCTATGTATGTTAAAATATTATTTTTATATGCTTTGTCATCATTTTTAAATATTCCATATGTATATATCATAATTGATAATAACACCATGAAAATAATACATTTTATATATGACATATCGTAAATATATTGATTTCTAGAAAACATGGTTAGAAATATGTATAAAAATGTACTTAATAATAATACAATATTTTTTATTAATGCGACATTTGTCATATTACTTTTTTATAAGCTTTCTATCCATTCATTTATTTCTTCAAGTTTGGTTACTAATTTATCACTATAGCTTTCAAAAACTATATTCATTTCATTTTTTACATTTGAATTTGGGCATAGCTTTTTTATTTCACTAAAAGTTCTACCTAACCATCCTGCATTTGTTGCAAATGGAATTATATTTTTTCCTTCTAGATTGTTCTCTGATAAAAACGTTCTAATTACAGGAGTAATTGTATACCACCAGACCGGAGTTCCTAGTATAATATTATCATACTTAGATAAATCCACATTTATATCTTGATATTTTCTCAAATGGTTACTTCCTTCAAGATTTTGCTCCTCGTCCACTACACTTTGATAAGATTTGCTATAAGGCTCAACGGGCTTAAGCTCTAGCATGTCACAATTTAATTTATCCTTTATCATATTCGCTATTTTTCTAGTATTTCCCGTATAAGAAAAATATATAATTAAAGTATCATTGCTCATTTTTCGCACTCTTTTCATAGTTTTTTTCTTGTTCTTATCTGTTCAATACTTTTCGCTGCATCAGAAAGAAACAAATCACCATAACGGTAAAATTCATACATAAATTCTTTATTAATTACCTCTTCATGCTTTTCATCGTCTGGGTTATAGAATCGGCTCCATGGCCCGTTTTCTTCACGACTAAGTAAAACCAATTCTGAAGTGTCCATCATCCATGTTTTGTCTAAAATTTCATCAACAGCATTCGTCATGGCCTGTGTTAATTCCAAGTTATTAATTGGGGTAATGGGTTTCATAACTCCGTCTTTAAATCTCATATATTCGGTGTAAATGCCTGGAATTACTGGTCCACTTGGCCATGCATAAAAATTACTTTCGAATAGCGGGTTTCCGTTATTTCTTTTCATGTATTCAATCTCGATAAAATAAAGTAATTTTTGTATTCTTTTGCAAGTAAGCGAAACTTGATCCTTAAAATCCCTAGATTCGTTATAAGAATTGGTTTTTTCAATAATATAATTTGCAACAGCTAGTTCAACATCATTATGGTACATATAATCCCCCTATTAAAGTATTTTTCTTTCTCTTTTTTGAGGCTTTTCACCAAAATCATTTATAACAATATTAGTTCCTTCCACCTCTATACGTGAACGAGGTGTATAATACTTAAAATCAAATACAATGTCTTTGTTTTTCCAAAATTCATACATACTGTTTTTAGTAATCAATTGGAAATGATCTGGATCGGAAGGATCAAAAGCTGATTCCCACGGCCCAACATAGCTTGCTTTCACTAAAAATACTTGATCCACTTCCCACGTTTGCTTCAAAACATAATCGATAGTTTCTAAAACGTCCGGATTCAACTGACAATTACTCGGAGCACATGAGATTTTACCTAGAGTATAATTATAAATCATATATGTAGTGTAGACCATTGGAATTACTGGCCCACTTTCCCATGCAAAAAAATCATATTCGAATAGCGGTCTTCCGTTATTTCTTTTCATATATTCAATCTCGATAAAATAAAGTAATTTTTGAATTCTTTTGCAAGTAAGCGAAACTTGATCCTTAAAATCCCTAGATTCGTTATATTGGTTGGTTTTTTCAATAATATAATTTGCAACGGCCATTGTACAATTTTTACGATAATAGTTTTCCATTTAATCATCTCCTTGTTAATATATTAATACATTAGTAAATTTTAAACAAGTTATACTTATTCCAATTCTTATTATTTTTTCAATGCTTACTTATTTAACTCTAACACAAAGTATATATTTATTGTTATAATAGATGACGAAGTGATATTATGAACGAAGATAATTTAATAAAATACTACAATAAATTCAATGAAGATAAAAGACTTACAAGAAGACATGGGCAAGTCGAATTTTTAACGACTATAAAATATCTTAATAGCTATTTAAAAAAATTTAACAACCCCAAAATAATAGATATAGGAGCTGGGACTGGACGTTACACACTCTTTTTACATAATAAAGGTTACGATGTGACAGCCATTGAACTTGTTAAACACAATCTCATGTATATAAAAAAAAGAAATAATTCTGTTAAAGCTTATCAAGGAAATGCAATAAAATTAAATAGATTTAAAGACAAAAGCTTTGACATAGTATTATTATTTGGGCCGCTATATCATCTTATAAGCGAAGAAGAAAAAATAAAAGCTTTAAGTGAAGCTAAAAGAATACTTAAAGATAATGGTTATATTTTTATTAGCTATTATATGACTGATTACTGTATTATTAAACACGGCTTTTGTGATAACTTTATTTTGGAAGCCATCAATAAAAAAGAAATTAATAAAAATTTTGATATAACTCCTAAAAGCGAGGATTTATACAGCATGGTCAGAATAAAAGACATTAATAAATTTAATAAAAAAGCTGGACTTGAGAGAGTTAAAATAATTGCTCAGGATGGTCCAAGTGATTACATACGCCCCGTTATTAATAAAATGACTGAGAAGGAATTTTCAATATACATGAAATATCACTTTAAAACATGCGAAAAAAAAGAACTTATTGGTGCAAGCAGCCACGTCCTTGATATTGTAAAAAAAATTAAATACTTCTAATAAATAGTAAGAATTTTGGCATAAATATTATTAAGCCAATAATTACAGAGCAGATAGCTAAAACAAGCACTGCCCCAGCTGATAAATCTTTAGCTTTTTTGGCCAATTCATTATATTTTGGCGATACTAAATTCACAACTGTTTCAATAGCTGTATTGAAAATTTCGGCAGATATTACCAAAGATATTATGATTATAATTGAAAACCACTCTATTTTACTTAATGTAAATAATAAACCCAAAATTACAACTAACGTAGCTATAGAAACATGAATTTTCATGTTTCTTTCTTCTTTTATTGCTGTTATAATTCCTCTAAATGCATAATAAAAGCTATATAATAAATTGTGCTTTTTCATAAATCCTCCTTAAAATATTTTTTTATAAAACTAATATACAAAATTAAATAAGCAAAAGAAATTGAAAATCCAGCCATAACATCACTAGGATAATGAACTCTTAAATAAATTCTACTAAATCCAATAGATAATATTAATAAGCCAAGAAATAATTCTATAGATATTCTCAAATACTTGTTTTTAATTTTTTTATTTGCCAAATATATTAAAAATCCATAAAATGCTAAGCCAATCATAGAATGTCCAGATGGAAAACTATAACTCGATTCTTTTAAAAGATGTATATTTAAAGGCCGGGGTCTTAAAAATATAATTTTAAATAACTGATTTAATAAAAATGAACAAAGTAAGTTACAAAGTATTAAAATACTTATTCTTTTATCTTTAAGAAAAAAGCCAAAAACTAAGGTTATAATTATTAAAAAGGAAGCACTTCCAAATTCTGTTACTATAACCATTAAATTTGTCAAAGTATCATTAAGTAATAAATTATTGAAAATATTATCTATAGCTATGGATTTTTTTAAGTATACGTTAATAGCAAAATATATGAAAATAGCTATCGAAATAATAAAGAAAAGATATTTTAATTTAAAATGATTTTCTCTATGCATTTAAAGCCTCCATATCCATTATTGTGACTTCATGGTTATTTTTCCTAATTATTTTTATTAAATCTTCGGTATTAATAATAATTGTTGCTGTATTAACTAAAGGATGAATAGCTATTATACCAGGATAAGCAAATAGATCTTTATCAATATAAAATGAAACCATATTGTTTTTATCATTTAATAATCCCAATGGCGTAACAGATCCAACACTTAAATTCAGTATATTTTGTAACTCTAGGGGCGTTGCAAAGCTAAGTGGTCTAGTATTATATGTAGTTCGAAACTTTTTTAAATCTATTTTTTTGTTTCCTTTGATCGATAATAAATAATAGTGCTTTTTCTTATCATCTCTAATAAAAATATTTTTTGCATAAGCTTCTTTATGTGGCGACATAATCTTATTTAAATCATCCATCGTATATACTTTTTCATGTTCAAATGCCTGATAGGCTATTTTTTCCTTTTTTAATAAGTCATAAATATCTTTTTCGCTCATATTTTCACCTCAGTCAAATTTGGTTAACCAAAATTCATCTTGCTCTGCTTGAAAACACATTTCTATTTGATCTTTTGTAGTCTTAGCTATATCAAGATTATCTGGAATTTTTCCTTTTTCGAAAAAATTTGTTTCAATAGTTTCGATATTTTTTATAAATTTACCTTCTAAATATTTACATAAAACAAATATTTTACAAACACCATAGCCATAAATTGGTTTATTATGCTTATTTCTATCTTGGATTGCAATTATTTTTAATGGCTCTACTGCTATTCCAGTTTCTTCTTTTACTTCTTTAATTGTGTTTGAACGCACACTTTCTAATACGTCACACCATCCTCCCGGTAGGGCCCATAATCCATTTTTCTCTTTTACAAGTAATATTCTATTATCTTTAATAACTGCTGCTCGAGTATCTATTTTTGGCGTCTGATAACCAGTTTCATTTAAGAAAACTTTTTCTATCTTGTTAAAATTTTCGTTAGACTTTAAAGAAAGCATTAGGCCTGAAATTTCCCTTAGGCGATTATATCTTTCCTTGTCAAATTCATCTTTAGTGTAATAAATACCAGCTTGAGCTAAGCTTTGAATTTCAATTATATATTTAAGCCAATCTTCCATATTATCAATCCTTAAAAAAATTATACTATAAAAATTAATACAAAAAAAGAGTTTGCTTAAACTCTCTTTTTTGAATTACTAGGAATTAATGTTTTTTCTTTTTTATTTAAAATTCTCGTTAAATTATTAACTTCAAGTTGAGAAACCATTTCTGGCGTAAATTTTCCCCTTAAATACATATCTCGAGCAAATACAAATGTTTTAATCGTAATTGGCGTCTCAGTTAAATACAAATATCTAAGAATTAAATCGTTTTCTAATGCTGTAACTAAAACACCATTAACATAAGTTTTACCATCAAAAATAGTTTTATAATCTGGTTCATCGAATGCTTTTGGCAAATCTAATTTATTTTTGTAGATATAGCTTTTTATTGCTGTTTCTTTAAAAGTATCTAAATTTTTTGCAAGCTGCGAAATTCTTTTAAAGAAATCATTCTCTTCTTTAAATGGAATTCTTTTAACAAATTCAAGAAAATTAAATTCAGTTCCATCTGAAAGAACACCATTTAAAATTCCATCAGCTAAATCATCGATAATTGCCAAGTTAATTTCATCTGAATTTTCGCTTCTTTTCTTAAGATAAGCATTATATAAATCTAAATCTAATTCTGCAATTGTCTCAACACAAAATGAAAATATCTCTTTGCTAATACCTAAATCATTTAAAACCTCATGAATATTTGTTACTGCAGGTGTCTCTAGGTATCTATTTATCACAAATTTTGCATAATCATAATTCATTAAATAATCATTAACGGATTTAACATATAAAACATCATTTGCAATGCCATTTTGCTCATATTCTTTAAATTTCAATAGAATATCTTCATATGATGGAATACTACTTTTAGATTCTTCGTTATTTCTTTTGTGTTTATCAAGGATTGAATAATTAATAGCAAAACGCTGAGACGTTTTATATTTTTTTAATAATTCTTCAGCTTTTTGATAATCACTTTTCTTACTTGCCATTAGTTTTTCTACGTCTTTTAAATCCGTAATTTTATCTTTCAATTTTTCTAGATTAATTCTACGAATTCCCTTTAAAGAATCAAAGTAACCCCTTAAATCATAAGTTATATAACTATCTAATACTTTTTCAGCTTTCCATTTATCCTCAGCTGAAATATCTCCACTTTTTTTTAAACGCATAAGATCATTTATTGAACAATAGGAATATAAATACAATGCTTTATCCCTTTCATTCATATTAGCATTAATTACTTCAATCATGTAATCAAGATCTATTACTTTTGTTTGCATAATTTTCCCCCTTTAAAAGATACGATTTGTTATTATAAACTTTTTACATCTGATTGTCAAATTTTTACGTTAAAAATTTTGATCAAATTAAATTTCATATTCATATATTTCAGTATTTTTGGGTCTTAGTAGTGAAAAATCATAATCGCTAGAATCTTTTAATACTTGATCTAAACATTTCATAAAAGCACCATGAGTAACCACCAAAACTGACTTTTCTTTGCTTTTTAAAAGTATTTTTTTAAACTCGTGAGCTCTTTTCATAACATCTTTTAAAGGCTCAACGTCATTATTACTTGCATTAGCAAAATAATCCCAGTATTTACTTAAAGCATCAAAATCTATCTTACTTCCCTCCAAAAGGCCAAAGCTTCTTTCCAAAAGTAGAGCACTTTTTTTTATTTCTTTTGAGCCAACTATTATTTTAGCAGTTTCATATGCTCTTTTTAATGGTGAGGAGTATACAAGATCAATATTACTAATATTAATTTTAGACTTTACCAAAAGAGCCTCTTTTCTACCTGTTTCATTTAAAGGAATGTCGCTTCTCCCTTGAAGAAGTTTTTTTGTATTCCAATCTGTCATTCCGTGTCTTATTACATAAACTTTCATATTAATTTTTCCCTTTTTTTGAGTATACATTTCTTAAAACTCTTGCGAGCTTGACTTGTTCAAATTCTTTATCATATTCTTTTTTCTTAGCATAGCCTTCTGTTTTCTTTGATTTTAGCAGATTAATAAAATTTTCATCATCTTTTTTTAACAGGAGTGATACTAAAAATGAATCGACTTTAATATTTAAGAACCAACCCAAACAATAAAAGGCACGATCATCTAAATAATAGTTTTTCGGATCAAGATAATATTCATATTTTCTAACTTTGCAAAAAGCATCAACAATCTTTTGGTATGGAATTGGTCGATCAAACATATCACACATTGTTATAAATTTATTTGTTAATTTTTTTATGTTTATATTGGAAAAATCATTTAATTCTTTAATTAAATGCACGGAATTAATCAATGTTTCTCCATATATTAACTCAGACATATAATTAATACTGTGAAGGTACTCAGACGGAACATTATTAATTCCTTTTTTCAAAGACTCTAATGTATCATTCATAAAATTACTAGAAAAATCCTCAAAATATTTTTCATATCTTATTCCAGAATCTACATCATTCATCTCATTTTTAGTCATTGCAAAATATTTGTAACGATACCTATAAACATTATCTCCTTGTTTGGATTTGCAATCCCAAGTTGGATCAAAATAATATACACCATTAATTTTATATTTATCATCTCTTATATACACTACACTTCTAGCATGTCCGCTTGTTCCAGAAATTGGTGAAAAATAAGCAATATCATTAGTTATGCCTAGACCATCAAATATGTATTTCATTATACGACAATAACCTAAACAGACAATATTATCCGTTAAAATAACGTTTGTAATATCTCGTGACAAACTACTATCTTCATTTTTCTTTTCTTCTTTGTAAAAACGATTTCTAACAATGTCATATACGAACATTACTTGCTCAAACAAAGACAAATCAAGAGATTTTATTATACTGATAGGTTTATCAATGGCTTCATATGTTGTTTCACAGTCATTATAATTTATTATATTAGTATTTCCGTTTAACTTAAAATAAACATTATCAGTAGAATTATTAAATATTTGCTTTATCTTTTTTACATCTTTTAAAGAGAATCCTGGGTACTCTTCAATAATGATTTTTTTACTTAATAAAAATGGATTCTCTTTAATGTACTTTTCTAGATCAATTAAAGGTAAATTAAAAGTTATAAAATCTGGATTTTCCAATATTTCTTTGGCTTTATTGAGACTTTCTTCATACACCGTTTTACATATATCGGCGATGCCATCAGGAACATTTCTAAAATATGATTCTTGAAATGCTATTTCAGCATTTAATTTATCCTCTAATTTTAAAACGCTTTCATAACTATAGCTTGAAACTACGACTCGTACCTCGAGTTTTAAATTTTCATTAAGTGTTGTCGAAACACTATCTGGCATATCATTTTCAGGACTTGCTACATCAATATTTAAATAACTCATAAAGCCACCATCCATATTGGCTTATATTAACACAATATAAGCCAATAGTCAAAGACAAGCCTATATTATTTGGCTAAGTATGAAATAAAATATTAATTTGTAAATCGTAATCTTGATAATAAAATTGCAATGATTACCATAACACTAGCCTATTTTTTGTCTATCTTTCCAATTTTATTAAATGGGAAAAGAATAAAATTAGTCGTTCCTTTAATATCTTTTATATTAATTGGCCCTATAATTCTACTATCTTTAGAGATTTCTCGATTATCGCCCATTAAAAAATATTCATCTTCTTCTAAAGTCACTTTGGCAAAATCAAAAGTTTTCCCATACCCATACTCATCTTTTATTTTTTTACCATTAATGTAAATACTATTATTTTCAGCTTCAATGGTCTCATTAGGAAGACCTATTACTCTTTTAATTAACTTTTCACCGTTATAATCAACCACAACAATCTTATATCTATCAACTTTACCTAACTTGTTTAAGATTAAAAGTTCATTACCTTTTAAAGTATCATACATACTTGTACCATTTACTCTAACTGGAGTAGCAATAAAGCTTCTAAATAATAAGACAACTATTACAATAATTATATATGGAATTAATTCCTTCGCTTTTTCTTTCATTTTTTCCCTCTTTACTATATAAAAAAATTAAGATTTGCACCTTAATTTCTTTCTTTAACTTTGTATTCTTTAACCATATTTTTAATAAAGTTAAGTTTGGCTCTTCTTACTAAGCCTTTTTTAGTAACAGTAATCTTGTCAATTGTTGGTGCATTAACCGGAAAAATTCTTATAACTCCAACTCCGCCACTTTTTTTACGTACTGTAAATGTTTCTGAAACGCCTCCGCCTTGTTTAGCGATTACTAAGCCTTCAAAGGCTTGGATTCTTTCTTTTTTACCTTCCTTAACCCATACGTCTACTCTAACAGTATCTCCAACTCTGAATTCAGGAATGTCTTTTTTAATGTGTTTTTTGTTAATTTTGTCAACTAAATTTGTCATACGTACATCCTTTCTAATTGTTAATTTTAATCATGACATCATAAATTCTCATCAGCGGATTAAAACATGCTAATTATAGCAAATATCAATTTAAAATGCAAGCACTAAGTTACCTACCATGATAATTATTTAGTTCATTGTTTAAATAATATTCATAATTTCTTATTTCTTGCAAGCGGCTTTGTAAACTCTTTCTTAATCCTTCTAATTGCTCTAAAAATACCCTTTCCTTTTCTTTCTTTAAAAAGGTTTTATATTTGTTAAGTAAAATATCTTCCATCTTGGCAATCTCATCTAGAGCAATCATTATATCGCCTTCGGTGGAATCAGAGTCATTTAAAATACTTAAAACAACCATTAATAGTTTTTTATATCTTTGCTTAAATTTAACAGTTAATATTTTATCTGTAGCATTTTTATTAATTATCATTATTTGATCAATTTTTAATTTATTGCTATTTTTGGGACTAAAATCATAGCCTTTAATATTGCCACTCATATAAACTATTTCTTCGTTGTTATTATCTTTTTTTATTGAATAATTCGCCACATTCTCCCCCCCCACTTACTTTAACAAATCAGGTCTTTTTTCTTTAGTAATACTTATCTTTTTTTCTTGTCTCCACTCATCTATTTTTTGGTGATCGCCATTTACAAGAACATCCGGCACTTTCATACCACGATATTCGTATGGTTTAGTATAAACTGGATAGTCAAGCAAATCATCATTAAAACTTTCGCTTGCTAAACTCTCTTTTTTTATTACGCCATCTAAAAGTCTAACGACACTATCGCAAATTGCCATAGCTGGTATTTCACCGCCAGTTAGTATATAATCCCCTATGCTTATTTCGTAATCGACTAATGTACGAATTCTCTCATCAAACCCTTCATAATGACCACATATTAAAATTATGTGTTTCATTTTTGAAAACTCATATGCTTTTTTTTCATCGTAGGTTTTACCATCTGGGGTAAGTAAAATTATTTTGGCATCTTCATCTTTTAAATCATCTATAGCAGTAAATATTGGTTCACATCTTAGTACCATTCCAGCGCCACCCCCATATGGAGTGTCATCTACTTGCCCGTTTTTTAAAGGCGTATACTTGCGAAAATCAACTAAATTAATTGTTACTTTTTCATTTTTTATTGCTCTTTTAATAATTGAAGTATTTATAAGGCCTTTGAACATTTCAGGAAATAAAGTTAAAATATCTATTCTCATAACATCAGCCCTTCTATATTAATAGCCTTAATACTTTTATCAATTTCATCAATTTCTTTGATAAAATAAGGATTTATAGGAATGTAAAACTTCTTACTTCCTTCAACTTCTAATAATATATTACCATTATTATTTTGATAGTCAATAATAATCCCGACGGATTTACTATTAAAAAGCACTTTAAATCCCTTTAAACTTTCGAGTGAAATAAATAAATCATCTATAATATTATTAGATACATAGCACTTTTCTTTCTTTAAAAATAGAATTTGATTTATATTATTTATGCCCTCAAATGTGAGCATTTCATATGATTTATGGTGACGATAACCAGTAATTATAAATGGCTCTTTTTTATCTCCTATAAAAATAATATCATTTTTTTTGAATAATATATTTACTACATCTTCGCGGCTTAAAATGGTCATCTTTTTTTTATCTAATAAAAGAAAATCATTTAAAGAAATTCTAATCTCACCTTTAATACCATGAGTACTAACATACTTTCCTATACATAAATACATGGTTATTTCCTCATTTCATAAAGTATTATTGAAGACGCTACCGCAACATTTAAGCTTTCACATTCATTATTCATATCTATATATATGTAGTTATCACAAACTTCATTTACTAAATCGCTCAAACCATTTCCTTCATTTCCCATAACGATTACCACTTTTTTAGGAAAGTTAAATGCTTTTACGTTTGTTCCATTTTTTAAGTCAGTGCCAATTATTTCGTAGCCGCTTTTCTTAAGTTCTAAAAGCTTATCATGTAAATTGCATCTCAAAACATTTTTTTTGAATATCATACCCTCGGATGAGCGAATTACTTTTTCATTATATAAATCAACACTTTTATCACCAAGTAAAATTGTATCTATGCCAAAAGCAACACTACTTCTAATGATAGTTCCTAAATTACCAGGGTCTTGTATATCATCCAAAGCAATTACTGTCTCACCTATTTTATTTGTTGGAATTTTTCGACATACAGCACAAATAGGAGATATGCTCTTTTGAGAGCTTATTTTTTTCATTATTTCTTCTGTTACTAAGACAACTGGGAGATTTGAATCAAATTCATTCAAAGAAATAATCTCTCTTGCATAGCCTTTATTTATAGCTTCATTAACTAAATGATCACCCTCAACCAAAAACATATTTTCCACATCGCGAAACTTTTTGTCTTTCAATCTAACATAATATTTTACTTTTTGATTTGTTAAACTTGTTATTTTCATTATTACTCCTTTAATGATTTTCTAAGCTCTTTGTATCTTGGGCATGCTAAACTTACTAATTCCCAAAACTTTCGGCCATGATTACCTTCAAAAAAATGACACATCTCGTGAATGATAACATAATCGATAGCATCAATTGGATGTTCCAAAAGGAGGCTATTTAATGTTATGGTTTTACTTCTTCTATTGCAAACACCCCATCTTGTTTTCATTTTACGGATTTTTAAAGTAAAAGAAGGAAGATTCCGAAAACATTGTTTACATTTATCTATTTCTTCATTAAAGATTTCCTCACATTTAAGAGAATAAAAGAGATTAAGCTGTTCTTTATTTTTGGCATAAACAAAATCATCTTGAAATCCAACTTCGTCCCTTGTGTAATCAATTACAACAGTATAAGATTTTCCTAGATAATTAAAAAATTCACTTTTTTGACTGTGTTTTATTTGTTTTTCATACATTTCGTATATTTGAAAAGTATTTTTTTCAATTAAATCCTCAAGTTCTTTACGAGTTATTAAATATGGACAAGTAATATAAAGTTTCAAATCATCCTTGACTCTCATATAAATATTTTTATTACTTTTTCTTATAATTACGACATCAATTGGGGTATCATTTATTATTGCCTTCATAACTTCACCACCATAATTTTATCATAATAAAAAGAAAAATTATAGCTTAACTATAATTAATCTTGTTCTTTTTTTCTTGTTAATTTTAAAGAAGCTTCTTTCATTAATTCATAATTATTTATAATATCATTTAATTCCATAAACGATAGATCTATTAATTCTTTATAATCTTCATAATTTGCATCATCAGTTACCATGGATTTAATTATAGAATCAATATCATTTAATTGCTCCTTTATTAATTCTTGTGTTGTTTTTAGATAAACACTATCATTTAATAAAGCATTTCTTGCCATGTTATATAGACCAATTTGACTTTCGGATAGGGTGCTATAAAAAATCTCTGCTATTTTTTCAGATAATATTTCTTCCTCACGTTGCTTATTTAAATCGTCAAGTTGCCTTTTTATATAATCTATTTTATCTTTGCTAAATTTTAGCTTTCCAAGTAAATCTAAAAGATCTTGTTTCTCATCGAAAGATAAATTCTTTTTTATTTCTAGTTTTTCATTAACGTATAGAGATAATCTGTACCAATTTGATTTTGCAGTTTTATAATCTATTGGTTTCTTTTGATTTAATGATTTCGTTTCTGCTTTATTTTTGGTGTCAACGCTTTCGTTTTTTTTCTCAAGTTGTCTTTTTTCATATACTTCATCACATGCCATTAATATTAAATGTCTATCAGTATCAGTCATATTCAAATCAATCTTTTCTAAAAGTTCTAAATTTTGATTGTCATATTTAAGTGGCAAAAACTTACCATTACTATCAACAAATTTACTTATTATTTTTTCCATTTCTGAGAAGGATTTTTTAATAGTTTCTACGGAAACATCTGGATCAGGATATGTTTCCAAAAATAATAATACAAATTTGTGACTTTTTTCACTATTAACGATTCTATTAAGAAAATCAGCAGTACCTCTTAAAACATAGCCCAAAATTACTGCTAGCTCATCAAGTGAAAAGCCAAATTTTAACAAATTATCAAGATGTCTAAAATATATAAACATATTGTCAAATGGTTTACCACTTAAATACTGAGCAATTTTGTCCCATACTACAAACATTTCGAATTCAGTGGTTTCATTATTATCATCTAGTAGCTTATTAATATCATTTATTTTTGCTCCTGCTTTGAAAAACGCTTCAGCTTTACTTAAAATTTCTTTTTGCTTACGACTTATAACCATTTTAGCACTTCCTTACATAGTAAGTTACTCTAGCATACATTTAATGTAAAGTCAACTAATGAAAAAAGCTGCAATTTTGCAGCTCTATATATTACTAACTAACTTTTAAAATTTCTACTTGGTAAGAACCGTTTGGACTTTCAACGTCTACTTTTTCATTAGCTTTGTGCCCAATGATGGCTTTACCAATTGGTGAAGCATCTGAAACCTTATTATTAAATGGATCTGCTTCAACTGAACCAACGATGACATATTCATCTTCTTCGCCATCATCATATTTTACTAATACCGTAGATCCAATTGATATTTTTCCATTAGAATTATTCTTATCAGCAATTTCACTGTGTTCAAGCTTATATTCTAGCTCTTTAATTTTAGCTTCGATTTGAGCTTGATCATTTCTGGCTGCATCATAATCGGCATTTTCTGATAAGTCTCCAAGAGCTCTAGCTTCTTTCAATGCTTTAATAATCTCAGGTCTTTTTACTGTTTTTAAAGTATTTAATTCTTCTTCTAATTCTAAATAGCCTTCTGGCGTTAAAATAAATGTTTCTTCTTTTTTCATAATATCACCTCATGTATTAATCTGCAACATAATACTATAGAAAATCTTTTTTGTCAAATACTTTTATACGCATCATGTCATCCTTATTTACAGGAGTAGAACATGGTATATAAACTACATTTTTAGGATGATTCGATAGCAATATTTCTTCAAATTGTTCGTTATATATTTTATGTATTTTTAGGGAAATGTTTCCTGTATTAGGTCCAAATATAGTAACATCATCATTAACTTTAAAATAGTTACGGCTTTCTAGTTTAATTAATTGTTTCTCATTATCATAATCAAGTACTAAGCCTAAAAAATCTTGGTTAGAGACTTCGTTGCGATCTTGAAAATATTGGCCATTTTGATCAGGCACCCCAAGAAAAAATTGAGGCATTGAATCTCTATTTGCACATCTATTTAATATGCTTAAATAATAAATTTCATCACTTTTAGTTAAACTATTTTCTAAAACTTTATCAATTATATGACGATAACATAAAATGACGGTTGCTATATAATAAATGGAACGCATACGGCCCTCGACTTTAAACGAGTTTACGCCAACATCAATCATTTCTTTTATATTTTCAATCATATTCAAATCTTTTGACATTATAGTAAAAGGAATATCACTGCAATCATCTTTAAATGTCCAGCGACATATTTGAGCACATCCACCCCTATTTGAGTCTCTATTTGTTAAATAATTTGATAAAACGCATTTACCACTAAAACTTGTACACATTGCGCCATGTACAAAGCACTCTAAATCTAGGTTAGTCCTCTTTTTTATTTCCTTTATATCTTCTTTGCTGGTTTCCCTTGCCAGTACTATTCTTTTTACATTTAAATTCTTATAAAATAATGCCGAAGCATAATTGTAATTGCTTGCTTGCGTTGAAACATGAATTTCCATATTTAAATTTAATTCATTTATTAGTTTTATAACTGTTATATCAGAAGCAATTACAGCATCAACACGAATCTCATCTAATTTTTTTAAATATTCTTTTAAGCCTTTTAGATTGCTATTATGAAGAATAATATTAACTGCAACATAGACCTTTTTTCCGAGTTGATGAGCATAGTTTGTAGCCCTTTTTATATCAGCTAAAGAAAAGTTTTGAGCATTCGCACGTAAACTAAATTCTTGCCCACCAAAGTAAACAGCGTCGGCCCCATATAAAAGTGCAATTCTTAATCTTTCAAAATCTCCAGCTGGAGCAAGTAACTCAGGTTTCACTATATCACATCCTTTGCAGGCAATTTGTATATCGTTTCTTCATTCAAAAATCTATTAAACAAAGGTATATTTATGTCGGTTAAAATATTTTTATCATTTTTAAGATTAGTAAATAATACTTTTTCCTCTTCTTCTGATAAACCTAAAGGATTTATTATATAAAAGTTTATTTTTTCATTATAAAGATCATTAAAGTAGAATTTTTTTGAATAAATGATAGTTCCTAGTTCGTTTTCCAAAACACTAAAAGATTCATTATTTATTTTTTCATAAATTGTTTTTTCAGCATTTATAGGTAGATTATAATAATTAGCAAAATTGGTTAGCAAAAGTCTTCTCGAATACATTAAAGGTAATTTTCCAAATTCATATATTGATAGCTTTTTCTTTGACTTTTTTAATATTTCTTCCATTTCTTTTTTAGTAATATCCGTTGATAAGACTACATCATCAAAATAATCTAAAAAGTAATTAATACTTTTATAATTAGTTGAGACATGATAATTCATCAATATTTTTTCTAATTTTGTATCTTTTAATACTTCTAAAAGGCCAAGATCCTCAAAGAAAATGCCTTTTATATTATCATTTAAATTATTTAATAAGTGTTTTAACGATGAAATATCATCATTTGTTAAAGTCGCATTAATATAAAGATAACTATTATTTATATGTATTTCGTCTATTCTAAAAGTTTTTTTGAAACCCACACTATATTCTTTAAGTGGAAAAAGGAAAGCCTTGATATTAGCTTCCTTAGCAAGTTTTAATGTATCATTACTTGTTACAATTACAATATTATTTTTCATTTTTCTTGACACTTACTGATAAACCGTCACCAATGTCATAAAATTCGGTATCAAATTCATCATTTTCTTTTAAGAACGTAATGTAACTTTCAATTTTTTCAACTAATGATTTTAGATTTTTGCTCTCAATATTAGCAGAGTTTCCAACATGACCATGGAATTTTAAATTATCAGTGATTATCACTCCACCATCATTTAAAAAATATTTAAACTTTTCAAAAAACTTAGTATATTGCCCTTTAGCAGCATCAATGAATATTAAATCATATTTTTGATCTCCCATGTTCACTTCCAAGGCATCTTGAAATACTACATTAATTATCTTATCTAGCTTGCACTTTTTAACATTCTTTAAGCATTCCATATATCTAGCTTCATCGCGCTCAATAGTAGTAACAGTTACGTTTTCTTTACTGCTAGCCATTAAAATTGCTGAATAACCAATTGCACTACCAATTTCTAAAATATTTTTAATATCATGAGTTTTAATATATTTCATTATAAAAGCAATTGATTTTTTTTCAATTATCGGAACATTATGCTCATTAGCATACTCTTCCATTTCATATATTAATTCTTTCATTATTTACCGCCTAACTCTTTTTTAAAATTAATAAATTCTTCATATGTTTTAGCAAAATATACTTTTCCAGTTGTTATATCCGCATAAAAATATAAATAATATGTGTCAGATGGATTAAACACTGCATCAATTGATTCTTTTGATGGACTACATATAGGCCCAACTGGTAATCCAATATGTGACACATTCCTAGTATTATAAGGGTTATTTGAATCCAAGTCAACTTTTGTTAAATAATCAGTTAAATCCTTTTGTACCGCATAATATGTAGTAACATCCATTCCAAGGGCCATTTTTGCATTTAACCTCTTATAAATAACTTGACTAACCATCTTTCTATCCTCAGCTGATAAAGCTTCCTTTTCAATTATTGAAGCCATTGCTAGTACATCATGAACTTTCATGTTTTTACTGGTAATTTGTTCTTTATATGGATTTAAAACTAATTCCATTTGATCAAGCATTCTATAAATAACTGTTTCAGCAGTTGCATCGGTAAAAAACTGATATGTTGAAGGAAACAAATAACCTTCTAAACTAAAATATAAATCTTTATTTAATATATCATCAGTTATAAACCAATATTTTTCAATAAGATTTTCTAAAAACTCTTTATCTTTTACTTTATTTAAAAAATCTTCTTCGCTTATATTTAGTTTTTTACTAAGTAAGGTTGCATATTGTTTTAGACGTTTTCCTTCTACAAATGTAATACTTACAGATTTTCTCAAATCAACAATTTTACCACCAGCTATTTCATTAATAATATCTTTTGCTTTCATATTGCGATTTAATTTATATGTACCGGCTTGTAAATTTAAATCATTTTTAAAAAATACATAAAAATATACCGCATATTTATTTTTTAATAAATTAGCATTCTTTAAATTGTTTATTACGGTTATTTTTGATTCTCCTGGCTTAACAATAAATGTAACTTCTTCACTTTTTTTACTTGCAGGTTTTAATCCAACAAATATAAAAAGCAAAAATATTGCTAAAATTACTACTAAAATGCTTAAAAATATAATGATTCCTCTTTTATTACTTTTCTTTTTATTCTTCTGCATATGTACCTCTAATTTTTTTCTTCATCCATGCTAGATAGTAATTTTTCTATAAAGTCCCATTCTTCCTCTGTTTCAATGGGATAAAGCTTTTTATCTTCTCCAGTACGATCATAAATGCTTGCATATGTAATAATACAACCATCTTGATCCAAAGAATTATCTGTAAACACAATATAATCTTTATGATTCTCTGCACTTGAAACCGTGGCAATTATATCATAAGTTACAGTTTTTCCTAAATCATTTTTTAATATTAATTTATTATTATCAATTTTTGAATCCATAATTATCCTCTCATTTTCATGAAGTTTTCCAGAATAATCATTGCTGCTACCTCATCTACTATTTTCTTTCTTTTTCTATTATCTAATCCTTGATTTTGCAAAATATTATTTGCCTCAACAGAAGATAATCTCTCATCAATTAATATAATCGGTATATCAATTTCTTTTTTTAGCATATCCGCAAAGTCCATGCTTCTTTTAGCGGCGAATCCTAGAGAATTATCCATATTTTTAGGTAATCCTAAGGCAATTTCTGTAATTTTATTATCTACAATTATTTTTTTTAATGGATCTATTAAACACTCATAATTTTCATTTTCAAAGCGTAAAGTTGTAAGTGGCGTTGCTAGTATGTTTGTTTTATCACTTATCGCAACACCTAAAGTTTTAGTGCCTAAATCCAATCCTAAATATCGCATTTTTCTAAAAATCCTTCAAGTAAAGCCTTTACTATCTCACTTCTATCAATTTCTAACATTTTAAGCCTAGCATTTTTGAAACTAGAAATATATCCAGGATCACCACTTATAATATATCCTGTTATTTGATTTATTGGATCATAGCCTCTTTCTTTTAAGGCAAAGTAAACATCTTTTAAAACACTTTTAACCATTTCTTCTTTAAGTTTGACAACATTAAACATGGAAGTCTTATCACTCATATAATTCACCTCTATTAATAATATAATTTTATCATTAAATATTTAAATTAACAATACTTTAAGCAAAAAAGAGCTTTCGCTCTTTATTAATAGAAAAGTATTCCGCCAATTATAATGGCCAATAATATATATAAAATTAAGATAATGAATGCGTTGTTAAAAGTATTTTTACCACAGCCACATCCGTCCATTTTTTTACAATTTCCCATGAGACACCCCCTAAACTTTTAAATTGATTAAATAACAGCTCCTAATATGATTATAAGTAAAATAAATAGAACTAAGATTATAGCAGCTCCCATAGAAGCTCCTTGATTGCATCCACAATTATTCATATTACACTCCTCCTTTTAAATGTCTTTTCATAGTATTTTATGGTTATTTTGATTTTATGTGAGTGTTATTTCTTGAATTTACTTAAAGGGATTGATATAATATATGTTATTGGAGGAATATATGAAAAAGAAATTTTTATTATTGTTAAGTATTGGTCTACTTACAACAGCATGTGGTAAAATCCCCACTACAAAAAACGGTGAACAAGCATTAGTAACCTTTAAAGATGGTACTAAAATAAGCGTTGATGAAGTGTATAATAAGTTAAAAGAGAAATATGCTCTTAACACAATTGTTCCAATGATTGATAAATACGTCCTAGAAAAAGAATTTCCAAAGGAAATTGATAATGCTAAAAAACAAGCAGAGACTACTGTCAATGCATTTAGTCAACAATATGGTGGCGATGAAGCTCTTTTAAAAATATTACAACAATATGGATATAAAGATATAGATGAATTTAAAGAAACATACTATATATCAAATCTTGAATCTATAGCAACAAAAGAATATGCAAAAACTTTGATAAGTGATAAGGATATCGAGAAATATTATAAAGACAAAACTTATGGTGATGTTTCAATAAAACATATACTAATTATTCCAGAAGTTAAAGATAATGCTACTGACGATGAGAAGAAAAAAGCTGAAGAAAAAGCTAAAAAAACCGTTAATGATATTATTAATACTTTAAAAGAAGCTAAAGATAAAAAAGCAAAATTTGAAGAATTAGCAAAAAAATATTCACAAGATGATGATACAAAAGAAAAAGGCGGAGATCTTGGATATATCAATTATGGTAAATTAAGTTCTTCTTATGATGAATTAGTTGATGCGGCATTAAAACTTAAAAATGGTGAAGTTTCAACTAAAATTATAACTACAGAACTTGGATATCATGTAATTTATCGTGTAGACCAAAAAGAAAAAGCAAAATTAAGTGATGTTAAAGACTCAATAAAAACAACTTTAGCAGAAGAAAAAATATCTAGTGATTCAACTATTTCTGGCCAAGCATTACAACACTATCGTAAGAAAAATGAAGTAACAATCACTGATAGCAGCGTTAAAAGCCAATATGCAAATTATGTACAAAGTACTTTAACTAATCAAGATACAAAAGAAGAAAATTAAAATTAATTTTCTTCTTTTATTTTATCAATATCACTTTTATTAAATCCTTTTTTTATTAGTTTCAAATATAATTTTTGATATAACTCATCACCACTATATTTTCGCTCTAATGTTTTTTTTGCTTTTTTATATTCTCTTTCTAAAATTTCTTTGTCACTCTTAAATTCAGTTTTATCTAAAACACTCAAAATTTCACTTTTAGAAAATCCTTTACTTAATAAATTATTAGTTATTTTAATTGCCAATTCCGCACTACTTTTATTATGATTAGACTTTATCATTTTACCAACCAATTTTTTTATTTTTTCATCCCATACATTTAGAGGAATTTCATTTAAAATCGGCATAAATATTTCACTTTTATAACCAAGTTTGGTTAAATTATCAGTTATGTAATTTTTACCAACCAGTTTTAAATTAATTGAATCATTAATATATGCTTTTATGTACGCAATATCATTTAAATAATTTTCAGCTTTTAAACGATTTATTGCATAACTTATTGACTCTTCACTATAATCTTTAAACTTTTTTCTGATTTCGCTTTCTGAACGCATTTTTACGCCTAAATATTTTAAACACTTAGTATATAATTCATATTTTTCATTATCAGATAATAAGTTTTTTAAGGCCTTTTCATCTATTTCTTTTTTTAAAAGCAATTCACTTTTTAAAATTATATCTTCATGTAATTTTATAGATGTATCATCAAGAAAAGTCACTTGATACATACTATTTTTTTCTTTTTTAAATTTTTTTATTTTCATTTATACGCTCCTATAAAAATTATATACATAAACAAATGTTTGGTCAAGCAAAAAAGAAAAAAGTCTTAAAGGTTTTCTTTAAAACTTTTACATACTTCATCTAAGTCATTTACAATAAGTGGTATTTCATCTTTCGAATGCAATTTAGCTCCACTTGCAAACATGTGACCACCACCATGATATTTAGCTGCTATCTCATTAATGACTGGTCCTCTACTCCTCAAATTTACCTTATAATAACCTGTTTTTTCTTCATATGTTATAAATATCCAAGCGTAAAGTTCTTTTATAAAATTAAACTTATTAATTATATTTGAAGCTGTAGCAATATCTACATCATACTCTTTAAATATATCTAAAGGAATTACAATGTATCCAAAACCATTTTCCGTTATATTTATATTATTTACTAAATATGTGTAAAACTTTAATTCACTAATTGGTCTTAAATATAATTCATCGTATAAACTAGTAAATGGAATTTTACTTGTTTTTAATAAATCATAAGTTATTTTAAATGTCTCAAGTGTGGTGTTTTTAAGAACGAATCGATCACTATCTGAAATAATTCCTAAAAATAAATTACTAGCTATCTTATTATTTAACTTTAACTTGGAATTTAATATTAATTCTGTTACTAGTTGGCAAGTACTACTAGCAAGAGTATCGCACCAACATACTTTACCAGTTATATCTTCTTTTGGATGATGATCAATCTTTAAAACATCATCATATTTAAGCCCTTCAATTCCATCTACTCGACGAAAATTAGGCACATCTAAAGTTATTAATAAAGGCTTATTTAAAGTATCATAATCTACTTTATCTAGTGTTCCATAATTTTTAAATTTTGCAACTCCTACCCCAACCGCATAAACTTTCTTTTTAGGAAAAGTAAGTAATATACTCTCCTTTAAAGCCATTTGACTTGCTATGGCATCTGGATCTGGGCCTATATGTCTAGCTATGACGATTTCATCATATTCTTTTATTTTTTTATATACTTTATTAATTATAGGCTTTTTTATAAAGCTCACGTCCTTCTTAAATAACTAATTCATATGTATCTAAGGCAATCATTACTTCTTCATCAGTTGGAAGAACAATTACTTTAACTTTAGAATCATCACCACTAATAATGCCTTCATGAACACTCTTGAAACTTGCTATTTTTTCATTTTCTTCCTCATTCTCTGTGATTCCTAAACATTTAAGGCGTTTTAAAATCTCACTACGCATCAATGAACCATTTTCTAAAACTCCTGCAGTAAATACAATCGCATCAACATTACCTTCAAGTGCAACATAATAATCAGCTATATATTTAGCAATACGATTAGCATACATTGTATAAGCTAACTTAGCTAATTCATCGCCATTTTCCATTTTTTCTTCGACATCACGGCAATCAGCTGAACCACATATTCCCAAAAAGCCGCTTTTCTTATTTAAAGCATTTGTAACTTCTTCAATGGACATACCACTTTCATGCATAACATATTCAATAATTGATGGATCAATAGCTCCTGAACGAGTTCCCATCATAAGTCCATCTAATGGTGTTATACCCATAGTTGTATCATAACATTTTCCATTTTTTATACAAGCAATACTTGCTCCACTACCAACATGGCAAATTATTAAATTAACATCTTCTTTATTTAAACGTTTTTTCATTTCACCTGTAATATATTTGTGACTTGTACCATGAAAGCCATATTTTCTCACACCATATTTTGTATACCACTCATATGGCACTGGATAAATATAGTTTTCCTTTGGCATTGTTTGATGAAAAGCCGTATCAAAAATAGCAACATTTGTAACGTTTGGTAAAGCCTTCTTCATTGCTCTAATACCTGCTAAGTTTCCAGGATGATGCAGTGGTCCTAGTTTCGTTAAGTCTTCGATGTCCTTAATAACCTCGTCTGTAATAACTACAGAATCACTATACTTGTCTCCTCCATGTAAAACTCTGTGTCCAACTCCCTTGATTTCATCTAAACTTTCAACAATTTTATTTTTATAAAGTTCTTCGATTAAAACTTCAACAGCTTCAGTATGATTCTTCAAAGGTCTAGAACTTTTAATTTTCTCACCATCTTTTTTTATGTTCCAAAAGCAATCATCCATTCCGATTTTCTCTATGTAGCCGCTGATTAAAACTTTGCGCTCTGGCATTTCATACACTTGAAACTTAAGTGAAGAACTACCCGCATTTACTGATAATATTTTCATATATTCACTCCTTCTTTAAAATTATACAAAAAAAAAGAAAACATTTCCATATTTTCTTATCTTTTTTGCATTTTTGCAGGTATATTCTTACTTTTTTTAAAATTACAAGTGCTTCTTAATTGATATACACCTATATCATTAGGTTTACGGAAAGCCTCAAAACTAAAGCCATAATCATTAACTAGCACTGTTTTAAAGTCTTTTTCAATGTCTTCTTTATCACAAAATCTCTTCAGATAATTTTTCAAATTACTCACCATTAATATGATGAGTAATTTTAGTAATTTTATTCTTACAAAAGATCTTGGTATTCCTTTTTTTCTTGATCAGTAATTTTTACAACTTCTTCATTTCTAATAGCCTTATTTATTAATTCTTCATAAGGAATTAAGTTTTCATATATTAAGGCTTTTTCTGATTCAGGATTTATTACTGGATGCTCTGGAACAAATATTGTACAACAATCTTCAAAAGGAAGAATACTAGTTTCATAAGTATCTATCTTTTTAGCAATATCTATAATTTCTAATTTATCAAAGCAAGCTACTGGACGAATTACTGGCATTTTAATAACTTCATTAATGACAGACATACTAGTTAAAGTTTGACTAGCAACTTGCCCTATTGATTCACCATTAACTATTACTTTGGCTTTTTTCTTTTTGGCCAATTTTTCTGTTATACGATACATCATACGTCTCATAATAGTAATTAAATATTCTTTGGGTATATTTTTATAAATTGCTTCTTGGATCTCGGTAAAATTAATAACATGAACATTTATATCTTGATTATAAATAGCCAGTTTTTTAGCAAGAGAAAATACTTTGTTTTTAGCCTCAATACTAGTATGAGGTGGGCTTTCAAAATATACAGCCTCTAATTTTACGCCTCTTTTTATCGCTAAATATCCAGCAACTGGAGAATCTATCCCCCCACTTAACATAAGCATACCTTTGCCTAATGTTCCGACCGGATATCCGCCTAATCCTCTATGCTTCTCAAAATAAATTAATGCACATTTATTGCGAACTTCCACATTTATAGTAAGCTCAGGATTATGTACATCAACTTTTATATTAAGCATACATTTAAGTAATTCACCACCAAGTTTACGACTTAATTCCATGCTATTTAATGGATATGTTTTATCTGATCTTTTAGAAACAACTTTGAAAGTATCGAAATTTTTTTCTTTAACTAAACTTATTATATTATCTTTAATATTTTGATAACTAGTATTTTCTAATTCGTAGCCTATGATAATCTCATGAATTCCAAAGACTTTTTTTAGCTTTTCTAATACCTCTTCATATGAACTTGTTTTAATAAACATACGTCCTTTATCATAAGTTATTTCACTTTCAACATTAATTAACGCCTTTTTTATATTGTCTTTTAAGACTTTTATAAAATAATTAATATTATCTTTTTTAGTCGTAAGTTCGCCATATTTTATAATTATTATTTTTTCCATCATTCTCCCCCTAGTGATATATCTTTATAAATACTTTTGAATTCTTTTATAAATTTATTCACTTCTTCCGTAGTTGTTTTATATGATAAACTTATTCTTAGAACATCTTTTGCACGTTCTTTATCTTTGAAAACGGCTAAAATACTAGGATTTATTTCTCCATGTGTAGCATTAATAATAATATCTTTTTCATTAAGACGTTTTAAAAATAATGATGCATCCATTTTTTTAAGAGTCATACTTAAAATATAAGGTACACAGTAATTAGTTTTATTAAATGTAATATTATCCAAATCTTTTAATTCAGTAGTTATCTTGTCATTTAAACGTGATACAAAATGTTCTTTTTTTTCTAAATCATTAATCGCTTGGGATAGTGCAACTGAAAAAGCAGCAATTTGGGCAACTGAGTTTGTGCAAGGTGATAAAGCCTTATCATCTCCTACCATTAAAGGTGTAATTTTTACTTTTTCACTACGATATAAAAGGCCTATTCCTTTTGGTCCAAATATTTTATGTGAAGAAATACTCGCTAAATCAACATCATGTAAATTAATAGCAATTTTACCAACTGCACTTGCCATATCAGAATGAAGTAATGTACTTTGATTTTCTTTTTTTATTATTTGACGAATCATTTTTAAAGGCTGCCTTACCCCTGTTTCACTATTTAAGGCGCATATACTAACTAAAACCGTATCTTTCCTAATTAATGATCTAAGATTATCAAAGTCAATTAAGCCATCTGTATCATTATCTACATAATCAATTTCAAAACCTAGTTTTTCCAAATAATTACATATCTTATATACCGATTTATGTTCTAATTTAGAAACAATTAAATGATTGCCTTCCTTATGATTGGCAAGCATTGTCCCAATTAAGGCCAAGTTATTTGCTTCGATAGCACCACTAGTAAACTCTAGTTCACTATCCATAACATTAAAATTATCAGCAATCGTCTTTTTTATTCTTTTTAAATAATCTTTTGATTTCTCTTCTAATTTATTATTACCATAAGGTAAGCAAAAATATTCTTTAGCTATTTTTGTATAAACATCCATTGCTTCATATGAAACAGGTGTTGTAGACGCGTAATCTAAATAAACCACAATAATCACCAATTCAATTATACAAAAAATAGACCAAAAGGTCTACCTTGTTTCTAAATATTTTTAATTTCGATATTCATCAATTAATCTTTTATGAATACCTGGCTCTACTATATTAATGGCGTTTATAGCATTTTCTAAAGACAACTTAAAATTGCCCTTCAAAAATGAATTTTCAGCTTTTGTAAGGCCAAAATCAACTTCTTTATTAACTGGTCTATATCTATTGCCATACACAATAGCAGCTTCGGCCATTTTAGCTGTTTTAATAGTTTCATTAGTTGTGTTGTATAATTTTAAAACTAAATCTCTAGCCGTATCAACCCTTGTATTTAAATTCTTAATAGAAATTGGCCTTTTATCAAGTTCTTTTATCATTTCATTTATTGATAAAGTTGCCTCGGATAGTTCAACATAATAATTTTTGGGAATCACTGGTAACTTATATTCATGAATTTTATCTTTGGCATTTATAAGTATTCCCTTTATTTCCGCAAATTGTTCACGAGCTCTTTGTTCATCTTCTTTTAAACTTCCTAAAGTCTTTAAGGCTGCATTTAATTTTTCTTCAGTTTTTTGCAATTTTACATTTGTAAGTTCCATTTCCTTAGCAAGTCGTGAATAAGAGTTTGTGTGATTTCGATAAGTATTAATGGTTTTATCATAATTACTTCTTATTTGAATTAGTTCTTCTTTTATTTCACTTATTACTAAGACATCATCATCTGTTAAATCATAACTATACTTTATATCATCAATCTTTTTTAATAAGTCATTATTGATTTTTTCAAGACGAGTGGTCTTAAGTAAAATCGATCTTGTATACTCCTCAAAAATCTTCTTAGCTAATTTTTCTTTTTCAAAATCATTGTATAAAGAATCAAAATAATCAAGCATGGTCTTTAACTCAAATACAGAGTCTTCTAAATCTAATATATTAAGTCGTTGTAAAATATCCTCTATCTTTTTATTTGTTTCTTTAATATTATAATCAATATTTAAATAGTCTAAATTAAATCCTTCTTTTTCTAATTTTTCACATACAGCTTTGACATCTTCAATTTTTTTAGGAATTATATTTTTACCTAATAAAAGAATTGTTGGCGACTCTTCTATAACAACTTTTAAATTTCCCACTATATCATCAATAGCCTTAACTATTTTAGATACCTCTTGATAAGCATTTTGATCCATGGCCATTTCAAATGTAGCAAACAACTTATCAAGATTTTCAAACTGTAATTCTATAGGCTTAGCTACTTCCATAAATGAATCTTTTTCTTCATTATATTTATCAGTTATTTCGCGATATAAAGATTTTAATTTAGTAATAGTTTCCCTATTTCGTTCTTCACTTAAAGTTATTTCTTTAATTTCATCCAATAAAAAATTAGCTTTAGTTTTAACATACGTTATTTCAAGTTCTATTTCAGCAATTTTCTTTTTTAAAGCTTTGTAATCTTTTCGATTAAATATTTCTTCAATATCAATTAATTGGTTAGTTATTTTGGGAATGTCTTCTTCTTTAATACATTTAAAGCGCTCTTTCCAATTGTCATACTCTTTTTGTAATGTTTCATTATTAACCAGTGACTCAACTTTATTTAATTCCGACAAGATGGAAGCATTAATAATTAAGTTTTTATCTCTTTCAAGCTCGCTAAGACTATTTTCATATTTCTTTTTATTGGATTTGTTAATCAAGTTTAATATAAGCACCATGATACCTACTGAAACAAAGTAATATAAAATACCAATTAAAATATAAATAGTCTTTGTCATATAGCCACTTCCTTATTTTCATACTAATTTTATCATGTTTGCTAATTAATTAAAAGTCTAAAATTTTTAGGTTGTTAAAATATTTTTTATATTGTATAATTATTTAAGAATAAGGGATTAGGTGATACGTGTGTTTCGTGAATTCGATTATGAAAACAAACCTGTTGTTGAAATAGTTGACGAAATGTTATTTGATGCCATCAATAAAGGGGCATCAGATATCCACTTTGATCCAACCCCAGATATCTTAAATGTTCGTATAAGAATTGATGGCGAATTAAGAGAATATGCTAAAGTTCCTCAGAGCGTTAAAAAAAATCTTTTAACTAGAATTAAAATTATTTCAGGTATGAATATTACTGAAACAAGGCTTCCTCAAGATGGCGCTATCAAGCATTTAAATGAGAAATCAGTCGTTGATATGCGTGTTTCCTCATTACCTATAGTAGATGGAGAAAAAATTGTTATTCGTATTCTAGATTATTCAAAAAGCCTAGAAGGAATTGAAAACTTAAATTTTACGGATGATAATTTAGATAAAATTATGAAAGCTATTCATATGCCCCATGGTATTATCTTAGTTGCTGGTGCTACTGGAACTGGTAAATCTACTACAGTTTACGGTATACTTCAAAAATTAAATGATGTTAAGCGTAATATTATCACAGTTGAAGACCCAGTGGAAATGAAAATCCCTGGTATTAATCAAGTTCAAGTTATGAGTGAGATTGGTTTAACATTCTCTAATACCTTAAGAAGTATCTTACGTCAAGACCCTGATACAATAATGATCGGAGAAATTCGTGATGATGAGACAGCTCGTATTGCTGTTAGAGCGGCTATCACTGGACACTTAGTATTATCAACTATCCATACCAATAACTCTTTATCTACTATTGAACGTTTATTAGATATGGAAGTTGAGAGATACTTATTAGGATCCGCTCTTACTATGATTTGTTCGCAAAGATTAACAAAAAGACTATGCCCAATATGTAGAGAAAAAATTGCTACTACTCCATATCAAAAAAATGTTTTCAAGAAAGTCTTAGGATTAGATGTAAATCATATTTATGCTCCAGTGGGATGCAGCAAATGTTTAGATGGTTATAAAGGCCGTGTGGCAATTCAAGAAGTACTTTTAATAAATCAAGAAATAAAAGACGCTATTACTTCAAACTTACGAAAAAAAGAATTAAGAGAATTGGTATACAAAGAAGAAAATGTTAAAACTCTTTTACAAGATGGGCTTTTAAAAGTTATCAATGGCCTTACAAGTTTTGATGAAGTTTTGAATGTTATAGATATTAGTGAAGATATCAGTGAAGATGATGAAGAAATTAAAAAGGCTATTATTGGTAACTATAATGTTAACGAAGAAATTAAAGATGATATAGAAATGCTTTAAAAAATAAGCCATGTGGCTTATTTTTTTGCTATTAAAGTGAAATTGTCATACTCTTCTAATTTTACCGTAACAAAAGTTCCTCTTTCCCTAGCAGGCATTTTAACTTTTAAATAATTGCTAGTATGTCCATATGATGTATCACCATCAACTTCCTCAACTAAAACTCTCATACGTTTATTTAAGTGCTTTTTATAATATGCTTCTTCTAAATTATTAGATAATGCTATTAAGCGTTTATCTCTATCTTTTTTTTCAGCTTCACTAACCTGATAAGGCATTTTACTTGCTGGAGTACCATCCCTTTTAGAATAAGGAAACACATGAATCTTACTAAAATTCATTTCTTTACAAAAATTATATGATTCATTAAAATACTCTTCAGTTTCATAAGGATGTCCTACTATAACATCTGTTGTAATTGATATATCTTTTCTAATTGATCTTATTAAATTTATTTTATCTCTATAATAATTGCAGTCATATTTTCGATTCATCTTTTTAAGTATATAGTTTGATCCACTTTGTAAAGGAATATGAATATGATCGCATATCTTAGGATTTGTTTTTAACTCTTCCATAAACTTATCATTTAATTCCGTTATTTCAATCGAAGATATCCTTATTTGCTCCAAGCCATCTATTTTTTTTAATTCATGAATTAAATCTACTAAATCATGTCCAGAATCATGATAACTGCCTGTATGGATACCTGTTAAAACAATCTCTTTATGACCACTATTTACTAAAATGCAAGCTTCTTTTAAACACTCTGTAAAGTTTTTAAAACGAATTGTCCCTCTTACATAGGGAATTATGCAATACGAGCAAAAATTGTTACATCCATCTTGAATTTTTAAATATGCTCTAGTTTGTTTAGTGAATTTTTTAACACTCATTGATTCAAAGCCTAAATCACGATTATCAGTTATGTAATAATACTTCCTCTTATCCTCTAAATAATTTTTTATTAAACTTGATACCATACTTTTTTTGACATTACCAAGTAATATATCAATGTCTAACTCTTCATACTCTTCTTTATGATTTTGACTACTACAACCACAAACTACCAAAATACAATTAGGATTTTCTCTTTTTACTCTTCTAATTATTTTTTTTGACTTTGTATCAGCCATATTGGTTACTGAACAAGTATTAACAATAACTATATCACTATTTTGATAATTCTCGTTATATATGTATCCATCTTTTATTAAAAGCTCTTTCATAGCTTCGCTTTCATAAGTATTTACTTTACAACCTAATGTAATAATTGAAAACTTCATAATACCACCAGTAAAGATTATATCATAATTTAAAAAAAAGCATTATAAATTATTATAATACTTTGTTATATCACTAAAAAGATTATCATTGAATGTTTTACTTTTAATCATTTCTATTTCAAATTTATATGGCGGATAAGTTAATTTTTTACTAGTCGTTTCATCCATAACATATGGTGTTTCTAATATTTTAGGGATACTTTTCAATCTATCGTTATATAAGATATTTATAAGAGTTTGAAAGCCTATTGTACCATAACCAATATTAGCATGCCTATCTTTATGGGATGCTTGTTCATTTTTACTATCATTAATATGAATACATTTTATTTTATCTATGCCAATAAGGTTATTAAAATCATTCAGAAAATCATCAAATTTAGTCAAATCATATCCAGCATCATTTAAATGACAAGTATCCAAACAAACTCCAACCTTATCTTTTTTTAAAACATTATCAAGAATATATTTTATTTCTTCTAGACTTCTTCCTAGTTCATTTCCCTTACCAGCCATAGTTTCTAATAATATCATACAATTATTATCTTTAGTAATAATAATGTTTAATGCATCAACTATATTATCTAGTCCTTCTTCTCTACTTACTCCAACTGCGCTTCCAGGATGAACCACAATGTATTTAATATTTAATTCATCGCAACGCTTAATTTCATTTTTTAAAAAATTAATACTAAAATCCCATTTCTCAGGAACTGTATTATTAGCAAGATTTATTATATATGGAGCATGACAAATAACATTGTTTATATCAATATTATTTTTTAACATTAAATCTTTAGCTTTGTTTGTTAAATCTGAATCAATACCTTTTCTTAATGTATTTTGAGGTGCGCCTGTATAAAACATAAACGTATTGGCATTATAACTAATTGCCTCCATTACTGAATCTAATAATTGATTTTTACCAAACGAAACATGACTTCCAATTATCATTTAAATCACCTTTATAATTATAACTTATTAAATAAATTATAGCAAAGAAAAAAGAGCGTTAGCTCTATTTACAATTATAATCATTGGCCTTACTAGTGTCAGCTGTTCTAATAACAGTACTATCTCCTACCACTCCGTCAAAATTTGACAAAGTAGTTGCTTCAACGAATAAGTTAGACGCATTTTCTGGGTCTACTGTCATGTATGAACTTGAATATAGCTTTATAGAAAACTTTTGGGTAGCTTCATTATATTTAATGCATCCTTTGTACTTATCAACGTCAGCCGATTTAACATACTTACCAGTAACTAATTCTCCTATACTTACTCCATCTGCTGGAAACGATCCGCCGGTCATTTGTTGAGACGTATAATATTGTTCTGCTCCATCAAGGAAACTCAATGCTTCAGTTTTGAATGCTCCTGCCTTTGCTTTATTCATTTGGGGTATTACATTGTTTACTGCTACTAAAATAACTACTGCTAAAATAACTATAACAGCCAATAACTCAACTAATGTAAATCCGTTTTTATTTAGTTTTTTCATTTTTTTACCTTCCTTTACTATAATTAAATTATAATATAGGAAAAATTGAAAAGCAATATGTTTTTTTAATTATCTATTTTAAGGTGTCCAATACTGTAGTTATTAAATCTATATTATCAATAGCGTCACTTACCTTGTCAGTAAAGCGCATTCGATATTTCTTTTTCATGTCTAATACAAATTTTTTATAATTCTCCGGGTTTCGATTAAGTTCTTTTATCCAGTAAGAATTTTCTTTTAAAAGATCATACATTTTTTTATCATTTTTTATTTTCATTTGCAAATTAATATCCATCATTAATCCTCAAAAAATTTGTTTAAAGGTCTTGGCGAAGTGGGACCTTTTTTGGGAATTGTTGTTTTTCCTGTTGCTAAGTCCTGAACAACACCAATAGCCTTCTGAGCAGTTGATATATGCTTTTGAATAGAATCAACATCAATTGTTTTTAGTAATTCAGAAATATTTTTTATATTAGGAATGCTTGCTTTAGCACTCCTTGTGTAATCGGCCCATGCTTTTTCATCTTCTCCATAGATATCATATATTTCATAGTATTTTTGCCAGGTCATAGTGCCATCTTCAATGTGTTTAACAAGTTCTGGCTTAGTTTTAACAAAGCTTTTGAAATCATCTTTTTTTGACATAAAAAATCACCTACTTAATTTTATTTTTAAGTAAGTGATTTAATTACTATATTTTAAAGTCGTTTATAAAATCATCTAGAGTTAATTCTTTGTATTTTTCAGGGCTTTTTTCATTTATCTCAGCCTTTTCATTATTTTTTTCAGCTCTTAAATATGATTTTAATACTACATGTTTTAAAACATTTTCAATGCTATGTTTTGTCAAGTTAGAACCAGTTGATGCTAAATCCATAATTGGAATATCACTATTTTTATAAGTCGTTATTGCATTATCGGATTTAACGCTTATTAAATCTTTTGAATTTGTTATTAATGCAGCAATAATGTTATACGTTACAGTTTTTGTTTTTTTAATAACTGTACTTCCCTTTTTAGCTCTACTCATCTTTGATAGTTCATCAATTTTAACTCTTTTAGCCGTTTTTTTGTCAGTAAATATATTTAAATATTCTTCTTCATCATAACTAAGTCCCGATACTAATTCATCATCTTTTAGATTGATTCCTTTTACCCCGCTTGCTTTTAATCCCACAAGAGGAATCTCACTAGTTAAAATGTTTAAATAATAGCCATTTCTAGTAACAAATAAAGTATTCTTTTTGCTTTCTACAACACTAACTAATCTATCAGTATCTTTTAATTTCATAGCAGTCATTTTTTTATTTACTCTTTGAACAAACAAATCTTTCATTTTAGATTGTTTTACTAAGCCATCTTTAGAAAACATGGTCAAAGTTGTATCATCATCTTTATAAATCATACTACCAATTATTTGCTCATCTGGATTTATAATAACTATATTGTTAACGTGTTTTCCAAGTTCTTTCCATTTTGTTTCAGGAATTTTATATACTGGTATAAATAAGTAATTACCTAAATTAGTAAATAATACCAAAGTATTTAAAGTATTTACTTCATAAAGTCCAGTTACAAAATCTCCAGGCTTTAATAAGGTATCATCTTCCTTACTAGCAGCATAGCTTTTTTGTGATACTCTTTTTATGTATCCCTCATTGGTTACGACTACGACAACATTTTCCTTTGAAATCAAATCAGTTGTATCTATTTTTATTTCACGAGCAGTTTCACGAACTTCTGTTTTTCTAGGTGTAGCGTATTCATCTTTTATCTTTCGTAATTCATGCTTCATTACACTTTTTAATTTGTCTTCATCTTTTAAAATAGCTTCTAATGTTGCAATATATTTTAATAAATTACTATGTTCTTTTTCAAGTTCTACAACATCAGTATTTGTTAAACGATAAAGTTGTAAAACTACGATCGCCTCGGCCTGTTCATTAGAAAACGAAAACTCTTTAACTAAATTTTCTCTAGCATCTGATTTATTTTTACTTTTCCTAATTACTTTGATAACTTCATCTAGTATGGAAAGCATCTTCAAGAATCCTTCAACAATATGCAAACGCTTTTTAAAAGCAAGTAAATCAAATTCACTACGTTTAGTTATAACTTCCTTTTGATGGCTTATATATGCGTCTAAAATAGGTATTATGCCAAGCATCATAGGTCTTCGATTAACAATTGAGACCATATTATAATTATATGTTGTTTGCATATCAGTATTTTTCATCAAGTAATTAACTATTAAATCAGCATTTGCTCCACTTTTAAGGTCAATAGCGATTCTTAAGCCTTGTCTATCTGATTCGTCACGAACCTCAGCAATACCATCAATTTTTTTATCGATTCTTATCGCATCCATTTTTTGAACCATTTGGGCTTTATTTACATCAAAAGGAATTTCATCAATAATAATTTGAGTGCGTCCCTTTTCTTTTACAATGCGATATTTAGAAGAGATAACAACTTTTCCTCTTCCTTTTTGAAAAGCCTCTTTGATACCTTCCACACCTTCGATTATTCCTCCAGTTGGAAAATCTGGGCCTTTTACTATATCTAAAATTGTTTCTAAGCGACAATTTGGAGATTCAATCCTTTTAATAGTTGCATCTATAATTTCTCCCAAATTATGAGGAGGAATATTTGTTGCATATCCCGCGCTTATTCCATTAGCACCATTAACTAATAAATTAGGAAATTTAGCTGGTAATACAGTGGGTTCCATAAAACGATCATCAAAGTTCGGAGCCCATATTACAGTATTCTTCTCTAAATCTTTTAATAATTCATTGCTTATTTTTGAAAGCCTAGCTTCTGTATAACGATATGCAGCCGCAGGATCTCCATCCATTGAACCATTATTACCGTGAATATCAACTAAAACCGCATTTTGTTTCCACCACTGACTCATTCTTACCATAGCATCATATACTGAAGAATCACCATGAGGATGAAATTTACCTAATACATCTCCAACTGTAGCGGCACATTTAATATATGGCTTTTCATGAGTATTATGATTTAAATACATATCATAAAGAATTCTTCTCTGAACTGGTTTTAAGCCATCTCTAACATCAGGTATAGCACGATCAAGAATTATTTCCTTAGCATACTTTGAAAAGCGGTCAGACATAATTTCTTCTAAAGCATAATTTTGTATTCTTTTAAGTATTTCTTCCATAACTTCTCCTAGCTATTTTGAATTTGAAAATTATCCTCAAGCGAGAATTCAACATTTTCATTTATCCATTCTTTACGTGGCTCTACTTTATCACCCATTAAAACGCTAACTCTTTTTTCAGCAAGAGCAGCATCAGATATATTAACTTTAATTAAAGATCTTGTATCAGGATTCATAGTGGTCTCCCATAATTGATCACCATTCATTTCACCAAGTCCTTTATATCTTTGAACAGTACATTTACCAGGGTTTTCTTTTTTTATTTCTTCCAATTCGTCATCTGTATATGCATAGAATTTCTTTTTTCCATAATCTAGTTTATATAATGGCGGTATAGCAATAAATAGTTTTCCTTCTTCTAAAAGACCTCTCATATAACGATAGAAAAATGTTAACAATAATATTTGAATATGTGATCCATCAACATCGGCATCGGTCATAATAATTACTTTATTATAGTTAGAATCATCAGCAATAAAGTTTGATCCCACTCCCGCACCAATTGTATGTATCATTGTATTAATTTCTTCATTTTTAATTATTTCATCCATGCTAGCTTTCATGGTATTTAATACTTTACCACGCAAAGGTAAAATTGCTTGAAACTTTCTGTCACGGCCATTTTTGGCTGAACCGCCAGCGGAATTACCTTCCACCAAAAATAATTCGTTTATTTTAGGATTTTTGCTTTGAGCAGGAGCTAACTTACCAGAAAGATTTTTTTCGATTTTATTTTTATTTTTTCCATTTCTAGCTTCTTCTCTAGCTTTCCTTGCAGCTTCACGAGCAATTTTTGACTTTTGAGCTTTATCAATAATTGAAAGAGCAATTTCTTTATTTTCTTCTAAGAAGAATTTTAAGTTATCATAGACAATAGTTTCAACGGCATTTCTAGCTTCAGGGGTCCCAAGCTTACCCTTCGTTTGGCCTTCAAATTGTAATAGCTTTTCTGGTATCTTTAAATTAATGATAGCCGTTAGGCCCTCTCTTACGTCTGATCCATCAAATGATCCATCCTTGGTTTTAATTAAATTATTAAGTTTAGCATAATCGTTAAATGCTTTTGTTAAGCCGGTTTTAAAACCGACTTCATGTGTACCACCATCACTAGTTTTTACATTATTAACAAATGATAAAATAGACTCATTATAAGATTCTGTATATTGCATGGCAATGTCTACTTCAAGATCATTTTTTATTCCTTCAAAGCTTATAACTTTATGTAAAACTTTTTTATCTTCATTTATATAATTAACAAAATCAATTAAGCCATTTTCATAATGAAATGTTTCTTTCTTTTCATCCAAAACATCCTCAACAATAATTGTAATACCTTTTAATAAAAAAGCACTCTCTTGCATTCTTTCACAGATTGTTGTAAAAGAAAAGTTGGTTGTTGAAAAAATAGTTGGATCAGGTAAAAATGTAACAGTTGTTCCTGTTTTATTAGTTTTGCCAATTGTTTTTAAAGGGCTTTTTAATTGTCCTCCATTAAAGAATTCTATTTCACTAATTAAGCCATCACGATTAATTACAACTTTCATGGACTTACTTAGAGCATTTACAACACTAGCACCAACACCATGAAGTCCTCCAGATACTTTATATCCCGAATCAGAAAACTTTCCACCAGCATGTAATACAGTATAGATAACCTCAGGAGTAGATTTACCACTTTCGTGCATTCCAATAGGAACTCCTCTTCCTTCATCAGAAACTGTTATAGAATTATCTTTATTGATTGTTATTTTAATAGTTTTTCCATAACCATTTATTACTTCATCAATAGCATTATCAACTATTTCCCAGACAAGATGATGTAAGCCTCTTTTGTCGGTTGATCCAATATACATACCGGGTCTTTTTCTTACTGCTTCAAGTCCTTCTAATATTTTTATGGATGTTTCATCATATTTTGCCATCGTATCACCTTATCCAATTATAACACAAAAAAAAATATTGTAAAATTATTAGCGTAAACATTGTGACAAATTAAGTACTACTATTTAATAGTTTATCATCAATTATATAAAATATATCCTCGTCGTATATTTTTTTATTTGACAAAATCCCATAAGAAAATAATTTAATATTTTTCATTTTGTAATAGTTTTTTGCTTTTTCACTAATCAAACCATTTAGCATACAAATAAAATCATAAGAAAAAAGGTTATCACTATTTATAACATAATCTAATATTCCAAACTTACATGTAGAATTAATTTTCTTTATTTTTTTTATTATATTATTATCAAAACTCATAAGATAAATATTTCTTTTACTATATTTATTTAAAAAGTTTGAAAGTTTTTTTATATCTAAATTAAAATCTTTTAATTCTATTAAAATTATTTTATCTGTTTCTAGCTCTAACACCTTCGATAATTTTAGTATTCCCTTTTTAATTAAATCTTTTTTTAAATAATTTTTAAATGGTTTTCCATCTAATAAATAATTATGATATACAAAGTATTCACCATCTTTAGAAACTCTTAAATCTAACTCAAAGCCTTTATATTTAGGACTTTTTATAGCATTTAAAAAAGCATTATAAGTATTTTCTTTAGCATCTTTATCAACTAAACCTCGATGAGCTATATAATTCATAAAAATCACCTACTAAATTATAGTAAGTGATTTCATTTTTCATTCCTTTTTAAAAGGCGTGTTAAACATTCTTGAGCCGATAAATCTTCATTTGTTAAATCGTTTAAATAACCATCTATTGAGGAAACAATTTTATGTTGAAGTAAAAATTTAGCAAGTGAAGCGCTATCATTAGACATTGATGGTGCTATACAAAAAGTTTCGATTTTTCCACAATCAACGCAAGCAAATTTTCTGAAAGTATATAGATCATTTATTCCGGCTTTTTTTATTCCTAAATCAAGATAGGCATCATGGCTACAACCAGGAATTATGTTTTCAATATACATATTATTTGCTAATAATCTATCTCGTTCTTTTTTCTTTATAGTTAAATCTAGATATTCTTTTACGGTTTCATTTTCCCTAAGAATACCTAATCTTTCCTCCAAGTAATCTAATTCTTCCAGCATTTCTCGCTTTTTTAATAATGTTTTCATTATTTTTGATCTTTCATTTTCTTTCACTTTTTTCACCAGCTTTCTTATTATACTCTAAATTATATTTAAGTAAACAAAAAAAGATTATTACATCTTTTTCTTTTTGAATAATAAATAATATGTTACTAAGATTAAAACAAAACAAATAGAAGCAATTAATGGTATTGTAAATGATGGCAATACTTTCTTTTCATTACGATAATCTACATTAAGACTAGTTGTTTTTAGAGCTTTTTCTTTATTAACAACTAAAGTTATATATCTTATATCATCATTATTTTTACAAGCAAGTATAACCTTGTTTTCACCAGGACTTAATAAAGTATTGCCATAAACATTTAAAGTACTTGTATCATCTAATTCATACTTGATTTCTAAGGCATCTACATCACTACTCACCTTAATGGAATAAGTATCAATATTTTTATCATACTTTAACGCCATCTCACCATTTAACACTTCTAAATTGTTCATTTAATCAATCCTTTAAACTAATTTTATTAATATCTCATTCATTATATATAGTTTCTCAGGATTGATAAAAATATACCCTTTTTTTTCTTTTAAATCTCTAGATTTTAGTAATTGTTTAATATTATATTCCTTATAAATATCAACGTCATATTTCTTATTGAAGTTTTCAATATTAATTCCTTCAAGTTTTCGTAATCCCAGCATTATTTCATTATCCATATTATCTTTTTTAGAAATAAATGACGCCGACTCTTTAGTATTACCAGCAATATACTTTTTTAAATTTCTAGTGTTATCGTATCTTACATTATCTACAAAACCACTTGCTGACAAACCAAAGCCATAATATTCTTGATTGTTCCAATATGTTAAGTTATGGCGGCTTTTTTTCCCTTTCTTAGCAAAATTACTAATTTCATATTGATGATATTTATTAACCTCTAATACATCTGTAATGTATTCGTACATTTCATATTCTAAATCTTCAGGAATAGCTTTTGCAGCATTTATTCCAACTACGGTATGATCTTCGACAATTAAGCTATAAGTACTTATATGATCAACATTTAACTTTAAAATGCCTTTTAAGTCTTCTTTTAACATTTTCATGTTTTCAAATGGAAGAGCATAAATTAAATCAACACTAATATTATTAAAGTTAAATTTACGACATAATTTTATTTTTTCTATTGCATCATTTAAATTGGCACTACGTTTCATAAACTCTAATTTATCTTTATTAAAAGATTCAATTCCAATACTAAGACGATTTACTCCATTTTTATACAATATATTTAAAAGGCTTACTGTTATATCCGTAATATTACATTCGAAGGTAAATTCACAATCATCACTTCTTTTTAATAAACTTATTATTTTAAATAAGGCTTCCAACTGATTGGGCTTTAATGATGAGGGAGTACCTCCACCTATATATATAGAAGATAACTCCTCATTATTATAATTATCTTTTATTTCTTTATATAATGCTTTTAAATAATCATTAACCCAATTATTTACATAGAGCATTTTACAAAAATCACAATAACTACAAATGCTTTTACAAAAAGGAATATGTATATACGCAGCTTTAACCATTATTTATCACCGCTTAAGACTGCCAAAAAGGCTTCTTGTGGAACTTCAACACTTCCAACCATCTTCATTCGCTTTTTTCCTTCTTTTTGTTTCTCTAAAAGTTTTCTTTTTCTAGTTATATCTCCGCCATAACATTTGGCTAATACATTTTTACGCATCGCAGATATGTTTTCTCTTGCTATTACTTTAGATCCTATACTAGCTTGAATAGGGACTTGAAACATTTGACGAGGGATTAATTCTTTTAACTTTTCAACAATCGCTTTGCCTCTTTGATAAGCAAAATCTTTATGAACAATAACGCTTAAAGCATCAACTACTTCTCCATTTAATAAGACATCCATCTTTAATAAATTACTTGGTTTATAACCACATAACTCATAATCAAATGAAGCATATCCTTTAGTATAACTTTTTAATTTATCAAAAAAGTCATAAACAATTTCCGAAAGAGGTATTTCATAATGAATATTAACCCTCTTTTCATCTATATATTCTAAGCCCTTAGAAATGCCCCTTTTATTTTGACATAGTTCCATAATTGATCCAATATATTCACTAGGAACAATTATATTTGTATAAATATATGGTTCTTTTATTTCTTTGATGTAACTACGATCAGGCATTTTATTAGGAGAATCAATAAGAAGCGTTGTATTATCAGTTTTAGTAACCTCATAAATAACACTTGGACTAGTAGCAATAATTCCAATATCAAATTCTCTTTCAATACGACTCATAATTATTTCCATGTGTAATAATCCCAAAAAGCCAGTTCTAAAGCCAAAACCTAGAGCATCCGAAGTCTCTGGCTCAAATGTTAAAGCGGCATCATTTAATTTAAGCTTATTCAATGCTTCTTTTAAATCTTCAAATTTGTTGGGTTCCATTGGAAAAATTCCTGAATAAACCATTGGCTTCATTTTTTGGTAACCTTTAAGGGATTCTTTAGCAGGGTTATCTATTAAGGTGATTGTATCTCCAACTGCAACTTTGGATATATCTTTAATACTAGCGCAAATAAAGCCTACTTGACCGCATATTAATTTATCAAGATTGTGTTCTTTAGGAGTATTTACTCCTAGTTCAACTATTTCAAAGGAACTATTTGTCTCCATCATTTTAATTTTATCTTTAACTTTAAGAGAGCCTTCGACTACTTTAACTAATAATATTACTCCACGGTAAGGATCAAAATAACTATCAAATACTAATGCTCTAGTTGGACAATCATTTTTTATAATTGGATGATTTGTTCTAGTTATTATCGCCTCAATAAGTTCTTTAACACCTTCACCAGTCTTACCGCTGCATAAAATTATTTCTTCTTTTTTAAATCCTAATACACGTACTAGTTCATCAGTAACTTTAGGAATATTAGCATTTGGTAAATCAATTTTATTAATAACTGGTATTATTGTTAAATCGTTTTGCATAGCAAGATATAAATTTGCTAATGTCTGTGCTTCAATGCCTTGAGCTGCATCTACCACTAAAACTGCAGCTTCACAAGCCGCCAAACTACGAGAAACTTCATAAGAAAAATCGACATGACCTGGGGTATCTATTAAATTAAGTATATATTCCTCATTTTTATAAGTATATTTAAGCTCTACAGCATTTAATTTAATTGTAATACCTCTTTCACGTTCTAAATCCATATTATCCAGTAATTGATCTTTCATTTCCCTTTTAGATACCGCGTTGGTTATTTCCAAAATTCGATCAGCAAGGGTACTCTTTCCGTGATCAATATGGGCAATTATACTAAAATTTCGAATATTTTCTTGCTTCATTTTCAACACCTTAAATAATTATACAATAAAACTTTAAAAAAACAAAGTATTGCTACTTTGTTATCTTAACTTATTAAAGAATTGATACATTTTATCTTTTTCTTTATAGAATTCTTCTTTTGTAATAGGAAGACCATAATACATACGTTTTTTTAACGATCTAGACTTTAAGCTTGATAATTCATGATCCTTAAAAAAATACTCTAGTGGACAAATTATATCGCCACCATTTATATCATAACCATTAAAACAAGCTATTTCACATTGCAAATTAGCATAATCTGCTAGTCTATTTGCATATATGCTTGGTTTAGTTATTTTGCGGGCAAACGTATAAGCTTTAATTAAAGTTAACCTTTCTTTAAGAGGCGTTTTTTCTTTCTTTTTGCCACTTAAAAAATCAACTTTTATTAAATTATCTTCTAATTCATCAGCTTCTTTATTCAATATAGAAATAGATTCTTCTTTTTTGTCCTTTTTTATTTTATATAATACTGGAATTTTTTTGTCTAACTCATTTAAAAAAATTGCCAACATCTCAAAATTAATTGCTTCAATATAGGAGCTATCCAAGTCCATGTTTTTAAAAGCTGCGACTTTTCTTTCCGCCATATTTATTATCTTATCTAAATTAACAATTATTTCAACATTTTCTTCATCAATTTTAATTAAGTCGTTAAATTCTGAAGAAACAACAAGCTTATAATAATCTTTTAATTTAAAAGTTAAAAACATAAGTTTATTTAATCTAGAAAAAAACAATTCATCTATTAAACAGTCATTAATGTTGTAACGATATATTAAGTGTGCAATTATAGTATTCATATAACTCCCCTTTTGCCCTTGTTATTATACTCAGGCATAAAAAAAAGTCAACATAAATTGACTAATTAATCATTTCTTGGAGTTTTTTCAAAGCTTTTAAGAAATCCTCTTCCTTTTGATAACTTATTACTCTTACCTCTACATTCGATTTAGTATCTGTTGAAGCTATATTAACTAAGTTTTCCAAATCGACTTTTTTTACCGATAACTCACTATCGTTAATTTCCTCTGGTTCATAATTTAAAGCTAGCGATTTTTGTCTATTAACTAATTCATCATAGCTTATAATCGCTCTTTGTTCTTGTTCTTGCTCATATTCCGTTAAATCTATTGGACTAGATTTTCTGTTTTCTAATTCTTTAGTAATTGATTGTAAGTCAATTATGGCGTTTTTCTCATCATCGTAGGCGCCTTTGCAAAGATTAGTAGCATCTTCTTTAACTTCATCACTTACTTCAAAATTACTCACTTCTATAATTTCATCATCACTATTTATTTTAATAAAATATATTAAAGCCACTACTAAAATTATTAATAAAATCATTGATATAAAAAATATAAAATCAACTAGTGTTAAGGCACTAACTGTTATAAAAAAGTTTTTTATAAAATTCATAAAATACACCTTTTTCTTTCAATATAATAATATCATAATAAACATTTACTTAACAACTACGTGAGATAAAAATATCTTTACTTTACATTATTTTATCCAGATAATTTTCCACTTCCTTAACAGTTTCGGAAAAATTATCATAATTAGTTTGAAAATACTTTACAGGTAATTGATTATTAAAGAATGTAAATTGTCTTTTGGCATAATGCCTTGAATTTTTTTTAATAAGTGAAATTGCTTCTTCCTTTGTAATTTCTCCTCGATAATATTTATATATTTCTTTATATCCAATGGCTGTATTTAACGCCCTACTATTTATATTTTTCTTAAAAAAGCTTTCCACTTCTTCAAAAAGGCCATTTTTAACCATCTCATCTACACGTTTATTTATTTTATCATAAAGTATCTCACGATCAGCTGTAAGTCCAATATATATTGCATCATAAAGTGGTAATGCTTTACTTTCATTAATTCCTTCTTTATTTAAAAATCTTACTAATCTTTGACGATTATTTTTATCAATAGTCATATTTTTATCTTTTTTTAAAGCTAAACTAAAAAGTTCTTCATTAGAATAATTATCGTAATTATCATTAGGATACTTTTCTATACTAAACTTATAATCATAAAAAGTAGCTTTAATATATAATCCTGTGCCTCCGACAAAAACAATGTTCTTATCCTTGTTTTTTAAAATAATTTGACGAGCCAACTTTTGATAATCATATACAGAAAACGTATCACTAACATCACAAATATCAAACAAGTAATGAGCTATGCCTTCTTTTTCTTCTTCTTTTATTTTAGCTGTTCCTATATCAAGACCTTTATATATTTGCATAGCATCCGCATTTACAATTATAGCATTATATTTTTTTGCCAATGAAATACTTAATTTTGTCTTACCTACTCCCGTAGGACCTAATACTACTATAATCATAAAACCACCAATAAAATTATAACAAAAAAAAGATGCTATTTAAAGCATCTTATTCATCCATTAGCTTATCTTCTAAAAATTCGCTAGCGTCATCATCTTCCATGAATTCTTTTTGTAAAATAAGTTCAATGTCACTATATTGTTTAGCACCTGTTCCAGCTGGAATAAGTTTACCAATAATAACATTTTCTTTTAATCCTCTTAAGTAATCAACTTTACCTTTAATAGCGGCATCAGTTAATACTCTAGTAGTTTCTTGGAATGATGCTGCAGATAAGAACGAATCTGTTTCTAGTGAAGATTTAGTAATACCAAGCATGATAGGTCTTCCTGTTGCAGGAACTCCACCAGATAAAATTATTGGTGTATTTCTATCAGTAAATTCTCTTAGTGAGATTGTTAATCCTTCAACAAAATCAGTATCACCAGCATCAACAATACGAACTTTATTTATCATACGTTTAACAATTATTTCAATATGTTTATCAGAAATATCAACACCTTGTAATTTATAAACGTTTTGAATTTCTTTTAAGATATATTCTTGAGCTGTTAGTGGATCAGTTACAGCAAGTAACTCTTTAGGACTAATTGATCCTTCAGTTAATTTGTCACCAGCTTTAACAGAATCTCCTACGCTAACGCGTAATTTCATATTGTAATTAGTTATATGATCTCTAATACCAGCTTCATTTTCAACACTAATCTTATATTTACCATTTTGATCTTCAATATTAATTACTTTTCCGTCTATTTCAGAGATAGTTGCTTTCCACTTTGGAATTCTTGCTTCAAATAATTCTTCAACTCTTGGAAGACCTTGAGTGATATCATCACCTGTAGCAACACCACCAGTATGGAATGTACGCATGGTAAGCTGTGTACCTGGTTCACCAATTGATTGTGCCGCCATAATACCTACAGCCTCTCCTGTTTCAACAAGATTTCCTGTAGCAAGGTTACGTCCATAACATTTTTGACATACGCCATTTACAGTTTTACATGTTAACACACTTCTTATTTCAACAGTTTTAATACCAGCTTTTTTGATTTTATTGACGATATTTTCGGTAATCATTTCACCTTTATCAATTATTAACTCTTTTGTTTCAGGATTAATAATTTTTTGAGCTGTAAATCTACCTAAAATACGTTCATAAACTGATTCAATAACAGAATTATCTTTGTCATTAACTAAATCATGAACTTCAACACCTTGAATAGATCCACAATCATACTCTTTGACAATAATGTCTTGAACAACATCTACTAAACGTCTAGTTAAATATCCTGAATCAGCAGTACGTAATGCCGTATCGGCATCACCTTTACGAGATCCATGGCTTGATAAGAAGAATTCTGAAACTGATAATCCTTCACTAAAGTTTGAAGTGATTGGTATTTCAACAGTAGATCCATCTGGTTTTGCCATTAATCCACGCATACCTGCTAATTGAACAAAGTTTGAAATTGAACCACGAGCTCCACTATTCATCATCATGAATATAGGATTTTTAAAATCTCCCTTAGCAATTTCTTGTAATTCAGCTTTAATCTTGTCACCTTGTTTAGTCCATGCTTCAATTACGCTAATATAACGTTCTTCTTCAGTTATCAGACCACGTTTAAATTGTTTATTTATATTTTCAACAATTTTTTTGCCTTCATCAATAATTTGTTGCTTATCTTTACTTACTTCAATATCAGCTCTTGAAACAGTAATACCAGCAATAGTTGAATATTTAAATCCTAAATCTTTCAATTTATCTAGCATTATTGAAGTTTCGGTAGTTTTATATCTTTTAAATACTTGCGCAATGATACTAGATAAATCTTTCTTAACAAATGGTGAAACTAAAGGCATATCCTTTATTGCTTCTGGAATATTTGTACCCATTTCTAAGAAGTATTTGCTTGGTGTTATATTTTCAATATTTTCTTTTGTACCTTCATTTATATATGGGAAAGTATCAGGAAGTATTTCATTGAAAATAAGTTTTCCAGCTGTTGTTACCAAGTATTTATCTTTAACATCATCTGAGAATAACTTATATTTAAATGATTTAACAGGTAATGCTATTCTGGTATGAAGAGTAATTTCTCTTCTATCATAACTCATTAAAGCTTCATTTTGATTCTTATATACTCTACCTTCATAAGGAAGTCCGGCTTCTTCGATTGTTAAATAACAATTTCCTAATACCATATCTTGACTTGGTGTAACAATTGGCTTTCCATCCTTTGGATTAAGAATATTATTAGCACCTAGCATTAATATTCTGGCTTCAGCTTTAGCTTCTTCAGAAAGTGGTACGTGAACAGCCATTTGGTCTCCATCAAAGTCAGCATTAAATGCTGTACATACTAATGGGTGTAGTCTTATTGCTTTACCCGCAACTAACTTAGGTTCAAATGCTTGAATACCTAATCTATGTAATGTAGGAGCACGGTTAAGCATTACTGGATGTTCAGTAATAACATCTTCTACAACATCCCATACACATTCATCTCTTGAATCAATTAGCTTTTTAGCTCCCTTAATGTTATGAGCTAAGCCTCTTTCAACTAAACCATGAATTACATGTGGTTTAAATAATTCAATGGCCATTTCTTTAGGAATACCACATTGATACATTTTTAAGTTTGGTCCAACCACGATAACGCTACGACCAGAATAGTCTACTCTCTTACCTAATAAGTTTTGACGGAAACGACCTTGTTTACCCTTTAACATACTAGATAACGATTTTAATGGTCTATTACCTGCAGCGGTAATGCTTCTTCCACGTCTTCCGTTATCAAATAGTGAGTCAACAGCTTCTTGCAACATACGTTTTTCGTTTTGAACGATAATTGATGGTGCTCCTAATTCAAGTAATTTTTTTAAACGATTATTACGATTAATAATACGACGATATAAATCATTTAAATCACTTGTAGCAAATCTTCCACCATCAAGTTGAATCATTGGCCTTAAATCTGGAGGAATAACCGGAATAACATTTAATACCATCCATTCAGGCCTATTACCAGATTCTTGGAATGAAACTAAACAATCAAGTCTTTTAACAAGACGTATTCTTTTTTGACCTGTTGCATTTTCAAGTTCTTTTCTTACGTTCTCAACTTCTTTATCAATATCAACTTCGCTTAACAATGTTTGAATTGCTTCAGCACCCATACCAACTTTGAATGTATTGCCGTATTTTTCATAATATGCACGATATTCTTTGTCGGAAAGAGTTTGCTTTTTCTCTAATGGAACATTTCCAGGATCAATTACAACGTAACTTACAAAGTATAAAACTTCTTCCAAATCTCTTGGAGACATGTCCAAAACTAAGCCCATCTTTGAAGGAACACCTTTAAAGAACCATATGTGGCTGCATGGAGCAGCAAGTTCAATATGTCCCATACGCTCACGACGTACTTTAGAACTTGTAACTTCTACTCCACATCTATCACATACAACGTTTTTATATCTTAATCTTTTATATTTACCACATGAACACTCAAAATCTTTAGTAGGTCCAAATATTTTTTCACAATATAGACCGTCTCTTTCAGGTTTTAAAGTACGATAATTAATGGTTTCAGGTTTCTTAACTTCACCATAAGACCAACTTCTTATTTTATCAGGTGATGCTATGCCTATTTTTATACCTTTAAATTTTCTAACATCCATCATACTAAATCACCTCATCTTCTAAAACTTCATCTGGATCAATATCTCCAGGGAATTCTAAGTCATCTAAATCTGGCTCATCGTCTTCTTCATCCATTTCTTCAGGCTCATATTCATCAACTTTTAAATCGTTTTCTACTGGCTCATCCTTTAAATCTATTTCATCAATTCTTAGAACCTCATCTTTATCATCTTCAGATTCAATATCTCTAAAATCAAGAACGTTATCATCATTGTCTACAACTTGCATGTCTAATCCTAAAGCTTGGAATTCTTTTACTAAAACTCTAAAGCTTTCTGGAACACCAGCTTGATTTACAGTTTTACCTTTTACTAAGGCTTCATAAACTTTAACACGACCAACGATATCATCAGCTTTAACTGTTAAAATTTCTTGTAAAACATGAGCTGCACCATATGCATATAATGCCCAAACTTCCATTTCTCCGAATCTTTGACCACCAAATTGAGCTTTTCCTCCTAGTGGTTGTTGCGTAACTAATGAATATGGTCCAGTAGCACGAGCATGTAATTTATCATCAACCATATGGTCTAGTTTAACCATGTACATAACACCAACACTTATTGGATGATCAAATGGTTCACCAGTGCGACCATTACGTAAAATAACTTTACCATCTTCGCTCATACCAGCTTCTTTCATTTCTTCTTTAATATCATCCCATGTAGCACTATCAAATACTGGCGTTGCGTAATGAACGCCTAATTTCTGACCAGCCATACCTAAATGTAATTCTAGTATTTGTCCGATATTCATACGAGATGGAACACCTAATGGGTTAAGCATGATATCAACTGGAGTTCCATCAGGCATAAATGGCATATCTTCTTCTGGAAGAATTAAGGAAATAACACCTTTGTTACCATGTCTTCCTGACATTTTATCTCCAACTTGTATTTTACGCTTTTGAATTATATATACTCTTATAACTTTAGATACTCCTGCTGGTAGTTCATCACTATTTTCTTTTGTATATATTTTTACATCATGAACAATACCTTCTGCACCGTGTTCAACACGAAGTGATGTATCTCTAACTTCTCTTGTTTTTTCACCAAATATAGCATGTAATAATTTTTCTTCTGAAGTAAGTTCTTGAACTCCTTTTGGAGTAACTTTACCAACTAAAATATCGCCTTCTCTTACTTCAGTACCAATTCTTACAATACCATTAGCATCTAGATTTTTACGAGCATCTTCACCAACATTTGGGATATCTCTAGTAATTTCTTCTGGTCCAAGTTTTGTATCACGACAATCAATATCATAGTGATCAATATGTAATGATGTATAAACATCATCTTTGACTAATCTTTCATTAAGAATAACAGCGTCCTCATAGTTATATCCATTAAAGGTCATGAATGCAACTTTCATGTTTTTTCCTAATGCTAATTCACCTTTATCACAACTTGGTCCATCAGCAATTACTTGACCCATATGAACCTTATCTCCTGCATTTACTATAGGACGATGGTTAAATGATGTCGAAGCATTACTTCTTTCAAAATTTGCCAAATAATATGTATCTTTACCTTTAGCATTTTTAACAATTATCTTTAAAGAATCAGCATATTCAACTACACCATCAGCTTTACAAATTACACAGCTTCCTGAATCATGAGCTGCAATTGCTTCAACGCCTGTACCAACGATTGGTGCTTCAGTTGTTAAAAGTGGAACAGCTTGACGTTGCATGTTTGCACCCATCAAAGTTCTGTGAGCATCGTCATATTCAAGGAATGGAATACAGCTTGTTGTAACAGATACAATTTGAGAAGGAGCAACATCGACAAAGTTAACTTGTTCTCTTTTAACCATTACGTTATCGCCATTATATCTAACTAATACTTCATCATTTACTATTTTATTATCATCATCAAGTAAGACTGTAGCTTGCGAAATATAATAATCTTGCTCTTCATCAGCAGTCATATAAGTTATTTCTTTTGTAACAATGCCATCATTAACGCGATGGTATGGAGTCATAATAAATCCATATTCATTAATTTTAGCGTATCCTGCTAGCGATGTTATAAGTCCGATATTTTGTCCTTCTGGTGATTCTATAGGACAGATACGTCCATAGTGTGATGCGTTAACGTCACGAACATCCATACCAGCTCTATCACGTGATAACCCACCAGGTCCAAGACTTGATAAACGTCTTTTATCAGTTAACTCAGCAATTGGATTAACTTGATCCATGAATTTAGATAGCTGACTTGAGCCAAAGAATTCTTTTAATGCTGCTGTAACAGGTCTTATATTAATTAGGGATTTAGGGGTAACATTCTCAATTTCTTGAGTAGTCATTCTTTCTCTAATAACTCTTTCCATTCTTGCCATACCAGTTCTAAATTGGTTTTGAATTAATTCACCAACTTGTCTAACACGACGGTTACCTAAGTTATCAATTTCATCCACATTTCCAATATTATCTAGCAAATCTAAATAATATGATACAGCTGCATAAATATCTGGTATTGTTAATCTCTTAACATCAACTGATGTGTCTACACCAATAAGAGTAATAACTTTTTCGGGATTTTCTTTAGTTGTTACTTTTACAGTTTGAATTTTATTATAATCATCTAATTCTTCATTTGTTATAGTTTCTTTTAAATTATAGCCATCATTAAAAATTGGTCTTAATTTTTCTAAAACTTCTTTAGTAACAAAAGTACCTTTTTTAAATATTACTTTTTTATCTACTTTAATATCCTCAGCTAAAGTAGTATTTAGTGTACGATCAACAACATTTAACTTTTTATTAAATTTATAACGACCAACTTTAGCTAAATCATAACGGAATCTATCAAAGAATCTAGTAACAAGTTGATTTTTTGCAGAATCTAATGTTGCTGGTTCACCTGGCCTTAATTTTTCATAGATTTCTATTAATGCTTCATCAGTATTCTTAGTACTATCTTTTTCTATAGTATTTCTAATGTAATCATTTTCTCCAAATACTTGAATAATGTCTTCATCATTAGATAATCCTAATGCTCTTAAGAAAGTAGTTACAGGAACCTTTCTTGTTCTATCAATTCTTACATATAATACATCACGAGCATCAAGTTCAAATTCTAACCATGTACCTTTATTAGGGATAATCTCTCCACTTATTATACGACGGCCATTTTTATCAATTTCTCTTTTAAAATAAACACTAGGGCTTCTTACTAATTGAGAAACAATAACCCTCTCAGCACCATTAATGATAAATGTTCCAGCATCAGTCATTAAAGGCATATCGCCTAAAAAGATTTCTTGTTCTTTAACCTCACCAGTTTCGTGAATAAACACACGAGCTTGTACCTTTAAAGGAGCCGCATAGTTTACCATTCTTTCTTTTGACTCTTTTACTGAGTATCTAGGTTCATCAAATGAATAGTCACCAAATTCCAACGACAAATTACCAGTAAAACTCTCTACTGGGAACAAATCATCAAAAACCTCTTTAATTCCGACTTCTAAAAAATCTTGATATGATTTTTTTTGAACTTCAAGTAAGTCCGCAAGTTGTAACTTGTTTTTTGATCTAGAGAAGTTTCTTCTTTCTCTATAATCGCCAAATTTTTCTGTTTTATAAGCCACTCTTTCACCCCATTACAATATTTTTCCATGTGCTTTTGCAATTATAAAAAACAAATACGTCACCAATTTAAAATTTTATCAATCACTAGCGTAAAAGTCAATGCTTTTTCATTCTTATGACAAAAAAACCTTTACTTTTATCAATTATTTGACAAGCGTAGTCATTTTCTAAGATTTTTTTGACACTCAATGCTCCTTGATCTTTACGCATAACAAACCAAACGGATCCATTAGAGTTTAAATAATTAAGGGCATCTCTAAGAAAAGATAACACTACATTTTTTCCAGCTCTGATTGGCGGATTTGTTATTATGACATCATATTTTTTGCTTACGTTTTCATATATATTACTTGCAAAAGCTACAGCATTCACTTCAACATTGTTCAGCTTTATATTTTTTTTAGCCAAATGGACAGCTCTTTCGTTTAAATCAGCCATTTCTACAGAACTATTTGGATAAAGTTTCGCTAAAGTTATTCCTATAAAACCATAACCACAGCCAAGATCTAATACGCTTTTAAAACTATCACTAGTTTTTATAAATGCGTTTATTAGCACTTTACTCCCATAATCTATTTTATCTTTAGAAAAAACTCCATTATCACTGCAAAAAGTTAGATCTACATCATTAAATCTAACTTTAATATTTCTTAGTTCACTTTTTATATGAGGATTTACAGAAAAATAATGTTCCAAAAGCTTCACCATTTCTTTTGTTAAAGATAATTTAAGTATATTAAAAAAGATGGTTGGTGTCAATATATAAGCAAGAAAAAAACTAACAATTTTTATTGTTAGTTTAAAGACTAATTTAAAGCGTCTTTTAATTTGCTTCCAGCTTTGAAAGAAGCAACTGTCTTAGCAGGAATCTTAAGAGGCTCTTTTGTTAAAGGATTAATTCCTTCACGTGCAGCTCTTTTTTTAGCACTGAAAGTTCCAAATCCAACTAAAGCAACCTTTCCTTCTTTTTTTAGACCATTAGTGATTCCTTCAATAGCAGCGTCTAATGCACGAGTAGCGTCTGCTTTTGTTAAACCAGCTTTGTCAGCGATAAATTCAACTAATTCTGTCTTTGACATTTTTCTACCTCCCATATTTTTATAAGGAACTTTACCTTACATGTTAAAATTATCAAATAATTACATTAAATGCAAGTAAAATAGGACTTTTATAGTATTTTTTACTATTATAGAGCGTATAATGAGTATTTAGTTTACTTTGGCTTTACAATTTTTCTTTTATATATTTTATAATCTCTTTGTCAGTCATTTTGCGAGTATTTAACATAAATTCGTTTAAATTAACATACTTTAGCCAGTAATAATCTTGGAATTCGTCTAAAATAAAAATCGGCGAAGTACTTGGAAGTAATAATTTTTTATAGTTTATGCATTGCTTATTAAAACTAATTATTTCTGGAATGCTTACTACACGTGTATTTATCTCTTCATCATAAAGTTTATTTGATATTAATAAAGCTTTCTCTAGCTCCCTACCACTAGCCATGATTATGGCATCGGCTTTTCCTATTTCTTTTTTTACAATATATCCGCCATATGAAACATATTTTGCAACTGTTGAATCAAGTTTCATTAAGCGATCATTATCGATCACGATAACGCATGTCTGAGGGAATTTTGTAATATTTTCCATTGCCCCAAATAGTTCATTTATATCGGCTGGACGATAACACATAATATCTAAATTATAAAAATTATTTAAATAAGGCAACTCGGAATCATGATTATTAAATAATATGCACAAATGATTCAAATTCATTTTATGGCTATGGTTTAAACTCTTTATGGATTTCATATTATTATCTAAATCATTTATTTCTAAAACGGAAAATCCAGTTAATGAAAGTCCATTTAAAATGCCACTTTCAACATTAGGATAATTCCTAAAATCTATTAGATTGCCAGAAAATTCTTCGTTACTAATCATTTTTAACGTTTTGGAATTTTTTAGATAATCATTATATAGAGTAATACCTACTATAAATGATGTTGTTTTATTTTGTATTATAGAAATTATATCATTGATCGACTTAAATAAATTAGCTTCATATGAAGGGCTTAACTTGTAACGCTCACTGTCAAAATGAATGATTCTCTCTAAATCTAATAATATTTCACTTCCAACGGACTTAATACTTTTATATTCTTCATAATCCTTTTGCCACAAGTTATATTCATATATTGCTATTTTATTTAGGATATTCGTTATATAGTCTTTATCACTTTTTAAAATTTCAAAAGGTATACTACAAACATCTAGTTTTTTTCTCAACTCTTCTAAATCTAAAGAATCTTTATCTTTATCTTTTCCTATTTCAACAAAAATTACAGCCGGATGTTTTTTACCATTTGCATTCTCAACCGTCCTACTAAAACTATTAATTGTTGAGTTGTAAGTCAAAATGTTATAACCATCTAACCTAGTTTGCAATGCTTCTTTTTTTTCTTTGCTAATATTTTTTTCTACTGTAGCAATAATTATAAGTTCACTTAAATTATATAATCCTGCAAATTTAAGTGCTTCATCAACTTCATCATTTTCTAAATCTTCAGATTTCATTATTACGTAAGTGTTGTAATTAATAATCTCTTTTTGCTTTGTGTTTACCCTATTACTTAGAAGTTTTTCGGAAAACGCCATGCCTACAGCGTTTTTTACTGTTTCACTGGGGCAAAAAAAACTGTTTTCAATTCCTTTTGATACGTTTTTCTTTAAGTTTTGCCCAACTTCAGGATCAAATTCATCATATCTTTTTAAGTCATCTATTGTTATGTCATAACCAAACATAGAAAGTGTTGCATAATAAAGCGGTGAAATATCTTTTACTCCTATAAGAATTCTATCTCTATTAATCCAAGTTGGATCTGCTGGATTAAAAATCATATTATTAGCAAATAAATTGTACATGATTTCCGCACAATCAATTGCATATTCACAATTTTTATTTTTTGTCATATCAGCAGACAACATCTTTAAAATATTTGTTATTTTACGACCACTACTTTTCACATCATCACCCTATCATAATTATATTTTAAAATATCTTATTAGTAAAGTAAGAAAAAAAGGAAAGTTAATTTTCCTTTAAGGTTTTTAAAACAAGTTCATGAATTTTTTTCATTGATTTTGTATTATCGCTTTTTTCTAGTTTTTGTTGCATCTTTAAAAGTTCTTTATTATTTTCAATTTTACTATAAAATTTTGCTAACTTGCGAGGAGTTCTAAACCACTTTGAATATCCTTTTTTGCAAAAATGCTTAATATTAGCATTTTCTTGACCACCACTACTCTTAATTAAAAGCATTGGCTTTTTAAAATATAAGCATTCGGTTGTTTGGATTCCTCCTGGTTTAGTTATAACAAAGTCTGCGGAAGAAATTAACTCGGGAACATTATTAACAAATCCCAAAGTATAAATATTTTTAATATCATACCTTTTTATATATTCTTTTATTTTTGTATAAGCCTTTTTATTTCGACCACACACTATAATTAAATTAATATTCTTTTTCTCTTTTAAAATTGCTTTAATATAAGGAAGTGTACCAGTTGAGCCATTACTACCTCCCGTAAAAATTAAACATGTTTTATAATCTTTATTTAATTTTAATCTCTTTAAAACTTCTTCTTTCTTAAATGATTCACTTACTACAGGAAATATAGGAATTCCATAAGGCTTAATTTTTTCTTTTTCATAACCTTCTTTAACAAGCTCTTTTTGTTCCTCTTTAGAAGATACAACTACATATCTTTGCTTATCAAAGTTTTTAAGCCACATTTTATGCGCTTCATAATCCGTAACTATAGAAATTATTTTAGCGTTAATTACTTTTTTTGAATTATAGTAATTTGCAATATCAGAGCCATAAAAATGAGTAGCTATTACTAAATCAGGGTTATATGTTTTTAATTCTTTAGCTAATTTTTTATTTTTAAATGGTTTTACAATTACTGACTCAGAAAAAGACCCTGTAATAGAGTTATCACTTCCTCGATAAATCAAATTCCATAATATGGGATGATGTAGCATAAGATTCTCTGATATTTTTTTACCTATAATACCTTTTATTGAATTGCTGTATAAAATTAAATCAGCTGCTTTAACTTCAATATCAGGGCTATATAATTCAAAATATTTTTTTATATAGTTGGCTACGGTTTTATGTCCACTACCATAAGTTGCGTACAAAATAAGTATTTTCTTTTTCATGAGACACCTCATCTATATTATATCACCAAAAATTATAATTAACTAATTATTTATTGCAATAATTGTATTATTGTCAATCGTTTTAGGACTAAATTTTGCATTGATCAATAATAAACCTCCCACTAAAATAATGTAAAAAGCAACAATTCCCATATTCTTTTTTAAAAAGCTTTCCATATACATCCTCCATTCATTCTTATCATAACTGATACATTTGTTCGTGTCAATGGATAAAAGAACAAATGTTTGACATTTTACATATGCTATGTTAATATTAGTATGGAGGATGTATATGGAAAAAATAACAAAAAAACAACAAGAAGTTCTTGAGTTTATAAAAAAATATATCGCCACTCATGGTTACCCACCAGCTATAAGAGAAATTGGTGCTGGTTTGAATTTATCAAGCCCTGCAACAGTTCATATGCATGTAAAAAAACTGGAAGAAGCTGGTTATTTAAAAAAAACAGATTCTAAATTTAGAACGCTAGAAGTTCTCGTGGATAACGAATACCTAAACCAAAATGAAGATGTTGTAAAAGTTCCATTGCTCGGAAAAATTACTGCGGGAAATCCGATTGAAGCTATAGAAACTCCCGACGAATATTTTGATATACCTGCTACATTAATCCCTGCCACAGCTGAGGTTTTCACTTTACATGTTAGTGGTAATTCGATGATAAATAAAGGAATTTATGATAATGATTATGTTATAGTTAGACGACAAAACAATGCTAAAAACGGCGATACAGTCGTTGCAATGACAATGGATAACGAGGTAACCTTAAAAACTTTTTATAAAGAAAAAGACTATATTAGACTACAGCCTGAAAATGATACTATGTCTCCAATTATTTTACCAAACGTTACCATATTAGGAATTGCTATTGGTTTATACCGAAAATTATAAAAATACGCTTTTTAAAAGCGTATTTTTTATATAACCTTAAATAATATAATTACTAAAAACGATATATATAGCAAAGCTGTAATGCAGCCATTTATAATTTCGGATTTTTTACTCTTTCCACTTATTCCTAGAGCCATTGATATTAAAAATCCACCAACTAAACCACCAAGGTGTGCAAAGAAATCAATATTAGGAATAAACAATGATAAAGCTAAGTTATAAATTATGACAGGGATAATTTGACTTCGTAAAGCATCGCCCAAATATAAACGATAATGATATCCAAAATATAACAAAGCACCTAATAATCCAAACAAAGCGCCTGAAAATCCAACGCCACATTTCACTCCGGATATAGAAGATAAAAGGCCTCCACATACTCCACTAAATAGCGAAATAACAAGCATTTTAATCTTGCCCATATAGGTTTCAACTTGATTTCCTAATATTTTAAGAGAATACATATTTACAAGTAAATGGATAATATTCGCATGTAAAAACATGCTGAATAATAATCTTAACACCTCACCTGACTTTATGGCACTTTGATTTATTGCACCAAATCTATACAATGTTATGGCATCAATATTAAAAATATTTTTACTATTAAAAGCAAGTACTATATACATTAAAAAGCATATAGCCATCAATACTCTTGTAATAACAATATTTTTCTTTTTAAAGGTTCTTTCATAAACCTTATTTTCTTCTTCAGTCTTTTTATTTAAATCACTTGTAACATTAATTATAAAGTCTAAACCTTCGCTTTTTTCGATCAACTTATTTTTTAGTTTTGGAAATGCGGTTGTTAAATCATTATTTTTCTTAATGCCATCAAAAGACTCTACTTTTGTTGAATCAATATTTTTTACACTATCAAGTTTAACACTTTCATCAAGATCTAAAAAAATATTTAAAGCATTCATATTTAATGAGAATGTTTTCTTTTTTATTTGCTTTAAAATACTTTTTGTTTTTAAAATATCAAAATTATATTGCTCTATATTATGTATGTGATTAGAATTAATCCTAATTATTTTATATGTTCCTTCATTATTTTCTAGCCAAATTTCATCTTTTACTCCTCTAACAACAACCGGAGTGTAGTCTTCTTCAGTTACAAAATAATGAACTAATGACATTACTATTTTATCTTTGTTACTGACTATTACTGTATCCATAATAACCTCCACTCATATTATTTTATCTTAATTAATATATTTAGTAAAGAGGTGATAAAAATAAAAACTGTAAACTTTCCTTTTTTCCCTTATCTTATTTCTATTATTTTAGCTTTTAGTTTTATCTTTATCTATGTATATAAAAAAGGACTAAATAAGGATTTTCTTTATTATTTGTTATCAAACTACATTCTTAACATTGGTATTTTTTTGTTTCTATTCTATTTTAAAAGTCTGGCTCTAAGTCTAATTATTAGCATTATACTTTTAGCTTATGCTTTTTCATTTTTACTATTTGCCAAAAGAAAAACAGGAAAAAAGTATTTGTTACTTATTCCCTATTTTTACTTCACTATTTATATATTTGCATATTTAGTAAATACTTTTTTAACTAATTGATTCTTCAATTAAGCGGTTTTATCTAACTTATGCTTCATTTTACAACCCTAAAATTATAAAATAATAGAAATTAAGACTCTAGCAGCCATGATTGCTGTAAAACAAATAATATTAATATTAATTCTTTTTTCTGGTTCTAAAGCAAATTCTTTATTAAATCCTTCATATAAAAGAATATATGCATAAATTGTTATAACACTTCCGATTAAACCTGATAAAGTATAATTAGCCAAATCAAATAATGGTTCAATAATATAACTTGATGCAACAAGTGGAATTACAACTACTGAGGCAATTGCTAATAATCTACCAAATTTTGCTTCTTTTTTTATAAAATTCATAGTTATAAATGCTATGCCAGCAATGGCAAAAATTATTAATAAATACTCAAAAAAACCACTCAAAGCATACTTTAATAAACCAGCTTGCTTTAAATTATCAAGATCAAAAGTAAGTTTACCATATATATCAGTGGTTTTAACTAAATGATATATATGATTAAAAAAATTTAAAAATATAGCAACTACACTCACTATTAAAGCAAATAAAATCGATGATTTTGCATTATTATAAGCATCTAAATCGCTTGTGAATGCTTTATTAGGATTTTTAAATATATCTAAAACTATATCAAAATAATTATTAGGCTTTTTAGTTTCACTATTAACCTTCCCTGTACTTTCAGGCTTAATATTGTTATTTATAGATGTTTCTTTTAAAGTGTTTTCCATTGGTGCAACATTATTTTGTTTTACTTCCATAACATTTTTAACTTCCGTATTTTGTAAATTTTCTAATTTACTTCCACATTTGATACAAAACTTAGAATCACTTTCATTTACAGTTTGACAATTATTACATATCATATTTTTTCCTCCTCATACAATAAACATATAACTGCTATCCTACTATCAAGTAATATATCATTTTTTGTCGATTTTTGCAATTAAATATGAAAAAAGTGCTTTTATATTAGCACTTTATTTAATAAATTCTTTTCCTCCCATGTATGGAACTAAAACTTTAGGAATTCTAATACTTCCATCTTCTTGATAATTGTTTTCAATTACCGCGATCATACCACGAGGAGAAGCAATTACAGTATTATTAAGCGTTGAAACTAAATAATTACCCTTCTCGCCTTTAGCTCTAATGCCAAGTCTTCTTGCTTGTGCATCTCCAAGTGTTGAACAAGAACCAACTTCAAAATACTTTTGTTGCCTTGGACTCCATGCTTCAACATCACAAGATTTAACTTTTAGATCAGCTAAATCGCCACTACAACATTCTAAAGTTCTTACTGGTACATCTAGACTTCTAAAGAATTCAACTGTAAACTTCCACATTTTATTATACCAATCCATTGCTTCCTCAGGTTTACATAAAACTACCATTTCTTGTTTTTCGAATTGATGAACTCTATATAGCCCTCTTTCTTCTAGGCCATGGGCTCCTACTTCTTTTCTAAAGCATGGAGAATAGGAAGTTAATGCTATAGGTAAATTGCTTTCTTTCACTATTTGATTTTTATATTTACCAATCATAGAGTGTTCAGAAGTTCCAATAAGATATAAATCTTCATTTTCTATTTTGTACATCATATTTTCCATTTCTGTAAATGACATAACACCATTAACAACATCACTTCTAATCATAAATGGTGGAACGCAATAAGTAAAACCTTTATCTATCATAAAATCTCTAGCATATGAAAGCATTGCTGAATGAAGCCTTGCAATATCTCCCATCAAATAATAAAAGCCATTGCCACTCGTTCTTCCGGCAGCTTCTTTGTCCATACCATTTAAAGAATTTATTATATCAGCATGGTAAGGAATTTGAAAATCTGGCACAAAAGGTTCTCCAAATTTTTCTATTTCAACATTCTCGGAATCATCTTTTCCTATAGGTACTGACTTATCAATAATTTGAGGTATTTTTAACATGCGTTTTTTTACTTCTTCACCTAAAACCACAAATTCCTCTTCTAAAGCTTTAATTTCCTTTTCATTTAGACTTATTTTTTCCTTAATTTTATTTGCTTCATCGATTTTTTTATCACGCATAAGAAAACCGATTTCACCACTTAATTTATTTTTTTCAGCTTTTAGCGTATCTACTTTTGTTTGTACAGCTCTAGATTTTTTATCAAGTTCATAAACTTCTTCAACAAGTGGTATTTTTTCATCTTGAAACTTTTTCTTAATATTTTCAATAACTAGATTTTTTTGCTCTCTGATTAATTTAATATCTATCATATTATCCCTCTTTCTTTTAAAAAAGTACCACACGTTTGAAAGGAGCAAACATGCGGTACCATCCTTATTTTTACTTAATTTTAATAACGGTATTACCCGGAGCGTATTAGGCTCGTTTGAAAAGGAGATTCACTTAACTCTTTACTAATTTACACCAACCATTAGTTCTCTTTGAAAAAGATATTAAGCTACTAATCTTTTCGCATCACTTTATAAATAAACTATACAGCTTTTTTTTAAAAACTGCAAGCCTTTTATTCTAATTCATGAAGAAACTCTTGAAACTCTTGTGGAAGCGGAGCTTCAAATTTAAGTGCTTTTTTTGTTATAGGATGTATAAGTTCCATTTTAGATGAATGTAAAAATTGGCCAAACTCAGTTGTGGGATCATTTGTATACAATGGATCATTATATACTGGATGATTAATATATTTCATGTGAACTCTAATTTGATGTGTTCGCCCAGTTTCTAATTCTAACTCAAGTAAGGTATACTTTTTATATCTTTTTAATACTTTAAAATGAGTTACTGCTCTTTTAGAATTCTTGTCAGTAACAGACATGCGCAAGCGATTTTTTTCATCACGGCCAATCGGTGCATCAATAGTACCTGAAGTCTCGCTAATAACACCCTTAACAAGAGCAATATAGGTTCTTTTAATAGTTTTGTTTTTGAAATAATCCGCAAGAATTCTATGAGTTTTATCATTTTTAGCAAGAATTATAAGGCCACTAGTATCTTTATCAATGCGATGTACTACTCCAGGACGTTCAAGTCCCCCTATTTTACTTAATTTTTTATTATAATGAATTAAAGCATTTACTAGTGTATTAGAAGCATTTCCACTACCAGGGTGAACTGTTAAACCGCTTTGTTTATTTACTACAATTATATCGTCATCTTCATATACTATATCAATGGGAATATCTGTACCTTCAAAAGGGCTGTTTCTTTTTTCTTCTTCAGATATGGTTATTTCGTCATTTTCTTTTACAATATAATTTGCTTTTACAGTTTCATTATTAACCAAAATTAAGCCATTTTTTACCAAGTCTTGAATTTTTTCCCTACTCAAATCCACTTTTTTGACAAGGTATTTATCAATTCGCTCAAAATTATTATCATTTACGACTATTTTTTGCATGATCTTCTCCTTTTAATATTGCGATTCCTAGTAAAATAACTCCAATAACAAGGGCTATATCTGCTAAGTTAAATATCGGATAATTATAATTAAATATTCTAAAATCTAAAAAATCTCGAACATATCCTAACATAACTCTATCTAACAAGTTGCCCAACAAACCTCCATATAAAAGTCCAAAGGCAATTTTATTTCTTATATTCATCTTAAAATATGATTGATACCTAAAAAGAATAATTAATACTATAATAGAAACTATAATTAAAAATATAGTTTTGTTAGGTAAAATGCTCCACGCAGCGCCATAATTTTTGACCGGAGTTATATAGAAAAAATCAGATATTATAATCCGACAATCATCAATAAACATTTTTAATAATTGATCAATAATAACAACAACTGCTCCAAATATATATATAAATTTATTTTTCATTTTTATCACTTATTAAATTATACATTATTTTTTAAATAAAAAGAAGAGAAAATACTAATCTATTTTAACCAAAATAACATCTTCTCCTACTCTATCTATATTTTTAATTGAAATAAAAACATCTGGATTATTTTTAAATATTCTTAAAAAAAATCTTCTTTTTTCAACGGCAAAGTTTATTATTTGCCCATCTTCATTAATTTCCGCATCGATTATTCTTCCTAAATTTTTTCCATCCGTAACTGAGACAATGTCTTTTTTTTGCATATCAGATAGATACATAATATCACCAATTAATTATATGAAAAAAAGAAGAGTTTATCTTCTTTTTAACTATCTAAGACTAAGAATTTTTTCCTTTTTCGAAATGCAAGCAAGTACAACTACACCAGCAACACTTATAACTGAAGTGAAAACATAAAGTAAAATATTATCTGAAGTATTTGGAGTTTCTGTAACGTTTTCATTACCATCAGTTTTTATTTCATAAGTTTTTTCGTCAATTACTTTATCACCGTTTTTATGAATAACTTTAGCATACTTTTCAGTTATTTCTTTTAATATAGGGACTTTAATGCTTACTGATTTTTTAATGGCCTCGTTAGGAATTTTCCTTTTCTCTCCACCATCAATTATATAGTAAGGCTTAATATCATAAACTAATGTCTTAGAATTTTTATCATAAGATTTTAAAGACGCTTCTATAAATAAAGCTACTTTACTGTTATCAGTAATAATAAGTTTTGATTTATCTACTGCATCTAATAAACCAGATTTACTATTATCAAGTTTTTCAAAGCCTTTAAACTTCTTCACTACTCAAATCTCCTCCCTAGTTTAGGGCTATCACACTATTTCAAGCGTTACAATTATTTTGTAAGAGAAAATAGTCTAGAATGTAAACTTTTATTAACTCATTTAATTAATCTTCGCACATTATTTATAGCATTTTTTTCAATCCTTGACACTTGAGCTTGACTAATATTTAAACTTTTGGCTATCTCCATTTGAGTTTTACCTATAATAAAACGTTCAATTAAAATATCTCTTTCTCTTTTCTTTATATCATTTAATGCCTTTCTTAATGAAATATATAGGTCTTTATCTTTTTCGATATTATTCTTATCAGCAATCTGATCTAGTAAATATATCGTATCTCCACCTTCATTATATACCGGTTCATAAAAACTTGATGGTTCTCTTAAAGCATCTAGAGCGTAGGTTATTTCATATTCCTCAATATTTAAGTTTTTAGCTATAATTTCATTACTAGGAAAAGCAGCATGTTCTTTAGCATAATCATCTTTAAAACGAATGATTTGATAAGCTAAGTCTTTTATACTTCGAGATACTCTTAATGACGTACTATCTCTAATACTTCGCTTACACTCACCAATAATTAAAGGACAGGCATATGTTGATAGTTTTAAGTTATAAGACATATCAAAATTATCAATTGCTTTTATTAGCCCTATCACACCCACTTGAAATAAATCATCTAAGTTTTCTACTTTATTAGAAAATCTTTTAATTATCGAAAGCACTAACTTGAGATTCCCTTTCACTAGTTTTTCTTTAGCAGTGCTATCTCCTTCGTGCATTTTTTTAAACAATTCCATATTTTCTTCATGACTTAGAGATTTCAAATTATTTGTATTCAACCCAGTAATTTCAACTTTTCCTTTTGCCAATCAAAAAACTCCTTTCATACCTTTATTGGTGCAAAAAGAGTTTTTTTATACATTATAATCTCATTAATGATTTAAGTTTTTTAATAACCTTCTTTTCTATTCTCGAAATATAAGATTGAGAAATACCAAGCATCTCAGCAACTTCTTTTTGAGTGTATTCTTCCGTATTATTAAGTCCATAACGAAGGGTCATTATTTCCTTATCTCTACCCTCTAATTTTTTCACCTCCTCTTTTAATATTTCTAAATCTAAATTATGTTCAAATTCTTTGTGAACTATGTCACTATCAGTTCCAAGTATATCTTCCAAATGTAATTCGTTACCTTCCGCATCATAATTAAGAGAATCTTCTAGGCTAATCTCAGTTTTTCTTTTCTTGTTTTTTCTTAAGAACATTAATATTTCATTGGCTATACATCTTGATGCGTATGTAGCTAATTTAATATTTTTGTCAATTTTATAAGTGTTTATTCCTTTAATTAATCCGATTGAACCAATACTAACTAAATCTTCAATGTCATAGCCAGTATTTTCATATTTTTTGGCTAAAAAAACTACCAGCCTTAAATTATGTTCAATAAGAATATTTTTAGCTTCTTCATCTCCTTTTTTAGCGGCAATTAAATATTTCAACTCATCTTCTTTATCCAAAGGTGGAGGTAACTTATCAGTACTTCCCACAAAGAAGCATTCATTGTATTTCTTTTTTAAATATTCTATTATTTTTTTAAGCATTAATCTCCTCCATCATTCTATAATTAAGCAAACATTCAACACCATCAATCGTAATATTTTCCTCAATTGTTCCAATTAAAATATTATTAAACGGATGATTTTTAATTAAAAATTGAGATGGTTTATAACATTTTATTAATGAATTTTTATTAACTGTTTTAATTGGCACATACATTGGACTACGATTATGAATAGCGCTTTTAATGATTTCTCTATTTACTAAAACGATTGCTTTATTAGTAATGGGGTCCTTTAACTTGTTTCCCGTATCTAAAAAGCCTATTAAATTAAATTTTTCTCCGTACAAAAACAACTCAACATCATAGTAATAATTATAATTATTTTTTAATTCTCTGGATTGCTTTATATATAAATACAAAAATAATGGCATTATTAAGATAATTAAATAAAGATTTACTTTTAAGCCATTTTTACTTGCGACAAGTCCCTTAAATTCATAGGAAAAACTTGTATTAATAAAATATACCGCCCCTGCAAAAATTGTGCTTACCATATATAAATAACTCATATTTTTAAAAAAATAACGCCACGAACGAAAGCCAAAAGCAATTAAGATCATAAAAACGCCTATTATTAATTTATATATGAATAAATTAAAATTATTAAGTGGTATTAAGAGTAAAAATATACTCAATGCTCCACATAAAGATGAAAGTAATAATCTTTTTATTTTAGTTTTTCTTTTTAAAATATATTTTACTGTTATTAAAAGCATTAAATCAATAAGAAGATTAAGTAAGAATAAAACATCTAAGTATATTACCATAATATCACCAAAATTATTATATAAAAAAAGCAACATAAATTATGTCGCTTTAACAACTATTTTAAAAATCGTCTCTATTTCTTAAGAATGCTGGAATATCTAAATCATCAGCAGAGTCTGTGACATTACGACGTTTAGGTAACTCATCAGTTACTTTTTTTGGTGGTTGTTCATCACCAGCAACAACGTCTTCATCAAAACCTGTAGCAATAACAGTTACGATAACTTCATCAGTTAAATTTTCATTTTTAATTGCTCCGAATATAATGTTTACATCGCTATTAGCAGCTTCTCTAACTGTTTCAACTGCATCTTCAATTTCAAATAATGTTAAATTATTTCCACCTGTTACGTTAACAATGGCATTAGTAGCCCCATCAATTGTTGCTTCCAAAAGTGAATTAGCAACTGCTTGGCGAGCAGCTTCGATAGCTCTATTTTCACCAGCATTGCATCCAATACCGATAATTGCACTTCCACTTTTTTCCATGACTGCTTTAACATCAGCAAAGTCTAGGTTAATAACTCCTGTTACAGCAATTAAATCAGAAATTGATTGGACACCTCTATGTAAAACATTATCTACTTCTTTAAATGCCTGCTCAAAGCTTGTAGTCTTGTCAATAATGTCTCTTAGTCTATCGTTTGGAATAATTATTAATGTATCAACATGTTGCTTTAACTCGTCTAAACCCATTAAGGCATTTTCCATACGACGTTTTCCTTCAAATCTAAAAGGCTTAGTAACAATGCCTACAGTTAGTGCTCCTAGTTCTTGAGCAATTTCTGCAATTATTGGAGCAGCTCCAGTACCAGTTCCTCCGCCTAATCCACAAGCTATGAAAACCATGTCCGCGCCACGTAATTGTTCTTCTAATTCTGTTTTACTTTCTAAAGCTGCTGCTCTTCCTATTTCAGGATTGGCCCCAGCTCCTAAACCATCAGTTATGTTTGCGCCAATTTGAATTTTGTTTTCGGCATGAGAAGCATTTAACACTTGCAAATCAGTATTAACTACTATAAACTCTACACCCTTAACTCCCTCATCAATCATTCGGTTAACAGCGTTACATCCGCCTCCACCTACACCAACAACTTTAATTTTGGCAATTTGATCCATTTGTAATCCGTTCATGCTACACTCTCCTTAATTGTCGAAAAAATATCCAAATAATTTACCTAGTATTGAATTTTCAGATATATTAATTTTCTTTGATAAACCACTAAATTCTTCTTGCTCTTCTAAAGTGAAGATAGAATAATCTTTGTTTTTTAATTTTAATCTACTATTATAATATTTTATCATACCAACACATGTTGAGTATTTATTATTTCTAACCCCTAATTCAAAAACTTTTTTTAACCTTGCTCTTGTTCCGTAAACATCTTCCAAAACAAGTTCAAAATCTTGTGTTTCTGTTACTCCCCCTGTGACCATTATATAACTAATTTCTTTTTTTGTTAAGAGATTTATTTGTTTTTTGGTTAAATTTAATATTTCTTCTAATCTGCTCATCACTATTTCAGAAGCATCATATTGATTAATTTTTACTTCATCACCAAACTTATCAGTTAATGTCATACTCTCACTTGGCTCAGCAAGTCTATTGTGTGCTAAGGCTAGTTTTTCCTTAACTAATCTTGCATTTAATCTCGTTAATTTATAAACATACGCCAAATCATTTTCTATGTTCGCTCCGCCTATATCAATAACTTCACTATTTGTTAATATTCCACGGTTGAAAACAGAAACAGTGGTCGTTTCGCTTCCAATATTTATAATTGCACATGGTTCTTTATCAGATTCTTTAGTTTTGAATTCATAATAATCTCCAAGTGGCGATGTTGCAATATCAATTATTGAAACGCCTATTTTGTTTAAACAAGCATTAATGGCCGCAACATTTTTCTTTGGCACTGTTGTTACAACTGCTTTTACGCTCAACTTATTAGCACTCATATTTAAAGGATTTTTAATTATTTCTGAGTCATTAATAGCAAAATTAGTAGGCATAATAGTCACAAGTTCAACAGTTGGACCAATCTTATTTTCTAAGGCATTTTTTAAAGCATTTAATATATCATTGGAAGTTACCAATCCATTTTCACTATTAACGCTAACTCTGCCTTCCGTTAAAAAATAATCAGCCATATAAGAAGGTACACTTGCAATAACTTCTTTTACTTTTAAACCCAACATTGTTTCAACTTCATTAAAAACTTCACTTAATGCTTCGGTTGCACTTTCACTATTAACTACATAACCCTTTTTTATTCCACGACTAGGAGTTTCAACAGAAGCTAAAATATTTAATTTATTACGAAATACTTCTCCGACTACAAGCTTTATTGCATCAGAACCGATATCTAAACTGGCTATTATTCTTCGCATTTCTTCACTCCTCGTATTTTTCTAACAATTATTATACCTAATATGCTTTAAAAACTCAAGGACTATATAAAATTTTAAATAAAAAAAGTTCATAAAAATGAACTTTAAGATATACCTAAATCTGCAAATGTATTTGTTGAATAATATCCAAATTTAACGTTATTTTGATTTAAACTTGTATTACCTTCGAAAGGTTTTGCCGAAGTAGAACCAAGTGTTATAGTTTTATTAATTGTTAAACTATTTAATTTATTATTTTTAAATGCCGATGAATCAATGGTTACTTCGGAGTTTATCTCTAACTCAGTTAAATCATTGCCATAAAAAGCACTAGCTTCAATAGTTTTAATTGTCGTCGGTAAGTAAACATTCTTTAATCCGCAATTGTTAAACATTCCATTTGCAATTCTTTCTAAGCCTTCGGGCAATTCTAACTTGGCTATTTTAATTCCGGTAAAATAATTCACATCTTTTAAATTTAATTGTTTTAAATTACTTAAATCCACAAGATTGTAAAAACAGTCTGTTCTACCATCGGTAGTTCCACTACATCCTCCCCAGTTAAATCCTCCAATGACATGGTCTTCTCCACCTTCATCAAGAGGCGTTTTTCCGGTATAGTCTGAGCCACTTTTTAAAAACATAAACTTTATGTTCAAGTAAGCGTTGCTTCCATCGTCATTTTCATAAAATACTTGATCTTGACCCAGTGATAATTCTGGATTAATGCTAAATAAATCTTTGCTTACTTCATCAGATAATTCACTATATCTTATAATGCTTTTCGTTTCGTAGCCACTTTCACTAGCATCAAATTGATTTACTGCAGCACTTAACGTATTATAATTAGCTTCATCAAGAATTACATAAACATCTTTTGATTCATTTGTGTCTTGATAATATAAAACATTTCCCTTTTGGAATGTTTGGTTAATCATATATTTTGCTGTTATTCCTTTAATTGTTTCGGGAACTATTATATTTTCACCACATTTATAATTGTTATAGTAACCCAAAAGTCCATTTGATCCTATCAAGAAACAATCTTCGCTACTTTCTTTTATCCCCTTTTGTGTTTGGCTTGCTACTACTACTACTTTACTATCAAACACCTTATTTTGTTCGGTCATTGGTGTATTTTCATCCATCCACATTTTTATACTATGAGTTTTGCTTTTATCCTTTTCACTTGTTCCTAATACTCCAACATATAGTTCTTTATCAAATCTTGCATTTGCCTCTTTTTTGACATTTACTGTTTCATATTTAGTAAGAGCTCTTCCCACTTTATTATCTAGAGCTATTTTTATATTACTTTCATCTATATAATTTGTATTTGTGCTATTTGTTAATGCCTCTAAATTTACAGAATATGATATTTCATTATTACAATTATTTGTTACGGTAAATTGATATCCGCTTCCTTTTATTCCTTCGCTATCTGGTGTTGGAAATGTATTATTTAGGGCTATTCCATCTCCATTATCACTAAAGTTTATATCCAAACATGACGAAGTTAATGTATTTACTCCACTTTGACTTTTTGTTACTTGCCATAACGCATATGTTCCTGCTACTACTAGTGTTATTAATAACATTACTATTATGCTTGTTAAAATTATCCTCCTTTTGGTATCCATTACAAATCTCCTTATCTTAGATAATTATAAGAAAAATAAACAATTCAGTCAATATCTATGACAAAAATATTGCTAAATTGACACTCTAAGAGAACGGTTTGTAAATAGATATTATTTCTTCAAAAGCTTTTAGTCCGTCAATTGCTGCAGAAGTAATACCACCTGCATAACCTGCACCTTCTCCTATTGGGTAAACGCCTTTAATATTACTTTGCATATTGTCGCCTCTTAATATTCTGATTGGTGATGATGTTCTTGACTCCACACCAGCCAAAATAGCATCATCTCTAGAAAATCCATCAATTCTTTTACCAAAAGCATATATTGCTTTTTTTATGTTTTCATTAATACTATCTGTAAACAACTCATTTAAATTAGCAAATTCATATTTTCCTTTTATACAAGGCAAAAATTCACCAAAACCAGTACTAATTAAATTGTCTTTATAATCTTTATATAACTGGACGGGAATATTGCCATGTGCAAGCAAGAATGCTTTTTTTTCCAATTGCTCTTGAAATTTAACTCCATCAAATAGTTCTTTGCCATAATCATTTTCACTTACAGTTATAACTATAGCACTATTAGACACCGCTTCGTCTCGATCATAATTGCTCATGCCATTTATCACTAATTTGTTTTCTTCACTTGAAGCATTAACAACAAAGCCTCCTGGACACATACAAAATGTGTATACTCCTCTATGGTCATTAGTTTGATATGTTAGTTTATAATTAGCCCCGGAAAGCAAAGCATTTCCATACTGAGAATTATCAATCATTTTTCTGGGATGCATAATTCTTAACCCAACAGCAAAAGGCTTTTGCTCCATTTTGAAATTGTTTTGATGAAGCATTCTAAAAGTATCTCTTGCACTATGACCTATTGCCAAGACTAGACATTCTGTAAAATACTCATCTTTATTATTTACAATAACACTTTTAATTTTATCGTTTTCTATATTAATATCTGTAACTAAAGAGTTGTAATAAAACTTTCCCCCTTTAGATATAATTCTATTTCTCATATTCTTGATAACTTCTCGTAATTTATCAGTTCCAATATGAGGTTTATTAAGATATAGTATTTCTTCTGGAGCATTATTGGCAACAAATATTTCATATACTTTTTTTCCTCGATTAAGTTTGTCTTTTACTAAGGTGTTTAATTTTCCGTCCGAAAAAGTTCCAGCTCCCCCTTCGCCGAATTGAACGTTGGAATTTTTCTTTAAGACATTATTGTTCCAAAAATCATTTACAGATAAAACTCTTTTATCTATTTCTTCGCCTCTTTCAAATATAATTGGTTCGTATCCATTTTCAGCCAGCATATATGCGGCAAATAAACCTGCCGGACCACTTCCTACAATTATTGGCCTATGTTTTAAGGTGCTTTTACCAGTTATTTTAAAACTATATTTTTCTTCAGCATACTTACTTATATCCTTATTTTTAAAAATATGAATATCTTCATTTTTTAAATCTATTGCCAATTCATAAACGAAGTAAATCACTGGCTTTTTGCGAGCATCTATAGATTTTTTAAGTATTTTTAATTCTTTTATATTAAGAATATTTATTGAATACTTTTTTGCTATTAAATCTCTTAAATCTCTATTATCATTAACATTAACTTTAAAATTACTGATCTTAATCATTTTTACCAACACTTTTCCCTACTATTATTCCCGTAATCCAGGCGTTCATTAAATTATAACCACCGCAAACGCCATCAATATCCAAAAGTTCCCCAGTAATAAATAAATTCGGAATTCTTTTGGACTCTAATCTGTCTATGTAAACTTCATTTAAATCTAATCCTCCTGATGTAACTTGAGAATCCAAAAATGATTTATATCCAGTTATATTTAGGCAGAATGCTTGTAAATTATTTATTAAACGTTTTAATTCTGTCTCTGAAAGAGAACTTACAATTTTTTCTTCGTTTATTTCGGATTTTTTTAAAATTATTTTCACCACTTTATAATTAATTAAGCTTTCTAAAAACTCCATGATCGTACTATTTGGCATTAGTTTTTTTCGTTTTTCAATAAAAGCAAAATGATCAGATGTAAATGGTAAAAAATCTATTTTAATTTCTTCGTGGTTGTTATTTGCTAGGCCTCTTATAATACCACTGCTTAAATTGAAAATGCATATACCACTTACACCATAATCAGTAAGTTGGATTTCGCCTTTCTCTTCTTTTTTTAACTTTCCGTCTTCAAACCATTTAACAGATACATCACATCTAATTTTAGCCCATTTATCAAAATATGTTTCACTGCCCTTTAGTTGGACAAGTGATGGAAGGGGTTTTATTATTTTATGACCAAAACTTTTCAATAGTTTATAGCCATTAAACATATCGGCATCCTTTAATGCTGATTTACTTCCTGTTGATAGTACAAGATAATCACATTCAAAATCATTATTTACAATAAATTTATTAGATTTTCTTTCAATAGTGTTTACAAAAATATTGGTCTTTATATTAACTCCACAACTTTCAGCTTCATTAATTAATGATTCTTTCATGCAATAAGAATTATTAGCAAATGGATAACAATAGCCATTTTTTACTTTTGGAACAATACCAATATTTTCAAAAAATTCTTTAGCTTCATTTATATTATCTTCGCTAAATATCATTTTAGCTAATTCTTTATTTTCACTATTAATCTTAGTTTCATCAAAATATTCATTAAAATAATTACATTTTCCATTACCAGTTAATAATAGCTTTTTTAGTACTTCATTATTTTTTTCTAAAATTGTAACATCAAGCCCTCTTTTTTTGGCATAAATACCTGCAACTATACCAGATGCTCCCCCACCTATAATAAGTAACTTTTTCATAAATTCACCTTTTTCATTAATATTTTAGCAAAAACATTAACGATAAGTAAAGCTATTCTGTTTTCTGCTTATTCGAAGATAAAAATGTTACTTTTTCAGCTATAACATCAACGCTATACTTCTTTTCACCATTTTTTTCATAAGAAGAAGTTTGAATTCTTCCTTTAATACCAACTATATCTCCCTTTTTGCAATATTCTTTAGTATTTGAAGCAACTTGATTCCATAAAATACATCTTATATAATCCGTATCATAAAGCCCATCACTGTTTTTAAAAGATCTAGCTACGGCTAAATTAACAGTCGTCTTTTTCTTTCCTCCTTCCATTTCCACAACAGCCGGATCTTCAACTAATCTTCCAACTAAAACAACTTGATTTAACATAATAATTCTCCTTTCAAAAGTGTTATATCAATAAACAAAAAAAATAGCAAAACGCTAAAATTGTTTAATTAAAGTAAAACGATTACCAAAATATTATTTTAGCAAACAAAAAGATAAGATTTTGATCTTACCTTTTTGCTAAAAAACAAATTTAATACTATCGACAATTTAATAATCTATTTAACTCAACTGCGTACTCCATAGGAAGTTCCTTTTTAAAATCACTAATAAATCCCATTATAAGTAACTCAACTGCTCGTTCTTCGGATAATCCTTTGCTTTGTAAATAAAACAGTTCTTCCTTTTTTAGTTTAGATACAGTAGCTTCATGTTCTAATGTTGAGGTGTTATTCTTTACTATATTTTTAGGGTATGTATCACTCTTTGAAGTATCATCAAGTAATAGTGTATCACACTTTATAACAGCTTTACTATTAATTGCACTTTCTTCTATTTTACTTACCCCTCTATAATTAGCAATCCCACCATCTTTAGCTATTGATTTACTCACTATGTTACTTCTAGTATTTTTACCAATATGAATCATTTTAGCTCCAGCATCAAGTGTTTGGCCTTCTTTAGCATAAGCAATACTTATTGAATTACCAACAGCATTATTTCCTATTAAAATACATGATGGATATTTCATTGTAACTTTACTGCCTATGTTACCATCAACCCACTCCATTTTGGCATCATCATAAACAATCGCCCTTTTGGTAACCAAATTATAAACATCCAATGACCAATTTTGAATTGTTGAATAACGCATTCTGGCATTATTTAACACAAAGATCTCAACCACTCCAGCATGTAATGAATTTGAGGAATAACTTCTAGCCGTACAGCCTTCAATATAATCAAGCTCTGCATGTTCATCAACTATAATAATTGTTCGTTCAAATTGACCTAAAGCTTCACTTTCAATTCGAAAATAGCTTTGAAGAGGTCTATCCAGTTTAGTATATGGTGGAACATATATAAAACTACCCCCACTCCATAGCGCTCCATTTAAAGCAGTAAATTTATTCTCATCATACTTTACCAAAGTGTTAAAATACTTTTTAAATAAATCAGGATATTTTTTTAAAGCATCATCAGTACTTAAAAAAATAACACCACTATCAAATTTATTTTTGTGATAAACAACTTCACTTTCATATTGGTTAGTTACTCCGCCTAAGTATTTTTTTTCAGCATCAATAACACCTAAATCACAAAACTTTTTTTCTATTCCTTTGTCAACTTTGCTCCAATCGTCATAACTTTCGGAAACATCAGATTTATAATACATTATTTTGTCAAAATCAATATCTATATCAGGGCCAAAAGAAGGATTATCTAATTCTAAAAATTTATGATAAGCTTTTAATCTAAAATCAAGCATCCATTTTGGTTCCTTTTTTTTATTTGAAAGCTTGCGTATAAAATCTTCATTAAGTTTTTCCAATTTAACCACTTCCAAAAAATATAATACACTATAATTTAATTTAAAACAATTGTATTTTTCTTACTTTTTTGTTACTATTATAAGGTAGGAGACTAATATGAAGAATATGGATAATGAAAATTATGACAACGACTTATTTTTTGATAACCTTAAAAATGATTATCCGCAGTTGGCTCAAATTAAGGTAAAAGAAAATGTCTTAACTTACAAAGATTATATTTTATCATTAAAAGGTTTTTCTTTATGTAGTTTAAAAAAAGAGACATTCTTATTGCTTCCATATGATTTTATAAATATTATTAAAATACATCTAGATGTTTTAGAAGAAAATAATTATTTAGAAAAAAATGACTTTAACATAAATTATGCTTATTTAAGAATTCGAACTTATTTAGTTAAAAACCTTCTAACTGGTGATGAAATAGAAGAAATAAAATTTTTCATCCAATCATTTTTAGTATTGTTTAAAAATCAAGATTATTTAGTTGATAAAGCTTTGGATAAATTTATAAACATGCAAAATATTATTCGCGATTCACTTTACGATGCGAAACTAGATACTCCCGGAATTAGAATGATAAAGAATGAGTTAAATGGTAGTGATTTTTTAAAGGAAAAAGGCCCTAAACTAGTTTTAATAAATAGCAATTATCCAGAAACTATTAATTCAAAAGTAGGTAAAGAAGGATTTGGAGCCACCACTCTAATAATTTACATTGTTATTAATATAGGAATTATTTTAGCTGTATTTTTACTTAAATAAAAAGGATATTGGGTTAACCAATATCTTTTTATAAACATTTAATCCTTTTTATAGCATCATATCTATTAAATGAAGGATATACTCTTACAATTTGAGTGCTATTTGGAATAGTTAAAATAGTCAAATAATTCTCGCCATTTAAACCAATATTTTCAAGATAAATAGAATAAATGTCATAGCCATTACTTTTTATAAATGTATCTTTTGATAACTTACTTTGGGCAAATTCTAAAACCGTAATAATATCATATAAATCACTATTAATTAGATCTATAGAAGCATTAATTAATCTTTCAAAACTATAATCGCAAATTTGATTTTTACCATAAGTTTCTTTTCCATAAAATGAAACAGGTAACATTATGTTTAAAGCCTTTGACAAGTACGTGTATGTAAGTGTTGCATTTGCACTTGATGATTCAGCACGCATTAAATCATTATTTAAGAAAAAAGCTTCTTCTAAATTGTTTTCATGAATGTACAAACTAACTAACTCACTTTTTGCATCAATATTATAGTTTACAGTAGATAAATCTTTTAAAAGCTTTTTGGCTAAATCATATTCCCCTAAAATAACATAAATTCTGGCAAGTTCCATTTTGGCATTATAACAATTACTAATATTTATGCAGCTTTCTAAAAACTTTTTAGCATTAATAAAATCTTCTTCGTAAATATAAGCCATGGCTAAATAAAAATACTTTTCTGTATCATATTTACTATTATTTATACTACTTAATAATTCTAAACCTTTTTCTGGATTATCAAATTCCGTTAAAAATCTTCCTCTACACAACTTTATTAAATCAATATCAGCATTGTTTTTTTCTAAATTATGAATGTAAATTTCAGCTTGAGATTTATCATGCTCTAATAGAGCTATTTCAAAGAGTTGTACTATCACAGTGTTTTTCATATTGTCATCATCAATTTCTAATAAATAACGTTTTGCTTCTTTATATAATTTCTCTTTTTTAGATTTTATACCCAATTTTAATAAAGAATCATTATCAATTTTTTCTTTCTTTATGCCACCGTTTAGGGCAAGATTATAACATTCATTTGATTTATCAAAGTCTCTTAATATAGCATATATTCTAGATTCATTCATATAAGCCATTTTTTTATCCTCAGCTGATGTTGATTCAACGATTATTAACTCATAGTATTTTAAAGCTTCAGAAAAATTATTTAATGCAGAATATAAATTACCAAGTTCTAATAAAGCATATAATCTATTATCAGTCATAAGTATGTTTTTAAATATTAAGATTGCCTCATTATATTCTCCTAATTTAGTTTTTATTTTGCCGTACTGTAAATAAGCCATATTATTAACAGGAGGATTTATTAGAGGCTTTAAAACTTCTATAGCTTTTTTGTAATCCCCTAATTTATATAAAATACATGCATATTTTAAATATATATAATCAAATACTCTGGTATTAGGCGTATTTTTAACTAGTTCTTCTATATATTTTAAAGCTTCTTGGTAATTATTTTCTTTTTCTAAAATTGAAACCATCATATATAATGATTCGTCACAATTAAAATCTTCATTCAAATATACTTCATTAAATATTCTTTTAGCATTTTCATAATCATTCATTTGCAAATAACAGTTACTTAATTTTAAAAGTGCCTTAGCTTTATAAATACTATTTTTTTGATCTAACTCATGAAAACACTTTTCGGCTTTCTCTAAATTATTTTTCATCAAAGCAAGTTCTCCTTGCAATAATATATATAAATCTTTATTTATAGTGGGCCTTTTTAATATTTCACTAGCTAGAATTTCTAATGATTCACTATCTAATAAATTATAATCTAAGAAATCATTAACAGTTTTTTCAAATAAATAAGTACCTTTTAATTCTAATAATAAATCACGAGCTTTTTTAAAGTCTTTATTTATGAGCGCTATTCTAGCGTATAAATATTTGCATCTAATAACGTCATTATAATTATTAGATCTTTTTAAAATTTCTATAACTTCTTCGGCTTCATCTATTTTTCTTAAGATTACATAAATAACAGCTTTTTCATATAAGGCTTTATAATAGGACTTGCTATTTGGCAAAACTTTTTCAAGGCTTGATAATGCCAAATCATATTTAGATTCATTGCGATATAATTTACTTAATTCAATCAAGGCTTCATTTTTATCAAATGAATTACTATCAATTAATTCTTTAAGAATGCGTTTTGATTCATCATATTCTTTAGCATGGAAATAGTATCTTGCTTCATCTAGTTTCCCAAAATCTGTATTATTAATCTCACGTAATTTTTTAAAACATAGATTGGCATTTTCTCTATCATGTATAAGTAAATAAACCTTAGCCATTTCTAAGTAAGCCTCGGACTTATCACGCACAGTTCCATTTAAAGCTTTGTTTGCCCATGATAAAGCACTTTCATAATTAGATAAGTTTCGCTCACAAACAGACATACCTAAATATGCAATATTTTTGTCTCTCTCTTTACCTTTTAACATTTCTTGATAATATTCTTCACTCTTTATTAAATTACCACTAAATTTTTCTATATTGGCTAGAAAATTAATAACTTTAAATTTTATTCCACTTATATTTGTTGATAATTCCAAATGCTTTCTTGCTTTATCATATAGACCTAACTTATAACAAGTTCTTCCATAATTAAAATTACGATATTTGTCCATCTTATCATCCAAGTTTTTTTCGTAATATTTTAAAGCGTTTTCATAATCATTTATTATATACAAAACATTACCCATTGCTCTATTTGCATTAAAGTTTTTTTCATCTGTTAAAACAGCTTTTTTTGCCCATGATAATGATTCTTTTGTGTTTCCTTCTGCCAAATATACGTCAGATAACTCAGTATAAATACTTACTGCCTTCCTTCTAGATAATTCAAAATTATCTGCTATATATAAAAGAGTTTCAAGCTGTTTATCTCTATTTCTTGTATTTCTATAATAATCTACTAAGATAAACTGAGCATAAAGATTAGTTTTATAATTATTAATTTGTCTTAAATAAAAATTAAAATTAGTTTTATCGCTTTCACTCTTAGGCTTTTTTAAAATATTATCTTTTTTTATTCTTTCACCATACATTTTAGCTAATAAATATGCAGCTTTAGATCTAGAGTCTTTGTTTTCCATCGTATTAAAAACTAATATTGCGTCATCAAAAAAGCCTAAATTGTAATATGAATTAAACAAAATATCTTTCATGTAATTATAAGAAAGTAATTCAGTGTTCTCGTTTATAATTTTTATTAACCCTTCATAGTCTTCTTTTTTTAAAAGTTCGTTTACAATACATCGAAAATCTTCGTATTTATAATTATCCATATTCCCCCTACTTCTTAGTACTCAAAAATTCAAGTAGTATTTTTGGATCAGTTGGATTATTAACAATATTACTTAAAATATTGATAAAAGGATATTTAATTTTTTTACTATGAATAATCGCATTTATTTCTTTTAAAGTATTAACGCCTTCCACCGTATTATTATTTAAATATTCTTTTAATTTAGATGAATCTAATCCAGATCCAATCATATATCCATAAGTAAAATTTCTACTACTTGGAGATGTACAAGATAGTATTATATCACCAAATCCTGAAAAAGAAAGAATTGTTTTTTCTCTACCTCCCATTTTTTTAATAAATTTACGAATATCATTTAAGCTTTCTGTTAAAAACATAGCTTTAGTTGAATCCGAAACACCAAGGCCTTCTAAAATTCCCGATGCAATAGCTAAGACGTTTTTCATAGTACCACATAGCTCAACGCCCCTAAAGTCTTTAGTACGGCGCAACTTTAAGGTATCACTTTTTAATGCTTTTAAAACAAGTTTATAAGTGACGTTATTACTAGCCGCCACACTAAGACCAACGTATGAATCATTAACTAAATCTTTGGCAAAACTAGGTCCTGAAATGGTACAAACCTTTTTTGTATTTAAAACTTCCTTAATGATTCGTGAAGCAAACTTATGAGTTTTTTCACAAATTCCTTTTGAAGCTATAACAATATGTTCCTTATTATAAAATGGTTTTATAAGTAAAGAAACATCTAAGACATATTTGCTTCCGACTGCTATAATTACTAACTGAACATCTTTGTAGGCTTCTTTTATATCTGTAGATAAAGTTATGTTTTTTGGTAAGGTAAATGATGGCAAAGCATGCTCATTTTTTCGGGTGCTTTTTAAAGTTTCAATTTCCGATTTAACGCAACTATATAAAGTAACTTTATTACCATTTTTATTTAATCTATAACTTAGTCCAAGGCCAAAAGCCCCGGCTCCAATAACTAGAATATTCATATAATCACCAATTTAATATTATCATAATTAAATGTATTAAAAAAGAGTCCTTTTATTTGGACTCAACAATAAGTTTTATAGCTGTTTTTTCTTCGCCATTAATATTAATATCATTAAAAGCTGGAATTAATACTAAGTTGCTTCCACTTGGGGCAACAAATCCCCTTGCAATCGCCACAGCCTTTATGGCTTGATTTAAACTTCCTGCTCCTATCGTTTGAATTTCAACCGTGCCATTATCTCTAAACATATTTGCTATCGCTCCGGCAACTTTGCTAGGATTTGACTTACTAGATACTTTTAACATTTTTCCTCCTTAGTTTTATATTTAATAATATGATTTAAAAAGAAAAATATTAAAATAAATAACTAATCATTTACCACTTTAATATACTCTATCACTGGTTGATTTTTATACTCTACTGTACCATTATCATCAATAGCTTTAACGTCACTTATTTTTAATACAACATCCAACCCTGATGTAACAACACCAAAAGCTGCATACTTACCATCAAGAAATGTGCTATCCTTAGTCACTATAAAAAATTGACTTGACGCTGAATCATAATCACTAGATCTGGCCATCGATATAACTCCCTTTTTATGAGAAATGTTATTGTTTACACCATTATCTTTAAACTCCCCTTTTATTTTGTTTTTACTACCACCTGTACCATTATGTAAAGGATCTCCACCTTGAATCATAAAATCCTTAATTATTCGATGAAATGTTAAATTATTATAAAAACCTTCATTTACTAAATTAACAAAGTTTGTAACTGTAATAGGTGCTACATCGGCATTTAATTTTAAAATTATTTTTCCATAATCTTTAACAGACATTTCAACGTTAATAAACCCTCTTAATAATTTTTTATCACTTTTTTCAATTGTCACCTTACTACATCCAGCTAGCAAAAATAACGATAACATTAACACAAATAATTTTTTCATTTATTTAAAGTCCTTTCTAATTTCATAACTTCATCTGCAATTATGCCGTCACATTGGCAATTTTTAAAGCGATGAAATAACTCTTCGGTTTCTTTATATAATAAAGTCCAAGTCCAAGCATACAATTTTTGCTCTGGCAACATATACTCTCTATATTTTTTATAACCATATGGTTTAAAAAAATGCTCGCTTGATAAACCAATACCAAGACAATCATAAAATAGTTCCTTTTTTATAAGATCTTTTAAGCTTGTAAAAATTCTTGCAAGTATAATAATTTTTGATTCAGAAAAATGCTTCTTAACTTCCTCTAACAAAGAAATATCAAAGCTTTCAATTATATAGTTATCGGGATTAAATTCTTTTAACAAAGGAATCAACATATCTTTTATTTTTTCAGTGTCAACGTAATCTTTAACATCTAATAATAAAGTCTTTCTTTCTTTTACTAAATCATAAACTTCATTAATTGATAAGGCTTCTTTTTCATATTTCTTAATTTCCGAAAGCGAAAGCGTACTTATTTTCTTGCCTTTAATTATGGGATCATGAATACATACAAATTTATTATCTTTAGTTAAATTTAAGTCTACTTCTATAATATCACAAGGAGAATCCAAAGCTTTCTTTATTTTACTTTCAGATACTACACCACTGCCTTTTTTTATATTTGCAGCGTGAGAAATTATTTCCATATTTTAATCTTGTTTTCCTTTCTTAAATAATTCATCATATATTTTCATTAATGCTAGCTTACCATACTCATAAGTCATTGAACCTTGTTGATATGCAACATAAGGACTTCTTATAGGGCCATCACATGATAGTTCTATACTTGATCCTTGAATAAATGAACCACTTGCCATTATTATTTCATCATCGTATCCCGGTGTACTAGTTGGCATTGGTATTACATTACTATCTATTAGAGAATATTTTTGAATTAATTTACAATAATTTATTAATAAGTCTTTATCATTAAACATAATAGTAGTTACAATATCTACTCTCTTATCCTTGCTTTTAGGCTCTACTAAAATATTATTATCTTCCATTAATTTACTAGTTAAAAGAGATATTTTAATACTTGATAAAACTACACTAGGAGCAAAAGCTAAACCTTGCAAAATACTTTTATTAGCTCCTAAACTAGGTCCAACTTCTTTAGCTTCCCCAACAACATTTAGCCTTTCACTACATAGTTTAATTAAATCTTTTCGACCTACTATATAGCCTCCATTTTCACAAATGCAACCGCCTAAATTCTTTATTAGAGATCCTACACAAATATCAGCACCTACTTCGATAGGTTCCTCTTTATTTACAAATTCACAATAACAATTGTCTACCATAACAATTATATTTCTATCTATCTCTTTTATTTTTTTTATAATTCGTTTAACTTTTTCGATAGATAAACTTTTTCTTAAGGAATAACCTTTACTTCTTTGGATTTCTATCACTTTTACTTTATTATTTTTTATATAATTAATTATTTTTTCATCATCAAAGTCATTATTTTTTAAATCTATCTCATCATATTTTACTTGAAAACTCATTAAAGAACTATCATTGTCTCTAATACCAATTACCTCATGTAAAGTATCATATGGTGTACCAGAAATTGATAATAATAAATCACCTGGCCTTAAGAGTGCAAATAAAGCCGTTTGGATAGCATGAGTTCCTGAAATAAATTGAGTTCTAACAAGGGCATCCTCCGCAGAGAAAATAGTTTTATAAGCCTCTTCAATAGTATCTCTGCCTATATCGCCATAACCATACCCAGTTGTTTTATTAAAACTTGATTCTGACACATTACATTTTTTAAAAGCAGTTAATACCTTGTTTGAATTATATAAACAAATATCTTCATAATAATCATAATCAAGATTTTCTTCTAGTTTCTTAAAGTATTCAATATTATTCATCTTTACCTCCATCAACTCTAATTATCGCATTATTAATATAACTAGCCTCATCGCTTGCTAAAAAGTAAATAACATTTGCTATTTCCTCTGGTTTTGCAAACCTTTTTAGTAAGATCTTACTTTCCTCTTCTTTTTTAAAGGACTCTAACATATTATCATTCATAGAAGTATTCACCCAACCAAGCATTAAAGCATTAACTCTTATATCGGGCGCATAATATTTAGCAAAATTCTTGGTAAGAGAATTTACGCCAGCTTTAGAGGCATCATAGTCACAACTTAATGGATAATAAGTATCCTTAGCATTAGTCGATGAAATATTAATTATTGATCCTGAAGGTAAAATATCTTTTATATATTTACACATTAAAAATGTTCCTGTTAAATTTGTATCTATAACCTTTCTAAAAACAGCTGCACTTTTAGAATTAATATCTTCGTCATAACAAATTGCAGCGTTATTTACTAAGACATCTATTCTTTCATAATCGCGTTTTATATCACTAATAAGTTTTTTTATGCATTCTTCATCACATAGATCTAAATAATATGATTTAACATTTCGAATCCCATTATTATTTTTATAATAGGTTGTAATGACATTCCAATTATTATCTAAAAACTTTTGAGCTGTTGCTTGAGTTATTTTTGATGATGATCCTGTTATTAATACTGTTTTCATGTTCACCTCTTAGGGTTTTATTATACCATTTATTAAAAACTATAACAACACGAAAAAAGATAACCTTAATGGTTACCTTTTACTAAATCATCTGTTTTTTTTATTACATCACATAAAAGCTGATCAGCTTTTTTACTTGTTTTCTTATTCATTAAAGAGTAAGCCATCAAGCCCACTACACTTGCCGATATAGCTCCAGCCATAAATCCAATTTTTTTCATTTTCCACCTCAGTATTAGTATGGCTTTAATTTAAAAATCTATTCACTATTCTTTCTTTTAAGGTTGTTTTTCGATTAGTACTATAATCATTTAATACCGCACTAGTAAAAGCGTTAACATCTCCTATAATTACAAGACTTTTTTTAGCTCTACTTACTCCTGTATAAATTAATTTATTATAAAGCATTTTTGAATACGATTTTGTAATAGGCATAATAACGTGAGGAAATTCACTTCCTTGACTTTTATGAATAGTAATTGCATAAGCATGTTTAACATTAAACATATCTTCCTTTTTATAAATAACTTTAGTTCCTTCAAAATTAATAATTATTACATCTCTTTTACGTGGTGAAAATTCTTTTTTTATTTCCTCTATATAACCTATATCACCGTTATAAACATTGGCATCGGGATTATTTTGGAGTTGTAAAACTTTATCTCCTTCTCTATAAGTGATGTCGCCGATTTTTATTTCCTTTTTATCTTTTTGAGGATTAAATATTTCTTGTAAAGTGACATTTAAATTATCAATACCATTTTCTCCTTTATAAAGTGGAGCTAATATTTCTATATCATCAACACTTAAGCCCTTTTCTAGAGATAAATCACATATTTTAGCAATAGTATTTTTTATTTTTAGAGAAGGAACCTGTAAAAAATTATAATCATCTTTTTTAGAAAGTATATCTTCATCTATATTTTTTTCTTTAATATCTCTCGCTAAATACGGTATATATGAATCACTACTTTGCCTATATATTTCTTTCAAAGGACAGTACGAAAACATGTCACTATTAATTAAATCGCTAAGTATTAATCCCGGCCCAACACTTGGTAATTGAAATGAATCCCCAACCAATACTAAAAGTACATTAGTAGTTATTCCTTTTAATAAAGATGAAAAAAGTAAAATATCTATCATTGATACTTCATCAACTATAATTAGTTTGTGATAATTTTTATTATATTCATTTATACCAAAATTATTTGTTTCTTTATTCCATTTTAAATATCTATGAATTGTCATAGCTGGAAGAGATGTGGACATACTCATTTTTCTACTAGCCCTACCGGTCGGAGCAATAAGGGCAATGCTTTGGAAAACATCAATTGGAGATAAATTATAAATAGAAGTATATATTTTTACAATGGCATTGATAATAGTTGTCTTTCCAGTTCCAGGACCACCACTTATGATAGTTACACGATTATTCAAAGCTTGATATATAGCATTTTTTTGCTCTTCGTTATATTTTATATGAGAACTATTCTCTATCTTTTTTATTTCTTCATCAATATTTCCTACTTTTTTTAATGGTGTCTCAGTTATGGCATACAAATAATTTGCTATGTCAAGTTCCATTTCATAATACTCTTTTAAGTAATAATTTTCTTTTTCTAAAATTATTTTATTTTCCTCAATTAACATTTTAAGGATTTCATAAAGTGGTGAATCAGCTAGAGTAATATTAAAACTTATTGCCATTTCTTTTTTTATTTCACTAAAGCATGAATAAACATCTCCATTTTTGAAAGCTAAATATTCCATACTTTCTAAGGTACATGCTTTTAGTCTTGTTATATCTTCTTTATCATTAAATTTTGTAAAAATATCATCTAATTTTTTAAAATCTATTATTTCTTTTAGTAGATAAATGTTACTTTTTATTATTTCTAGTGCTTCTTTATGATATTTATTATATATTTTAGTACTTTCATTCATTGAAAAACCATATTCTTTTAATTTAATGATTATATCTGAGACCGATTCATTAGCTAAGATGCTATTATATATTTTTTCAGCTTTATCTTTACTCATCCCCTTGATTTCCATAAGTCTTTCGGGATTATCTTTAATAATAGAAATAGCATCTTCTCCAAAGGCCTCAGCAATTTTTAATGCAGTTTTTTCACCGCATCCTTTAACTAAGGAACTACTTAAATACTCAACAATTGAATCAACATCACTTGGTTTTACTCTTTCATAGCTTTTAAATGAATACTGGTAACCAAATCTTTCATTATTAATATATTCTCCATATAAAATATACGTCTCTTCCATGTTTGCATCAAGTATCACACCAGTCACAGTTATAGTCTTATTTAAACTATCTTTTAATTCTATATCATTAGTTTCTTTAATACGAAAAAGAGCTACTTGAAAGCCCGATTCATTTTGATAAATTATTTTTCTTATTTTACCCTTGATGTAATCCATAATTTCTCCTATAAAAAATTTTTACTTGAATTATATAAATTAATAAGTTTATTAAATAAAATCTTATTATTTTTATTTTGTAAATATTCATTTTTAGCTGTATAAATTTTCCTTTTAATATCTGTTAATCCATTAAATTTGTTTTGATATTTAAGTTTTTCAATATCATTTTTAGAATAATGAATAAAGTTTTCATAACGTAAAAGAGTATCATTAATTAAATTATCCAAATTATTAAATTGTTCATTTTTTAACAAAAACATAAATCCCGTATTAAATGGTTGATCATATTTTTTTAACTTGTACATATCTAATTTTTGAAAAATGTCTATTACCCCAACAGGTTTACCATCTTTATTCTTTATTAAGTATCTCACTTTATTCATAAAATCATTCCTATATCAATTATAATAAAATCAGAAAAAAAGTTCAATCAAAAAGGAACTAGTATTTAGTTCCTTAATTATATTTTTCTATCGAAGTTATATTTCCCTTAAATCTAGCATCGGAATTATAGTCACCGGTAGTTCCACCTTTGACTCTTATTGAATCTGGTGATGAGATATAAAACTCTACTAAATCTTTTTTAGTTCCATGAGAATGATACCAAGATCCTCCACTTGAATGAAAATTATTAGTATCGCTTCCCTTGGCGTCAACTATAATAACATCGAATTCATTTCCAGCATCGGTTTTAACTTTAAAGGTGTCTCCCTCTGTACCATAATAAGTTCCCATTGCAACAGTATAGTATTTCTTTCCATCACCTTTATCGACATAACGCATTCCCGTATCATCAGTTTTAACATCAAAAGTTTGGCCTTCATATTTACCATATGGCATTGGTTTACCATTATTAATAGCATAAGCTGTTGTTGATTTATCTGTTACTTTCTCATAATTAGTATATGATTTAAAAGATGTATCTCCACTTGGAACATCCATAGCGCTACCTACCGATGGTTCGGCTACATTAGTTTTTTGAGCTGCCTGTTCACTTGCACTAGCGCCTAAAATAGCTTTAGCCGCTGCTACGCCAAATGTTAAAGGATCTTGTGAATAAACATCTTCTGCTTTTTTACCTTCAGATTCATCAATTTTTTCTGTTTCTGTAGCTATTTCGTTTAACTTGGTTCTAACAGTTTCACCATAATTACCAAACTCTTCTACAAGGGCTACTAATTTGCTATAAGCAGTGGATATAGTGGCATTAGCAACACCTTGCAAATAGCCTTCTTCATTTATCTTATTTAGATTATTTTTATATTCAGTCAAACATGTATCAATATTATTTTTAGCTTTTTGTATTGTGCTTGCTAAGGTTTTTAATTCCTCAGGATTAACTTTTGTATAACTTGACATAATACCTCCTTATTTCAAGTATTCATTAGACATTTCATCATATTTTTGGTCTAATCGATTAGCTAAATCTTGTTTGGTTATTACCCCGTCCTTATTTAGATCTAATCCTGCATTATAATTATAATAAGACTCGCCTTTTGTTGCTAAAACATCTTTATTTGCTCTACCTGGTAAGAACATTATTGAATAAAGTGTTCCCGCATCAAGCTCTTGATCTTTATTATAATAATTGCAATTTTTTACATATTTTTCAACTAAATCAAGTTGATCTGTTGCGGACATATTAGCTATTTCTTCAGTAGTGTAGCCTAAGCTTTTAGCTGTAGCTGGCATAAATTGAATTAATCCTACTGCCCTAGTGCTTTTTTCAATGTGATTTGGATTTAATCCACATTCCGAATACATAATAGCTAGTAAGTCATTGGGATCACAATTAAGATTTTTAGCGACTTCTTCAACCTTAGCACTAAATCCTGGTTCAAACTTTTGATCCAAACTAGAGGCTAAATTAGCATCTATCACTGTTGTCGCAGTATTTGAATTAGTTGTTTTAGCGTTTTCATTATAAGTAAGAGGATCCTTAGAATAGATATCCTCCTCTTTTTTCTGCTCTTCATTTTCAATCGCTTCAGTTGACGAAACTATTTCTTTTATTTTACCATTAACAGTATCCGCATATTCTATAAAGTCATTTACCAGAGTAGTAATCCTATTATAGGCAATATTAATAGTTTCATTAGCAATTCCTTGTAAGTAGCCATTACTACTAATACTATTTAAATTATGGCGATATTCTTCTAAATCAGATGCTAAATTATTCTTGACTGATTTAATGGAATTTGCTAAATCATTTAGCTCACTAACATTAACTTTAGTATAAGAAAAATTAGCCATTACTACCACCTTGTGGCATTACTATCTTCTATTGCTCTTCTATACAAAGCATAAGCATGTCTTGAAAGTACATTATTAAAGCTCTTTAACCATAGGCTACTACTTCTCATTTTGCCAGCATATCCAACTAGAGCTGACTTATATGCGGTAGCATCTACACCAACCCAACTTCTAGTATTATTAATAGCATTTAATAAATCATTGATTGTACTATTCATATCATCTAATAAAGAATCCATTTTTGCAATAGATGCTTTTACACTTTCATAATCAGCTGCGACTACATTCGCCATTATATCACCCTATCCGTTAAAGTTTGTTGGATCAACACTTAATAAGTCATTGTATTCTTTATTAAATTCTGATTCAATAGATTTTTCATCACTAATTATTCCATTAATATCATTTGCTACATTTCCACAATAATTATCAAATTTTTCATAAACTTGTTTAATTTTAGTCATGTTATTATCAAAAGCCTCTAAAGCTGAACCTTCAATTTGTCCGGAATTAGCAAGCATTTGCATTGCACTAGAAAATGCATTTAATGCATTTCCACAAACTCTTTGAGCTGTTTGCATACTTTTTAAAATATCGTTTAACTGATTTGTGTTAACTTGAGTATAACTATTATTCATTAATATTCCTCCTAATCAAAAATTCTAGCATTTCTGTCGCTTTGAGCTCTTTCATATAGTCTCTCGGCATGACTAATTGCTTGGTTCCCTGCAGCTTCCATCCATGCTGCACTATTTTTTAATTTTTGGCAAAAATCTAAAAGTGCTGATTTATGAGCAGTTGCATCTACTCCTTGCCATTCTGTAGCATTATTAATTGCACTTTCTAAGTTGGAAAGTGCTCTAATCATTTCACCTCTTGAAGATGAAGTTTGGTTAATTCTTGATTTAACCAATTCAAAATTTGTTGCAATATTTGAATTCATTTCCCATTCTCCTTATCATTCTAAATATATAAAAAATATTCTTCAATGTCAATTTAACATATGAATGTTTACACTATGCATGTAAACATTAATACTTCGATAAAATAGTTCTAAAAGTCTTATCTCCTCTTGGTAAAGCATCAGTAATTCCATGATCAAACAATCCTGAATACCCGCCACCTCTAAATGATCCACCTCGTTTAATCCATGGAAAACTTGAGGTAGCAAAATAAGATAAGTTACCATACCAAGATTGATATTCAGTAGTATTTGCTTTAGTTTCAAAAGTAGCATCACCCAAATATCCACGGGTATGATCGAGCATTGCTCCATTATTGTACAATGTATAATACCTCGTTTCTTTAGGAAGTGAACCATTATATCCACCAATATTATCTGGAAGATTAGGACCACTAATAAGTCCCATTACACACTCCCAAGAACCACCTACCAAATCGTAAATACCATAGATATTACCTGTTGAAGAAGCACCTGTACCATAAATTGAAACATCATATTGGTATCTACAATTTGCACTACCTCCAGTTGACACGGTACCAGCTGAACAACCAGTTAATTGATTATCCCAATTATCACTTCCCATGGCATTATTGATATAAACTCTTTTTACTTTAAAATCATTATTACCAGGTTTTCCATAATTGCTATAAGTAAAATAAGCAATAGCTCCCCATTCCATATTTGTTATTATACGTGATGGAGTATCCAGTCCATAACTATCTTTAATCCCTGTTGCGTATTTCCACATAGTAGCCATATTAATGCTTGCTATAGGCTTTTTATTAGGAACAAGTCTTACTAAATTATTTTCAAGACTTGGTTCAAATTTAGCAATCCAAAAGCCATCTAATTCATAAGTATCTCCGCTTTTATATTGAGCGGTAAATGCTGGATGTGTATAGTATTCTCCATTTTTTATGGTAGTTTTCTTCGGCGTTGTTTTAGATACTATATTAATTTCAATAATTTGCTCTTTAACAAGCTTTTTATCTACATTAAATAATTTGTACTCAAAACGCGGAATCCATACAAAAAAGCCTAAAATTTCATCTAAATTTATTATTTCACCAGGAAGAGCATTAGAATATTTTTCGCGATACTCTTCTTTAGCTATTACTACATTAGCCCACCATTCTTTAGAATAATCGTACCATTTTTCTAAAGGATCAGCTTTTTTCCACGTTTTCTCTTCGAAATCATAATAAACCGGAATCATTGTATTATCAACTAATGGATCACTACCGTTAAGTGTCGGATCACTATACATAGATACAACTGGTTCATGATTTGGCTTCGCCTTTTCTTTTTCAAAAACATCAACACTTTTATACATAATATGTACATTTGGAAAGAATAATAAACCAAGCGAAATTAGAATAAAAAATAAACTTAAATAGGTGATTTTTAACCATACATTTTTACCACTCATGCTTAACACCTTACTATCATTACTATGGTAACACATTATTTATTTTTTGTAAATAAATACAAAAAATAGCAAATACTGCTATTTATTTATTGTATCAATTTTTATATTTGATTTAGTTCCATCAGGAATTTTTAATTCTCCATAATTAGAATTACCAGTGCTTGCTGATAAAGTAGTTAAATCAAGTAAATTGATAATCTTTATCAAATCATCTAAAATATCAGCGCCTGCAGTAGCCTCTCCAGTATCAAATAAAGCAAACCTCATTAATTTATTGCTGCTGATAGGCACAAATATAATTACAGCTTCATTGGATTCAAATATTCCAAACTCTTTTCCTTTATAACTACATTTTTCATATTCCAATTCCGTAAAGCCTTGAGAAGCAAAGTTTTGCATAAGCTCTTCATAATTATTGTCTACGTCATCCAAAGTTCCATTTAATATAAGAGTTGAATATGCAATCTTAATGAAATTTGAATAAATAATTAAATTATTATCTTTTACTGCAAATTCATAATCACTACTTTTTTTAAATTTGTAACCATTATATATTTCATAATCACTACCTTTATCATCATTATCATTTTTTATATTATTTATGGAATCGTTTTTATTATCTTTATTTTTACCATTATCCTTTTTATTTTCATCTATTTTAACTGGAGTATCAGAATTTCTTTTGTTTCCAAAGTTATCAATAACTAATTTAGCCGAAACCACTCCAATTAAGATTAATAACAAAACAATAATTATAATAAAAATAACATTACTATTTTTCTTATTATTTTGTGGGACGTTATTCACCACATTATTAATAGGAGTCTCATTATTTACAGGAGGTGTAGGATTATTAATAGCAGGTTTGTCACTAACGACACTAGCTCCACAATTCGTGCAAAATTTCGCATCTTTATTTAACTCACTTCCACAATATTTACAATACATAATTAATCCTCTTTTCTATTTTAAACTTACTGGCTTTGAGTAAGTTGTTTTACCATAAATATCATCTATTTTGAATATACAAATATAATCATCACTTTTATCTAACGATACAAATTCAAAATTATCTTTTTTGCTAGTTTCAAATTCATATCCATAAATAGTTTTATAGCTTTTCCAGTCTTTTGTGAAATTACCATTTTCATCAAATATTTTATACCAATATGTTAAAAATTCAAAATGAGTATAATCAGAAATATTTAATACTGATTTATTCGGTAATTCATTTAAATCTTCACGTCCCCTGGTAACAACATTGGTAATTGATGGTACTCCATTTAAATCTTTAAAGTAATAGTATACAGTTTTAATATCCCATATATTGTTATCTTTTAAAGTTTCTTTATTAAAGTTTGATATGGTACCAATTGCTCTATAGCCATCTTTTTTAGTATTAACAACCTGTAAATAAGCATTATCTATTTTATTCCCGTCGTTATCACTAACCTCTTTTATTTTAATTATCTTATTAGTAATATTCGTCTTCAATACCAAATCATCAGTTAATTCACTATCATCAGATGAATAAACGAAGTTATAATATTCATCATTCATTTTTTTAAATATCATATATGAACTATTTGCGTATTCCCGTGCTTCATCTTGAGTAAGCTGCAAACTAAATTCATTATTATTTATCTTTGGATTAGATGAAGCCATACTTTCAACTGTTAGGGCTTTACTACTATTACCACTTTTATAATTATAAAAAGCATTTATAAATGATAAATAATCTTTTCCTTCACTAAATAATTTATAAATATCCATAGTATATAGCTGAGCCTTATCTACTCCTTTAAAAGGAAAATATAAAGATAAACCCTTTAAATTATCATCACTTGAATAATTATATAAAATTGCTTCATTTAAAGCTTTTAATACATCATCAGATTTAACTTTAGATTCACTACCTAACTTCTCAAAGAAATTATAAGCATCTACTGTATCATATTCAGGGGCATCCTCACCAAACTGATAGACGCTTTGTCTTACTTTTGAAATTGTTCCATAATTATCTTTTATATTTAACTTTTTGACATATTTACTTATCTCATTAAATACATTATCGATCTTTTCTAAATCTATTATTGAATATGTCGTAACCCATTGTCCGTATGGATCTAATTTTTCCACATAATCTATATATGATTTTATAAAACTTTTGCCTAAATCAAGGGCACTTTGATTTCTATTTATTCCATTTATGAAATCATAATATCCATACAACCCACCATAAATTATTTCTTCACTTGCTACTAAGTAATCGGCATAAGGACTAAAGGTTAGTGCAACCTCAGCTGTTTGCATCAAACAAGCCGTAAACATTAGTAATTCAAGCTTATTATCACCATTAAATGGACTACTATTAAATGCAGTTTGGAATTCCTCCAAAGTAACAATATCATTTTTGAAATAGTCATCAGTAACTGCGCCTTGCAAGGCTCCACCATGGTCATAGATTATTAAATCATATTTATCGGTTTTAGAATAATCATAAGAATAATTCAAAAATGAGCTTAAAGTATTACCATCACCCATACTTGTTATTTTATAAGATTCTAGCTTTGTGAAACCATCTTCAGTTAACTTGTAAATAGCATTCTCATCATTTCTTATGAAATTGTGCCATTTGCTAGTTCCACCAGTATATAATAATACAGTTACGTCATCTAAGTTTACTTCCTTTGGATAAATAGTATTTAAATCCAAGGTAACAGATTTTGCATCTCGTTCTAAATTGGTTCCCGAAATATATATCATTAAGGTTCTCGTGCCACCAACATTGTTATCTTTTTTCTTATTATTAAAAGATAACAAGCCTAAAAGAATAAGCAAAATAAAAAGCAATACTATAATAATTATGTAATACTTCTTCTTACTATTATTAACATCTTCTTTATTCACAATAATCACCCTACAATAAAATTTTAACAGCAACTTACATTAACGTCTATTTATATATTTTTTAACATGTAAAAAGAGTGTCTATTAGTCACTCTCTCCTTCTTTCAACATTGATGTAATAAATATTCCATATCCACTTTTCGGTTCATCTACCACAACATGAGTTACAGCTCCTATTATTTTATCATTTTGAATTATTGGGGAACCACTCATTCCCTGTACTACTCCTCCTGTTTTTTTAAGTAATTCATTATCTGTTATTATAAATGAAATATTCTTTGTCTTAGATGTTTCATTTATACTAGTTATCTCTATATCATATGATTTAATCTCTTCATTTTCTAGAACCGTTAAAATACTAGCCTTACCAACTACGATTTCGTCTTTAGAAGCAACTGGTAAAGCTTTGGTGCTAGGAAGAGGATCATTATAAATTCCATATATACCCTTATTAGTATTTTTTGTTATAGTACCATATGTCATATTCTTATAAAATTTAGCATTTTTACTTCCGGGATGTCCAGACATACTTTTAGTGATTGAGGTAATAGTATTTTTAAAAATATTACCTGTTTTTATTTCTACAATTTTATTATGGCTTGATTCCACTATTTCATGGCCTAAGGCTCCATATATATGAGTTTCAGGATCTATATAACTAAGAGTACCAATTCCAGTTATTTTGTCTTTAACATATAAACCTGTTTTATATATATTATTTTCATATATTAAATTTAATTTAGTAGTTAATAGTTTATCATCACGTTTATAAGTTATTGTTATACTATCTTTATCATTATTTTCAATTTCGTTAGTTAATTCTAAAATGGAAGAAACATCCTTATCATTTACTTTTTTAATATAATCTCCTACTTTTAAATTGCTTTTATTTAGTTTACCATTTATTTCATAAAATCCTATCACCATTATTCCATCACTGTTTATTTCAATACCGAGGGTGTTACCTCCTGGAATAATATATTTAGAATATGCTAAAACTTCAAATGGAAACATGAAGCACATTAAAAACAACAATATTTTTTTCAAAATAATCACCTAGTACTATTATTTACAATTCTAAATAAATTAAAAAAACAATAATTGGTATTTACCAATTATTGCTATTCTTCAACATTAAAATCTTCAAGTTTTCCATTCTCTGCCAAAATTTTATTAACCTTTTTTGTGGCATCATTTAATTTTTCACCACAAAACTTTGCCAGTTTCATTGCTTCAGTATATTTATTTATGGCATCATCTAAAGATACATTACCGCTTTCTAATTCTTTAACAATTTCTTCTAATTCCTGTAATGAATCTTCAAAATTTTTATTTTCTTCCATTATTATTCCTCTTTTCCTTTATAATTAATCTTTTTCAATAACTTTGGCTTTTATTTTTCCATCATGGAGTCTTATATTTATGGTATCATCTATTGAAACCTCAGAACTATTCTTTATAATATGACCATTAATATCTACCAAAGAGTATCCTTTTTCTAGTATACCAAGGGGATTAACCAATTTTAAAGTATTGATAAGTAATGTATAGTCATTTCTTTTCTTATCAAATAAACTCATAGGATTTTTAAAAACATAAGACATTTTTAATTCTTTGAGTTTTGCTTCATTAGTTTGTAAAATATTTTTTATATCTTTAGTTAAGAAATCAAGTAATGTATCTAGTTTTTGCTCTTTTACTTCATACATTGCCATAGGATTTTTTAAAATAAAATTATTTTTTAAACTACGCCATTTAATAAATTTAGTGTTAACCATATTTTTTATATTTTTATTAAGTCTAATTTTTAAATTATTTAAAAGATTGTTAACATCTAAAACTGTAGGAACAGCCATTTCAGCTGCCCCAGTTGGAGTTGGAGCCCGTAAATCTGCGACATAATCTGCAATTGTCCAATCTATTTCATGTCCAACGGCACTTATTATTGGTGTATTTGAGTCATATATTGCATGAGCAACAATTTCTTCATTAAATGCCCACAAATCTTCAATAGATCCTCCCCCACGGCCAACTATAATTGTATCAACACCATATTCATCTGCTCTTTTTATTTGCTTAACTATATCTTGGGCTGCTTGTTTACCTTGAACTAAACAAGGAAATAAAATAGCTTCACATATAGGATATCTTCTTTTAATAGTGCTCATTATATCTTTTACAGCGGCACCGGTTGAAGCGGTAACAACGCCTATTCTATTTGGATATTTAGGAATTGGTTTTTTATGCTCACTAGCAAATAATCCTTCACTAGCTAATTTCTTTTTTAATGCTTCATATTCTATATAAAGTGCTCCTAATCCATCAGGCTGCATGTTATCAACATAAATTTGGTAACTACCACTAGCTGGGTATGCACTTATTCTTCCTTCAACTAAAACATTCATTCCATCTTCGGGTGTAAAAGTAAGCTTAGATGCATTACCATAAAACATTACAGCGTTAATTCTTGACGTATCATCTTTTAAGGTAAAATATAAATGTCCTCTTGTGTGGTTTTTAAAGTTACTAATTTCTCCCTTTAGATATACCTTATTTAAAAATGCATCATTATCTAAAATTTTTTTTATATAATTATTTAAATCACTTATCTTTAAATATTTTTCATCCATATAATTATTTATCCTTACTAATCTTATCTAAAACAGCATTAATCATTTTACGAACGGCATCATCACTATACTTCTTAGCAAGTTCAAGAGCTTCATTAATCACTACTAAAGACGGCGTATCTGTATACATAAGTTCATAGATACCAATTCTTAATATAGTGGCCCCAGTTTTATCTAAGCGATCTATATTCCAATCAACCATATATTTATTAGCAAGACTATTAATTGCTTCCATATTTGTAATAACGCCATATACTACGTCTTTAACAAATTCATTTTCAATATCAATGTTATTTTTTATAATATCATCAATATTTTCTTTGATATGATTAGAGGTCATTATATCATATTGATATAAGATAATCATACATTTTTCCCTTAATTCAGATCTACTTAAAGCCATAATAACACCTCAACTTAATTGATTATAACACGTTTAAAAAAAAAATACATTAAATAATGTATCTTTTAACTAATATTTAAATCTGCAAATGTATTTGTCGAATAATATCCAAATTTAACGTTATTTTGATTTAAACTTGTATTACCTTCGAAAGGTTTATACTTAGTAGAACTAAGTGTTATTGTTTTATTAATTGTTAAACTATTTAATTTATTATTTTTAAATGCCGATGAATCAATGGTTACTTCGGAGTTTATCTCTAACTCTGTTATGTTATTACTAGAAAAAGCGTTGTCGCCAATTTCTTTAAGAGTTGTCGGTAAATAAACATTTGTTAATCCACAATTGGAAAACATTTGCTGTGCTATTTTTTCTAGCCCTTCAGGTAATTCCAATTTAGATATTTTAATCCCAGGAAAGTATTCATAATCTCCTAAATTCAATTGTTTTAATTTACTTAAATCCACAAGATTGTAAAAACAATCTGTTCTATCTGAGTCATACATGCAACTTGCAGAGTTATATAAACCAATTATATAATCTGTACCCATTACTACTTCGGTAGGATTATTTCCAGAATAGTCTGTGCCGCTTTTTAAATACATAAACTTTATACCATTGTATACGCTGCTGCCATCGTCATTTGTATAGTCGTCGCCAATGCCAATCATTGAATTTGGAATACTAAACAAATCTTTGCTTACTTCATCAGATAATTCACTATATCTTATAATGCTTTTCGTTTCATAACCACTTTCGCTCGCATCAAATTGATTTACTGCAGCACTTAACGTATTATAATTAGCTTCGTCAAGAATTACATAAACGTCTTTTGATTCATTTGTGTCTTGATAATATAAAACATTTCCCTTTTGAAAAGCCGGGTTAATCATATTTTTTGGCGTTATTCCTTTAATTGTTTCGGGAACTATTATATTTTCACCACATTTATAATTGTTATAGTAACCCAAAAGTCCATTTGATCCTATCAAGAAACAATCTTCGCTACTTTCTTTTATCCCCTTTTGTGTTTGGCTTGCTACTACTACTACTTTACTATCAAACACCTTATTTTGTTCGGTCATTGGTGTATTTTCATCCATCCACATTTTTATACTATGAGTTTTGCTTTTATCCTTTTCACTTGTTCCTAATACTCCAACATATAGTTCTTTATCAAATCTTGCATTTGCCTCTTTTTTGACATTTACTGTTTCATATTTAGTAAGAGCTCTTCCCACTTTATTATCTAGAGCTATTTTTATATTACTTTCATCTATATAATTTGTATTTGTGCTATTTGTTAATGCCTCTAAATTTACAGAATATGATATTTCATTATTACAATTATTTGTTACGGTAAATTGATATCCGCTTCCTTTTATTCCTTCGCTATCTGGTGTTGGAAATGTATTATTTAGGGCTATTCCATCTCCATTATCACTAAAGTTTATATCCAAACATGACGAAGTTAATGTATTTACTCCACTTTGACTTTTTGTTACTTGCCATAACGCATATGTTCCTGCTACTACTAGCGTTATTAATAACATTACTATTATGCTTGTTAAAATTATCTTCCTCTTATTCATAACTACCTACCTTCTATTTAACTATACCCCCCCCCCCGCGTATTTTGTCAAGCAAAAAAACACGATATATTCGTGTTTACATATGCAAATCTAATTATTATGAGCACTATCATTATTTAGTGCCATTGATTCAATCTTAATACTATCACTAGCATTTTCAATGTCTTTTGAAACTTCTGTATCAGTACCTTGTTCAGCTTCTACAGTGTCGTTAATAAACTTTGTCATATCGGCAAGTTCGTTTTGTAATGTTTCAATAATAGATTGTGATCCACTATTACAAAAGCTATTAAAATCTTCAAAAAATCTTTCGCTTTTTGGTCCGATCCATGATTTGTTTTCTTCAAGATTTTTAAAGTCTTTTAAAATGGTTTCAATATTTACGATAGTTGAATTCATATAGTCTTTTAACTTTGATGATATATTTAAAACTTCATCTGTATTTATATATTTTTCTTGCATAATTCACCTACCTATAAATATCTATTTGTTGATACTCTTTAATATATCTTGAAAGTTTTTCATTATAATTTTTTAATCCATTAACTACTTTTCTTAGATATACAAGGGTTTCTCCATTTATGTGCCTATCGAATGCTCTTTGATATTTACTACTCCAAGCTGTGGTATTACCTGTTAAGTTTTGAATTAATGGAATATTTTCTTGCACTCTTTGGATTAATGTAGCGATATCTTGACAAGCATCAGAAACATCTTGATATTTAATTTTTGTATTCATAATAATCTCCCTTTTTTATGAAGCTTTATTTGCTTTCGCATAAATGTTGCCTGTATTTATATAAGAACCTTTTTCTAATCTTGTATCAACCCCTTGTTTCTTTTGATAATAATTGGCAATCTCATCAGCACTTTTACCTGCTAACTCTTCTTCAGTAAAGTCTGTTTTAGCATATTCCAAATGCAAATGGGTTCCAGATGATCGGCCTGTACTTCCCATTATACCAATTGGACTATCGTCTGTTATAACATCGCCGGCTTTAACTTTAGGAGTCTCTCTTAAGTGGGCATATCTACTCATATAATACGATATAGTTCCATCATCATTTATTACCTCGTGAAGCATAACAACTTCATTACCATAGCCATAATTTGAATGTCCTGAATAGACTACAACTCCCTCTTGGATAGGTTTTATAGAAACATTTTCTCGTGATCCCTCAGGAACATAATCACAGCCCCTATGGTCAAAATAACCATTACCAGTGCCGTCTTCACTCCATCTCGAATCTATGTATGAACTAATTCTATATGCGTTATTTAATGGCAAATTTATATCTGTTTTTTCAAAAGAAGAGGCTTCAACGCTCCAACTTGATTTTGAAAGTTTTTCGTAAGAAGCTAATTTATTTATAACTAATGGCTCTATTTCTTCTTTCTCGGCATCAATATAAGTTTTAGTTACATTTCCTAAATCATTAGAAGCACCTTTTACAGTTGAAGCTAAACCAGGGATTATTATAACTTGGCCAACTTCTATTTGATTTGGGTTAGAAATAGTATCTCTATTTGCTTCATATATTTCTTCCCAATCAACACCATACTTTTCAGCAATTTTACTTAATGAGTCACCGCTTGCAATAGTGTATTTCAAAGGCTCTGTTTTTTTCTCTCCTTCTACTTCCTCATTTAAAGTTTCATCTGCTAAATCTATTAAAACAACGTCTTCATTATTCTCATATTTTGTAATATTATCAATATGATTTTTACTTTTAACTATAACATCTGTAGCAGCACTTTTTATTTTCTCGATATTTTTTATGATAACACTTCTAAAAGTGCCAATTGGTTCTCTTATTATTTTCGCTTTACCATTATACTTTGATATAACTTCCAAAGTACGATTATCATATGTTGAATTACCTAAAGCAGTAATTGTATTTTCACATATTGTAATAAGATTTTCGAATAAAGTCGTAACGTTTTCTGCAAAATCTGTTTGGATGCCGAAAACTTCATTTCTTATCATGCCCTGAACTGCAGGTATATTCCAATAAATTTTAAATTCTTCTCGTAAAATACCAATTCTACGTTGAGTATCAATAAGTTTATTTTTAGCCCTATAATATTCTTGCATATAATGTTCCCATACGGATGTCGAAGCCGTACCATCATTTACATGTTCTTTCATAACGGCACAATTATCAAGAGCATCCATAAATTGCTGAAGATCTATTTTTTCTTCTTCAACAAGTATAACCATTTCATCTAATTTATTTATTTGATTGATTACATTATTAACAGATGGATATCCAACACTATTAACCATATCTCTTAACTTTTGGCCAACTTGAAAAGCAACAAACCCCACCCAAGGATCGCTTTCGCTATCACCAAAAAGAGAATTCGGAGCAATTCTTCGAGAAGTTAAAATCCAATTTTGTAAATCAGTTGTATTTATGGCCATATTACCACGTCTCTTTCCCTATTCTTTATCATGTTAATTATAATATTATTCTCACATTAAATCAATTATAAAATTAAATACATTAAAATAAAAATTACAGGGCACCCTGTAATCTTCTACATTATATCTCGTAACATTTCCGTATACTTCTTATTTAAACGATTAGCTAGATCTTGTTTAGTTATTACTCCATCGCCATCCACGTCTAAACCCCTATTATAAGAATAATAGCTTTCGCCTTTGACACATAAAGTATTTTTCTTGGCTCTACCTGGTAAGAACATAACCGCATATAATGTACCAGCATCTAATTCTTCGCCATTTTTGTAAGGACTAGCGCTTTTAATATATTTTTCAACTAAATCAAGTTGATCTGTTGCGGACATATTGGCTATCTGTTCAGTCGTGTAACCAAGATTACGAGCAGTGCTTGGCATAAATTGGATAAGGCCAACAGCTCTACTACTGCTTTCAATATGAGATGGATCAAGAGCACATTCTGAATACATAAGAGCAAGTAAATCATTTGGATCACAATTAACATTTTTAGCGACTTGTTCTAGTTTAGCACTAAATCCTGGCTCGAATCTGTCATCCAAACAACTTGCTAAAGCACTATCTAATACTTCTACTTTAGGAGAGCTAGTATTAGTACTTGTCTGAGCCGCGGATACTCCTTTTTCATTTGCTCTTTTATGGGCAGCTTCATTTCTATCTTTAGTTGCTTGTTCTCTTTCACTAATTTCCTTAGTATCACTTTCTTTAGATACAGCTTCTTTAACTTCTGTTTTTTCTTTAACCTCAGATTTTTTATCATCCTTACCAGATTCTGTTTCGTCAGTCTTTTTAGTTGCCACACTAACAGAACCAATGGCTGCAGCACCAATTACGCCTTCAAATACTGGAGGGTTAATATCAAATGCTTCCTCTTCTTTTTCCTCAAACTTAAGACCTGTATATTTGCTAATAACATCTGCGGCACTTACAGGATCATTACTTTCTTCTTTTTGACCTGGAATTGTAAGCACTTGTCCAGGATATATCAAGTTTGGATTATCGATCTTATCAGCGTTTGCTTCATAAAGCTCTTTCCAGTCAATTCCATATTTCGCTGCAATTTTAATTAAATAGTCACCTTTTTCAACAACATATGTTCCGTGATTAGAAGATGTACTATCACTACTAGTCCTTTTTCTTTCTTTAGCATATTCAAAGTCATTACGATATTCAAATTGTTTAATCTTGGCAAAATGATATTTTAACAAATTTAATTGGCGAGTTGCTTCATCAAGACATTTTTTAATATTAACTTTTATATTATTACACGCTGAATAGAAAAAACCACTAACTTGATAATCACTAGAAGATAAATCGTCATTGCCACTTGGAATTTGAAAATCACTTGACCTCATGGAATTCATATTCAACATTTGCATATTTAAATATTTTACTATATTATTTAAGGGCTCAATGACTTGCTTCTCAAAAGTTGCTAAGTTTATCTCATATTTATCTGAATTATAGTTTTCCCATGGAGTAACCTCTATTTCCACAATTGGAGTTAAAACAGAAACTATTTCTTCTTTCTTTTTGATGATTTTCTTTTTTAATTCTTTAAGTGTCGAAGATATTATAATCTTTTGTTGAGCCAACATATAAACGTCCGCATGATCTTTATATGCAATTTCTTCATCTATAGTTTTGCACGCTTTGTATTTACTTTCATAAGATAACTTTAGGGCAAGTAAACCATCGGTTGGATTCATTACTAAATCAACCGCTTTGCTATAATCTTTTAGCTGGTACATAATGCCTTCATTTTGGATATAGCTCAACATTCTATCAATAATATAGCATCTCCGCTTTAATTCAGCTGCTCTTTTTCCGTAAAACATCAAAGTTGCCGGATTAAATCTTTTAGATATCTGATATGCAAGAAAAATATTATTTGTATCTATTTTTACTTTAACCATACCTTCACCTACTTTACTGATTGTCCAATTGCGTCATCAGTTTCTTCAACTTGACCGCAGGCGTCTTTTATAAATTTTATTAATCCATCGAAATCACTTTCAACATTATCTAAAATTGCTCCAGAGTTTTCATTTTTAGCAAAAAATTGAGCTATTTTCTCTGCAAAAATAGCAGATTTTGGACCAAGCCAATAATCGCTGGTTATTTTTTCATATGATTGCTTTATAACATTAATATCAGTTAAAATTTCATTTTTCTTAGCGTTTAAAACATCTGCTTTGGCTAATAGTCTATCATAATCGACCATTTGGGTATTATCGTTCATTTCTTCACCTACTTATTGATCTATTTTTTGGTAACCTTGCATAGTTTTTTCTAAATAATTATTAAAATCTTCAAAACAGGTTACCAATTTTCTTAAATATTTTTCTGTTTTACCATTAATATGATTGTCATATTCCTCTTGATATTTGCCTTTCCATTCACCATTAGAAATGGCATCGTTTAACATAGAATCAATACTAAGTTGTAGTTGTGAAATATATCTTTTAATAAGATTAATTTCATTTCTAATTTCAGTATAATGAACAGAAACCTTCTCATTATTCATTCTATCACACACCTTACTATAATAATAATAGCATATTATTATTCGATTTTTTAATTTATACTTACATTTAATGTAAATAATATGTATATAAAAAAGAAACATTTTTAATGTTTCTTTCTCTCTTCTTTAAGTTTATATAATATATTTAAGGCATCAATTGGGGTTGTATTTAAAATATCAAGTCTATCTATTTCTTCTAAAATTTTGTTAGATTCTTGTAAGGTATTATCAAAAGACATAGACAATTGAACATTATTTTCTTTTTTCTTTTTAGTTGGATTATTCTCGTATTTTTTTAATATTTCATCAGCTCTTTTGATAAGTTCATCTGGCATGCCCGCAAGTTTAGCTACATGAATACCATAGCTTTTATCAATGGCACCATCTTTGACTTTATGCAGAAAAACTATTTTTTCATTTTCTTCATAAGCTCTAACATGAACGTTTTTAATAGATGGATAAACTTTTTCTAATGACGTAAGTTCATGGTAATGAGTTGAAAATAATGTTTTACAACCTATATGTTTAGTAATATATTCAAGTATTGCTTCGGCAAGGCTCATTCCATCGAATGTAGCTGTACCTCTACCTAACTCATCAAAAAGTATTAAACTATTTTTGGTAGCGTTTACTATAGCATTTTTTGCCTCGGTCATTTCAACCATGAATGTAGATGATCCACTAACTAAATCATCACTGGCTCCAATTCTAGTAAAAATCTGATCTATTAGGGGCAATGTCGCACTTTTAGCTGGGACAAATGAGCCCATTTGAGCCATTATAACAATAATTGCAAGCTGTCTCATGTATGTTGATTTACCTGACATATTTGGACCGGTTATTAATAAAGTATTTATATTGCTATCCATAACGATATCATTAGGAACATACTCATCTTTAATTACTTTCTCTACAACAGGATGCCTTCCATCACGAACGATTAATTTAAATTCATCTGAAAAGGTTGGACGTACAAAGTTGTATTCTTCCGCACAATGAGCTAGTGATGTTATGGCATCTAATTCACTAATTATGTATGCAGCTTTTTTTAAATCTAAAATTTCACTTTTAATTTTGTCTTTAATTTCTAAAAACAAATTATATTCTAACTCAATAATATTTTCTTCAGCGTTTAAAATAAGTGATTCTTTTTCCTTTAAAAGTGGCGAAATATATCTTTCACAATTACTTAAAGTTTGTCTTCTTTCCCATTTGAATTCATCTTTTACGTAACTGGCTTGACCTTTAGATACTTCTATGTAATATCCAAATACTTTGTTATAGCCAACTTTAAGATTTTTTATCCCTGTTTGTTCTTTAACCTCTTTTTCAAAATTAGCTAAAAAGTCTTTTCCTCCACTACGAACTTTTTTTAATTCATCTAATTCTTTATTATAGCCATCTTTTATTAAATATCCCTCTTTTAGAGAAACTGGAGGATTTTCATAAATACCTTTTTCTAGTAATTCATATAAATTATCAAACGTTTTAAATTCATAGTTAAATTTTAAATCTTTAATTATTTTACTAATATCAGGAAATACTTTTAAACTAGTTTTTAATTGTAACAAATCACGAGCATTTATATTTCCACAAGTGATTTTTCCACACAATCTTTCTATATCATAAACCATGTCTAATTTATTTCTTAATTCATCTTTTAAAATAAACTCATTATTTAAAGTTTCAATTTTATCATAACGTTCATTAATTAAATTAACATTTTTTAATGGATTAAGTAACCAATTTTTTAAAAGACGACTGCCCATCGCTGTTTTAGTTTTATCAATCAACCAAATTAGCGAATATGTTCTTTCTTTTAAGCGAAGAGTTTCCACAAGTTCTAGGTTTCTAATGGTATGAACATCCATTATTAGATAATCGTCTTTATTTATTACATTAACTTTATCGATATGATCAAGAATCTTTAACTCGCGTACTACTAGATAATACAAAAGATGCTTAACACCCATTTTAGCTCGTGCATCACTTACTGAATCAACTATTTTTTCATACTTTTCTTCTAGAAATTTATCACTAATAGATACTTCAATTCCATAGTTGTTTTTAAGTGTATCTATAAGCTCTACCTGTAAATTATTTTCCAAAATAACTTCTTTAACATTTAGACTTAATAATTCACTAATTAACTTTGTCAAATCATGAGTAATAGATAAAGAATTAATAACTCCCGTCGAAATATCCGCGTAAGTAATCATATAGATATAATTAAAGTCAAGCACACTAGCAATGTAACTATTATCATGTTCACTTAGTAATTCATAGTCTGCAATAGTTCCCTTACTTAATACTTCAACAACACCTCGTTTAACCATTCCTTTAGTTGTTTTAGGATCTTCCAATTGCTCACATATTGCAACTTTATATCCCTTATCAATCAACTTTTCAAGGTAAGGCTTTACTGAATGAAAAGGAACGCCACACATCGGAATTCGCTCAGAAAGTCCGGCATTTTTTCCAGTTAATGTTAATTCAAGTTCTTTAGATGCTGTTATACCATCTTCAAAAAAAAGTTCATAAAAGTCTCCCAAGCGAAAAAAAAGCAATTCTTCTGGATATTCGTTTTTAATTTCAATATATTGCTTCATCATTGGGCTTAATTTTTCAAAATCTACATCGTTTCTTTTCATATTTACCACAAGTTTTATTATAACATAAAGATTAAAAAAAGTAACAATTTGTTACTTTTATCTTCTTAATATCATAGCTATACTATCATTATATATTTCATTTCTATCATAATCATAACTACTATCAGTACTTTTATCTAAATAATATAATTCTTTATAAGCCTCTACTAATTCTTTTTCCTCTTTATAAGGAGTTACTTTTAAAGGATCATAGTTACTATATTTTAAATTAAAATCACCATAAGTATAATCAAATCTATCTGCCCTAACAACTTTACAATAGTCTTTTAAAGCATTTAGAATAATTTCATATCCTTCATTATTTAAATAATGATTAATATAATTAATAGCACTCAAAACATTATTATCTTTCAAATATTCACAGTAAGTTTCTCTTTCTTTTTTAGAAAAACGACACTTTGATATTTCTTTTTCATTAGTATAAGCCCAATTTAATGCTTCATCAATTTCCATTTCCGATAACTCTTTTAAATTATCTTCATTTGTCATTTCCTCATAATAAGAAGTTTTTTTCTTAACTATTTCTAAAACTATATCATTAAACTCGTTTGAATACCTAGCATATTTTAATACTTTATTAATTAAAGAAATACGTTCTTTATTAAAAACATAAGGAAACAAAGAAAGATCTGGGCTATAATAACAATCTTCTATTAATTCTTCAAAAGATGTGTATTCTTTTTCCTTACTTTTACATGCACTAGTTATTAAAAGTTGAGTAAATAAAAGAGATATGGCTATTACTTTTTTTAATTTCAATATAATCACCTTTTTTGCAAAGAATATATTAGCAGAGTGCGAATATAAAGTCAAATATTACTTAATTTTTTCTAAAATTTCTTTGAAATGCATGCCATTACTAGCTTTTAATAAAATACAATCATTTTTATGTTTTATAGTATTTATAAACTCACTTGCTTCTTCATTTGTTTGAAAATGATAATTAGGTATTTTAACATATTTATTAATAATACTTGATTCTTTACCAACAGTTATCAAAACATCCAATTTAAGCATATTTATCTCTTTAGAAATATTTTTATGAATCGTTTTACTATATTTTCCTAATTCAAGCATGTCTCCCAAAACGGCAATTTTTCTACCCTTTAAAGTGTCTAAATATTTCAAAGCCGCAACCATGGAATCATAATTAGCATTATATGTATCATCAATTATTGTAAAGCTACCCTTAATAATTTCCATACGGTTACTAGATAATTTAAAGTTTTCCAAGCCATTTTTAATTTTCTCTAAACTAATATTTAATACTTTTCCAACAGCTAGAGCACACAAAGCATTATATAAAAAGTGTTCTCCTCCAACAGGTACTAAAAAAGTTTGATCTTTATAATTAAACTTAGTATAATCCTCTTCTTTATCTATTTTAGAAGGCATTATATCTGACTTGTTATTTATTCCATAAGTTATAACATCAATAGTTTTATTCTTACTGTTCCATTCATGCAATAAATCATTGTCATTATTAATTATTAAGGGGCCATTTAATCCGCTTAGTATTTCTAATTTAGCTTTTAAAATATTTTCACGACTCTTTAAGATTCCTATATGAGCGGTGCCTATGTTCGTAATTACCGCTACAGTTGGTTTAACAATATTTGATAAGACTTCAATTTCATGAGGATGATTCATGCCCATTTCCACAACTAAGGCCTCATGATCTTTTAGTTTTAAAATTGTCAAAGGAAGTCCTATATGATTATTATAATTACCGCTAGTATAAAGGGTTTTATATTCTTCACTGACTATTGACGAAACCATATCTTTTGTACTAGTTTTACCAACACTACCAGTTATGGCAATTACAGGTATATCATATTTATTTCTTTTGTATAAAGCAATATCTTGTAAAGTTTTAATAGTATTATCTACGATTAAAATTGGAACATTTTTACTAATTATTTCTTCAGGTAGTTCTTTTTCGCTAATTATTAAAGATGCCTTTTTCTTAATTGCTTCCATAATAAAATCATGGCCATCGAAGTTTTCTCCTTTTATAGCAACATAAACGTCGTTTTCATTCATTGTTCTTGTGTCTTTTGAAAACTCGCCAAGTTCTATATCTTTTTTATTAAACAAAAAAGTATAATCAATATTGTTTATTATTTCCTCTAAAGTCATAATCCACCTCATATTAATTATACTATTGTTTTTCATTTTTAAATATTAAATTATATATTTCTTGATAATTTTTTACAGTTATAATACTTATGTTATCAAGGATTCTCTTATCAAGTTCTTTTAAAATAGCTTTGTTTTCATCAGGTATGATAACAGTTTTAATATTGCTATTATAAGCCCCGATTATTTTTTCTTTTAAACCTCCTATTTTTAAAACGTCTCCTCTTAGCGATAACTCACCAGTCAAAGCAATATCTTTGGAAACCTTTTTTTTGGTAAACAAACTTATTAAAGATGTTAATATAGCAACTCCTGCACTAGGTCCATCTTTTTTTTGACCACCTGATAAAAAATGAATATGAATATTTTTCTTATAAAAGTAGTTTTCATTTATCTCATATTTATCTACATTAGCCTTTAAGTAACTAAGAGCTACATCAACACTTTCTTTCATAGAATCACCAAGTAAACCAGTTATTAAAACTTTTCCTGTTCCATCATACATAGTTGATTCAACTTGGGTAACCAATCCTTTTTGAGAAGTATAAGCAAGTAAATTTACAGTGCCAAAATAATTATTATTATTAATACTATTATCAAACTTTTTCTCACCTAAATATTTAGGTAAATCATCTTTTTTTAAACTGATCTTTACTTGGGTTTTATTTAATAAAGACTCGGTAATTATTTTTCTAATTATTTTATCAAGCGATCTTTCAAGTTCTCTTACTCCAGCCTCGGAAGTATATGAATTAATTATATTTTTTATAATATCATTGTTAATTTTTATTTCATTTTTTATTTTTACTTTTTGAAACAATCTTGGAATTATATAATTATTAGCAATGTCTATTTTTTCAAACTCAGTATATCCTGGAATTTCAATTATTTCTAATCTATCACGTAGCGGTTCTGGGATTAAATTTAAATCATTAGCAGTTAAAATAAATAATACCTTTGATAAATCAAATTCTTCATCAATATAATTATCTATAAATCTACTATTTTGATTACTATCTAAAATATCAAGTAAAGCACTAGCCGGATCACCCTTTATGTCTTTGACCATTTTATCAACTTCATCAATTAGAATAACCGGATTAGCAGTTTTACATTTAATTAAAGCATTTACTATTTTTCCAGCACTAGCTCCAACGTAGGTTCTTCTATGTCCAATTAATTCTGCTGTGTCATTTAACCCTCCAACACTTATCTTAGCAAAGCTTTTATTTAACGATTTAGCTATACTTTCAGCAAGGGTTGTTTTACCAACCCCCGGAGGTCCAACCAAACATATTATGGGTGATGGAATAGAATCATTTCGCGTACTAACAGCAATATACTCTAAAATTCTATTTTTAACTTCAAGAAGAGCATAATGGGTATCATCCAAAGAATTTTTAATTTTTGTTAAATCTGTTTCATCAGTACTTTTAACATTCCAAGGTAAAAGAAGTATAGTTTCAAGATAGGTACGAACAATACTCATTTCAGGGCTTGCTTCTGAGATTAAAGCATAAGATTCAATTTCACCTTTTAATTTAATTTTAAGTTGCTCGCTAATTTCTAAAGTTTCTAATTTGTTTTTAAAGTTTTTAACATCTTCTTTTATCAAAGAATCTTCTTCATTTAATTCTTTTTTAATTTCTCTTAATTTTTCTTTTAAAAGATATTTCTTCTGAGCTTCATCCAAATCATTACTTAACGATTCCTCTATTTTAGCATCTAATTTTAATACTTGAATCTCAAAGTTAATATCTTCAATTAAATTTTTAGCACGATACATAGCGTTTATTTCTTGCATGTAAGTAAGCTTTTTTTCTATACTTAAAGGCAAAAATGAGGTTATCATATCTGTCATTGAAAATAGAGAACGGCACTTTTCTAATCTGCTAAAAATGCTGTTGGAAATATGAGGCGCAGCGTTAACGTAATTATTAAGCATTTCTTTTAGTTTTCTTTTAACTGCTTCTTCCTCGGAAGCATCATACTTAGGAATGTGAACACTTGTAATTATACTATCAAGGATTTCACTATCCTCATCATTATTTTTATATTCAATAACTGAGACTCTTTCTAAGCCCTTTAAAGTAATCCTTAGATTATTATTTGGTAAAATTAATTTACTTACAATTTTACTTAAAACGCCCACAGTTGGCAAATCTGTAACATCAGGGCTTTCCTCTTTTTGATCAAGCGGACATACCACTAAAACTTTGCCTTCAGATTTTTTTAATGATTCACTCACTACTTTTTTTGTTATCTCATTATTAAGTTCAAGTTTTACTTCTTGATTAGGCAAAATAACAAAGCTTTTTAATAGCATAACAGGTAGTTCATTACTCATAATCTTGCCTCCTCAAGTTATTGGTTTTTATTATAAGTACTAAATCTTGTTTTGTAAACATAATTAGACATTTTTTGACACAAAAAAAGAAGCGATTGCTTCTTTATAATTCATATTTAACTACAGCATCACCGCTCCAGTTACTTCCTAAAGTCATTCCTGTTGCATCAGCTCTTTTTATAGTAATTGTTGATGCATTAGTTAGGCCATTAAATGCTCTATCATCTATTTTGGTTACACTATTTGGAATAATGACATTTGTAATTGTTGACTGAGCAAACGCGGCGTTATAAATTTCCGTATATCCTTGGGCAATTTCTAATTTATTAATTTTCATGTTTGTGAATGCGCCATTAGCAACTGTTTCATTAGTATTAATATGGCCTAAAATATCATGACCAGTTACATACGTAAATGTTAAATTATTAATGGTTGACCCTTCAAAATATCCTATTGCACTATACTCATTTACAGGGTTAAATATTAATGATCCATAAAGTTCTAGAGTATCAATATTACTATAGGCAAATGCTCCAACACCAATTTTTATATCACTAGTATTAACTCCAAAATTTAGACTTGTTAGTCCAACTCTTTGAGTTTGTGTTGTATCAAGTTCATATGATGTTTTTCCATCACTTGTCGTCTCTTTATACATAACATTTGAAAATGCAAATTTTTCTATTTCTTCTAGTTTAGTGGCTTTTGAGAAATTAACACCTTTTATTACTAAAGAAGCACTAACTTTTGGCGTTTGGCTTACCGTCATTTCACCGTCTTCACTTTCAGGTAAAATATAATATAATCCTTCTTCTCCAGCCGTTGCCGTTTCGGGTACATCAGATTCTTTAGTTACATAAGTAATAGTTGCTGTTTGATCCTCTTCTGTTAAACCATTTAGTAATGCTTCTATACGTGATCTATTTGATTCATTTTTTACAAGAATATAATATTTCATTCCTATGTAAACATCGTTAGTAGAGTCATATGTTGCATTTGATGAATCATTCCACATCATAAAATCAGTTAAGTCCTTTTCTTGTCTAAATGCACTTGTTGCTATTTTCTTAACATCTTTTTTATTAACACTTTCAGGAATAACTACATTTTCTCCACATGAAGTATCATATGCGGTAATCACTCCATTAGAATCTATTGTAAAGCAGTTTTCTGGAGTAGCAACTAAACCTTCATTGTCATTTTTAATTCCTTGTCCACCCGTTATAAATATTTTTCCATTAAATTGTTTTCCTTGTTCAGTAATAGGTGCATTTTCATCAATCCATATTTTTAGCAAATGAGTCTTAGTGGCATTACCACCTATAGATGCGGTTTTTAATTCTTTTGATGATCTATAAGTATCAGGGCCTTCGATATCATTTAAACTACCATATGTTCCTAAAACCTCATTATCTATAGATAGTGCAACAGCACTATCTGACATATATCCCGTATTTGCATCCCCATCTACTGATTCCAAACCTATAATATAATTTACGGCATTACTACAATTATTAGTTACCGTAAAAGTGTATCCAGTTAAATCATTTTGAGCATTAGCACTAGTCATTGGCCAGCTATTTTCTAAACTGATGGGTGTGCCTTCGCCTACTTTATTAAGATCTAAATCTAGACATGCCGCGATCATGCTATTTTTATCTTTTTGAGTTTTAGTTACTTGCCATAAGGCATAAGTCGAAGCAACTATTATTAAAAGAACTAAGCAGATTCCAATAGACATACCAATAATTTTATTACGTCTAACACTATTTTCCATATATTAACCTACTTTCTATGTTAATAATACAATTAACTCTTTTGGATAGTCAATATAAATTAAATAAATAAACATTTTTTTACATAAAAAAAGCCCTATATTAAGGCTCAAATTTAATTGTTGCATTGCTACTCCAATTTTCACCTAAAGTCATGCCATCTAGATTTGCTCTTTTCATAATTATTGTGTCTTTTTCTATAGCACCAGCAAATGCCTTTTCGCCAATAATCTTAACATTTTTAGGCACGACTATAGAAGTTAATAAAAAGTCGTTTTCACTATCTTCATCACTAAAAACAAATTGATATCCGCCAATTTCGATTAATGATTCTGGCAAATTTACATTTTTTATAAATACGCTTTGAAATGATTGTTCACTTATTTTAGTAATGCCTTCGCTTATATTAACAGTTGTAACATAGGATAGAAAAAATTGGCCGCTTAAAACCGATCCGATTACTCCGCCAACAGTTGTATCATCAACAGTTTTATCTTTATAGTCAATCACAGTATTATCCTTAGATGGTTTAATTGTTAGATTATTAATTGAACTCATACCAAATGTTTGTGAATTGTATCCTTTTTCTATAGTGCCTGTAAGCGAATTATAAACTGTTAATTTATCAAGTTTGCTAAACAAAAAAGCCCCCGTACCTATTTTTATGGCATTATCATTAGCCCCAAAATTAATATAAGTTAATCCAAAATCTAAAGAATTATCAAAATTATCTTTACCATTAGCAGTTGCCTTATCATAATTTGCTGAAATTTTATCAAGACCAGCTTCGGTCGTACCATCATAAAGGGTAAATGCATATGGTTCTATTTCTTCTAAGTAAATTGCTTTTGAAAAATCTACTCCTTTAATAGTAAATATATTGTCCTTATAAGGAGTTTGAGCTAATAAAAATTCATCCTCGCCATTCTCATCCTTGGCAATAATGCCATACTTACCTTCTTCTGTTTCACTCGCTGTTGTTGGAAGTTCTGATTCGTTATTTATGAAAAAGTTATTTGAGGCTTCTTCTTCAGATACTTTTTTAAAAAACTCTTCTATTCTACTCTTGGCTTTGTCATTTTTAACTATTATATAATACTTTATTCCTGTAGTCTTATCTTCTTTTTCATCATACACCGAAGAACTTAAATCTTCCCAAAGCAAAAAATCTGTAACATCTTTTTCTGGTCTAAATGCGTTAGTAGCGATCTTTTTTACTTTGACATTGTTAACGCTTGCAGGTATTACAACCATTTCTCCACAAGAATCATCATATTTAGAAATAATTCCATTAGAATCTATTGTAAAACATTTTTCCGGAGTTGCTAATAACCCTGGATTATCATTTAAAATTCCTTGACCACCAGTTATAAATATTTTTCCATTAAAGGCTTTTCCCTGTTCCGTAATAGGAGCTCTTTCATCAATCCATATTTTTAATAAATGCGTATTGGTTTCTTTTCCCTTGATTTCAGCAGTTTTTATTTCTTTTGATAAAATATATGTATCAGGGCCTTCGATATCATTTAAGCTATTAAATGTTCCTAACACATCGTCATCAATTGCTAATGCAACTGCTGATGCACTTAAACTTGCTAGCCTTTCATCTTCTAATGATTCAAGTCCTATTACATAACTTATTGGCGTATCACAATTATTAGTTACGGTAAATGTATATCCTGTTAATTCTTTTACGGCATCAACCGCATTCATAGGCCAACTATTTTCAAGGTTAATAACACTACCTTCACCAGTTTTGTTAAGATCAAGATCTAGGCATGCCGCAATCATACTATTTTTATCTTTTTGCGTTTTAGTTACTTGCCATAAGGCATAAGTCGAAGCAATTATAATTAGAAGTACCAGAGCAATTCCTATAGATACCCCTATAATTTTGTTATGTTTATTATTTTCACTTTTCATATTTTACTACCATCCTATTTTAACTATACCCCCCCCCGGAGCATTTTGTCAAATAAAAAAACATATGCTTTTAACATATGTTTACATAAGAAAAATTTTAAAAACCACGTGAACTTCCGCCACCACCGGAAGAGCCTCCACCTCCAGAGAATCCTCCAAATGATGAATGACTAGACGAAGAGTCACTATCGCCAAAGCCAAAGAATAAAGTGTTATTTCTTCTTCGACCACCAGGTTTTTGATTACGGCTTGCAATAAGGACGATTATAACGAATATAAAAATTATACCCAAGCGAAAGAACACTTCATAATCTACATTGCTTTCTTTTTCTGGACTATCTACAGAGCCATCATAATTATAATAGTCAGCCACTTCTTTAAAAAATGCTTTATAACCATTTAACATTCCTTCATTAAAATCATTAGTTTTAAAGTAAGGAATCATATACTCATCTTGAAATCTTCCTGTTTTACCATCTGGTAATATGCCCTCTAAACCATATCCAACTTCTACGCGCATTTTTCTTTCTTCCAAAGATAATAACAATAATAAGCCATTATTCTCATTCTTATTACCAATCTTGAAATTACGGAATAATTGTGTAGCATATTCTTCCAAACTTGCTCCATTTAAATTTGGTACTGTTACTACAACGATTTGAGCTGTTGTTTTACTGGCAAGTGCTACACTATGCTCTTGGATATAATTTTCAGTTTCACTATCTAGTATGTTAGCATAATCATTAACATAATAATTTCTTGTTGGAGTAACAGTTTCAAATGCTAAAACGTGTTCTTTAGGAATACATAAAACTACTAAAAAAAGAAAAAAGAATAAAATCTTTTTCATTTTAGAACTCTACTTTTGGAGCATCAGTTTTACTTTGATCTGCTTCAAAATAAGCTTTTTTATCAAATCCGAACATATTAGCTAAAATATTAGTTGGGAATGTTTTAATAGCTGTATTGTATGAAGTAACAGCATCATTATAGTCGCGTCTTGCCGTAGCTATTCTATTTTCAGTCCCCGCAAGCTCATCAGATAATTGAATAAAGTTTTGACTTGACTTTAAGTCAGGATAATTTTCAACTACTACCATTAATGCATTCAAAGCACTAGTTAACTCGCTATTAGCAGCACTTTTCTCAGATACAGTATTTGCTTTTAATAAATTTTCTCTAGCTGAAGTAATTTTATTAATTATTTCAGTTTCATGAGAAGTATAACCCTTTACTGTACTAACTAAGTTAGGTATTAAATCTGCTCTTCTTTCTAATTGGACATCAATATTAGATAATTCTCTATCCACTTTTTCTTTTTTAGCAACTAATCCATTATAACTACCACCAATACTAGCAATAATAATGATAACGATTGCCACAACCCCTAATAAAATCATTGTTGATTTTTTCATAACTCACCTTCCTAAAATAAGAATAACAATACTTAATTAAAAAAAGAAGACTATTTCTCATTTGTTTACATTTTTAGACATTTTGATAATTTAAAAACATATGCAAAATGCATATGTTTAATTTTAAATTTTCTCGATATCAATTAGTACTTCATGAGAATTTATATCAAGCTTCTCATTTAAATTATCCTTTTTAGAAATTTCAACAGCTAAAGTTTCATCTTTAATATATTGTTCAAATTCTTTGAATGATTTTTCTATTTCTTGATCAGCATTGTAATATAATTTTATACGATCAACTACATCAAAGTCTTTATTTTTTCTTAATTGTTGAACTTTAGAAACGATTTCTCTAGCATTTCCTTCAAGAATTAATTTATCTGTTAATTCAGTATTTAAAATAACAAATAAATTATTATCCATGCCAACATTAAAGCCTTCTTTATTAGAAATTCTAATATCAATTAGATCACGAGTAATTTCATAATCCTTACCATTTATTTTTAAAGTAACAGATTCACTATTTTCTAGTTTTTTAATAGAATCTTTGTCTAACTCTTTTAAAGCATTTTGATATTCTTTAATATCTTTGCCAAATACTTTACCTGCCTCTTTAAAGTTCGGTCTAATTTCTAAATTCATGTATTCATTTAAATCATCATTAAACTTAACATTTTTAACGTTCAACTCTTCTTCAATCAACCATACTAAATCATCAATAATAGCTTTTTTTCCGCCATCTAAGATAATCTCACTTAAAGGTTGACGAACCTTTATTTTGTTTTCTTCCCTAACCATACGTCCAATCGAAATTAAATCTCTTACTAAATCCATCTTTTCTTCTAATTTATCATTTATTAGCGATAAATCATACTTAGGGAAATCTTCTAAATGAACAGATTCTTTGTCAGTCAAATTGGTAAATATTTCCTCACTAATAAAAGGAGTGATTGGGGCAATCATTTTTGATAACCCAACTAATACATCATATGTAGTTTTATATACAGCTTTTTTTGAATTATCTAAATCGCTTTGCCAGAACCTTTTTCTATTTCTTCTAATATACCAGTTAGATAAGTCATTTGAAACAAACTCTGTTACAGCTTTGACAACTTTATTTAAATCATATTCATCATAACTATCAGTAACATATTTTAAAAGTTTATTATATTTTGATAAAAGCCACTTATCTATTTCTTCTAAATCATCATATGATACATCACATGCATTAATATCAATCTCATCCGTATTAGCATACATAGCAAAGAAATTATAGGTGTTTTTTAGAGGATTAAAGAATTTAGAATATACTTCTTTCATACCATTTATATCAAATTTAAGTGGAGTCCATACTGGTGATACGTATGGTAAATAGAATCTTACTACATCAGCACCATACTCTTTAATTGTTGTAAATGGTTCGACTATATTGCCTCTACTTTTAGACATCTTATGTCCATCTTTATCTTGAATTAGATCATTTACTAATACGCTTTTAAATGGGCTTACCCCTTTTACAAAAACTGAAATAACAAGTAGCGTATAGAACCAACCTCTTGTTTGATCTATGCCTTCACAGATAAAATCAGCAGGAAACTGAGAATTGAACAACTCTTCATTTTCAAAAGGATAATGATACTGAGCAAATGGCATTGATCCAGAATCAAACCAACAATCAATTACATCTTTTGCACGAGTCATTTTTCCTTGACATTTAGGGCATCTTAAATGAACATTATCTACATATGGTCTATGTAATTCAATAGATGTATCAATATCTTCGATTGCAAGATCTACAAGTTCTTTTCTACTTCCAACCATGATACTGTGACCACATTCACAAATCCAATATGGAAGTGGGGTTCCCCAATATCTTGAACGAGATATTGCCCAATCTTTTAAATTCTCAAGCCAATTTCCAAAACGCTTCTCGCCAACATATTCTGGATACCATTTAACTTTTTTATTTGCTTCAATTATTTTATCTTTAATTTTTGTTATTTCAAGATAATAACTAGGTTTTGAATAGTAAATAAGTGGTGAATCACATCTCCAGCAATGAGGATAAGCATGAACTATTTTTTGCTTTTTAAATAGTTTATCATTTTTCTTTAAATATTCTATAACTAACTTGTCGGCATCAAAAACGTTCATACCTTTCCATGGACCGTCTAAATATTTTCCATCTTCTCCTACTGGATTTAAATATGGTAAATTATATTTTTTACCTACGTTAGCGTCATCTTCACCAAATGCAGGAGCTAAGTGAACAATACCGGTACCATCTTCCATTGTTACATAGTTATCTACAGTTACGTAAAATGCCTTTTTGTTAACTGATAAGCCAGGAATTAATTGCTCATATTCACTATACTCTAAATCTTTACCTAAATAAGTTCCTAATATTTCATATTCATCTCCTAGAACCTTATTAGCTAATTTTTTTGCTAAAATAAATTTATAACCTTGAGAAAGAACTTTAACATATTCTTCATTAGGATTTACACATAATGCCACATTGGCAACTAAAGTCCAAGGAGTTGTTGTCCATACTAAGAAGTAAACATCCTCATCTTTTTTCTTCATAGGAACAATAACTGTTTCTACTGAAACATCTTTATATCCTTGCGCAACTTCATGTGAAGCTAAACCTGTTCCACATCTAGGACAATATGGTAATATTTTAGATCCTTCATAAAATAGTCCCTCATCAAAGAATTTTTTTAATATCCACCATTCAGTTTCAATATAATCATTTTGATAAGTTACATAAGGATGTTCCAAATCAATGAATTGGCCCATTTTACTAGTCAATAATGAAAAAGCCTTTTCATTTTTCCAAACACTTTCACGGCACTTTTTATTAAATTCTTCGATACCATATTTTTCGATATCTTTTTTGCCACTAAAGCCTAACTCTTTTTCTACTTGCAACTCAACTGGAAGGCCATGAGTATCCCATCCAACTTTTCTTAATACTCTCTTACCTTGCATTGTTTTGTACTTACAAAATGTATCTTTTAAAAACTTAGCAAGCATATGATGTAAACCTGGAAGTCCGTTAGCTGTTGCAGGGCCATCATAAAAAACAAAGTTTTCACAATTTTTTCTATTTTCAATTGTTTCTTCTAATATCTTGTTAACTCCGCCCCATTTTTTTAGAATACTTTCTTCAACTTGATCAACAGGTCTTTTGTCTAATTCTTTAAAATTTTTCATAACCATTTCCTTTCTAAAATAAAAAACACCCATCCAAAGGACGAATGTTTCGTGGTACCACCTTAATTATACTCATCTTAATAACGCCATCTAGACGGATTATCTTACACTTATTTCAGATAATCAGCTCCCAAGTGATTTTAGATAATTTCTTCTTCTTAGTTTTCACCAACCACTAATTCTCTTTAAGAATAGATTACCTAACATGTCTTGTTCATTGCTTTTATAGTCATTAGTATATCACAATTTTTTTAAATATCTAGTCTATTTTATTAAATCTTTGTAATAATTTAAAACTTTTTTTAATTCTTCTTCACTATCTAATTTAGTTATATAGGTCTCATTATCATTATAATCTTTTACTAGTTTTCTAATTTCAATATCATTATCATCATCTACGCTTGCTAATAAAAGATAAACCACATTATCAATCATATCTTTTTTCAATTCATAATATTCTTTATCGTTTTCTAACTTTACAACGTTTTTTTCTATCATGGCCTAACTCCTTTTTATATCATCAGTATTATGATAAGCTTCTTTTATAACATCACTATAATTAAATTCTACTGTTTTACCATGCTCTATGCCACCCTTAAATTTCTTAGCAATAAGGTCTTTTACAGTTCTAGCCTTGGCTTCTAAATCTGCAAATGATGAAACACCTAATTCGTGTATGAAATCTTCCATGTTATCCGGGCCAAGTAAAATATTATAATCGCTTTTTCCAATTTCAATTATATGATTATAAACAGTCATAGTTTCAAGCTCAGGGTCTACAAATGACTTTTTTTCTAAAAAGTTGCAATATAAATGTCCTAATGTTGCTAATAAATAATCTTTATCTTGAAATCTTTCATCTTTAAAATACTCAGTAGCAATTTTACGCTCATCATATTGATATTTTCCGGTTTCACCAAAATATACTCGTCCGTCATCTTCATTCACAAAGCATGATTCAATTAAGGATTGAGCATGATTATTAGCTTGATTATTATCATAAGCCATGTAAGATGCACCTAATATGGTAAGTGCTGCTAAAGCTGTAGCAAGGGCTTTTAAAAGTTTTTTTCTTATTTCATCCCTGCTAACTTTTCTTTTTTCTGGTTTATATGTCACTTTTTTTGGAACTTCGTTTTCGTTTCTTACCGAAGATGAAAAGCTATCAAATGATTTATTTTCTTTTAAAAATTCATCATCTTTTCTTGTTATAGCATCAGCTATTTTTTCAGTACGGGCATTTAACTCTTTATAGCTTTCAAAAATTTCATTATTCACTTCCATATTTAAAGAAGGATTATTAATGTTATTTCATCTATTTCTATAAATTTCAGATTGATACAAATCTTTCACTATCTCCATTAGTCTAGCTACTTCTTTTTCAGTGGGTGTAATTGGAAATGGTAGCCCTGTTTCACGTAAATATATTTCTTCTGCTTTGTATCTATATTTGTTCATCATATTTTTTTCTTGATCACTAAACTGGGTCATGTTATCCCTACTTTCCTATAAAAATTCTACTATTAATATAAAGTTTTGTCAAACCATGTGCAAAGTTATTTACGCATTTTAACAATGTTTGTTACAATTAAGAAAAGGATGGTAGATATAATGGATTATAATATTTTTCGAGCCTATGATATAAGGGGCGTTTATCCTAGTACAATTAATAAGGATGTAAGTTATACCATTGGTAGAGCTTATGGAAGTTACATCAGAGAAAAACTTGGTAAAACATTTTGTGTGGTATCCCATGACAATAGATTAAGTAGTGAAGAATTATCTAGCTTTTTAATTAAAGGCATAACTGAAAGTGGATGTAATGTTATAAATTATGGATTAACTACAACTCCTATGAATTATTATGCTAGATATTTAAACAATTCTTTAGGAATAATGGTAACGGCTAGTCATAATCCCAAAGATGATAATGGATTTAAGTTTTCTTTTGATAACTTAGCTAATGCTCGTGGCGAAATGATAACTGATTTTAAAAATTATGTTATGGCTGGCAAGTTTTTAAGCGGAACTGGCTCTGTTACTAATAATGATATGGTAAATAAATATATCGAGTATTTTAAAAATGGTATTTCAATGGGTCCTAATAGAAGAAAAGTCATTATCGATTGTGGAAATGGTGTTACATGTACTGTAGCAAGGAAAATCCATGAAAATTTTAATATTGATTTTGAAGTTATTTGTGAAGAAAATGATGGTAGTTTTCCTAACCACCACCCTGATCCAAACGTTGAAGAAAATCTAAGTATGTTAAAGAAAAAAGTTTTGGAAACAAAAGCAGATATTGGCATTGCTTATGATGGTGACGGCGATCGTGTCGGAATAATAGATAATGAAGGAAAATATGTTACAACTGAAGAATACATGATTTTAATAATCAGAGATATTATTAATAAGGTCAAAAATAAAACATTTTTATATGATGTAAAATGCTCAAAATCCCTAGAAGATGAAATTTTAAGACTAGGTGGTACACCTTTTTGTTATCGTACTGGAGCAAGCTATACCCAAGCTAAAACTAAAATGGATAACTTAGCCTTTGGTGGTGAGTACTCAGGTCATATTTATTTTAGAGATCGTGTTAATGATATTAATAGTGGTATTTATGCGGGATTAAGACTTGTCGAGATATTATCAAAAACATCAGATAAATTAAGTGATATGACTAAAAACATTCCTAAATATTATCATACTCCTGAACTAAGAATTCCCGTAAGTGATGATAAAAAATTTATGGTAGTAGAAAAAATAAAAGAATACGCTAAAAGCGTTAACTTCCAAATAAATGATATAGATGGCGTTAGAATTAATTTTTCTAATGGTTGGGCTTTAATAAGAGCAAGTAATACGGGTCCAAATCTTACTGTTAGAGTTGAAGCTAATGATAATGATTCAATGGTTAGATTAAAGGAATTTGTATTAAAGTTAATCGATACATATAGTAAATAAAAAAGATTTCGTTTGAAATCTTTTTTTATTTTATAAATATCTCATTAATATGAAAATTAATAATAAACATAACAACATACCTAAAGCAAATTTCCAGATATATTTTATGTAGTCTTTATAATCAACATCAGTATAAGTTAATCCAGCAACCAAAATAATACTTGTTGGAGCAATGAATGCTACAAACCCAAACATAGCAACAAATATAAATACTATTAGATTAATATTAGCTCCAAATGCTTGCAACATATATCCAGATGTAGTGTATCCAGTATAAACCATATCGTTATGGAAAATATGAGTAATAAATGCAGCAAGTGTTGTTTTAGCTATACTAAAATCAGTATCTACATTAACATTTGGATATCCATCTTGATCAGAATCATAATTTAATGTTGATGTATTACTACTTTTACTATATGTTTTTTCGATTGTTTCATCAGCTTCGGTAATCTTGCCATCGCCATCAAAATCTAGATAAGCATCAGGCCATCCATCTCCGTCAGTGTCACAATTAATTGTACATGACTTATTTTTAGTAGCATCATTAACTAAGTTAAAATCTGCTTTTTGATCGTTGTCTTTATCTAAGTTAAAGAACGCTATTCCACTACCCTTATAATCTATATTAATATCAGGACGTCCATCAGTTTTAATTAAATTATGAGTAATAGTGCTCATCATTGGTGAAAAATAGAAAATTATGTATACTGAATAAGCGGCTACTACTAAAAGACTAACTTTTCCCATCTTTTTAAGTCCATTTAAAGCAGCATCTTTAAATTTAGTGAAATCAATTCTATAAATTATTATTAATAATAAACTAAATACTAAAAGTAATGCATCTAAACTATAAAGATTAAATTTTGCATAATCACTTAATTGATTTCCGAATGGTGCTAATGAACTACCTAAAATGCTGGCAATCAATTTAAAATCATTCTTACCAATTGAAAGCGAAGTTAACCATTCATGGAAACTATTAAAGGTTGTTATACCAAAATTTCCATTCCAATCTATTATTCCTAAAACCGTAATAACTAAGATAATAGCCATTAACACAATTAGAGGAATATAGCTTTCTTTACTCTTTTTACTTTCAACTTCGAATACATCATTTTTAGATTCATTTACATTTTTCTTTAAAACATTCTTGATATGAATTATTGTAAAGAAATTAAATAAAATTAATGATACAACTAGAACTAATACTCTGTACCAAACATCTATTTTCATGAAATTTAGAGTTGATTGTTGAGTAATATAACTATTTAACCAATAAAAACCATCTGTACCAAATGTTGCTCCTAATGTTCCAACTAATATCGATCCAAAAGTTACCATAAATGCCGTCATCTTATCCATTTTAGCATTCAAGATAATACTTATGATAAATGGAACAAATACTAATACTCCAAATGAAGTAAAACTAAATGATGTTAATACAGCAATAAGTACTGATGATATAACTGCAAATAATATTTCCTTTCCTTTTATTTTATTAGCTATTTTTAAGACTAAATTATTATAAGCAGGAATTTTTTGTAATATTCCATAGAATACACCCAAAACAAGTAAGAACAATACTTTATCTATACTCATGTAAATCATAAAATAAAGTAAGTTTCCTAAATCTGCTAAACCAAGTCTAACTTTTTCTCCAGCAACATATTCTGCTCCATTAAATGATCCGGTCGGAACAATCCATGTTAGAACAAATGCTAGAACAAAAAATATAGCTAATAATTTACCTAAACTATGTTTTTCAAAAAACTTTTTCATATAATACCTCCCTGTTTTTTAGTATATCACTATAAATTGGCAAAAAAAAGACTTTTATGTCGATTTTCTATGAAAAAATCTTCACAAAAGTACTTATTATTCATTTGGTTTCATTATTGGGAATAAGACTACATCCCTTATTGATGGTACATCATAAATAAGCATCATTAAGCGATCAATACCAAATCCCAAACCTGATATTGGAGGCATTCCTTGTTCCATAGCAAGCAAGAAATCTTCATCCATATCCATTGTTTCTTCGTCTCCTTGAGCTTTTGCTCTTAATTGGCCTTCAAAGGCATCTCTTTGTTCTATTGGATTAACAAGTTCTGAATAAGCCTTACATAATTCAGTACCAGCAGCTACAACTTGGAAAACATCGATACGACGTTTGTCATTATCATTTCTTCTAGCAAGTGGTATTAACACTGCTGGATAGTTATAAATGATTGTTGGTTGAACTATATTTACCCTAATTTTCTTTTTATAAACAAAATCTATAATTTGACTTACTGACTTATAATCTTCTAGATCTTGATATGTGAATAACCCTTGACTAACAATTTTTTCCTTTAAAATATCTGGCTCTGTAATATCTAAAAAGTCAAATCCCAAAACTTTAGTTAATTCTTCACAATAATTTATTCTATCCCAGTTTTCTTTAGAAAAATCAAGCTCAACATCATGATATTTGATTATATTAGTATTAACTAGTTCCATTAATAAAGCTTTAATAAATCCTGTATAAAATTTTATATTATCTTCAAAATCCCAATATGAAGCATACCACTCAACTTGAGTAAATTCCTGTAAATGTTCCGAATCCATACCTTCATTGCGAAAACATTTAGCAACTTCATATACTTTATCAAAGCCACCAGCTATACACTGTTTCAAGAATATTTCTGGAGCAATACGTAAGTTACAATCCAAATCAAGAGCGTTGTGATGCGTATAAAAAGGTTTAGCGGCAGCACCACATACCGATGTTTGAATTATTGGTGTTTCTACTTGTAAAAAGCCATGCTCTGCTAAATATTTATGTAAAAACATATAAAACTTACTACGTCCCAAAAATACTTTACGTGATTGCTCATTAGTTATTAAATCAACATATCTTTGACGATATTTAACTTCTGTATCAACAAGTCCATGGAATTTTTCTGGTAATGGACGAAGAGCCTTTCCTAAAAATTCAAAAGTATGTACTCTTAAGGTTTTTTCTCCAGTTTGGGTTGTAAATATTTCTCCTGTAGCTCCAATAAAATCACCAGTATCAATATATTTTTTAAAGAAATCATATTTATCTAATCCTACTGTGTCAACTTTAAACTCAAGTTGCATGTCTGCTTCTAAATCACGAATTCTTACAAAGCTTAATTTTCCCATCTTACGCATAAAAATAATTCTTCCAGCTATACTAACGTCTGTAGTTTCATCATCCAAATTCTTAGCATCTTTTAAAGCGTGAGTTTTTATAAATTTCTCAGGATAAGGATTAACAATTTTACTAATTTCCTCTAATTTGTTTCTTCTAACAATCTCTTGTTCTGAATATTCTCTCATAAATCTCAACTCCATATTTGTATGATAACATAAAAAAAGCCTTAAATAAAGGCTTAAATTTTATACATCTTAGTTTTTTTTCTACTAGTTGCTAGTACTGTTACAACACCAGCTGATCCTAATGCTAAAGCTACATATGGAATGGCATATCCAGTTTCAGCACCACCACCTGATGATCCGCCACCTTTTGTATCTTCACCAACTTGTTTAAATCCTAATGAACAATCTTCACCATTATTCTCAGCAAGAATTGTAAATTCACCAAGTATAATAGATTCTCCAGCATTTACATCATCAAAACTTACACTAATTTGATCAGCGTTACCATTATCTTTTTGAGTAACACTTGGGCTATTAGGTTTAAACTCATAAGATTTTACACCAGTACCCTTTTTAGTAACTTGAACAGTTAAAGTTGTGCCCTTAAATGTTTCCGTACTTGTATTTTTTGCAGTCCATGTACATGTTACAGTTTTAGTTTTATTAGCTACATCAATCTTAGGATTTTTGTTATCACAATCAATAGAACTAAAATCAAGTTTTGCTGCTGCTGAAACACTTATTGGAAGTATAACTAGTGTAAATAACATGCAAAGACTAAAAAGAATTTTTTTCATATTAACCTCTCTCTTTCTTCTACCTTTATTATGACTTAATTATAACATAAAAATACAAAATTCAAACTGTTTTTTATTTTTTTCGATATTTTATTTTAAAAAATGTAAAGTTATGGTATACTAATTTACAGTAGGTGTTTCAAATGAAAAAAGTATTAATTTCTATAAAAAAGAATTATTTAGCCTTCTCTTATCGTAAAAACACTAATAGTGAGCAAAAAAAAATTTTAAACACCAATATTATTAGTGACAACGAACTAATATTTTCAGAAGACTATATATTAAATAATCCTAAAATAGTATCTTGCTTTTTAAAAGAAGTATGTGAACAATATAAAATAAGAATTATTTCTTTTCAAAAAAATGATATGTTTGACTTGATTTTTCCACTTTTTAGTAAAATATCATTTGTAAAAGTTCTATATCTTTTTGAGGAAAAAAGCTTACCCTATTATATATGTGAAGGCGTAATCAAATCTAAGAACATAAAACAGATAAATTGTTATAGTGTGCCTCGTTTTATGATTGAATTGCTAGATAAAAATGGTGTCTTAGTAACTAGTAGAAATGAAATATTATTTACGAGTACATTTATGGAAGATAATAATCTAGTTCAATTCAGCAAATTGTTTTATAAGATCTCTATTAAGATTAAACCACCAATGAGTGATAATGACTTTGAAGATTTTAAAGCTTTTTGTAAAATCAATAAATATTTGAGAACTATCCATCTTGAAAAAGCTAATATAGATGACATTGAAAAAATATTAAAAGTTTTAAAAAATAATCGAATAAATAAGATTAAGATATTAATTCACGATAATATCACCGATGAAAATACAATTGCTAGTTTAAAAAAATTAAATAAATCATCAAAAAAATCTAAAATCTATTTTCAACTAGTTTATTCCGAAGATTATTTAAAAAATAACGTTTTAAATCAAACTATGGTCAGCATTTTAAAAATCTGCGGAGGCATTATCGCTTGCTTAATAGTTACAACCATATCATATATAATCTATACTAATTATAAGAGCATGCATGATGATGTAGCTATGAAAAGTGATATTAACAAAACTCTTGTCGAAGGTAAAAATAATGATGACGATAATAAAGATGTAAAAGAAATAGTAGACAAGAAAAACGAAGAAAATAAAAGCGAAGGAAAATCCCTTGTAATATCTAATGAGTATTTATCATCCTTGCTAACCGTAAACAAAGATACTGTAGGATGGTTAAAGGTTCCAAATACTAATATTGATTACCCGGTTGTTCAAAGAGAAGACAATGATTACTATTTAACTCATAATTTTTATAATAAAAAAGATCCCGCCGGATGGGTATTTATGGATTTTAGAAATGATCCTGCCGAACTAAATCAAAACACAATCTTCTATGCTCATAATAGATATAGTAACGGTGTAATGTTTGGAACACTACAAAATACATTAAACAAAGATTGGTACACTAATAAAGACAATCAATATATTCAATTTGATACTTTATATGGTGAATATAAATGGAGAATTTTTTCTATTTATAAAATAGATGTTACCACAGATTATCTTAAAACAATGTTTGTAGATCAAGAATCATTTTTGGAATTTGCTAATATGTTAAAAAATCGTAGTATATATGACTTTAAAGTCGATATAAAAGAAAATGATAAAATAATTAGTTTATCAACATGTATGGGAGCAAATAACCAACAAAGATTAGTTGTACACGCTGTTTTAGAAAAATAAAAATGCATAAAAATGCATTTTTTTAATTTTCACTATAATATAAGCTTTTATAAACTTTACTGTTATTTAATAATTCTTTATGCGTGCCACTTTCTTTTAACGTACCTTTATCAATGACATGTATAATATCCGCATCAACAATTGTCGATAGACGATGAGCAACAATTATAACAGTATGACTTTTAATTAAATTATCAATAGTCATTTTTATATATTCTTGACTTTCATTATCAAGAGCACTTGTTGCTTCATCAAATAATATGATTTTAGTATTTAATAAAAGAGTTCTTGCAATGGCTAATCTTTGCTTTTGACCACCTGATAAGTTTACTCCACCTTCTCCAATAATCGTATTATATTTATCTTTTAAAGACATTATATAATCATCTATATAAGCTTTCTTGCAAACATCTCTTATTTCCTTTAGTGTAGCATTTTTCTTAACCATTCTAAAATTATCAATAATAGATAAATTAAATAAAAATGGTGTTTGCCTTATAATGGAAATATTTTCTCTTAATGATTTTTCACTTAAATCTTTAATATTTACCTTATCAATAAATATTTCGCCTTCTGTGGCATCAAAATATCTTAACAACAAATTAAAAATTGTACTTTTTCCATTACCACTTCTTCCAACAATAGCAACTTTTTTATTTGTTTCTATTTTCAAATTAAGATCTTTTAACGTGTAGGCTTCATCCTCTTTATATTTGAAACTAACACTTTTAAAAGTAATCTCACCTTTAGGATTATTTAATTTAGCTGTGCCAAACTTTTCACTAGAGTATAGCTTATTATTTATTATTTCATCAATTCTTTTTAAAGAAACACATACCTTATTATAATTAACGCCAAAGTCACTTATACTTTCCACAACCTCATCTATACGCCAAATATATGTTTCCATAATCATAAACACACTATAAAATATATATCCCTTAACAAAATAATAACCACATGTTAATAAAATTAAAAATTGCAATATAAAATATGCTAGATTATTTAATGAATAATAAAATATCTCATAAGTTTTAATCTTTTTGGTATGAAGCATTAAACTATCTATTGTTTTAGATATGTTATTTTCAATATTCTTTTTGATTCCCAAAGATTTAATTTCTCTTATTCCAGAAATATTTTCAGTTGCTCGCTTAACATAATTATCTGATTCTTTTTTTATTTCTTCCTGAGACTTTTTTATTTTAGGAAAATATTTATATGAAATTAACCCCATTAAGAATGAAAACATTAAAATTTCTAATCCTAAAATTAATGAAATTTTAAATGAATAGATTATAACTATTATAACAACGAAAGACTTACATATAAGTTTTACCATTTTAGCAAGCAATTCCATTACTCTATCCGGATCAGTATATAATCTATTGATAAATTCTCCCACTCCTATATCTTCGAAAGCAATTGATGGTAAATTATCTATTTTTTTATATAAATCTTTTGACACATTTTTCATAAACTTAATTTCTAAATAATTATATAATGTATCTTTAGGTATCGAGATCAATGAATAGCACAAAATATACATTACTTCCCAAACAATTAAATATTTTGCAAAGCCAACAAAATTCTTAAAAGCTAATAATTCCACAGCTTTTCCCCAAAAATATGCATTTAATAAAGCTGGCATGTAAGTTAAAATTACTAAAACTATATATATCACTAATTTTAATTTATCGTTTTTTAAATACTGCCACAATACACTAAATGATTTTGCCTTTTTCATTTTTTACATCCTTTCAATTCAAATTAAAAAGCCACTTTTTAAAAAGTGACTTTACAAAAGAAATGAAAAGGAGCTACAACATTTTCATTGAAATAAATATCACTTTTTAAATAGTTTAAATAAATAAATTTCTTCATGTTTTCACTCCTTTCTTCTAATTATAGCTAAAATTTAACACATCAAATCTGTTTAGTCAATATCATTAACCTTTTTTTCAATTATTTTTTTATTATTTATTAAGCGCTCATCATCAGGGTTTATTTTTAAAGCGGAATTAATAGCATCAAGTGATTCTTTATATTCTTTAAGTTCATAGCATGCAATACTTAATAAATCGTATGGAGTTTCATTAAATGTAAATACCTCATTTATATATGTTTTTTCATTAATAGGTATTTTTAAAGCTTCCAACACATATTTTTTCACTTCGGCAAAATCATTTTCTGCATACTTTAAGAAAGCTTTTTCAATTAGAGGATCTCTAAGATGAGGAGCTTCTAAAATTGCTTTATCTAACCACATATTTGCCTCATCTAATCTATTAAGAGCAATATAACACCTAGAAATAAAACGCATTGAAGCACTTCTTTCATCTTTCCAAGTTGATGTTTCAAGTTTCAAATGTTTTATTAATGTATCAATGGATTCATTCCATCTTTTATAATACATGTATTCTCTGCCGAGATAATGCATATTGCGATCATCATATGGATCTTCTTTGACTGAAAGCTCAAGAAGTGGAAGATAATTACTTCGTGATTTTTCTTTATCAGGATAATGATTTAATACCATTTCAGGAATTGTAACATAGTTTTCCTTGCCATTATATTCTAATACTTCGTGTACCGGGTGAACCCAACGATATCCTTTTAATGTATGAGTCTTTTCGTACATAAAGCTAACAAGGGGGCGATTTTTTTCATCTAAACTCCAATTATAAGTGTATCTTGCTCTTGTAGTATCATCTTTCCAAGAGTTTTCTAAAATATCACGCCATCCTTTTAAAAAAACTTCATCTAAATCAGTAGAAACACAAATGTCGGTATCATTAGGAACTAGCTTAAGTGCTTCATTTCGAGCTGTGTCAAATCTCCAAGGGTCAATCTTTTTTTGTTTGACCTTAACATTCATTTCTTTTAATAATTTTACAGTATTATCAGTAGAACCAGTATCAAGCACTACTATTTCATCTGCTTCTTTCATTGATTCAACCCATCTTTTTACAAATTTTTCTTCATTTTTTGAAATAGCATATACAACGACTTTATACTTACTCATAAATTACCGTTAAGCTCCTGCTGGACCAGTTGGACCTTGAGGAATAGTTAAATCTAAAACAAAGTTTGGAGCTGTTCCACTTATGCTAGCCGTTGCTTGAGATCCTGGTGCTCCAGTTGTTACAGTTCCAATAGTTATAACTGGTGTTGCCCCTGTTGGGCCAGTTGGACCTGTTGCTCCTATTTCTCCAGTTGCTCCTGTTAAACCTTGAATTCCTTGTGGACCGGTTGGACCTGTTGGGCCTGTTGCTCCAGTGGCTCCTATTTCTCCAGTTGCTCCTGCTAAACCCTGAATTCCTTGTGGACCAGTCGGACCTGTTGCTCCGGTAGCTCCAGTTGCTCCTGCTAAACCTTGAATTCCTTGTGGACCAGTCGGACCGGTTGCACCCGTTGCTCCTGTTTCTCCAGTTGCTCCTGCTAAGCCCTGAATTCCTTGTGGACCGGTTGGACCCGTTGGGCCAGTTGCTCCAGTAGCACCAGTAGGTCCTGTTGCACCTGTTAAGCCTTGAATTCCTTGTGGACCAGTCGGGCCTGTTGGGCCAGTTGCTCCAGTAGCACCAGTAGGTCCTGTTGCACCTGTTAAGCCTTGAATTCCTTGTGGACCAGTCGGGCCTGTTGGGCCAGTTGCTCCAGTGGCACCAGTCGGGCCTGTTGGGCCTCCCGCAGGTCCGGTTGGGCCGGTTGGACCTTCAGGTATTTCTGCTAATATGACTTGAATTAATCTATTAACATCAAGACAGCAACATCCTGAAGAATTATGTTGACAGTTATTATTCATATAATCATCCTTTCTATACATTTTATGTACTACAAAGAATATGGTAAATAATAAATGACCTATAAAAAAAGAAATCATTTTAGTATGATTTCTATAAACGTAGATTGTTAACGTTATCCATAAATTTTTGAGGATCAACAATATTGCAGTTTTGTTTTAGATTTAATTCTCTTTTTAAAATCTTCATTCCTCTTGTTTTATCATCAATTATAATCGGCAATAATTCTAATGACTTAAGTAGCCCAATTAAATATCCCAAATCTGTAATTACATCAGTATCTAAATAATAATCCTTATAGTGAGCTATTAATTCTTCATCTGTTAACGTGCTAGCATCTTGATCACTATCTAATAACTCCTCATTTAAATAATCTATTAATAATTTACGGAAGTCATCTGTTTTAATACTACTATCATATTTTTCAAAATCTTTAACTAACAAAAAATAGTCAGTTAAAGCAATCAAACTTTCACTAGTATAAGAGAAACGATTTTCAAATATAAGTTTTCTATAAAAACCATCATAGCTCAAAAATGTATATAATAGTTCTAGTAAAATCGAATTCAACTCATCACAGCAATTATACCTATTTTTCTTAAGATTACCAGTAATTCTAAAATAATCAATAGCATGCCCTACTTCATGTAGTAAAACATGATCACCTGTTTTTTTATCAAATGTTATAAATGGAGTTTGAAAATAATTTAAATAAAAGCAATTTGTATCTAGAGTTTCACTATGATTAAAAATGTATACAAGTGGATCAGGACTGTTAAATAACATTGAAGCATAAAAATAATATTCTTGGTCTAAGCTTTTTAAAAAATATAAAATGTTATTTATTGCTTCATTATTACCTTTACAAATTATATTTTCATTTTCTTCGTAAGAAAATAAAACTTCAGAGTCATAGAAATCAAGAATTCTATCAATTTGTTTTTTACTTATTAGATTTTTGTCGTGCGCAATTTTATCAAAAAAATATTTCTTAAACTCATCCATGCTTTCATTTTCTGATGAACTTTCGCACATGGGAAGCTCTAAAATTGTTTCCATAATAGCTATATCACTATCTATTAGATTAATTTTGTTAGCATTAGACATTTCTCTTCGTTTTATTCTTTTTAATATCTCAAGATATTTTCTTAAAGTCTCTTTGTCTGCTAGCTTAAAGTTTGCCATAATAATACCCCCGTTTTTGTAAAATTTAATTAATTATTAATAAACACTTAATAAAACTTTCATTTAAATTATAACCTAAATTCTTCGTAATAACTACTATTTTAAGTTATTTAAACTATTTATTAGTATAATTATAATATTTTATCTCAGCTAACTCATTTGAAATAGCAGAAATCTCATCATACTCTTCATCAAGCAAATCTGGTGTATTATTTATAAAATCATTAATTTTGAAAAGTATTTCATCATAAGACGAGTATGTAAGAACGTCTATTCCATACTTGTGTAAAGATTCTATTATATAGTCACGTATCAATAACCCATTTTTTGTTTTTACAAGCTTATTTTTATTTATAGTTTCATTTATTATATTATCTAAATTCATGATTCTCCTTATTATTCAAATTATGATATTTTTTTACAATGTCTTTATCATAATATCTTATTGCACCACTTGGTAACATAAGCATTCTTTCAACGTTTAACTCTTCAATAAATGAATTGTTATGACTAACTAATAATATTGTTCCTTCATAATTTTTAAAAGTGCTAGCTATAATTTTTTCGGTATCAGGATCTAAATGGTTAGTTGGCTCATCCAAAACAAGAAAATTTGTATCCATCGCAGCGATTTTGGCAAGTGCTACTCTGGATCTTTCTCCCGGTGATAAAACTTTAACTTTTTTAAAAACATCATCACCGTGGAATAAAAAATTACCTAACAAAGCTCTAAGTTCTTTTTCTTCCAAACCGCTATCACTAAAATTATTAATTATGCTCTTATCCAAATCTAAAATTTCATGTTCTTGAGCATAATATCCTATTTTAACGTTATGGCCCAATACTATTTCTCCAGATAGGGGTTTAAGTAACCCTACTATAAGTTTAAGTAAAGTTGATTTACCAATTCCATTTTCACCAACAATTAAAAATTTTTCTCCTCTATTTAAAGAAAACTTCAAATTGTCATATAATAATTTATCACTTCTATAGCCAAATTTTAAATCGGTAACCTTAAGAGGCATTATTCCCGATTTTGTAGTTACTTTTATTTTGAAATTTGTCTTTTTATAAGTTTTCTCCAAAACAACTTTATCTTTATCTAACTTTTCTATTTTTTTTAGACGATCCTTAGCAATGTTAGCTTTTTTTTCATTACCATGCAAATACTTATCAACTACTCTTTGAAGCCTTGCTCTTTCTTTATCTTGCATGTCTTTTTTCTTTTCTAAAAAGGCATCATTTTCTTTTTTTATCTTTAAATATTTTGAATAACTAAATGGACTATAAATTGCTTTATGTGTCAACTTATCAATGTATAGTGTACTTTTTGTGACAGCATCTAAAAAAGAAATGTCATGAGATATAACTAATACTAATCCCCTATAACTTTTTAAATAGTCAATAATAAAATTTTTAGTATCTAAATCTAAGTGATTAGTTGGTTCATCTAACAAAAGAATTTCTGGCTTTTGGTATAATAAACGTAAAAAAGCAATTTTGGATTTTTGACCTCCCGATAATGTTTCCATTGTTTGATCTAAAATTTCAAGGGGTATTTTCATGCCATCAATTAACTTTAATAAAATGCTCTCTGCCTCATATTCATCATAATATGCTAATTTATCATTAAGCTTATTAATCTTATTCATTATGATTGCCAAATTTTTATCATCAGTTTCATTCGACGCTTTAATGTAAAGTTTTTCAATTTCATCACGATATTTTTTTATGGGACGAGCTTCAAGTAAATAAAGAAAGACATTTTTCTTTTTGATACTTTGATCGTCTACTATAACTTGTGGCAAATAACCAACATGAGTATTATTAGGTAAAGATATTTTTCCACTTTCTGGTTCAATTTTTTTCAAAATAATATTAAAAAGAGTTGATTTACCAGCTCCATTCACACCAGTTATTCCAACCATGTCATACTTATCTAAATGAATTGACACATCATTAAATATTTCTTCGGTACCAAATGACATATTTAAATTTTCTATATTCATGATACTGCGCATCCTTTTAATTAATTTCTTTTTCTGTTTATATTTTCTCCTAAATATGTCTCTAATGCAACATTAAAATCTGATAATTTATTGATTTTTGAAAAAACTATTATATCCGATGTCGGAGAAATATAACTTAAACTCTTTTTTATTATTTCCCCTTTTAAGCTAGATGGATCCACAAATACGATCTTTGGAATATCTCTTAAAAATAAATCTTTTCTTAATATTTTTATTATTTCGTTATCCATACTCTCTATTATGCCATGTTTATAAACAAAATTATGGGCATACTGAAATCCAAAATGAATATTTTGATATATATTTATTTTCTTTAAAACACTTAGAACGTTTAATAAATATAATAAATATACGTCTCCAAATAATGATATTTCTACTTCGTTAAAATTAACTAACTTATTTATTTTTGAAAAAAATTCGTCTATATCATCTAAATCATTAAATAATTCAATGTTTATAAATAATTTGTAATCCATAAAAAAATCCTCCTTAATAAATTTAACATTTATAAAGGAAGAAATTTGACGAAATAAATTATTTATTTGTTTTGTCTATTAGTAACGTATAAATGCTTTGCCCACGATATTCATCTTTAGAAAAATCATCATCAGTATCATAAGTAAAAACTGATAATTTTATTGGATAATTTATATCAGCTTCTGAATTACCAGCAGTTAATTTAACTGATGTAATAATAGTATTTTCATTGAATTCTTCATTAGTTATGTGACTATACCATTTGTCTTTAGCATGAATAACTGCATCATATAAATAGACACCAATATACTTTTGATTTTTCAAAGTATTGGAAGGATCATAAATGTATTCATTTATCACCGTTCCATCTTTTAAGGGAATAGTAAGAATTATTCCCATCTTATAATTTGTATTTATATTATCCCAAGTACCTTTTACATAATCTGTATAGCGTCCCTTAAAAGTTATAAATTCATCATTTTTAGGTAATATTTGAAAGGTATTAATGTCTTTATTTGGATATATGTTAGTATTATAACTTTTTAATAATGTATATGTATTGTTCTTTTTGGTATATAATCCCATATTTATTGGGTTTTCATCAACATATTCCAAAGAAACTTTTTCTGTTGTTTTTTCTGGTTCTTTTATTGTTTTTATTTCTCGAAATGGTTCTCTTTCACATCCAGTAAGTAAAAATAATAATGCCAAAAGCAAAAACTTTTTCATATTATCACCAACTTAATTATATATTATTTACTTATAATTTACAATTGTTTAACTAGCTAACTATTCGTCAATTTTTTTAAAATGTTTTCAATTTCCAAAGTATCTTCATCATATAAATCAACGTGGAAATTTGTAATACCTATACTTTTATAGAAACTAATTTTATCCAATAAATTAATATTCTCACTATTTAATATTTTTAAGTAACAATTTTGAGAAACTAAAGGATATTTTTTCTTGTTATCACCCATAATGTAATATTTATCATTGCAAAGATGACACACTTTTTCTTTATTAACATACTTATTTAATAAACAATATTTCATTATCATAACTTCTGGTCTACCATATACATACATTTCTACATTAAACATATCTTTAATCTCACTCATGAGTTTTATTAAATCATCATTAGGTATTTCAATAGACAAAGCTATTTTCTTTATATTCTCTAAGCTTAATATTTTTATGGCATAACTGTTTGTGATGTTTAAGTAAATATCTGTAAAAGTATCATTATCTTTTGCATAAGAAATGGCTCCGCCTAGTTCAGTTGCTAAAATACGTTCATTTTTTAAAGATTTTACTTTATTATTTACCCGACTAGTTTTTAAATAAACGTTATCATAACTCTTATATTTAGCATATAATAAAGCATCCTCAGTATATATTAAAACATTTTTATTTAATAAATACTTTAACTGACTCTCATTTCTTATTAAAAAGGAAATATCATGAGTTATTGCCATACTTTTATATTTAACCGGTTCATCAATTTTTTTAATAATTTTTTTATTATTTTCTCTTTTTTCTTTTAAAGAAGCTAATATATCTCGACGCATTTCATTTAGTAATTTCATTGGGAAGAAAATATTTTCATCTTTATTAATTTTAATATCACATACAACAAATGGGGTGTTGCTGGTTTTATTTAGTTTTTCAATAATTACTTCATCACTTAGGCTAGCGGTTTTAGCTCTCTGTACTAAACACCCTTCAATAGTTATTTTAGAAGAAAAATCATCCACAGTAATTATAAGAGGTTTTCCAATAAAAAATTCACACTTAATTTTAATGGGAATTTTGCGTATAGGAATATTTTTGATTTTTTCTTCTAACCTAGTATCTAAAGTTTTTAATACAAATCCGTCTTTTCTTAAATTAACTTTATTTAATACATAGGCTTCTTCGCCTTTTTTTAATTCATTAGTTAATTTTCCATCTTTTCTAAATAAGTAATTTACAATCATTCCTTCATTGTTTTCAAATCTTATTCCATCATTTTGGGCTAAATCTTCTTCCAAAATAATTTTTATTTTATCTTTATGTGGATAAGCTTTTCCTAAATATATGCCTTGGTGATTTTGGCTAATTCCGTTTACAATATCTTTTTTATCTTCTAAATTAATAAATCCTTTAGTAAATTTACGGTTATATAATAAAGCCATATTCTTCTCTTCTTCTAGAGTTACTACTGGTTTTCTTCCGGTTTCATATTCATCAATTAATCTTCTATAAACTTTAGTTATGTACTCTACATAATAAGGTGATTTCATGCGTCCTTCTATTTTCAAGGAGTCTACATTACTATTTAGAATGTCACCAATATATTTAGATGTATTAAGTTCCTTTAAACTAAGCAAATATTTTTCTTTTAAATTTAACGATTTATCATTTTTATATAAATTATAAGGAAGACGGCAAAGGCCTGCACATTCCCCTCTATTGCCACTTCTCGAAAGTGAAAGAGCAGACATTAAACATTCTCCTGAATATGAAACACATAATGCTCCATGAATGAATACTTCTTTTTCTATAGAAACATCTATATCTTTAATTTCATTAAGACTTAATTCACGATCAAGAACTACTCTTTTTACTCCCAAATCTTTTAAATATTGTAGTCCTTCTTTATTATGATTATGTGCTTGAGTTGAAGCGTGAATAACTGCATTAGGATATCTTCTTAAAACCAAATTAATCATACCAAGATCTTGCATAATTAAAGCGTCAACACCAATTAACATAAGATGATCTATATAATCTATAAAGTCTCTTATTTCACTTTCAAATATTATAGTATTTACTGTAACATATACTAATACGTTATAAAGATGGGCATATTTTACGGCTTCATCTAATTCTTCCATCGAAAAGTTTTTAGCATACTTCCTAGCTCCATATTGATATCCGGCTATATAAACGGCATCGCATTTAGCATCGATTGCTCTTTTTAAAGTTTCTAAATCTCCCGCAGGGGATAATAATTCTATTTTTGCCATTTAATCCTCATGATAACGCGAAAAATATTCATCTAAGACTAAAATCATATCTCTAGCTATAATTTTATTCTTTTCATTTTCTTTTTTATGTCCTCCAATAAATTGCAAAACTCCATTTTGATTCCCATAGTATAGAAAATCATCATTTATAATAATTGCCTTGGCTCTTGAAACAACTTCAGTTATATCTTTTTCAGATAAAAAATCATAATTATAAATTAATTCTTTCATAAAACACCTCTTTTTTATAATATCACATATTTTTAACAATTAATAATATATTTAATTAGGTGAAGTTATGAAAAAAGTTTTATTTTTATTTGGAGGAAGATCACACGAGCACATAGTATCTTGTAATTCATTAAAAAGTATCATTGAAAATATCGACGAAAGTAAATTTTCCTACACCTTAGTTGGAATAGATAATAAAGGTGACTGGTATTTATATAATGATAGTTTAGACTTTTTAAAAGATGGTAGTTGGATTTATAAAAATAAATATAAAATCGATAACATAAGTGAATATTTAAAGCAGTTTGACGTGATTTTTCCCATTATACATGGTAACTTTGGTGAAGATGGTAGACTTCAAGGGCTATTTGAAAGTTTAAAAATACCGTTTGTAGGATCGAAAACACTTTCAAGTGCGATATGCATGGATAAAGTAATTTTTAAATCTTTAATGAAAAAAAATAATATACCTGTTGTTCCTTATATAGCATTTAGCGATAAGATTAACAAAAAAGTAAAAAAATCATTATATTATCCAATTATTGTAAAACCTTCTCGAGAAGGCTCATCAATTGGCATTAAAAAAGTGAAAAATAAAAATGAATTAGATAATGCCATTAAATATGCGAAAAAATTTGATAAAAAAATAATCATTGAAAAATTTATTAATGCAAAAGAAATAGAAATAGCAATTTTAGAAAATAATCATAAGCTAATAATTTCTACTCCAGGAGAAATAATTTCAGCAAATGATTATTATGACTTTGATGCTAAATACAATAACAGTGAATCTAAAACAATAATACCTGCCAATATTCCTAATAATATAATTGCCAAAATGAAAGACTATGCTAAGTTAGCCTATAAATTTTGCGAATGTACAGGATTTGCAAGGGTTGACTTCTTTTATGAAGAATCTAGTGGAAAAATATATATAAATGAAATTAATACTATACCAGGATTTACAAAGATAAGTATGTTTCCCAAACTGTTAGAATATGAAAAAATAAATTACCAAAAACAAATAACGATTTTAATAAATAATGCTTTAAAAGATAACAACTTATAAGTAATACATTTACATACAAAAAAACTAATCTAATAATAGATTAGCATTTTTTTAGTTATTTATGCACTTTGCATTTTAGTTACAGTTTTTTCTTTTATATGGTATTCAATATTTCTTTCTTCACAAAATTTGACGACTTGATCTGCTAGTTTATTATAATACTCTTTATAACTTTTATATTGACTAACAAGTTTATTATAATGAAGTCTGCCGAATATAATTTTATCTACAAAAGAAATGGAGTTTAGTATTTCTTCAAAATTTTGATCTATAATATTTGGTGTTGGATAAGGTTCAATACTAACCCAAGTTTTACACCCTTTATCGTGTAGTTTCTTTAAACTCTCTATTCTATCTAAATAAGGTGCCGAACCTGGTTCCATTTTTTCTCTAAATTTCTCATTTAAGGAAATTAAAGTTATGCCATAACTATTTTCTTTACTTAGCTCTGCTAATTCGATTGGTAAAACGCCTTTAGTTAAAGCAGTACAAGGCAAATCATAACTATTGATAAGTTTAATTGCCTCAATTGATAAATTGCATATATCTTCATATCCATACATAAATGGATCTGTGGTAAAACATAAATGTACACTTTTTATTTTATTTCTTAATTTTGGCAGTTCTTTTTTTAGCAATTCCATTGTATTTGAAACTATAACCGGGCAAATCCATTCTTCATATGTTTTTACAGTACCAAATCTTTTGGCTAACATAGAAGCATAGCAAGGATACTTACACCCATGCGAACAGCCTTGAACATGATTTATTGTATAGTCACCATATTCAACTCCAGTTTTATATAAAAGAGATTTTCTTTCTATAGACTTATTACATATCATTTTTTAACCTCCTTTATAATACAATACGATTATATCATAGTTTCTTCTGATATTGAACAAATAAATGTAATATAACTTTCTTTAGGAAAACTTCCTTTTCTAGCATTTTCTCCAGTCGGTTTAATTACAGAAATTATTTTATTACCATCCTTTAATAATTTCATGGCTTTATTATAATAACTAGATGGAATATAAGGATGTTTCTCTACCTCATTTTTTATCACACTTGATTTAATTCGCTTCCCATTATATATTTTATAAATATAATCTGCTAATTCTTCTATAATTTTTTCTTCTTTAGGATAAAGATCTAAACGCATTTGACCGCCACTTTTATCAACTAAATATTCAAAATCAGACGTTTCTTCTGAAGATAACTTATTTAATACATCTTTCATCGTATCAAAGCCTTTAATATTTTTTGTGGCATAAATCAAACTCATTTTATAATGTCCCGTTTCCCTTTGAATATCAAAATTTAGAGTATATAACGCGCCAACTTCCAGCAATCTTTTTTTATAAAAGTTGGTAATAACATTAATCCTTTTTTTCCCATTTTTGTCTTTAATTTTGCTTTTTATCATAGAAGTATCTTCTATTCCATAAAGAGTTTTTAATGACTGATTTGTTTTATCAACCTCAAAAAATCTTGATAATTCTTCAGTAATTAAATTAAATAATAATTCTACATTATTGTATTTTTCTAGTAAGCCCTTATTTAATTCAAATGGAACTGAAAATTTAAATGGGTCTATAAAAAAGAATGCTGGTATCATATTATCTACTTTTGACAATAAATTTTTTATAAATTTTTCGTGTGTTGAATTTGAGATTGCAATATTCAGATGTTCATTGATACTATTAAATTTATGTTCGACAATATTTGTATTAACATATTTTTCAATATTTTGCTTTAATAATTTATAATTATTAATATCAGATTCTATAAAAATTAAATTAATCGTTTTTACTTTCATGTTTGGATGTTTTTTTGCTTGTTCAATAAAATCCAATGCTTCTTTTATTATAATTATTGGTGAGCCATAATTTCCATCATCATATATACCAGTTCCCGCAAATGTATCTACAACTAAGCAATTACCTTTACCATATGGATTTAAAACTACTTTTCTCATCCAAGTTTTAATATATTCTGTTAGTACCTTTAACTTTATTTTTGAATGTTCTTCTAAATTATTAAAAAAAACTTTTCTATCTTTTTCGGCCATAATTTATTCCTTTCCAAATATCAAAAAAGAGCATAGTATCCTTATTAAATATTAATAAGTCTCTACTAGCCCTTATATTTCTCGTTATGAATATTTTATATTATAATTTGTTTATGAGTACTATTATACATTGAAATTCATGAAAGTCAATACGAATTCAACTGAATTTGTTTGATCGATAATAAATGCATCTTATACAAAAAAACTAATCTAATAATAGATTAGTTAATTTTTTAATGGGGCGAAATAAGGGAGTCGAACCCTTGCATAACAGAGCCACAATCTGCCGTGTTAACCACTTCACCAATTCCGCCATGTGAGAATAGTTTATCAAATAATTATCAAAATATCAATAATAAACTACTCCTTTTTTTAATTTGTATCTTGAAGATTAACATTTTCGTTTTTTAAAAGATCTGCAAATATTACTTTAAATCTTTCAATTTCTTTTTTCTTAGCATCTTCATAAATATTCTTAGCATTACATACTGCTTTAAAGAAATGTTTAATAGTTACAACATCAGAGTTATCATATAAGGCATATGTAAAAGCGTTAGCAACAATTGTTAAACATATATCAGGATATCTACTTGCTACCTCATAAACCCTTTTATACTCATCAGTCATTTCGACAATAAACGACATTATTTTTTCTTTTATGAAATCTGTATAATTAATCTTTACTCCAATTTGCTTTTCAAATTTAGGTAAAGTTCCCATTAATATTTTAACAACCGTAGGTTTATCAGCTTCTAAAACTTCTATTTTTTGGAATCTTCTTAAAAATGCTCTATCTCTTAAAATATATTGCTCATATTCTTCAGTAGTTGTGGCACCGATCATTTTAATACTACCACGATCCAAACCTGTTTTTAACATATTAGCAAAGTCAATGCCTCCACTTTTGCTAACCAATAAATGTGTTTCATCAATAAATAGGATTGTATTCTTTCTATTTTGAAGTTCTTTCATTAGTAATTCCATTTTATTTTCAGTCCTATTTTCAACTGATTCAGTACCCATTAAGCTTGTAATATTTATTTTTATAACTTCCCACCCATTTAAAGCATTAGGTACCATTCCGTTTTTAATACGATAAGCTAATCCCTCAACAATAGCAGTTTTACCTATACCAGGTTTACCAACTAATAAAGCACTTTTTTCAGGTGTTAAAAGTGTCAATATACATTGCTTTATTTCATCATCTCTTGCTATAGCAGGATCTGTTATATATTCTTTCTTTGTTAAGTTTTCTCCATATCTTTCAAGCATACTTATTGTAGAAGTATCTAAAAATTCCTCATTCATACAATCACCCTTTTCTTAAAAATTATACCATGTCTAAAGCAAAAAAAAAACTACTTTATTAAGTAGTTAATTTCTAAATGGCGCCTGATGTAGGACTCGAACCTACGACCTAACGGTTAACAGCCGTGCGCTCTACCGACTGAGCTAATCAGGCATTACTCATTAAGTATATAGAAAAACTATTAATTTGTCAATAACATTTTACTTATTTTTTAAAAGTTTTATAAAAATATACTTAATGAATTTTTTTATTACTTTGTTCTTTTTCTAACGTAACCTACATATGGTAAATTACGATATTTATCTTTATAGTCTAAACCGTACCCCACTACAAACTCATCAGGTATCTTAAAGCCATAATAATCCGGACTGATATTTACTTTACGACGAGCTTCTTTATCTAATAAAACACAAATTTTTATAGATTTTGGTTTCTTTAAAGCTAAATAATTTTTTAAATATTCTAGTGTATATCCTGTGTCTATAATATCCTCAACAATTATTACATTTTTACCCTCAACACTATTGGATAAATCATATTTTAAATCTATTTGACCGCTACTAACTGTTTCTTCTCCATAGCTTCCAACTTTCATAAAGTCTAGGATAAGGTTTTGGTTTTCGATTTTTCTTGATAAATCTATGGCAAAATAGACTGCTCCTTTTAGTATACAAATTAATACTAAATCTTCATTTTGATATTCTTCAGTAATTATTCTGGCAAGTTGTGTTGTTTTTTCTTCTAATTCTTCTTGGCTTATTAATACTTCAATGTTATCCATAATTATTTTATTACTCCTAAAATTAAATCGTCTTTTTTTACTGTATCAACACTAAAAGTATATGCTTTTAATATTAAAGATATAATATCGCTGCTATAATCTTTATTAACATACATTGTCAACAAAGATTCACCTTTACTTACATATTCACCTTTATGTTTATTTAAAACTATTCCCACTTCATAATCAATTTTATCATCTAAGGTTTCCCTACCTGATCCAAGTAACATAGATGCTCGGCCAATTTTTTCAGCATCAATATTTTTTATATATCCATCACTAACTGATAAGACATCAACTTTATCTTTAACGTCATTCGTTAAAATGCTTTCGTATATACCACCTTGATTTATGATTATTTCTTTTAATTTTAAGAAAGCTTTCTTGTTTTTAATAACTTCTTTAACTAGCTTGCTTGCTTCATCAATTTCTATCTTTTTGGCCAGGCTTACAATATAACTGGCAAGTTCAATTGATAACTTACTTAAGTCATTTTCTTCCTCACCATTTAATATACTAAGAGCTTCTTGTACTTCAAGTTTATTACCTATATTATTTCCTAATGGTGCATCCATATTAGTAAGTAACGCCACTACTTTTCGGTTAAAGTGTTTACCTATTTTAACCATTAATTCAGCTAATTTTTTAGCATCACTAATATTTTTCATAAAAGCTCCTGTACCAACTTTAACGTCTAAAACAATGACATCAGCACCAGCTGCAAGTTTTTTAGACATAATACTTGAAGCAATTAGCGGAATACTTTCAACGGTACCAGTAACATCTCTTAGGGCGTACATCATTTTATCGGCGGGTGTTAAGTTGCCTTTTTGATAAATTAAAACAGCTCCTACATCTTTTAAGTTTTTATTAAACTCTTCATCTGTTAAAGATACTTTGAAGTTGTCTATAGATTGTAGTTTATCTATGGTGCCACCAGTAAATCCTAAACCCTTACCGCTCATCTTAGCCATCTTTAGACCAAGAGATGCTACAATGGGAGCAATAATAAGGGTTGTTTTATCGCCTATACCTCCAGTAGAGTGTTTATCTACTATAACTCCTAACTCTTTAGGATATGATAATTTATCTCCACTTTCTAGCATGGCCTCCGTTAAATAAAAAGTCTCTTCATCATTCATTCCGTTTAAAAAAATTGCCATTAATAAAGATGACATCTGATAATCAGGTATCTCTTTATTTGTATAACCATTTACTACAAAAAATATTTCCTCTTTAGAAAGAGCAAGTTTGTTTCTTTTTTTTACAATAATATCAATTATATGCATTAAAAACTATCCCACCTTCAGTATATATCATTATTTTATTTTTTTAAAGTATTATTATTATTTTTTTTACTTGTTTTTTGAAATGTATCAACTATAAGAGTAATATCAACAGCAAGAAGAAAAATCGCTATTATTCTAAATTTATAAATGAATAATATAATAGCTGGTATTAAAATTAATATAGCCGATATGACCGCGGCTATCCTTACTATTTTAGGATCTGATATCTCGATATGGTAATTAATACTTTTCCCCTTAAATAAACGATATTGATTGTCCATATGAGAATAGTCTTCTACAAATCCATCTTCTTTAGAAGTCACTATTTTAGTTACTTTAGCATTAGGATATATTTTTACTTCCTTTTTCATTTTATCACCTATTATAAATATACCATTATTTATTATTACTTTTTTAAATAATCCTTAATATGACACATTTTTTACACAATAAAAAAGTGTTATTCTAAAACACTTTCTTCCTCATCTTGTAATTTCAATTCAGTATTCTGTAGAGTTTTCATATCAACTTTATTTATTGAATCAAATCTTTTAGTGATTTTTTCACTAGTTATATGTAAATCTTTAACACTCTTGCTTACTGTATCAATATTACGCGATAATTTATCCCATCTATCACGATAGCGTTCAAATTCAAAGCTCAATTTGTTAAGCTCTTCATGGATTATTTTTGCATATTTATCTCTTTCCATATTTTTTAAAATCATACTTATGATTGATAAAGTAGATAATAAAGTTGTTGGAGATGTAATCCATACCTTTTTGTTATAAGCTTCTTTTAATAGATCAGGATGATATGCATTAACTTCAGCAAAAATAGCTTCGGCTGGTAAAAACATAATGGCCTCATTACTTGTTTCACCGGGAATAATATATTTAGTGCTAATGGCATTAATATGTTTTTTAAAATCCAATGTAAAAGCTTTACTAGCGGTTTCTCTTTCTTCTCGTGTTAAATTTTTATCAGTCATTCTTTGATAATTTTCTAAAGGAAATTTACTATCTATAGCAATTGTTCCAAGCGGTGCTGGGGCATATAATATAGCGTCAGCTATAAAACCATTGCTTAATTTTTTTTGAAGAGCATACACATTACTTCGTTCATCGCCAAAAACATTGTTTAAAATATATGTCAAATTTACTTCACCAAAAATACCTCGTGTTTTTTTATCGGTTAACACTCCTTGAAGAGATACTATTTCTGCGCCTATACCATCAATCTTTTTTTGAGCTTCATCTATTTTTGATAATCTTTCTAAAACATTAGAGAATGTCTTATTAGTTTTTTCAAAATTTTGATCTAATCTTTCAGTAACTCTGTCATTTATTCTATTTAAACGGTAATCAATTTTTTCGTTTAAATTGTCAAAATCTTTTCGCAAATCACTAGAGAAATTTAATTTAAAGTCTCCTATTTCTTTGGTGATATTTGTTTCAAATCTACCCAATCTTTCAGTCATTGCGGAATCATCTTTTTTTCTTGTTAGTAAAACTATTAAAAGAATAATTACCAATATTAATAATCCAATTACTACATATTCCATACTTTACCTCTCATCTATCTTTAATTTTTTGCTTACTATTTTACTTATTGCATACGCCGAAATAGTTATAATAACAACCTTTACAAAGGCCATAGGATTTTTTAAACTTTCAACAAGGCTTGTTCCAACAAATCCCCAGAAATATACTAAAAATATTTTCCCTATTAAAAGAGCTTTAAAATATTTTTTAAAGGGCATATTTGATAACCCGGCAGCGATATTAATGGCAAACGCTGGCGTAAAGGGAATAGCTATCAATGTTACCAAATTTTCAAATTTTATTGTGTCCATTATTTTCATTAAGCTATCAACTGACTTTTTATTTCGTAAATGCCTCTCAAAAATATTTTTAAATCCTTTCTTAAACATAAAAAACGACATCAAACATCCAAGAATTGTACAAACCCAAGAAATAATAAAGCCAAGAACTTTACCAAAAGCCAAGAAATTTAAAGTTATAAATGTAAAAAGTGGCAAAATGGGCACAATTGATTCAATAATAATTAAAAAACACCCTAAAAATGGGCCCCACACTCCAATTGCTGCAATCAAATAATCTATAAAATCATTTATTTTACTAAATATTTCCATATCAAATCACAATATTATTATAATACTTTTTTTAAAAAAATACACGTCAATCTATATCATATGACACTTGGGTTACATCATATCCATAAAATTCTAATAAATTTGCCACTTTTCTACTTTTATTTCCTTTTCGACATACTATGAAATACGGTTTATTTTTTTCTAGGAACTTTTTATGGTTATATAAAAGTCTATCCGCATAAATATTTATGGCATCCGGATGATGATATTCCATAAAACTTTCTGGATCTTGAATATCTATTAAAGTTCCCATACTTTTATTATACATATTAATATTAATTCTTTTCATATATAACACCATAATATAATATGTAAAAAATAAATTAGCAGATAATGAAAAAGATTAGATATATAATCTAATCTCCAAAGAAGTCATCAAAGAATTCATCATCAGTAATAACGTTTTCATTAACAACAACACTATCATTATCTACTTTAACAACCGGTTTATCAACCTTATTAGGTACATCCAATACTTCTTCTTTTTCCGGTTCAATTCTTTTTTCCGGTTGTAGATTTTTTTCTACATTAGTATTTGATGGTGGTGTTTCAATATTATTATCTTTAGCTTTTTCTCTTTCTTCTTCCTCTTCTAGCTCTTTAATCTTTTTGTCGATATCTCTCATCATGGCATCTATATCTATACCAGATGGATTAGCTTTTTCTTCTCTAAATGGATTTTGATTAAATACTGGTAATCCCGTATTCATTGGCATTGCTGGTCTATTCATCATTCCTGGATTATTCATGAAAGGATTTCCTTGCATAAAAGGATTTGGCCCCATTCCATTAGGATACATTTGAAAGCCATCCGCATTATTGCTCTTTTCAAGCATTATTTTCTTTTTTTCTTCCGTTACATAATTTTTTAGATCAAATAACTCAAGTTCATTTTTTTCTCTAGTTGGAAAATCTGCTGTAGATTTTTCAATTCCCCAATGCATCTTAAAGTCCGGTTCTAATTTTGTTCTAAAAGGATTAGTTCTTAGGCGAATTATAATGGCTTCGAATAATTTTAATTTTTGCAAGTCAGAAACTGTAATTAATGGGGTTGAAGCTGTTTTATCTTTTTCGCTTGATTTAACTTCACCACACATTTTACTTATTTCTTCCAATGCAGCCATTTCAGTACTAATCAAATAAATTAAATTACCACAGTTACCTTTTATTATCTCAGCAACTTCTTTACCATACACATCATTTAACTGGGCAAAGTTTTGAATAATAAACGTAAAACGTATGTCACGGCTTCTCGCTGCAGAAACCATTGAATCTACATCTTTTAGTGGTGGCATGTTTGCAAATTCATCTAGAATAAAGTTTGTTCTTTGTTTTAGTTTTCCACCATTTTCTTGGGCAACATCTATCAAAGTTTCATAACATTGTTTAATAAAAATTGTCATTAATGAGTGATATGTTTTCTTTTCATCATGGATAACCATAAACACTGCTGTCTTTTCTCTACCTATATCACGCATATCAAAATCACTAAATGAAAGCATCTCACTCAATGACTCACGAGTTGAGAACAATCTTATTTTTTGCCTAAAAGTTGATAAAATACCACCCTTAGTATCATTAGGAGCATTAATTGTATTAGATGCAAAAATATATGCACTAGATTCTTCACCTTTTAATTGAAAGTATTCTTTTATATAATTGCCTGTGCCATATCTTTCTTCACCAACAGTTGACATTAAGTTGATACTATTTAAATTAACTTCCTTTTCTTTAGCATCCATAAATAGACCTAAAGCTAATCCTGAAAAATAGTCTGCGGCACTTTTTTCCCAGAAATCAGAATCACTTTTTGCTGATGGATCGTACAAAATATTTAAAGCTACGTCATCTAAAAGTTCCGTAGATTTATCTCTATTTCCTTCTTTAAAATATTTATATGGTAAAGTTAAAGGATTCCATGAATTACCATGCTCTGGATCACGGAAATTAAGTACTATAACCTTATACCCACATTTTCTTAAATAATTAGCACTTCCCCTATAAATTTCACCTTTAGGGTCAGTAATAATCATACTTTCACCATTTTGAGCTAATAAATTTACAAGGGGTTTTACAATAGTTTGAGTTTTACCACTACCAGAAGAACCAATAATAAGTGAATGGTATTCACCATTATCAACCCATATTTCTTTACCATTATTAATTAAAGGTACTCCTGCAGCATCTACTGGTTTACCTACTACAACTTTTTTTACATCAGTGCCATTTTTTATTTCTTTTGTTTTAGCCCATCTTGAATAACCATCACCCTGTTTTGCTCCTATAGAAATACCAAATCCACCGCTTTTATCTTTATTAAAAATATAAGAAGAAACACTTGTAAATACAATAATAAGTGTAACAACAAACATCCCAATAGTAACTGGTAAATATGGCATAATAAAGGCCTTAAAAGGCAAAAGTCCATAAAAACTACCCGTTGATGTAAGTGAAGAAAAGTTTAAAACAGCAATAGCACAAAGATAAAGTAGTACACCGCCGTATATACCAAACATTATTAAATCTTTTAATTCAATTTTAAACTTCATATGGATCCTCCAAACATAATAATTATACTATACGTTATTAATTAAAGAAAGCATTAAATCGAATTAATGCTTGTTTTTAATTGTAAAATATATTTATTATCTAATATTTTATAAACGATATGTTCTGTACCATTATCACTAAAATGTGTGCAACCTAAAATTACATTTTTTTCATTATTAATACTAATTATATTGCTTATATACGGAACACATGATTGATAAGATTTTTCAATTTCCATAATATTTTCATAAATAGAAGCAGTATTACTTATACTTTTTACAAATACAACACTAAATACTTTATTAAACAGATCTGGTGAATCTGTAAAGGCATTTGTAATAGCATACAAATCTTCTCTTATCCCATCATTATTTATATCTATGACTATTTTAGTTTTAGATATTTCATTATAGTCATAAGTGATTCCCTTACTATCTAAATAACTTCTTATGTTTTGCTCATCACTTTCTTTTAAATCTTCTTTTAAATAATCGATGTTATTGTATTCATAATCTCCGGTAATTGCAAAAAGATTTCCAGTGTAATCAATAAAATTATTACTTGCATCTTTTACATGCCACTTATCGTTTGACTTTTGTAATTGATAATTTCCTAGTTTCCCAGTTTCGTCATACACATCAAATTGTTTATTTACATAATCATAATTTTTTTTCTCACTCCATTTACCATTGCTATAGGAAATAATAGTATTTGGACTCATAATTATATATGATACTGATTTATTATCCTCTTTTGGGTCACTACCACCTTGATTAGGATCATTTGGATTATTCGGATTATTCGGATTATTTGGATTTGTAGGATTGTTTTGGCTATCTTTATCCTTATCCTTATTCTTATTTTCATTTTTAGAAACTGCTACGACCATAATCGTATATAATGTCATCACTACTAAAAGTATAATTATCACATTTGTATATTTTTTCATTTTATCACCCTTTATTCTGCTTTTTTATAAACTACCATTGTACCAGGCTTATAATTAAAGCCTTCATTCATTCTAACTTTAGTTGTTGCTGGATCCCAAATATATAGTTCGCTCCAATTAGAAGCAGCTGTATTTTGAACATCGAGAGCAACCCAGTGTTGACCACCAAAGGCTTTTCTTACTTCAAGTACCACAAAATAACCACGCTCTGCATAGCTACGTATATCATTAATTCGATCGGCATCACTACCATTCAAAGCATATTTACGTACAAACACAAATCCGGGAATTACACTTGTTATACAATCATAACTATTAATTGCTCCGCCAGCACTTAGACAACCCTTACTTCTTAATGCATTTGCAAATGTTCCAGGATTGAAGTTAGTAATGTTACCAGTTTCTATCCCACTATATGCTATTTGCATAGATATTGAAGTAACTAGGCAACCTATTTTATCAATTTCTGTACCTGATGATGTGCCAAGTCTTACATCCCACCATGGAGCACCAAGTTTTTTCTTTTGCTTCCAATTTGAGAACTCGCCAACTTCACCATAATAAATCATTGAAACTTCGCCACTGCCTATACTACTTACCTCAGGATTAGCTTTCATAACCAATGCAGTATAACTACCATTATCACTTCCAGCATATGCAATAGCAAGACTTTTTAAATTAGCAATAGCATTTGGATCATACTCAATTCTTATAGCATTTCCTCCACTATCTAAAGCATAAGTTCCCATCACTGAATTCATATATAGATTAGCCTTTTTTATATCCTCGGCTGTTTGTGCTGATTTTACTAAAGTTTTTTGTGTATCATATTCTTCCGGTGAATAAACTGTCACCCCAGAAGAATTTAATGAACTATATAAATCTTTTTCAACATCCCAATAAATTCTACCATTACTATTCTGCTTTACTTTTAAAGTATTAGCACTTTTATCTAATACTGGACCATTAGTGGCATCCGTTCCAGGATTATATGCTCCAGATAAGATATATGAACGAACAACCAAAGAATGGGCTTTAAATGCTTCCGCATTATCTACTCCATCCATTTCATAGTAAGTAACTCCTAAAACATATTTTTCAATGCTCATTTCTTCTATGACTGTTGTTCCATCAGCACTTGTTAAAGAAACCGAAGTATCATCTGTTATTCCTGGAATATTATACATAACTCTAGTACTGGAACCGTTTCCACTTGGTGCGTTACCGGCACCACTATTTATGACCACAAACAGAACTAATGACATTACTGCAACAAGCAATCCGATACCAATACCTATAGCTAAACCAGGATGCTTTATTATAAACTTTATTATTGCACTAACAGCTTTTTCTGTAACAGCTGCTGTTTTTTTCGCAGCCTTAGTAGCAACTGCTGCAGTCGCATGAGCTGCTTTTTCGGTTACTTTCTTAGTCTGTTCTTTTATTTTTTTAGCCTGTTTTTTTATCTGTTCTTGAACTTTTTTCTTGATAGCTTCTTGTTGCCTTCTTATTTTTTCTTTTATTCTTTCCCTTGGATCATATTTTTGCTGCAAACGATCCTTTAACGCCTCAACTGGATGAGTGGCTTCATAAGCCTTTCTCTTCGCATTATCAAGTTTATTTCGGCGAGCTTTACTTTTAGCCTCTTTAGCATCAGCCTTTGCATCTTTAGCTTTATTTTTGGCTTCTTTGGCATCTTTCTTTTTTGCTTTGTAAGCGTCTTTGTCGCCACTTTTCTTCGCATCTTGTTTTTCTTGCTTAGCGTTTTTTGCATCATTCTTAGCATCTTTATATTTTTGCTGTGCATCTTTTTTCTCGGTATTCAATTTTTCTTGCTTATCTTTGTAATAATTTTTGTTTCCTTTTGTTCTTTCATACTCTTCTTGGCCAAAACTTTTAGGTTGCTCAGCTTGCGTAGATTCATCACCTGACGAACTATCATCTCCTGAAGAGTCTGAATTCTCTACGGATTCATCTTGATAAGGTTCCTCATCATACAACGGCTCTTCATCAAATTCTTCTTCGTTCATGTGACACCTCCAGTCATATTTTATATTGAAATTATAACATGATTAGTATTTTTTTACAATAAACGACATAAAAAAAGTGAACATTAAGTGTTCACTTAATATCCACCACCAGATCCAAATGAATCAAGCTCATCTTGAGTAACAATTATATTAATACGCATTCTTCTATCACCACAAACGAATAATGCTTCGCCTTGTTGATATCCTTTAATGCTTTCTTTTTCATTTTCATTTAAATCTATTAATTGAGCTAAATCTTCAACGGCTTGTTTTCTCAATCCCATTATCATATAGTATGATGCATTATCAAATATTGCTTTACCATGCATTATTAAATTAGGTGCTGCAAAATCTGTTGGTTGTTGAGTTATTATAATAGTTCCCGTATTATATTTACGACTACGTCTTTGAATTTGTGCTAAGAACTCTGCACCCAATTCATTATGGCTTGATAGTAAAACGTGTGCCTCATCAACCATCATTACAGTATTAACATCTGTATCAAGACATAATCCCCATGCATACTTTAAGATATTAAAGAACAAGGCATTTTTTATTGATTCGTCACTATTCATTAATTCTTTTATATTAAACACTATAAAATCACTATTGATTTGTAATGTTGTATGGCCAGTAAAATAATAACGCAATTCTTTAACTAATGGTCTAACTTTAAGTTCAAGTCTTTCCATGATGTCACGTTCATGAGTGGCATCTGTCATTGATAATAATCTACCTTTTATTGTAGCATATACATCATCAAATGTTGGAAAATCTTCGGATGTAAATGTTGAAAAATCCGTATCGAAATCTATTTTGTATCTTTTGTAAGTATCTTGTACAACTTCACTAAACATTGTTAAAACGTCATCTTCAATACTTGGCGAATAATACTTCATGAAAGCTTTTAATTGTTGAAGAGTTCTGGTTAGAACTGTATAACCTAGTCCTTCGGCCATCTCTGATTCATCAGCATCAACAACTACCTCAAGTGGATTTATCATACCGAAGTTTCCACCTTTACCTAAGTCAAGGAAGTCTCCTCCAACCATTCTTGTAAGACCTTCAAGTTCACCTTCAGGGTCAATACATACAACTTTATATCCATTTCTTATATGGTTTCTTAAAAGTAGTTTAGCAGCTGTAGATTTACCACTACCAGATGTACCTAATAATATTAAATTGGCATTGTTTCTATTATGTTCTTTTTGAATTTGATATAAGAACTGATTAAATAAAATAACACCTCCTGAGAAATCAACTCCCAAAAGTGTTGAATTTCCTTTATCTTTTACACTATCAAAAATAAAAGGATACATAGCAGCCATTGTAACTGAAGGTATTGGAGTACCTATACGTTCTTCAACATCTTGATTTGGAAATATTGGAATAATTGATTTTAACACTTTTTCTTGTTCAAACATTAAAGCTACTAATCCAATACCAAGTGATTCAAAATAACTTTTAACTTGCATAGTTCTAAATTCAAGTTGTTCTTCACTATCTGCTGATACCATTAAATGAAGTTGAAAGTCAAAAATACGAGCCTGAGTAGCAGCTAGCATGGAAACAAACTGCTCAATTGTTTCATAGTTTTGACGAATTTTTTCTTGCATCGTATTATCTTTTTCTTGTTGATATCTAACTTTCAAATCCGCAATCTCTTTATTAAGCATTTTTTGAACTGTATCAAAACGCATTGGAATATGTTTGATAACCATTTTAACCCCTGGTAAAGAGTTAACATCAGATAAATATCCAGGATAAATTCCAGAAGGATAAGAAACTGCTGTTAAAATGGTGCTGTACTTTCCACTTATATTAAATTTAGTTGAATTAAACTCCATTCCTTTTGGAGCAACTTCACTTTTTAATTTCATAAAGGCACCACCGTTCCAAAGTTAGTTTGCTTTCCTCCATTTAAGAAATTATCTAAAAGCATTCTAAGATCTGTATTTGATACTTGCGAACTATTAAGTCCACAAGCAGCTAAATTGCTAATAAGATTTTGCAATTTTTTTTGAACAAGTTCAATTCTTTTTTCTTGAAACATGATGAAGTACTCAGTATCAACAACACCATATTCTTGCCCCATAAACATATTAGCTTTTTCCATATCTTGCATTAATATTTTCTTTGATGCTGGATTATTTGTTTCTTTATACAACAATTCTAATTGTGATAAATATACATGAATATCAACTGGTCTATCAGCAACAATAAGCCAGAATTCATAATCAATTGAATTATATAAGTTTTTTAAATTGTCGATTACCGAAGATTGTACATCAGGCTCAAGAATAAATATGTTACGAGGTTGAATTTTAACTCCCGAAACAAATAGACCGTTATCAAGTTGAATCATTCCATTTAAAATTTGTTTAACTGGCATCCAATCTTCTGTGAATTTTTCACCACTATTTTTGCTCGTCATCTAGTATACACCAACCTTTCCATCTATACTTTCTTTGACTAAAGAAAAAATTAAATATATTTATTAGTAATTGCAACACATTATGGTAATAAGGCACCGGCAACACTAGTGTAGCACTAGTAAGTGCCGGTAGCACTATTAACACTAACGTTTTGAATGATGTTGATTGAATAACCAACAACATTACTAATGTAAATGCAACTCCTATTCCAAAAATTATTAAGTCAAGGGGTGTAAAAAATCCTAGTATCAAAGTTGACTTTTTAGCATTTGCTGGTACTAAATAAGTATTTCCTTCCACTTTTTATTCCTCCTCTAATTATTTATCGTTGCTTTTATTTTTTGGCTTGCTTGCCTCACGAGCAGCTCTCTGTCTCTCAATTTCAGCTTTTTTAGCTTTAATTTCAACTGTTGCAGAACGTAATTTTTTATTAAATGAATCCGCGGAATCGTAATCTGATATCGTAACTGTGCCACCATTCATAGAATCAGCCATAGATCTACTTTCAGAAACAATCTTGCCAACAGTTTCGTAATCTGTGTTTGCTTGTTGGATAAGTCTTTGATCTTCCCCAGATGCTTGTACATTCATAGACTTTAATATTGTTTCCTTATTATTCTTATCAGGATCATTAGCACTAACGCATGTAACAGTTTTCATCAAGTTTTTAGATTCACGTTTAATGGTATCCGCTTGATCCGTTAACATAGATGCCATATTATAATATTCTTGTTCAGTGTTAATCTGATGTGTTTGTCCATATAAGTCTGTTATAGTTTTTGGACCTGTAAATCCTTTATCTTTAAAATTTGTAACAAAGGTTTGCATTGCTGTTTCCGACATTGCTGTTGCATTTCTGCTGAAATCTGTTAAAGATTTCTGCCATGCACTATAGTCTGCAGCATTGTCAATTTCGATTTCTTTGCCCCAAATATTCTTAACCTTTATCTTGCCTCCATTGTAATTGCTATGCTTAGCAAGTTCTTGTTGAACTGCTTTTCTCTTTTCATCAAACAAAGTTTTTTGAATATTGCCGTTGTTTTCATTTCTGCTATAAACCTTAGCAATTGAATCATCAATAGAATCCATTTTTTCGCCAATGCTAGCTGCAAATTTCTCTTGAGCCTCAAATCCTTCAAGTCCTCCACCGGTTGCCCAATTAGCAATACTGTCTTTAGCATCTGATAATCTACCAGTAAATGCATTCTTATTGTTACTCTTATATCTTTCTTTACGTGCTTGTCTAGCCTCCCTGTTTGCAACAGCGATGCCACCGCCTTCTACGCCACTTTTCATAGCTTCAGAAAAAGAGCCTGCATCACGTCCACCAGATCTATAAGAGTTAAAGCCTCCGGATAAACCGCCAGCTATAATGCCTGGAACGCCTCTTCCAATTTGTTTTACAGCATTAGCAAATCCCTTGGCACCCTTTCCTTTGTTGTTTTTTATTGCACCCTTCCATTTTGAAGATGCATTACGTACTAATCCCGTACCAGCTCCAGCTACAGCACTCGCAGCAGTAAAAAATCCGCCTTGTTTTAATTGATCTTTTATGCCTAGTGACATGCCATCAGTATTTATACCAGTAGCTTCACTAATTAGCTCTGGCGCTTTCTTTAAGAAAGTTACCATACCTAATATTACAATTGCTCGTGCTAAGAATGCTACTGTAGCACTTGCTCCTGTTTGATATACCGCAGTAGTAATTTTTCCACCTGCAAGGCCAATTAAATATACAGATAAGTACAAAATTGCAATTCTTATGAAGACTTCAGCATAAGTTTTAAGAGTCGCCGAGACCCATTTATTTAGCATATCTTTTTTTTGAGGAAGAATGCTTGCCAAAATTGGTAATGGTGCGATAAGCTCATAGAAAGCCAACTTAACAAGTCTTAATCCTAATGATAGTCCGTATCTTGCTAAAAGAACCAAAACGCAACCTGCTGCAATTGTCGATAATAAAAACATATGTTTTAATCTAGGGTGGTCTCCTGCAAGTTCTGGAGCAATATCTGATATTATAAATAAATTTTTATTTTTTTTAACGTAGTTCCAAAACTCTCCGAACTTGTTTTCTTTTCCATCATTTGCAAATAATCCATCAGAGGAATACTCTAAATTACGATATCCCTCGCAAGAATTCAAATCTCCTGGGCAATTTCCATTATTATAAAGCTCGTCTGTGATATCTTCACCATTATCATTCGTCCCAGTTGGAACAATGAAGGCTTGCAATATATCCATTGCCATATTAATTCCGCCTTCTTTTATAACACTATTTCCAGATGTTGAATCTGTTGCACTTCCGGATATTAATTTTCCGATCGTATCTTGATTTAACACTGCATATTGAACATCAAATGCAAAATCAAAAAGTGTTGGAACAAACGCTACTAAAACAATTGCTTTGATAATATTAAAAATTACTTTTCCTGAACTTTCAATACTCTTATTATCGGGATTAACTATCGATTTTAAAAGAGAATATGATAGTAAGAATAGCATAACCACACCAATTAAAACATACACTCTTTGAATTATTTGAGTAGCTTCGGTCCCATCCATTAGTTTTATCTTCGTTAACATTATAAAAACGTCATAAAGATATTGAATAGCTGAATAGAAAACAGAGTCTATTGTTAAAAGCGCTCCATAAAAGCCCTGTTGTATATCCTTCCATGATATAATCGCTGATATAACCGCTAACATAACATCAACACCTTCCTTAATTTATTCCACAAGTGTTATATCCACCGATGATTTTCATTATAAAGTTTATTAAGGTTGGTAAGAAGAATATAACAATTGCAATTATTAGTCTTTTCGCACTAGTAACAGTTGCTTTTTTTAAAGCGTCCTTATCTTGAGTAACAGTTGCTTTGACAAAATCAATTGTAGAAAATATTAATACAAATAAAACAGCAGCATATCTCATTAATTTTAAAACAAATGTTAAATAATATGCTGGTGTTGCTTTAACTTTAGGATCACCCAAAAATCCCTCACAACTTTCTTTTGGTTTATTAGAACTGGAACTTTTTGTGGTTGTTCCTTCTACTTGTCTTGCATAAGCAACCGGAGCTGTTACGCATGATGCAAAAAGTGTTATTAAACACATCAAAACGATTATTAACTTGCTTTTCATAACTCCACCTCTACTTCGTATTAAACATAGTATTTGCTTGACAACTATTATTATTTTTCAAACAATCAGTACACTTCTTAAAATCATTTAATTTATTTGAATTTCCAACAAGATTTATTACAAAGGCAAGAATGGTCGGTATAAAAAAGACTACTACTCCAGCTATTGCTTTTTTTACAAGAGATGATGTAGCTAATTTTATAGCCTTTTCATCATTAGATATAATAGCTTTTCCTAACTCTACGCTTCCGAAAACTATAAGTATTATTGGAATTAATATTTTTAAAATTTGTAAACATATTCCTACAATTTGGAAAGATTTTAATACTCCGGCCTTATCACAAAATGTCTCAGGTAAGCAATCATTTGGATTTGTAGCACAATCAGCAAATACATTATTACTAAACATAACAAATGCTAAAACAGCTAGAAGTATTACAAGTGTTGTAGTTTTTATTTTTTTCATACTTTACTCCTATATTTATTATTCAATGTAAATTATACTATGAAAAAAATAAAAAAGCTAGATATTTAGTCTAACTTTGTAAAGAAAAAAACTCTTCTAACGTAATCCAAACTCCCTTGTTATATAAAATAGTTGCTAGTTCTTTTCCTACATAACGATAATGCCATGGTTCATATTTATATTTAGTTATATTCATCTTTTTATCGGGATATCTTAAAATAAAACCATATTTATAAGCAAAATGATGTAAATAATTGAATTCTTTTTTAAACTTTTTAATATCCTTACTTTCGGATGAAACTATATCAATTGCTAAACCTGTTTGATGTTCCGAGTGCCCGGGACGCGCTACATATGTATCTGCTTTTTCTTTATCAATTTTTTTATAGCTATTATAAAGTTTCTTTTGATAAGAATAACTTCTTAGGCCACTATCAATAAATAAGTTTATATTATACTTTAAAGCATCCTTTTGCATTTTTTTAAAATTATCTATTAATTCTTTATTAAGAGATTGCTTTCGATATAAAAAACCTAAACCGTATTTTTTATTAACAATCAATATTTTTTTATTTAAAAATTTACAATATTTTTTCATATAATTAATATATGTTTGTAAATAAAACTTGCAATCATTATTTACAAATTTTTCTTATTTTGCTAGAATAATAAATGAAAGGATATGATTTAAATGCCTAAGAAAAAAGAATTTGAAAGAAGTATACCTCTTAAAAATTACTATATAGTAGCCTTTATTTTCATTTGCGTAATCATAATTATACTATACCTATTTAAGTGGTATGAAGTTAAAAACATTGAAAAGTATCGAGAAAGCTATTTAGTAAAAACTAATACTGTAAACTTAGAAATTACAGAAATATCAGAAATCAATCAAGTGTTACAAGAAACTGCGGATAATTACTTTGTATATATTGGTTATCGAAATAATGAATCTGTGTATAACTTAGAAAAAAAGTTAGAGCCAATTATTAAAGAACATTATTTAAAAGATATTTTCTATTATATAGATATTACAAGTGCTTTAAATACTGATTATAAAAGTAACTTAAATAAAAGCTTAAATATTAAAGAAAACTTAGTAGAAAACGTTCCAACAATTATTTATTTTAAAGATAAAAAGCACACAATTATATATGATAAAAATGAAGATAAATTTATTGATAAGTTTCTAAAATTATTAAAAGAAGAAGGATATAATAAAATAGCCAGTTAGGCTATTTTTAAAAGGAATAAATTATGATTAATATTGTTTTATTTGAGCCAGAAATTCCTATGAATACAGGAAATATTATGCGAACATGTGTCGCCACTAATTCTAAATTACATTTAATAAAGCCACTTGGATTTTCTTTAGAAGAAAAGTATGTAAGAAGAAGTGGCGTTAATTACATTGATAAATGTAACTATCAAGTTTATGAAAATATAGATGATTTTTATAGTAAAAATAATGGCACTTTTTATTATTTAACTAGATACGGACATAAACCACACACTAGTTTTGATTATTCTAATAAAGATGAAAATATTTACTTTATATTTGGAAAAGAATCAACAGGAATACCACGAGAAATACTAAAACCGCATTTAGATAATTGCTTAAGAATACCTATGACAGATAATGTAAGGGCTCTTAATTTATCAAATACGGTCGCAATTGTTACTTATGAGGCTTTAAGGCAACAAAATTATAATGATCTATTATTTGATGAGCCTCATAAAAGTAAAACATTTATTGAAGATTACAAGTCTTAAATAGTTATGGACTTGTTCTTTTTTTTAGTTATAATTTTTCTTATAAAATCAAAAGGAATAACACTAATGGCTAGTAATAGTACAATAATAAATTCTCTAGCAGTTAATCCATAAGTTCTAAATAGATCTCCCCCATGATATATTAAATATATTTGAGTTAAAAATATAAATGTGATCATACCTAAAAATACTTTATTTTTTTTAATATTAGCCAAAATATTTAACCTAGTACTTCGAGCATTAAAGGAATTAAATATACCAATAAATATAAATAATGCAAAGTAGGCTGTCATAAGATATTTATTATTCTCTCCAACTCGGATAACGCTTTTTATTATTGGCAATTTTAAAAACAAAATACATAATAAAGCCGAATAAGTACCCGTTATTAATATTTCTCCTAACATATATCTATTTAAGATTGGTTCTTCTTTCTTTTTAGGAGGCTCATTCATATAATCAAGTATAGGAGCCTCATAAGAAAAGGCTAAAGCAGCAAAAGTATCCATAATCATATTTAGCCAAAGCATCTGAATAATTGTAATTGGAGTATCAATGCCTATAAATGGTCCTATTAAAGATAGTATAAGCGCACACATATTTACAGTAACTTGATAAATAATAAATTTACGAATACTTTTAAAAATTGTTCTACCATAAAGAATTGCTTTACTTATTGATAGTATATTATCATCAAGAATTACTATATCACTAGCCTCTTTAGCAACTTCAGTTCCAGATCCCATAGCAAATCCTACATTAGCTTTTTTTAGGGCTGGTGCATCATTTACACCATCCCCAGTCATTCCTACAATTAAATCATTATTTATGATTATCTTAACCATACGGCTTTTATCAAGAGGTAGAGCTCTAGCTATAACTTTTATTCGTTTTAAATTATCTTCTATAAAGTCATCACTAAGTTTATTAAATTCTTCACTTGATAAAGCTAAATCATTACTATCATTCATAATACCAACTTCTTTGGCAATACTTACAGCTGTCTCTTTGGCATCCCCAGTTATCATAATGATATCAATACCAGCATTTTTTATTAATTTAATTCCTTCTTTAGCCTCGTCTCTTAACTCATCTTTAATACAAACAAAACCAATAAAAGTAAGAAGCTTAAGATTACTTCCCTTAGCTAAAACTATTACCCTCTCGCCTTTTTTTGTGTAGGAAGAAATATCCTCATTTAACTTATCTTTATTTTTTAAAATACATTTTTTTCCAAAATCGTCTAAATAATAAAAGCAATTAGGAAGTAATACTTCACTAGCTCCTTTATAATAATATGTATCATCAATCTTAACACTACTGTATTTATTTTTACTATCAAAGTTGGTCTTATCACTTATCATATATTCTTTCTTTTTAAAATTTTTGATATATGAAAGTAAAGCTTGATCAGTAATATTACCGCCAATAATTTTATTATTGCTTAAAGTAGATTCATTATTATAATAAAGCGACTTAACAATTTCATCCGCATAATTGCTATACACTTCAAGTGATTTTTGATTTTTAAAGCCTGTTTGATAACTTTTTATTAAAGAGACACTTAACTTTCCCTTAGTAAGGGTTCCTGTTTTATCTGTCAATAAAACGTTTAAACTCCCACTAGTTTCAATTCCCACTAATTTTCTTACTAAGACATTATCTTTAAGCATTCTTTTCATGTTACTAGATAAAACTAAAGTAATCATTACCGGTAATCCTTCCGGAACTGCTACTACGATGATGGTAACACTAAGTGTTAGTGCATAAATTAAGTAATCTGCCATTAAATGAAAATTTTTTAATGTTTCTAAAATTAAGGTTCCATTAAAATTATTATCAATTACTATTACTTTAAAAAGATAAGATAGACTAATCAAAACCGCCCCAATATAACCTATTCTACTAATAACTTTGGCAAAACCTACTAATCTTTCTTTTAAAGGACTTTTTGGCTCTTTTTCTTCTATTTCTTTAGCGATCTTACCATACATAGTATTTTCACCAACCGAAGATACTTTAATTAATCCTCTATTTTTATAGATAACACTTCCCCTATAAACTGTACTTCCTGGCGTTTTTTTAGCTTCCTTTTTTTCACCATTAAGCATTGATTCATCAACTGATAATTCACCTTCTATTACTACTCCATCCGCCGGAATTTTATCACCTGGCTCTAAAACGACTATATCATTTACTACTACTTCATCTACAAACACTAGAGCGACTTTCTTATCTCTTATAACTTTAACTTTTATTTTTGATGATTCTTCTTGTAAGCGAGAAAAAGCCGCTTCACTACCATATTCCGATATAGTTGAAATAAATGAAGCTAATAAAATGGCAATTAAAATTCCAATTGTTTCGTACCAATCAAAGTCTCTAAATAAAAAAAGAGTTTTTATAGCCAAGGCTATTAAAAGAATTCTAATAATTGGATCTCCCATAGTTTCTAACAAAAGTTTTAAAAAACTATTTTTTTTACCAGTACTTATTTTATTACTTCCATACTTATTTCTACTTTTAATTACTTCACTTTTACTAAGACCATTGTAAGAGTTCATTTCTTTCCTCCTAAAAAAATATATGGCCTAATCTATATATTTATTCAATAAAAAAAATACCTCACGGGTATTAATTTATTAATTCTCTTTACTTGCTTCAACTTTGATAACTTCTTGATTCTTATAGTTTCCACACTTAGTGCAAGCACGATGTGGTCTTATTGTAGCACCACACTTAGAACATTTAGTTAAAGCGCCAACTTCTTTTTTTCATAAATATATAAACGCATATATAAGCAAACAAAATATTATTAAGTATATAATCATTTGTGTTTTACTTTTAAACATTTTTTTATTCTTAATATATTTTTTTCATAAAAATTACATCTCCACTATATTTTATCAAATTATTTACTATTTATAAAGCTTGTTTCTTTTTTTTAGGTAAAATAATGTTTAAAAAAACAAGCCTATGCTTGTTTAAAATCTATTAGAATATATTTGTTATTTATTTTTTTGTATGAATACATGAATTTAAAAAAATCGTCTTTATTATTCATAAAAGCTTGTTTTAAGTATTCTTCATCGCTCATTGCACCAAATTCAATATCTTGATTAAGTGTTCTCGAAATATTATTTAAATTTGTGACTTCGGTTGGTCCAGTTTCAAATCCATCGGCATATAATCCATAATAAGTTATTGTTAAAATATTATCTTTTTCTTTAGTACTTTCTAGCTTATAATTGTAAATATACGAAACATCTAAATCTGTTAGTACATCTCCAGGTGGAAACAACTCATTATAAATGTATTCGTCTGTTTCTTTATTGTATTTATATAAAGGCTCTTCATCAAATTTTGTTGGGTAATAATCATTTGGTAAAACATTTAAATCAGATCCATAAATACTTATTAAATTTTCTTTCAAGTCACTAAATTTTTTATTTTTATGACTTCCATCGATATTCCCATCTAGTATCCCTGCAGCATATAGTTTTTGACTATTATTTAAATTAGTTAAATAGTCTTTTAAATCATTATTTTTACTTTCAATGAAGTTATATAATATTTCAAGTGTATATCCTCCATAGTCTTCAATATTAATTTTTGCTTGTTGGCATTCTTCAACTATAGTTTGATTTTTTCCACCAAATTTTGTCCCTAAAAAAAATCCTCCAATACCTGAAAGTACAACGCAAAATATAATCATTACCGTAAAAAGCATTGATTTGTTTTTATCCATATTTACATCTCCATTCTCAAACAAAGAATATCATAAACAATTAAAAAAAGCAACTCTTTAGGCTATTTTAATTACCTTTTACTTGACTCATTACTTCTTCAGCAAAGTTGTCATTTCTTTTTTTCATACCTTCGCCAACTTCATAACAAATCATTTTTAGTATCTTTCCACCATTGTTAGCTACATATTTAGCTACTGTTAGAGCTGCAATTTTTCATTCAGATGTTTCAACTTCTTTAGCTTCTTCAACTGTTTTAACATCACTTTTTAATAAATATGTTCCAATTCATAGCTTTAAATTCTTTACTTTTACTAAGACCATTGTAAGAGTTCATTTCTTTCCTCCTAAAAAAATATATGGCCTAATCTATATATTTATTCAATAAAAAAAATACCTCACGGGTATTAATTTATTAATTCTCTTTACTTGCTTCAACTTTGATAACTTCTTGATTCTTATAGTTTCCACACTTAGTGCAGGCACGATGTGGTCTTATTGTAGCACCACACTTAGAACATTTAGTTAAAGCACCAACTTCTTTTTTTAAGTGAGTACGACGCATATTCTTTTTTGTCTTACTAGTTCTTCTAAAAGGAACTGCCATAATTTCACTCCTTTCTGTCCTCTAATAGCTCTTTTAGTGCTATAAATCTAGGATCAATTTCATCTTTAGTATTTTTATTAAGTTGCCAACCTTCACCAGAAAGTGAAACATCTTCATTATTTTTTCTTGCTCTAATTGGAACTTCCAATACAATATTTTGCCATAAAATCTCTCGAATATCAAGTGTATTTTTACTTTTATCTATATAATTCTCTAAATATCCATCATTTTCTTCATAAGAATCATTCAAAGGAATCGAAAAATTATGCTCTATTTCTTCTAAAGTTATGGCATCTTTCATAATGATTGTACCACTAAATACAAGATCTAAGTTAATAGCATCAGTTAAAGTATATGATACATATCCTTTAACATGCAAAGATCTTAAATCATCTATTCCTAGCGATTTAAAATCACCAGTAATAGAAACATCTTCATCTATAAATATTCTTTTGTTATTATATAATTTTGTTAAATCTATAAACATTATCTTCACCATTTAAAGTATAAAATAAAATTATTTATTGTTCAAGCAAATTGTATCTGCTATAATCTTTTATGAGGTGGTAAAATGGATGTTATTGGAATAATCGTTGAATATAACCCATTTCATAATGGACATTTATATCATTTAAATGAAATAAAAAGAAGATATCCTAATAGTTTAATAATAGCCATTTTGCCTGGTTATTTTATGCAAAGAGGAGAATTAAGTGTTATTTCTAAAGAAGAAAAAGTAAAAATAGCTTTAGATAATAATATCGATATAGTCTTAGAGCTTCCAAGTTTATACGCGACACAAAGCGCTGATGTGTATGCATATAATGCTATTAAAATTTTAAACGAATTTAAAATAAATCGTCTTATATTTGGAAGTGAAACTAATAACTGTGAAACACTTAGACAAATAGCCGAAAAAAATATTAAAGAAGAGGACATTAAAAAATATTTAAAAATGGGCTTTAATTACCCTACTGCATTAAAAAAAGCCTTAAACATTGACTTTTCTTATAATAATCCCAATGACTTACTCGCTATTAGCTATATAAAAGCCATAATAAATAATAATTATGATATAAAATATGAAACTATTAAAAGAACTAGTAATTATCATGACAAACAAAGTAATGCCAAAGTAATAAGTGCTTCTAATATTAGAAACAAAATTATGAATAACATTGATATTAAAAAGTTTGTTCCAATAAATTACAGAAATTTTAACAAGGGTGATAATTTATTTACAATTCTAAAATATAAAATTATTACTTCTCATAATTTAGATGATTATCTTGATGTTTCTGAGGGCTTGGATAATCTTTTGAAAAAAGAAATAATCAAATCTAATGATTTAGAATATTTAATAAAAAGATTAAAATCTAAAAGATATACTTATAATCGTTTAAAAAGAATGTTAATTCACATCTTATTAGGAATTAGAAAGATAGATTGTACAAGCGATACTTATATAAGAATATTAGGCTTTAATAAAAGTGGTCAAAAGTATATTAAAGAATGTAAAAAATCCTTTACTTTGCCAATCTATAATAAAGATTTAGATAGTATAACTAAAACTTATGAAAAAAAAGCCAGCCTATTATATGATTTAATAAATAATACTAATACTTTTAAATTTGAAATTGAAAATAAACCTATAATTAAATAGGTTTATTATTTTTGACAATTTGGACAAAAGTATGTACTTCGGCCATTTATAAATTCTTTTTTAATAGGGTTTTTACACACACTACATGGCATTGATTCTTTTTTGTGAACTTTTAAATATTTTTGATAATTTCCTGTTACGCCTAAACTTGAAGTGTAACTTTTAATTGTTGTACCGCCATTTAATATGGCTTTTTTTATAATTTCATTAGCACTTTTTATGATTTGCTCGCATTCACTAAGTTTTATTTCCGAGCCTAGTTTATAAGGATTTAATTTTGCCGAAAACAAAACTTCATTAGCATAAATGTTACCAAGGCCACTTATAATAGATTGGTCAAGTAATAAGGTTTTAATCGGAATATGACGATTTTTTATTTTTTCATATAAATACTCTTTGGTAAGATTTTTATCATTAACTTCAATTCCAAGTTCTTTTATTTCTTTTAAATTTAATAAATCTTCTTTTAAAGCTAGAATCATTCGTCCAAACTTTCTTGTGTCGTGGTATCTTAATGTTTCATCACCAAAATAAATTATTATATGTTCATGTTTTTCTATTTTTTCAGTAGCTGGTTTTATGAAGAATTTCCCTTCCATTCGTAAATGGGTTAGCAAAACATATTTTTGGGTAACAAATATAAGCCACTTTCCCATTCTCTTAATATCTAAAAATTCTTCATTTATCAAGTTATCTAAAGGATAAACACTATTACAAAGTATCTTATCGTATAATACTTTTACTGCGGTTATTCTTTTATTTAAAATACGTTTTTTTAAAACATTTCTTACTGTTTCAACTTCAGCTATCTCAGGCATAATTCCTCCTTATTTAGCTAGATACCAATTCTCGCCATAATCTATTTCCACCTTTAGGGGAACACTTAGATTGTAAACATTTTCCATTTCTTCTTTAAGTATTTTCGAAACACTATTAAGCTCTTCTTTTTTTAAATCTATAATTATTTCATCGTGAACTTGTAAAATCATTTTACTTTTTAAATTTTCTTTTTGCAAACGATTATAAACTTTAATCATCGCCAATTTCATTATATCAGCACTTGTACCTTGAATTGGAGTATTCATGGCCATTCTTTCACCCATTTGTCTTATCATGTAACTAGGGCTTTTTATCTCTTCAATTATTCTTTTACGACCAAATAAAGTTTCCACGGCCATAGTTTCTTTGGCTTCATTTATTAAACCATCTGTGTATTTTTTAATTTCAGGGTATAGAATATAAAAACGATTTATATAATCCTCGGCTTCAGATTTTTTTATGTGAAGATTTTCTCCCAAACCAAATCCACTTATACCATAAATAATTCCAAATACAACAGCTTTAGCACAACGGCGCATCTCTTTTGTAACTTCTTCATCGCTAACTTTGAATACTAGGCTAGCTACATGAGTATGGATATCTTCACCATTTTTAAAAGCCTCAATTAGTCCTCCACAATTAGCTAGATGAGCCATTATTCTTAACTCAATTTGAGAATAATCAGCGCTTATTAAATAATCATTTTCTGGCACAAAAGCCATTCTTATTTTTCTTCCTAGCTCTTCTCTAACAGGTATATTTTGTAAATTTGGTTCCGTAGAAGAAAGTCTTCCTGTTCTTGTTAAAGTCTGTTTAAAAATAGTATGAATTTTTCCATCACTTAAAATATAGTTTTTTAAACCATCTATATAAGTGGATTTTAACTTTGTTAAATTTCTATATAACAATATCTTACCAACAATTGGATGTTTATCAATTAGTTTTTCCATCACTTTGACATCAGTTTTAAAACCAGTTTTATTTTTCTTACCCTTACTTAATTGCAACTTAGAAAATAATATTTCTCCTAATTGTTTAGGACTTGAGATATTAAATTCACAACCAGCTAGGTTATAAATATCATTTGTAACAATATCGATTTTAGCCATAATATCCTCGGCCATTTTATCTAAAGTTTCTTTTTTACATACAATTCCGGTAATTTCCATATCCGCTAAAACATATAAAAGAGGCAATTCTATTTCTTTATATAACTTACTTGCATTTGTCTTTTTTAAAGACTCTTCCATTTCATTTTTTATTTTGTAAATAAATTGACTTCTTTTAGCAAGTGATTCATTAACTTCTTCATTTACAAAACCACTTTTTTTAACTACCTCATAATCTTTAATTTCTGTATTAAATATTTTACTTAAACTACTTAAATCATCTTTAATATTATAATTTAACAAATAAGCCATAATCATTAAATCATCTAAGACATTTATTTTTATTTTTGTATTACCGATAATCTTTTTAGCATCATAAGTAATGATATTCTTATTTTTGATTGCATTAATAACATGAGGAAAATCCGTTCGAAATATATAAGTATTTTTACTATCCGTAATACTTAGACCTATCAAATTTGCTTTATGATAATTTTCTTCACTTAACATTACATCAATAGCAATCGTATCATCAAGATTAATAAGACTTATATCATCTACAAGTTGAAATTTAGGTTTTTCTTCACACTTAATGTTAATATTTTTTAAAAATGAATGAAATTCAAGTTCTTTATAAATTTCTATGAGAGCTTTTTGATCTACTTTTTTGTATTCTAAATCTAAAAGAGATATATTTAACGGAACATCTCTATATATAGTAGCAATCTTTTTAGATATAAAGGCCATTTCTTTATCATTTTCTAATTTTTCTTTGGTTTTACCAGTAATATTATTTATATTATCATAGATATTTTCTAACGAACCATATTCTTGCAATAATTTTAAAGCTGTTTTTTCACCAATGCCTTTTACCCCAGGTATATTGTCTGATGAATCACCCATAAGAGCTTTTAAATCAATAATTCTAATAGGTTCAATTTTATAATCATTTAGAAAACTTTCATGATTATATCTTATAAACCCTGTTTGCTTTAATAGTTTCATCTCTGTTTCATCACTAATTAATTGAAGAAGATCTTTATCACTAGAAATAATAACACTTGCAAAATCTTTATCATTCTCTGTTAATTGTGAAATGGTTCCGATAATATCATCTGCTTCATATGGTTCCATTTCTAAATATTTTATACCCATCGCATCTAAAATTTTTCTCGCTACTGGCATTTGTTCTTTTAATTCATCCGGAGTTGTTTGTCTACCTTCTTTATAAAAAGAATACTCTTTTTTTCTAAAGTTTTTACCTATATCAAAACATACCGCCATATATTCAGGATTTTCTTCATTAATAATTTTGTTAATCATTTGCACAAAACCATATAAAGCATTTGTAGGAAAATTTTTAGAATTCTTCATTAGGTTATTAGAATATGCCGTAGCATAATAACTTCTAAACATTAGATTGTTGCCATCAATTAAAACAAGTTTTTTCATATATTCTCCTTTTCATTTAGGATTTTAAATCTAGCATTTAAAATTCTTTCTTCACCGTCATCTATCATATCTATAATGACTTCTTTTTCATATAAATAATTATAATGCTTAAGAGCAAGTTCAATAAAATAAATAAATATACCAATATCAATTCGATTATAATAAGTCACTAATAACCCAGGCAAAAGTCCTCTTAAGCCCTTTCCTTTTTTTCTATAAACAAGTATTTCACCTTTATTTGTAATAGCAATCCAATTTTGGATATTATTTATACTTGGAGCAAGTCTCGCACTTTGGCCAATTTCTTTATAGTAATCATTTTTCCAAATAGCAGAAAGATCTTTGCGGTTTACTTTAGATTTCTCAGTTCTAAAAAATTTCTCATTAGATTTTTTTATTAACATCATAGCAACAAAATATAAATCATCTTTTTTAGTATCTAATAAAGAATCACATCTAAACCATGTCGAAGAAATATTTTCTTTAGCAAGATAAAGTTCAACTTGTTCCCCAATATATCCAATATTTTGTAAATAATTATCTTTCTTTTCACTATAAAAAATAATTTGATATTCTTCATTTCGTTTAGAACTTGTTCTATCCACTTTTAAAAGTTCCATTGAAACTTTAATATTCTTTAATAAAGGAGTCGTATTATGAAAAAAGTTATAAAGATTATCTATATCTTCTTCACTAAGTGACACGTGAGAGTTGCTTCTAAAGAGAGTTAAGCTTTTTCTTTTGTGTATCATGTCATATAAATCTTCCATACATCCTCCTTTATATTAAGAATTATATCACGTCTAATACGCGATTTCTATATTTTAATAAAAGTAAAAAAGTAGTTAATTATTATTTAACTACTATATTTACTATTCTTCCCTTAATCACTATTACCTTAACTATTTCATGAAGATGAGTATATTTCTTTACATTATCATTAGCCATAGCTTTTTCTTTTACTATCTCATCATCATCTTCAACATTAATATTAATAGTGGCTCTAACTTTACCATTAACTTGAACAGCAATTTCTTTTTCTTTTAAAACTGTTTTTTCTTCATCATAAGTTGGCCATGGTCTATTACTAATAACCTCTAAACCTAGAGATTCATTTAATTCTTCGGTTATATGTGGAGCGATTGGATTTAACAAATCAAGTAAAATGCTATAGTCTTTTTTAGTAATGTGTTCTTTTTGATCAAAGTTATTTAAAAGAATCATTAAAGAAGATACAGCAGTATTATAGGCCATATGAGTTAAATCATATTCAACTTTTTTAATAGTTTGATTAATTATTACTTCTAAGTCATTGGAGTATGTATCACCATCAATGACTTTATCTTTTAATCTTATAACTCTGTCTATAAATCTTTTACATCCTTTTAAAGAATCGGTACTCCATGGTACATCCTCTTTATAGTCTCCCATAAACATTTCATAAACACGTAATGTATCCGCACCATAAAGATTAATTATATCATCTGGATTTATAACGTTACCCTTACTTTTACTCATTTTTTCATTGTTAGATCCTAAAACCATGCCATGACTAACTCTAGTCCAGATCATTTCTTTATTAGGTACTAAATTATAATTATAAAGCATTTGAACCCAGAATCTTGCGTATAATAAGTGTCTAGCTGTATGCTCCATACCACCATTATACCAATCTACTTTATTCCAATATTTCATGGCATCCATACTGGCAAACTCATTAGTATTATGTGGATCCATAAATCTTAAGAAATACCAACTTGATCCAGCCCAGTTTGGCATGGTGTCAGTTTCTCTTCGAGCTTTTTTGCCACATTTTGGACATGTTGTATTAACCCAATCAGTTATTTTAGCAAGTGGACTTTCTCCATCAACAGTTGGCTCATACTCCGCAACATCAGGTAATATTAATGGTAAATCTTTTTCATCCATTGGAACCCATCCGCAAGAATCACAATAAATCATAGGTATTGGCTCACCCCAGAAACGTTGTCTTGAGAAGATCCAATCACGCATTTTATAATTATTTACTTCTCTAGCGATGTTTTTCGAAACAAGCATTTTAGTGATACTTTTTTTAGCTTCTTCAACTGTAAGCCCTGTAAACTCACCAGAATTAATTAGCTTACAACCTTTATTTAGATAATCTTGTTTTTCAAAAGCATGCTCTTTAGTGTTGCCCCCCTCAATAACTTCAATCATATCCAAATTATGTTCTTTGGCATATAAAAAGTCTCTTTCATCATGACATGGTACAGCCATAACAGCACCAGTTCCATAATCCCCTAAGACAAAGTCACCTATAAAGATTGGCACTTCTTTATTATTAACTGGATTAATAGCCGTTACACCTTCAAGTAATACGCCAGTTTTTCCTTTATTAAGTTCAGTTCTATCCATATTAGACTTTTTCTTAGTCTCGTCTATATATTGCTTTACTTCGTCGATATTTTTAATACGTGGCATCAATTCTTTTATTAATTTTCCATCCGGGGCAATTACAAAGAAAGTTATACCATAAACCGTTTCAATACAAGTGGTGAATATCTTAAACATTCCGCCATCTTTTATTTTTACATCCATTTCAACGCCAGTAGATTTACCTATCCAATTAATTTGACCTAGTTTTACTCTATCAGCAAAATTTGTATCATCTAAACCTTTTAATAAATCTTCCGCATACGCAGACATTCTTAACATCCATTGTGATTTTTCTTTTTGGATAACTTCGGTGCCACATCTTTCACAAACCCCACCTTGGCTATCCTCGTTAGACAAAACAGATTTACAATTTGGACACCAATTTACAGGTATGGTATCTTTATATGCCATGCCATGATGATAAAATTGTAAAAATTGCCATTGAGTCCATTTATAATATTCTGGATCAGTTGTAGAAAATTCTCTATCCCAATCAAATGAGAAACCTAAAGACATCATTTGTTTTTTAAATGTTTTAATGTTTTCTTTAACGGCATCTTTAGGATGAATATGATTTTTAATAGCGTATTGCTCAGCTGGTGCTCCAAAAGCATCCCATCCCATTGGATATAAAACATTATAGCCTTGTCTTCTTTTTAATCTTGCTAATGCATCCTGCGCTGTATAACTTCTTACATGTCCTACATGTAATCCAGTACCAGATGGATATGGAAATTCTACCAAAATATAATATGGTGGTAATTTCGAATCATTATAAGCTTTAAAGCTATTATTATCTATCCAATATTGTTGCCATTTCTTTTCTATTTTTTTAAAATCGTACATTATTCATCAATCCTCTCTTCTTTTTTCTTCAAATATCTTCCATATATTTCATATAAAGAATATATGAGACCAGTTAGTAATATAAAAGCTATTATAATTCTAAATATAAAGTAAAATGGAATAACCTCTACTACAACAACTACTAAAGCCATTATAAAGGAATTAATTAGAGAAACCATAAAGCCAAAACTTTTATAATTAATTTTATTTTTATCTATTTTAAATTTATAAACTAAATAATCTAATTCTTTAATACTAGTTTTTTTATTTTTTCCTTTTTTAGGCTTATATATCTTTCTTAAAGCCGGCATAGTCACTAAAAAATAGTGTATTAAGAATAAAAATATAAAAAGTATTAAGAAAACAGTAAAATATTTTTCCATAAATCCTCCTAAAAAATAAAAAAACATTCATCCAAAGGACGAATGCTTCGTGGTACCACCTTATTTTTTTCTCAAACTCTTTTAAGGGAGAGACCCCAACACATCCAAAAACAAGTTCATAAAATTCTCTTACTAGTTTTCAGCACCACTAGCTCTCTTTAAAGAGATAAATTTATTACTACTTTTTCTTCATCTGCTTAAATGTATTATACTAGAATTCTGATACATATTCAAGAAGTTTTATAAACATTCTTACAAACTCTTTTTCTAATCCTTCATTATGTAATTTACGGATATTAATACGTTTCTTTTTGATATCCATATCACTAAAAATAATTTCAGCAATTCGTTCTTTTAATCTTGTTTCGATTTTTAAATCACTAATTATTGAATTTATATCCTCATTAACAATTCTTACCGCATCAATTTCGATATCTCTTCCTCGACAATTAATAGTTAATTGACTAGTCGTATCAACATCGCTAACCATAACAATAAAGTCTGTGTCATCTTCATAAGATGTAAATGGTAATTTAGCTTTATCTTTACCAAGGAAAATATCCACATTATCCGCTTTTCTAGTATTTCTAAAACGAATTTTATAATTTCTCTTTAGAGGAATAATTCCTGTTTTACCTTCAACAGGACGAATAATAACCGTGAAGTTATTTGCTAAATAATTATAATCTATAGAAGTTATAGTATAAAATCCTTCCCTATAATGTTCCGTAATTCCATCATCTTCATATAAGTTATAAACATTACTTTTTCCAGGAAAAATATGTATTTCCATATCAGTTGGATTAAGAGTACTATTAATATCATCCCCTAATATAGAAAGAGGAATAATTGACCCAGCTTTAGCAAACACTGGATAATCTTCATCTTTATAAAATACTACATATCTTTTATTACCTAAGAATTTTTTACCTGTTTTAAAATCATACCATGTACCTTTTGGTAAAAAAACTCTTTCAACGGAACGATTCATTACATATTCTTTTGGTTTAGTAATTGGTGCTATTAAAAGTTCTTCGCCAAAATAATATTCATTTTGATAAAATGGCTCATCATATATCTCCGGATAATAATAATATAGTGGCTGAATTATTGGCAAGCCCTTTTTACTATAGTTATAAGCTTCCGTATATAAATATGGTATTAATCGATGTCTTAAAAGACAATAATCTTTAACTATATTATAGGTATTATTATCCCATAACCAAGGTTCTCTTTTATAATACATTCCTCTTCTTGCACTAAAGCGAAAAATAGGACTAAATGTTGAAAACTCTACATATCTAGTGTATAACTCACTATCTTCAATACCATTTTTAAATCCTCCAACATCATGGCTCCAAAAGGAAACACCTATATTAGAAGCTGTAGAGTTAAATCTTGGTAAATATGAAAGAGTATCCCAACTTACTAAAGTTTCTCCCGAATATGAAATTGGGTAACGATGAGAAGCACTAAGACTATTGCGAGATAATATAAGACTTCTCTTGTCAAGGCTTCGCCCAAATTTAGTATGATAATAATTTAATGCTCTTAAAGAATAAAGATCTTTTTTATAATCAATCCAAAAGAAGTCTACTCCTAAATCACTTAAAGGATTTATAAGAATCTTGAAATATACATCTAAAAATTTTTTATCAAAAATATTAAAAGGAATTGTTTTTTTAGTATTCACACCTAATAAGTTAGCTATTTCTAAATACTTTGCCTCATGTTTCATAATACCTTCGGTTGGATCAATATTTATACCAACCCTAACGTTATGTTCATGCATGTTTTGCAAAAATAATTTAGGATTAGGAAACAAACCCGTATCAAAAGTAAAACCAGTTTTATATAAGTTATAGTCTTTAGCATCCTTTAAATGCCAAAATTCACTTAATAAAAGTACAGAAATAGGGATTTTATATTTATTAAAAGCTTTTAATAAAAGATACGCATCATCCGCTGTATATATCTTATCTCTATTCCACCAAATACCAAGACTATAGCGAGGTACTAGTGGAGGAAACCCCGTTAAAGTAAAATAATCTTGTAAGCATAATCCAAAGTCTTTGCGATACAAAAATACGTATGTATCCACTCTTCTTTCAGTTGGCTTAAATAAGGTACCGTCATTCATAATAACTAGAGATTCTGAATCATCAATTGAGGCAAAGCCATCCAAAGAATAAAGTCCCTTAGATAATTTAGTTCTTTTGTTATTTTCTCCTATTTCCATGGCCGTGCCCATAAAATTACGAGCTTCCGGATGATCAAAATACCAAATACGATCAGTATTTTTTAAGACTATTTTCAAATTGGCATCGGGAGCATATTTAGGGCCTGCAAATGGCTTTTCTTTTACATATAGTAACGCAAAATACTTACTAACAATTTCCAGGTATTTTTCATCTTCTTCGACTTTTAATTGAGGAGTTGGAAAATTTCTATTTACTGCAAATTCAGTGGGTAGATCTAGGAATTGACCATTTAGGTTATATTCTAGACGAATTAGTCTTTCTGATAAGATGGTAATACGATATGTTTTTCCTTGGAAAACAGTTTTACCAGTAGTCATTCTTTCATCATCGTTCACACTAAATCCTCCTCTACTATCTATATAATATTAGCACAAAAATATTTTTTACACAACGTTTCATCTTTTCTTTGTTTACATTTTAAAGTATAATTCTTTATGGTGAATGAGATGGATTACAAAAGATATAATACTTTAGATTCATATTTAAAAAGACGTTTTTCTTCCAAGGTTGCCAAAATAAGCTTAAATGCTGGTTTTAGTTGTCCAAATATTAAAAATAATCATGGATGTATTTTTTGTAGTAATGGATCCAGTGATTTTGGTGGAAATAAAAATGATGATTTAATAACTCAATTTTATAGTGTTAAAAATGTGATTGACAAAAAATGGAAAAATCTTAAGTATATTGCCTATTTTCAAGCTAACACTAATACCTATGCAGATGTTTTTGTATTAAAGGAAAAATATGAAAGTGTTTTAAAAATAAAAGATGTTGTAGGTTTATCTGTTGCTACAAGAAGTGATGCAATTAATGATGATACTTTACTTTATTTAAAAGAATTAAATAAAAGAACTTTTTTAACTGTTGAACTTGGTTTACAATCAATAAAAAGTGAAACTCTTAAACTAATAAATCGTGGGCATGACTTAGCAAATTTTACGGAAATGGTCAAAAAATTAAAAGAAAATAATATTTTTACGGTAGTTCATATCATTAATGGTTTACCAAACGAAACCAAAGAAGATATGCTTAATACAGTTAGATATTTAAACAAGTTAAAAATAGATGGCATAAAAATTCATATGCTATGTGTATTAAAAGATACTCCTTTAGAAAAATATTATAATCTGCACAACTTCCACATATTAACAAAAGAAGAATACATAGATATTGTATGTAGTCAATTGGAACTTTTAAATAAAGATATAGTAATAGAAAGATTAACTGCTGATCCTAATCCAGATAAACTAATAGCCCCTACTTGGACATTAAAAAAATTCTGTGTGCTAAATGACATAGATAAAGAAATGAAAAAAAGAGATTCTTATCAAGGCAAATATCAAGAAGAATAAACAATTTTATTAATTCGAAAACCTTTTAATTCTATATTTACCCCATCTTCTAGCGATTCTTTTTTTACTTTATTTATATATGATTTAATAAAATTATTTATTTCAATTTCTTTATTAACTAATAAATCTCTAGAACAATAATTATCAGTACAAACATATTTTACTTTATCCAATAATTTTTCTTTTTTTAAATAACTTATTAGATCCTTAGAATTAATATTTATTTCACTTTGTTTTTTTAAAAATACAGTTGCAGGTACAAATAATATAACTAAGATAAACGCTTTTAGATACTTCATTTTACCACCATTATTAGGATAAACAAAAAAGCGATTTTTAATCGCTTTTTTACAATTTAGCAACCATTAAATTACTAGATGAATATCTTTTTAGGCCCTTATTAAAAATATAAAAAGCCAAAAAAATCATAAATACAGCATAAGCTATTATAATTAAGAAATTAAATAAATTAAAATTACTAATAACCTCAACTGGCATATATGAAATTATTCCAACTGGTACAATAGTATATAGAAGTAATTTGGTAATACCTTTAAATATTGAACCAGGATAAGTTGAAAAACTAATTACCAAATTAGTCATTGAATCACTTATCATATCACTTTTCTTAATAAAGAAAGCTAATGAGCCAAGTATTACTACAAAACTTGTTAAAACTAGTGCTCCAATAATAGTAAAGAAAATAAATAATATAAATTCATAAAAGCTTGGCTTACAAATTAATAAAATAATAATTGAATAAATAATATCACCTATCGAAGATACTTCTACATTACCAGTAATTGAATTTATTAATACATTTCGTGGTTGTACTAAATAAGTATCAAGCCTTCCATCACTAATAATATCCGAAAGAAAATAACTATCTCTAAAAAAGAAATTACTTATACCATATATTCCAGCAGCTAAGCTCCAAAGCAATAAAACTTTATGCATTGTATAGCTTCCAAACGAAGAAGAAAGTGAGAAAAAGACTTGCCACTCTATAATAAATGCGGCGTTATTTAAAAACATAAAGACAATATTAGATATAAATGTTGCTTTATTAAGCATCTCTTTCATTAAAGCATATTTTACTGACAATAATACTTTTTTAACCTCCAAAAACATTTAATTTTCTCACTCCTTTCTTAAATATAAATAATGCTAAAAGATATAATATGAATATATAAACTAATTGAAATCCAAAAAGCTTTGCAAATTCATAATAATTAAAATGAACAAATAACTTAGCAGGCCCATAAATTGTCACATATACTGGGCTATATTTCAATATATTTCTTACGGGTTCACTAAATAATTCCAAAGGAAATATTGTTCCAAAAATTAAGACAACTTTACTATAAATCCAATAAATTGGATTGGCATCTTCAATAAAGAAAGCTATTTCCCCAATAATTATCATTATAAATAAACTAATAAGTATAGCTAATAATATAGTTACTAGAACTAAGAATAAAGATAATATATTTATATTAACAAAAGTTCCTAAAAAGATATAACCAGTTATAAAAGCAAATATTATATATATTATAAATTTAGTAATAATTGTTCCCAAATGAGAAAATAAATTATACAAAATATAATTGATTGGCTTTGTTAAGTTATAAACTATATCCCCGCTTTTTACAGACTTAGAAATATCTTTTATTATTTTTCTTCCCGCTATACTTGACCAAATTGTTTCGGTTATAATTACATACCATATCATCTCGTAAAATGTATAACCTTTGATTAAACTTGATGGATCAGAATATATGTATTTCCAAAGATTTAAAAAGATAAATATATGTATTAAAAAACCTATATAGTTATATAACATATTGGCTAGATATTGAAATGAATTTTTTATTTCATACTTTAATATTTTAAAATATTTTTTCATTTTTCTTTCCTTGCATATATCTCTTTTATTATATCTTCCAAAGGAATATTAGAAATATTTATATCAAGGACTTTATCAACATCTAGTTTTTTTAAAGCCTCAGAAATGCTTTTCTTTTTTAAATCAACCTCTAATTTTAAATTATAGCCCTTATCTTTTAATATTTTAATGCCGTCTTCATCATCTAAGTTTAGTTTTTCTTTCATTTTAGCATCAATAATCTTTTTGTTTAAATAATGATATTTTAAATTATCCATAGTATCATCAAAAGCCAACTTACCATTATTTATAATTACTACTCTTTTACAAAGTTTTTCGATATCTCCGACATCGTGGCTAGTTAAGAAAATAGTTGTTTTATATTCTTTATTCATACGTTTAATTAGTGTTCTTACACTTTCTTTAACTACTGGATCAAGACCAATTGTTGGCTCATCCAAAAATAACACTTTAGGTTCATGAATTAGAGAAGCTATTATTTCACAGCGGATTCTTTGACCAAGAGATAAATTCTTAATAGGAGTATTTAGAAAACTACTTATCTCAAAAATACTTTCAAATTCTTTAATTTTTCTCTCTACTACTTCTTCAGGTATATCATATATTGCTCCAAAGTATTTAAAATTATCATATGCCGACAAATGCATCCACAATTGCTCTTTTTGGCCAAAAACAGTACCTATCTCATAGGCTAATTTTCTTCTATCTTTGAATGGATCTTTATCAAGTACTTTAGCAAATCCCCTAGAAGGAGAAAGAATACCTGTAAGCATTTTAATAGTTGTACTTTTTCCTGCTCCGTTTGGACCAATAAAAGCAATAATCTCTCCTTTTTCTATATTAAGTGAAAGAGTATTAACAGCTTTTATTTCTTTGTACTTAGGTTTAAATATATTTTTAATACTGCCTTTAAAACCTTTTTCTTTTACTTTAATTTTAAAAGTTTTACTTAAGTTTTTAATCTCAATTACTTTGTTCAAATAAATCACCTCTCTCTTTTTTTATTTTTTCTATTTCCTCATCAACCGAAATCCAATATCTACCTAATATTCCCTTTTCTGTTTCAATTTCATTTTCAAGCTTTCCCCCTAATGCTAAAATAGTTTTAACTGATCCTATATTATCTTTATACGCTGTTAGTAATACCTTTTTTATATTCTTTTCTTGAGCTTTTAATAAACATAAGTAAAGATTAATTTTATTATATCCTAGTCTTCTTTTAGTTGGACGAATACTATACCCGATATGGCCACCATGCATTAACAAATTTTCATTCAAATTCCAACGTAAGTTAATCATTCCGACTAAAGAATCATCATCTTCACAAATTAAGAAATATTCTTCACAAGGGCATCTATCTTTTGGCCTTTTTTCATCATCTAATGTTTGATCTAATGTTATTAACCAGCCTTCATAATCATCTAACATTTTGCTAAGTCCGCCATCACCATTAATTTTAGAATTATAAAGATAAAATTCTTGGATATACTTGATAGCTTCTTTTTTCCTTTTAATGCTTGCTTTTTCTAAATAAAATTTTTTCATAATCCTCCTTTCTCGTTATAGTAATTTGTATACAAAAAGCGCGCAATCACTATAACTAGTGACTCCGCGCCATATACACGTGTAGGTTAAACCCGAAATAGCTCACGACAGTGTTTATATTTCCTCACTTACTTAGAAGTATACACTAAATTTCTTATTTGTCAACAATTAATTAAAAGCTATTTCCGTATCAATATTATCATCTACTATGGCAATATATAAAAATATTGCACCACTTATTAAAATTAATAAAGAGCCAATAAATGAAAGTTCTTTTAAATTTTTGACCTTATTACTAATATTCATACTATTATTATTTAAATCTTTATAACTATCAACCGTGAAATATAAATATACAATAAAAAGAATCGAAAAAATTAAAATCATTAATTCTTGATAATTTTTACGGGCGTTTTCATCATTACATAAAATATATTTTTTTTCAAATGAATTTGCATACCAACTTAATATAATGATACCTATATATATTATCCATATAAAATTTTCAGCCTTTATACTTTTTAGACGATCTAATTTTTCCGCATTCATATTATAATATTATTCGAAAAAGCTATATTTATATATTAATTTTATTGATATAAACTATCTTTTCTTTCATAGATATTTTTGTAACAACAAAACCATATGAATTTAATTCTTTTTTATGTAGACCCATAACTTTTCATATTTACTCATATTATTTACCATTTCTAAGCCACATATACATTCCGTCCTCTGCGACTTTTTTATTTACTTTAAATCCAAATTTTTCATAAAAAGCTTGTTTTTGAGGAGCGGATAACAATTGAATCATCATTTCTTCACCAGGTAAAAGGTTTCCTTTTAAATAATCAAGTAGTGATGATAACATCATTTTACCATAACCTTTTTTTTGATATGCGGGTTTAACAACAACATCCATTATCAATCCGGCATATCCTCCATCCGTCACAAAACGAGCCATACCAATCGTTTCATTATTAAAAACGCACTTAACATTAATGCCATTTTTCAAAGATATTTTTAACAATCTTTCGGATGGGATTTTCCAATAGACACTGTTTATAAGCTCTAGGTATTCATGATAACTTAAAGCGTTATATAAAATCTTTATATTATTGTCAGGTTCTTTCATCTATTAATTTTTCTCCCTTTACAAACTCAATTAAGTTTGAATCAACGACTTTTTTTCTAAACTCTTTTTGCTTACTTTTACTATTATCAAGTAAACCTACAACAACAACTCTTTTTTCCTCATCAACATAATTAAAAGTATAATTTGGGTAAGATGAGTCCTTCATATAATCTATAATTTTATTATTTACTCTTTCTAACTCCTCAATTGAGGCAACTCTTTTTTTACATCCGGGAATAATTAACAGCAAAATAGCTATTAAAAAAATCCATAATTTTTTCATTTTATCACATCCTTTACACTCTTTATTTTTTGTAATTCAAATTTATATTTTTCTTTTACATTTGGATATTTTTTATGATCGACTTCACTTAAAAATAATGTTAGCGGTCTTATCCAAAGATCATTATTTCCATATAATGCTCTATATATTACATATTCCTCTAAGGTTTCAGAGTTTATTGCCTTAGCAAGTACTAGATAATAATCACCTTTAAAATGTCTATAAATACCATTTATTTTAATTTTTCTCATGTTCTTTTTATTTCACCAGTCCCTCTTGTATAGATATTATAACTATCTAAATCTTTATAAATTGAAGCATCAAAGTTTCCATAAATATGTGATGAAACTAAGCCGTTTTCACAAGCGTGTAACGTTGTTCTATAAAATGGATAATAAGTTTCTATTTCATCTATATAAAGCTGATCACTAAGAAAATTGTTGTTATCTTTATTTAGAGTTTTAGTTTCTGAAAAGGGACGCATAACTCTGTTATCTGGCAAATAGCCTGTGGTTCTTACAAGCATTATATCATCAACTGTATATTCACTTTTATAATTATTATTTCTTCTTACGCCAGCTTCCATTTCAATTTCCTTTACTTTTTCAACTGTTGATATATCATAAACTCTTAATATTGCCATATCTGCTCCTCTTACTATAAGTATAATAGCATATATAAAAATTAATTATCAATACTGTTTATTCCAAAAAAAAGCAGAAACCTGCAAATAAACACTTCTTACAGATTTCTACTTATATAAATTAATTATTTGTTAAACTTCTAGAATAACTTTTGTCTAACAATTGTTCTTTATATTCATTTCTTATACGGTTTAAAATTTCATCTAAATCTAAAGTTGTAACCTTTCCACCAGCCATGGCTATTTTTTCTAGTTCCTCTTTAGTTAAGTAATCAAATAAAGGTTTACTTTCGTAAAAATGAACATATTCTGGGCAAAAACCGTATACATGATCTTCTGTATTACTATGTAATCCAAACCAAGCCTTAAAACCATTATGGTATTCTTCATACATGCCATCAACGTAGCTTTCATCCAGAATATACAAATTAGGTTGACCATCAACTGGTGTATGTTCAATTACAATTAAATCACTAAGATCAAATGTCTCACTGTTTTTTAATTCTGATTCTTGCTTTTGCAACTTTTCAATCTCATTTTCTAGTGTCAAACGTTTAGTAATATAATCTTCCGAGTACTCATCTACAATCGCATCACTATTAGCTGAGTCACTGCGCTTATAAGCCGTTTTTACTAATGCGAACCCTGTTGTAACTAATACTAAACTTAACCCTCCTGACACAATTCTTGTCATTAATTTTTCATCTAATTTAATTTTTTTCATCCAAATATCCCTCTTTTTGTACATATACTACTATAAAAACTATTTATTTTCAACCTTAAAATAACTTTTAACTATCTAAATTATAGTTATGGTTATATAATTCAGTTCACTTAAAAGATAATATTTAGGAATTTGTTCAAAGAACATATGAACAAGAAAGTTATCTTTAGTAATAATTATCTTCCTTTTACTATTTATAGTATTAATATAAAAGAAATCCACCTAAATCATTGCTGAGTTAGGTGGAACTGATTAAATCGGCAACACTCAACATGCGATATTAAGTGTTCCTTTAATATTTTATGAAGACTTCTTCATCTATATACATACTAACATAAAAGCGATTTGTTAGCAAGTCGTTTTATTTTTTACTCGAAAATTTCGAGTATTAATCAATCTGGTGCTGGCACAGTGAATTGAACACTGATTAAAGCCTTACCATGGCCTCGTAATACCATTATACTATGCCAGCGTTTGGTGTCCTCGGGCAGATTCGAACTGCCGACCTACCGCTTAGGAGGCGGTTGCTCTATCCTACTGAGCTACGAAGACTTAACAATAATATATTACTATATATTATTATTAAATGCAAAGAAAAAATCCAGTAATGGATTTTATTTATTAACTGATATAAAATTTATAAAAAACATCATCAATACAGCAACTGAATAATTGAATCTGTATTTTCTAAATTCTTCTATAGAAACTATTAAGTCCGAAGCACACACGATCCACGCCTCTTTACTCTTAGGTTTGTTTTCTTTTAAACTAACCTTATTCTTAAAGCCATTTATAAAAGGACATATTTTTTTAATACAAGCAAAATGAAACATGTGAGTTTTAATTATATCTTGTTCATCCTTAGTTACATTAAAACATTCTTTAGCATTAATGGCACTAGTTAGTGGATGAGCTAAATAATCATTTTCTGGTTTTTCAGTTCGTTCACCATAGAAAAAATCATGAAGCAAGGCTGGACGAACAACCTTTTTATAATCACAATTAAAAAACTTTGCTAATTTATAACTAACATATCCCACTCTTTTACAATGATCATATTTATTTGTTCCGTGGTGTCTGTCTTTTTTTAATAATTGAAATCTATTATCTTCTAAAATGTCTTTGGCTAATACTTCAAATTCTTCATTATCAATATAAGTCATACAATTCACCTCGACCTAAGCATTATAGCACATTGACTATATTTTGTCAAATTTTGTCTAATTTTTTTTAAAATATGTCTAATTAACGTCAAAAATTAAACATTATCCATTCTGGCTTAATAATTAGTAAAACACCAATGACAAGCATAATTATAGCACCTATTAGATGGCTAACTTTTGTATATTTTGTAGTTATTCCGATCTTTTTAAATGTTATAGCTGCTATATTAAATATTATTAAATCATCAAGTAAAAAGAACAAAATATAAATAGTTATGTAAATAAAGGCTTTAAATCCCGTTATATTATTCAAAGCTAATATATTAGTAAATAATACTGGCAATCCAGCGGAACAAGCAAGCTCTACAACATTTACGCTAATTGCTAGTAAGATTACTCCAATTAAAGCAAGAATAAAACTTTTTTCAGTAGTAAATTTCTTTATTCTACTAATAACTTTTTTTCTTTTTCCTTCGGATACTATTTGACAACCGTTATCTTTTTTTCGTTCTATGTAATAGCTTCTAAAGTTTAGGAATGCTCCAATTAAAGCAACTACACTTATTGCTATTTGTATCCATCTTACACTTGCATAAGACCCAATTATATTTAGCCATGCTGTCATAATAAGAGCATAAACTAGAGCCGAAGTTAAAATGAAGGCTGAACCTAAAATCCACATTTTTTTGTGATCTTTTAAATTAATAAGCATACTTATTAAAAAGATAAGAACCCACATTGCACATGGATTAAAACCATCAACTAAACCAATAACAACAGCTATTAAGGGAATAGAAACATTTTTTACATTTACATGTCCTAAAATTGGTACTTTAACTTCTTCCCCACTATTATTTTTATATTCATTTTTATAATTTGAAACCGTGTTTTTATCTATACTTCCATCAATTATTTTACCTACTACATCAACATATTCGGATTCATTATAATATGTAATGGTATTTATCATGTCATCTTTTATAGAATCAGAATAACCAATAAATACTTCAGTGCCAATTACTATATATGGAACTGACATAGAATACTCATCTAAATAATCTTGAACTTTTTCAAGTACTTTAGCATTCTCTTTGTTATGCACTACTTCATAATAATTAATATGTATTTTTTTAGTTTCACTCTCATATTCTTTTAAAAATGCTTTAGCATCTTTGCAGTGTGGGCAACTACTAGAATAAAAAACATACACTTCAACAAGGTTATTTTCCTTAGCTAGAACACATGTTGGTAAAATAATAAATAAACTTATTAAAAATAATACTACTTTTTTCATGCTTCACCTACTTATTTTCTTCGATGATATTAATAATATCATCCAGTTTTTTTTCACCCTCTAATCGAGCAACTTCTTTATCATCTTTATAGAAAATTACAACTGGTAATATATCTTTTACGTCGTATTTTTCTACTTCATCTTCATCCATATCAAAATCTAATTCTATTATATTGACATTGGGATATCTTTTTATTACTTCCCTCCATATTTTGTACATACTTATACAAGCACTACACCACATGGCATTAATTTTAACTATTTTTAACATCTTTAAGCCTCAATTTAGCTATATTTTTCTTAAGAGATGCCAAGAAAGCATCAACTTCTTCTTTAGTTGTTATGTAAGATAAACTAACTCGCATACTTGTTAAAGCTCTATCCATATCATTAGTTAAAGCATATACAGCCTTAGAATAGCTTTTATCTGATGCACATGCTGTTTTAGTAGATATATATATTTCATCCTCTTCAAGAGCATGTAACATACTTTCAGGTTTAACATTTAAAACACTAAAGTTAACAATTTGAGGTATACATTTATCATTACTATTTACATAAACATCATCAATTTTTTCAAGTTCACCTTTTAAATAAGTATTAAGCTCTTTCACATGATCTTTATACTTTAAAGATTCATTAGCTAGACGTAAAGCCTTAGCTGTTGAGGCTATTAGAGCCACGGCAGGTGTACCACTACGATAAATAGTTGTACTTTTTCCACCATGTATTAAGGGAATTAAATCAACATTACTCTTTTTTACAAGTATACCTATTCCTTTTATACCAAAAAACTTATGTGCTGAAAAACTAATTAAATCAATATCATCAGTTTTAAAATAATCTTTACCTACTAATTGCGTAAAATCGCTATGAAAGAAAGCATTTGAGTGTTCATGAACGTACTTTCCAAGTTGATTTATTGGCTCAATTATTCCTATTTCACTATTTACCGCACTTATAGATACAAGTATTGTATCATCTCTTAAAAGATTCTTTAAACTATCAATCTTTACAATACCATCTTGATCTGTTTCAACAAAATCAACTTCAAATCCTAAAGTTTGTAAATAACTTATAGGGCCATATATACTTGAATGTTCAAATTGAGTAGTTATAATATGTTTGCCTCTTTTTTGATAACGTAAGGCTACTCCTTTAAGGACAGTGTTATTTGATTCACTAGCCCCACTTGTATATATAATTTCGTCTTTTTTAACTCCCATAATATTAGCAATTTGCTCGGTAGAAGCATCAATCAACTTCTTAGATTCTACTCCTAATTTATGTAAACTATTAGGATTTCCTATGAAATCAGTACTAACTTTAACAAAGGTATCTAATACCTCTTTACTAGTTTTAGTAGTAGCTGAATAATCCAAATATATCATCATTAACCACCTTTTTAAATTATATCACTAATCATTATTCATTTAAATAAAAAAAAGTGATTTCTCACTTTCTTATTGTCCTTTATTTGCAGCTTCTGCCCAGCCTTTACAATCATTTCCTAATGGATTAACTATACAAGATTTACAACCATCATAAGTAGATTTAACATCACTAAATCCTCCTACGATACTAAAAATGAAACCAACAAGTGTTGGAATAAAGAATATTACAACACCAGCAACAGCTCTTTTTGCAAGCTTACTAGTAGCATTTTTAACCTCTTTGTCATCATTAGAAACAACTGCTTTTCCTAAGTCAATCATTCCAAATATAATTAATAATAGTGGAATAACAATTTTAAAAATAAATAAAAAATATCCTACGAATTGCCAAACATTAGCAGTTGACTTACAAAACGATTGAACACCACTCATTCAAATCTCTCCTTCTCTAAGAACTATTCTACCCAATATAGGGCTTTTTGTCAATAAATATCACACATTAGATGTCTAATGTGTGATAATAAATTACTTAAATAAACCAAATAACTTGCCGCCCTTGCCTGACCCATTTGGACTTTTAAGTCTAGCAAAACCTAAAGCTATTAAAAATTCGTCTATAACTTTATGATGATCTTTTTTATCATCTAAATATGGAAGATTAAAGAACACTTTACTATTACTTTCATATTCAAAGTCATTTACATCTTTATTTGTTAAACTACTACGGTTTAATACTATTTTTTTATCTTTTAATTTTTCAAAGATTTTACTATCTTCTCTAATTAACTTATTAAGCTTAATTAATCCAGGTTCTATTAAGTACACAACATCAGTGCAATTACTTTCAGCACCTGTATCTCCCAAATCTACTAATATAACATCAAGTTCCTTATGCATTGCTAAGAAAGCAGGAAATTCAAGAGTTGTTATACTTTTTAGTGATTCGTCATTAAAAAATACGAAATCATTTTTATCTAACTCAATAGCAATAGTTTTATAAGCTTCTTGAAGTTGTTTTTTTAACATATAAACTAGTGTTGTTGAACCAGCATGAGCTGTAACATTTTTAAAGCCTATTATTCTAGTTCCCATGGTTTGAAATACACCAATACCATTCATATCTGGGCCATTTGTTAATGGGCCACTTGGATTATGATATGATGCTACATCTTTATATTGATTTGGATGATCAATTAAATATTTTATAGCATCAATATTTCTAGTAAAGTTATATATTCCCATTGAAACCAACTGAGATAAATACACTGGTGAATTAACTGCCTCTGAATCATCCAAAAGAAGTATAACTTTATTCATATCAAAACTTACAGATAATTCTTGAATAGTAGCAACACTTTGATAATCCTTGATTGCCGTTATATCAAGTATCATCTTGTTAAAGAAAAAATTAGCAAATTGACTTGCAAGTTCACTAGGCGTAAACTCTCCATTAACGCTCTTAATTAAGTCAATATCTAAAGTAGCAAGCATAGCTTGATATTTATTTGATACTATAACATTCATATATTCCCTCTCTATTCTTTATAATTTAAACTCCAATTTGTTTTACATATTTTAAATCAATAGTTTTTCCTGTAACCTCAAATGTTGCCAATCTACCAAATGCCGGTATATTAAAATTATAAAACAACGATACACGATAAACTGTTACATGATTATTATTGTCATTTTGCTGTTCTATACAAGCACGACATCCAGTCGTGTTAGTACTAATGGGTTTTAGATTGTTGCCTTGTAAACAATATGTCTTAGTGGCTTTTATTCCCCCCTCAGTATTTATTTTACACGTACCAGTGCCTGTATAACCAGCCGCATCCATATAATCTGAAATTATATAGTTACTTTTCTCTAAAGTCTCATACTTTTCAATAATCGACACCACTTCATTTTTAACTTTAAAACACCTAGAGTATGCTATCATAAGTGATAAAAATGCCACAAACAATAGAACAAAAGCTGCAATAAGCTGAATAGTCCAAGATTCTCCTATACTCTCTTTCATTAGATCTCCTTAGATTTAAAGTAAATAACTTTAGTCTCACCAGTTGTTTTAAGATTAAACACCGAACTAATTATTGGTAGATCCAGGTGATAGAAAGTAGTTATTTTATAATAACTACCACTTAAACCAGAACCAGCACCATTCGAGTTAACAGCTGTTGTTTCAATACAAAAGGCACATTTATCATTTGAACAACGGGATCCTTCTTTGGTATATCCTTGTACATTTTTACCATCTTCACACTTACCATCATTACGATATCCAGCTTCACTCATAATCCTTCGTATATCTTCACTAAATCCACTATTGCCTAAATTGTCAGGATCAATATTCGGTGCATATCTTTCTACTGCCTTGACAATTTCATTTTTGGTATTGAAGGCTTTAGCTTTATTAATCGAAATGCAGATATATCCCGAAAATAAAACAACAAAAAATATTACAATAACAAATAGAATATAACTACCTACTGCATTTCTCATCTATTCACCTTCTAACCTTTATATGGGCAACAATAATATTTGCTACTATCTTTTTCACCAGGATCATGACATTCAACATAACTGCCTGTGCATTTGCTACCTTCGCCTTTTTTTTCACATACTGCATTACTACAATTTTGTTGATTACCGACTGTTTTTGTAAAATTCGGAAAAACAAACATAGAAAAAAAAGCCACTAGGCCCGCTACGGCTATAACTACTATAACTGTCATATTTAATTCTCCTGTGGCTTCTCTCATTTATCTTATCCACCTACTTATTTAGGGTCTTCTTTTTTGTCATTATTTAAATAATCTTTCGTATCTTTCATACAATCTTTATAACATGATGATGTGTCTCCTCCAGGGCACTGTGCCTCACAAGTTTTAGTCTTTATACTTCTTTGAATTCCAGGCCATACGAACGCATAAAATATACCAGCAATAGCTGCTATAGCAACTACTGTGATAACTGTCATATTTAATTCTCCTGTAGCTTCTTTCATAATTTAATCTCCTCCTATAATCACATTATTATTATAACCATTTTTATTATTATTTTCAATATTTTGTAAATATTTTATAAAATATTTACATTTTCATCATTTTTAATACTGCTAGTAATAGCAAAATCATTGTTCCTATACCAGTAGTAATAAGCATTTGGGTTGTTTTACCCTCCATTTTTTCAAGACGTTCTTTATATCTTGTTTCTCTCGCTTTTTGTTGTAGGTTACTAATGGTTTTTGAAAAAGCCATTAATTGCTCTTGCTTACGCTCTTGGCGACCTAGAGACAAACGATATAAAAGTCTCATCATACGCATGGAATCTCGTACTGGATAAGTCCGGGCAAATTCCATATATGGCTCAATTGAGTCATCACCTGAATTGATACGGTTTATTAATTGTTGTAAACCGTCTTTAAATATTTCTGGGGCATCGTTCATTGATTTACCCATTGCTACCGGCACTGTATAGTGCTGGATTAATATTTCTAAGCCTTTTAGATAATGTGGTAACATTGAGTCTATCTCATGTAAATGTTGTCTATAATAGCTTTTTAAACTAAAGTAATTAAGTTTAGCAACCATAAATCCAATACCAATTGCTAAGACAATTTTTATACCATTTAGATTTTTTATCATAAACATTAAAGCAATTACTGTTACTAACATCCACTGCTTAATACGTTTCATAAATAAAATATCTGAACTTACACCATCACCATATTTAGCTCTAACTAAAAAGTCCCAATCATCTTCTTTTAGCTTTCTAAAATACATTTCATTATCATAAACTAATTTATTTAAATCTATATGACCGGTTTTATTAAGAATAAAAGCAATTATTACCCCAACTATAATTATTTCAACTTGCATTATTCAACCCCCACATCCTCATTATAGAATTTTTCACCTTTTACTAAGAAGAATGAATTGATAATGATAATTGCATGTAATATTATTTGAACATACCATTCCGAAGCCATTTCAACATAGTTTTCTCTTCCTAGTAATAATTGCATTACTAATACTAGGAAAAATAAGACAATACCAAATGTTAAAAACTTTGTATGGAATTGTTTACGATCCATTTGGTCTCTATATACACCTTCAACAAGTGTATCTATATCCATAGACATGTTTTCCAAAGATTCTCCCGAATCTCTGGCACCTTCTTTAGTTATCTGTAAGAATAATTGATGCATGTTTTTTACCATATAAAATGGATATTTTGAATTAAAGTATTCAATAGATTCATCTATTGTACCATTTTTATATGACATATCAATCATTATTCTTAAATCATTTAATACAGGATTTTCTAGTATTCCCGAATCTCTAACACCCTCTAGGGATTTAACGAAACTCTGGGTTGTGTTAAATTCCATTATAACGTTTGTGGTATATACTTGAATTTGTTCAAATATATATTCACTATATAATCTTTGACTTCTTAAATAAGCAAGATATGGGATAAACATTATTGCTACACCAGCATATACTATTGACCATATTATACTATAAAAATAAAAATATGATATTAGTCCTGCTCCACCACCAATTAATACTATTTGTAATAAATAATCCTTGGCGGTGTATTCAACACCTAACTCTTTAGTTTTACGCCTTACTTCTTTAAAAGTATATGGAGCATATTTTTCATAAGCTTCCACAGCTTTATCGGCCGCTTTTTTATAAGCATCTTCACCATTGCCACGTCTATAAATGATAACAAAAGCAAGTATAGCATAAAGAATTAATAGCTCCATTTAAACACCCTTCCTATTATTTTTATATATTTTATTATAGCACAAGTTTTTATCTAAATCTATTATTAATAATAATTTATTTTATTTATAGCGTCCTTTACAATTTTTATTGAATTAGATAGTTTTTCTTCTTCTTCTTTTGATAAATCAATAAATATTTTTCCTTTTACACCATCTTTATTTACTACGGCTGGGGTTGAGATGCATACATCATTTTCTTTATCATAACTAGACACTGGCAATATTATATTTTTATTTTCAAGTATTGCCGCCGTTATTCTAACTAAGCTCATTCCAATGCCATAATAAGTTGCGCCTTTTTTTCTAATAATTTCATATGCTGAATTTCTTACTTCTTCTTCTATAGATGTTTGTTCTTCTTTAGTTAAATAATTATCAATTTTATTTAAACCAATTGTAACTCTACTCCAAGGAACAAATTCACTATCCCCATGCTCACCTATTACAAACGCTTCAATATCTTTTGGACATATGCCAACTTTTTCACTTATTAAATATCTTAGACGAGCTGTATCTAGAGTTGTACCTGACCCAATAACATTAGAAATAGGCAATTTCGAATATTTCAAAGTTAAATAAGTCATTACATCTAAAGGGTTTGTAGCAACTAAAAAGATACCTTTAAATCCTTCTTTCATAACATTATCAATAATACTTTTAAATATCACACTATTTTTATTTATAAGATCCATTCTTGTTTCTCCGACTGCTTGATTAGCACCAGCTGCTATAACAATGATACGGGCATCTTTAACGTCTTTATAAGTACCTACTTTTACATCTATTTTTGTGGGACTATAACTTAAGCAATGATTTAAATCCATTACTTCTCCCTCTATTCTTTCAGTGGATAAGTCTATTAATACTAATTCATCAACATGAACATCTTGATTAAAAAGAGCATACGCATAAGCCATTCCCACATTTCCACATCCAATTAGAACTACCTTATTTTTCATACTGACCTCCATTTTAATAATAGCACAGCTTATTAAAGATATCAAAAAAAATCAGTTTTAAAACTGATTTATAATGTTTCAATCGCATCTGTCTCAGATACTTTATTGTCAAATATTGTCGAATTATTAGGATTATTTACTGAGTTAGTTGTAGTTGTACTATTATTACTTGGAGTATTAGCATCATTTGGTATTACTTTTTGATCAGGTTTTTCACCATTCAAATGAAGTGGATCTTCATCTAATACAACACCCTGAGCACCTAAATAACTTCTTAAGTATTCAGTTGGATTATTAAATGTATAAGTACCATCTAATCCTTTTTGGAATATTAAATTATGTTTAGCATTATTATCTTTATCAACATAAAATTCACATACTTCCACTATTTCTCTTTGGAATCTATTTAATTCTTTACTAAAATATCCTTTTACGTGAATACCAATTTGAACATAACGATAAATTGATTTTAAAAATTGATCTATATCAAGATTACTCTCTAGTAAGCTATACATACGCATTGGTATACTTGAAGCTTTATCTGAGTGAATTGTTGATATGATATTATGTCCAGATGATATTGAGTTACGTACAGCCATAACAGCTTCGGCGGAACGAACCTCGGATAGTAAAATCCATCTTGGGTTCTGTCTCATACAAGTTACTAACACATCTGAATAAGAGGCAATATTATTAGTTTTCATTGCTACTATATCACGATGAGGAAAGATCTTGTCTAAGTGCAACTCTAGGGTATCCTCGATAGTTATTATTTTTTCATTTTCTTTTGTATTACTTGCCAAATATTTTACAAGCTCTGTTTTACCACTACCAGTTTCACCACTTACAATTATGTTGCAGTGTCCTGTTACACAAGTAAGTAAAAAGTTAAGAATAGACTCTGTTACATATTTTTCACTCAATAGTTTATCTCTATTAAGTCTTATCTTTGCTGGAGTTTTACGTATAACTAGAGCAATTCCATTGGTAGCAATGGAATTATGAACAAAGTTCATACGTAACTCAGCAGATTCAGCATCCAAAAAAGGATGAGCCATATTAAACGTTTTACCCATACAGTTAGCACATTGAAATGCTAACTTATCAATTAAGGGATCATTTATTTCTGGTCTATCGACTTTATAAACACCTTTATCTAATGATTTTAACCAAACTTGTCCCCCGTTTGTATAAGATACGTCGGTAATATTGTCATCCTCTAAAAACTCTTTTAATGGCCCAAAATCAATTTGGGAAAATATAGCATCATTCATAGCAACCTCTAACTATTTGACAAAGCCATAAACTGACTTTCAATATAATATTTAATTGTACCCTCTATACAAGTAGTTCCTGTTTTAATTTCTTTAAAAGGCTTATTGTTAGGAGCAGGTATTAACTCAATACCACTAATCTTTTTGGCCTTATTTAGAAAATTGTAATCTTCTTCCGAAACCTTAACTACTAAAAGACTTGGCGATTTTCCTTTTTTTCCGGCAGTTGTTGACCATGAACTATCAACAACATCTACAACTTCTATATTTTCATAAAGTTTACCAAACATCTTTTCTTGTCCACTTATATAAGCATATAAGTCAATTGAATTACCTGGGGCAATAGCATTACCTAAAGTAGTAGCCATATTAACGTCAAAATATAAATAACGTGTTCCTTTTTCTGGGGCTACAAGCTTTGATGCTTTTTTTTCACTTGGTGCAATTAAAACATCTTTATATAAAATACTTCCAGCTGGAATTGTCGAATCAAAATTTACATAGTAAAGCTCACCATCGCTATCAGTTATACTATTAATATTTTGAACAACCCCATTTGATGTTTTTAAAACATTGGCGGTTACATTCATATTGCCAATCATTTCAGATGTAATTTGGGTATTACTAGGAATATCTTCTTTAGCATATAAAACCGTTACATATTTCACACGATTATCTATTAATTTATCATATACCATATATAACGCAAAAATACCTATCACTAGAATTAGTATAGATAGGTTATTTTTGTTTGCAATTACTTTTTTTAATGAATTTAAAACATTTCCCATTTTATTCCCTCTCTGACATAATTATTTTGCTTGTGTACCTACTTCCAATATTGCATCAACTTTTTCAACAATATTAAAGTCTGTTGAATCACCCATAATATTATACTTTCCGGTGTTAGTTGACACTTTAACACTTACCTTAGGTGGTGCCTCATATATGTCATAGAAGTCTATTTGATATGTATTAGAGTTAGATACTGATTCTGCAAATCTTCTTATAAAACTTTCCACAAATTTTTCTTTGTGAATTCTTAGCTCACTATAATTTCTATAATAAGCATAATCAACAGCATCAACCATTGAGGCTTGTGCTATTTCTTTAATTAAATAATACTCTTCACTACTAGTAGTAGTTACGTTATTTATAAGCATCATAACTACTACTATAGCGATTCCTAAAACTATTAACCAATAACCCCAATATGTATCTCTCATAAATACTCCCCTTTACTATTTATATGCTGGTCCAACGAATGAATCTTGGGTGCCAGGATATCTTACATTGATATATGGATCTTTTTCGTTTCCGTAATTTCTGCCATTGATTGAAGCGTTATTACTTTTTGCTAAATCATCTAAAAGTGTTGATTCACAAATACCATAACTTCCTTCAACAAGCTTACAATTAAGTTCACTACTTAAGTAATTCTTTTGAGTTTTATTATAATCTTTTATCGTCTTTTTAGATTTAGCATTGATAGTAACACTATATTCAGGCTTTTTATCATAGATTTTTTCACCATCATTTGTTATTTTACCAGCAGCCATTTTTCCTTTTGCTGTAGACCAATTTGTCTTACTACCTTCTGTTACTCTATCATACTCATCAGTAGATGATGGACTATTATTGTATGCAAGTAATGTTGCAGGAGTAACTCCAGCACGAAGTGTTAATAATGATGGATCATTAAGTGATAATGTTCTGTAAGTTGCAAGGAAGCCACTATTGCCACTCATTATACATCCAACGCCAACACAAGCAAATCTACATGCGTCATCGCATTCATCTTGATCTATTTCACAATCTGCACAAATAGGTTCACAGTCTCTACAGCTATTTACTTCATATACGCACTCTAACTTTGAATCAAGATTTCTATCTTTCAATAGTTTATCTAATCTACCTGTTTGACATTTATCACTTGTAAAATCGTGTCCTATGCCTGAATATGTATATTTATATTCATATTTTCCTTGTGGAACTCTTATATCAACTGGGAAACCTTTTGTTACTTCAGACCAATTATTCTCATGTCCACTGTTTTTTTCTACCTGTTTTAATTCTCCAGTTTCTAAATTAGAAACGAAATAATTATTGAAAGTATATTTTGTGTCAATGGTTAACGTACCTACTGCTGTTCCTGTAGTTACAGAAGTTGTATTATTACTACATGTTGAATCATTACATATTCCAGTATAGATATTTCTTTTTCCTGTGGATGATGTATCAACTTTATTTTCAACAACTGTTGTGTTTTCAACCTCAATTGTTGGTTTAAAGACATTTTCCATGCCACTATGATAATTAAATTCTATATCAACTGGACATTCAAATGATTTTATAAATTTATCATTAAACTCATTCCAATTAACACATTCATTATACTCACTGATCATATTTTTTATAGAGGTTTCATAATTACTTTGAGAATGTGTATCTGTAATATCAACAATATTATTATTTTTAATCTTTTCACAGGCATTTTGTGTGCTTCCTGATCCATCTGTACTAGCTGGTACAGTTTCAATTTTAATAGTGCCATCACTATTTAAAGTTGCACGTTTGTATGATCCAACCTTTAAGCTGTATCCTTCACCATTGCTTTCACAAGTTGCATTTTTGTATGCTTTATTCTTTTCAGTTTGGTTAAACATATCAACTGAAAGAGATCTAACTGCATTCACTTCACTATTTAATTTATCGGTATCAATTATGTTAAAGCATTTTACTGTTGATTTACCAGCCATGTTGCTTTCATCTATTGTAAAGAATGTTCCTGAAGTGATTTTAACATCTTTAGAATTGCCATCTTCACCCTTTAGTCCAGCTGTAGGTCCTGGTAATGTTAAATCAAAGCTTTCAATACAGTATATACTACAATAATCATTTTTTTTGCCAAGCAATTTTTCAGTGGCATTTGTGCCAACTTTTTTAGAGCATGCTTTTTCAGTGGCAGTGTCTTTAACTTCACTTACTGAAACTATTGTTTTGCCAGTAGGATCACAATACTCATCACCATTGTTTACTACTACACTAGGATCACATACAGGTTCACTAGTGCATGTTACCTTGTATTCTTTTTCTATGCTGCAATTTTTGTCTTTACATTGTGATGAGCTTGTATCTTCACAAACTAAAATTCTTTGTAGATTGTTAGTTCCCTTAGTTTGAATGCTATATATTTTAGCTTCGGATGATGAAGACTCAACTAAATCATCTTCTTTATAATTAAATGCTGCTTTAACAGTTCCATCAGTGCAGCCTTCCTTATCAACTGTTATTTTATACTCATGAACTTTTTTATCACTAACTTCAACTTTGTATTCATTTCCTGTCAACTGAATTCCATTAACTTTTATTTTGTAAGTTGATGAATTTGTAAATTTGATTACTCCTGAAACACTAGTTTTTAATGTAAACCCATCTTTTGAGTCATTAAACTCAACCGTGGATTTTTCCTCAGTTGTTGAGGCTTTTGCAAAACTAAGCAAATTTTCATATCCCTTAACATCAGGATTCAAACGAACGCGTCCTGTGCCTTCTTTTTCAAAAAAATCATTATAACCCTTTGCTAAAGTAGTTGAATTGGAAAACCCAGATGAAACACCATAAACATGCAGTGCTGTTATACGTAGTGCATCATTGCCAATTGTTTTTTTACAAACATCAGAAAAGCCTTTGATGTATTTTGAATATTGTGATGTAACATCTTTAACTTCATAGTTTCCTGATTCTGGAGCTTTCTTTCCTGGATCTACACAGTAGCCTTTTTTACCATCAAATTCAAATATTTCTCCACCGCCTAAACGATACATTTTATCGTTGAAGCCATCAGTACTACAATGACCATTTTTAATTAATCCTTCATCAATTAGAGGATAATTACAAACGCCTCCAGTTATTCTATAGCGTGTATCGGTTTCAATATGTGTTTGAGTTGCCGATACATTACTAGCAAATCCTACAGCAAGTATAGTAGTAAATAAGCTTTTAACGATTGTTTCTTTTTTTACTTTTAACATTTTTCTCACTCCTTCGTTTATTTTCTACAAGATAAATTGTAGCTCCCCCTGCAACGACAAGAATAGAAATTCCTATAATTGCAACTTTTTTATAATTCTTTTTTTCTTTTTCTTTATCTGGTTTAGTGTCACCATTATCATCTTTACCTAATGTTTTTTTATACTCTTCTATCTTTTTACTGAAATAACCATTTTCATCTGGTATAGCAACATATTTTTCACATAAGTAGAAGTCTTTTATATCCTCACAAACTAACATATCATGATACTCATTATATCTTGGCAATGTTAATGTGCCAGTTTTTAATTTTTCACCACTACATATGGTTTTTTCGGATGCATAGATTGTATAAGTTAATGTAGCTACATTATCTAAATCAATCCAATCAAGAGTATATGTTCCTTCATCCGTATCTTTATATGTAATATACTTTGTTTCTTTATTTACTGAGTTTTCAAGTTTAACATATAAATCATCAGTAACATTCAAGACTTTTACTTTGAAGTAAGTTATTTTCGTCTCTCTATCATCCATAGCATATGATGGCAAATCAGATGTATCATCTGTTACTTCCTCATATTCCTCATATGTTACCTTTACGTTAGATGCAAGTTTGCTATAATTTGCTTTTTCTGTGTATGAGCACACCTCAGCATTAACATTAAAAGATAAAAATAATAAAAAACATGCCAGCAAAATCTTTTTCATAGTCCACACCAACCTCTATACGAAATTTTATCACATAAAACGTAAAATATCAATTATAAATTAATAATAAAAATGCCGAAAAAAAGCCTTGAAATTAGCTATTATTAGCCAAATAAAAAGCAAATATTGATTTGCCTTTTATGATACATTAGAAAATTGTGACTCAACTTGATATTTTATATCAGTACTACTAATTTCAGTAGCACCATCAGTTTGATCAAATGGTTTATCATTTTGAGCTGGTATTAATTCAATACCACTTATTCTTTTTGCCTTTTCCATGAATTGATAATCTTCTTCACTAACTAAGGCAATTAATAAGTCTGGTGATTTTTCTTTAGAACCTGTTGTGGTATTCCATGAACCATCAACAACATCTATAACGTGAACATTGCTATATAATTTACCAAAGATTTTTTCTTCACCACTCATATAAGCGTAAATATCAATAGAATCTCCAGGCCCTATTACATTACCTAAAGTAGTTTCTAAATCAACTTCAAAATATACATATCTTTTATCAGAATTAATTCTATATAATTTAGAATCAGCTTTATCATTTTCACTTACTAATGCAGTACTATATAGAAATGATCCTTTAGGTATGTTAGAATCAAAATCCACATAATATAAACTACCATCTTTAGAATCAGTAATTTCTTGCATACTCCTTACAATATTTGGAGAAGCTTTTAATATTTCCGAATTAACTTTCATTGTCCCAATCATTTCTGGTGTGATTTGGGTATTACTTGGAATAGCTTGTTTAGCATATAGTACATTTATAAATGTTACTTTTTTATTTACTCGGTAGTTGTACCCAACATAGAGTACAACTAATCCAAGTATTATTCCAAATATTGTTACTGTATTTTTATTTGATATAAACTTTTTTAAAGCTCCCATTTTATTCCTTCTTTCTTATTTCTTGGCTGGGCCAGTAAACTCTTCAATTTCATAACCGCTATAAGATTCGTGCTTAAAATTTTTAACTTTTAAACCATACTCTTTATCTATAAATGGAGAAGTGCATTGATAATAATTATCCTTAAAATTACAACTTAAATTTTCCAGAGAATTGTACTTGCCGTTTTTTTTCGCCGTTTTTTCATTGTATTCCTTTATTTTGGCTATTATCCCGGGATTTAATATGAAACTATATTCAGGATCTTTATCATAATCATAGATTTTTTCACCATCACCTGTTATTTTACTAGCAACTTTCACTCCTTTAGGCGTATCCCAATTTGATTTATAAATAGAAAATTTATTAGTCGATGAAACTAGTGAATTGACAGGAGGCGCTGCTTCAATGGCTAGTAATGAATTTAAAGATGTATCATTATATGCAAGTAATGTTGTAACATCAGGTGCAGTTATAATTGAATTAGTTCTTCCTGCAAGGAAGTTATTTAATGATATAGTTCTATAAGTGGCTAGGAATCCAGCATTAGCATCTAAGATGCAACCTCCGCCTACACATGCAACTTTACATAAACTATTACATGTTTTTTGTTTGAGCACGCATTCTTCATAAGAGTCGTCTCTTCCGCATCCAACATCGCAACCAGGACAATTATTAACTGTGTAAGTACATGTGTTGAATGGTTCCCACATTCCACCATAAAGACTATTGATAACGCCGTTTAGCCTTCCAGAACACGTAGCTCCATTAGAATTATAGCCATATCCAATACTTCCATAATCATACCAGTATTCATAAGTTCCTCTAGGTGTTGTAGATTGAACAGGAAATCCATGAATGATATAGCCATCACTTGTACTTGTATCACTAGGTTTAGGTACTTTGATAACACTATTACTATTATCAACCTTAAAATAATTATCAAAGGTATACGTTGATTTTATTTCTAAGATTTGATGTGCATATAGTGCATTTTTGTATTTGTCGCTTCTACGGTTATTCGCGTCACTGTCAGTACAACTTTTTTTGTTACATAATCCAATCATCGCTTGAAATTGTGCTTTATCAGACGTTTCTTTTGTTGTTTTTGAATAAGGTTTAGAAATTGTTCCGTCTAATTTAACATCATCCCAATCATTATCAAACCAAGAAAATGTAATATTACCTGGACATACTGGCAATTCGTTGTAATTTTTGAGCTTTGTTATGTCCCAACCATCACAAAAAGTTTTCCAATAATTATCAGCATTTGTAATATTGTTGCTTGCTGTACTTTGTGCTGTTTCGAAATTACTAATAGCATCATTGCTTGTTATTTCTGTAATTTTTTTGTTTCTTTTTTCATTGCAACTAGCCTCAAGCTTTCTTTTTGTAGCCTCAGGAACCTCTCCATCAGTGTTTTCACCAGATTCGGCTGGTGTGGCTTCCCATTCAATAACTACACAATCTTTAGTCCTGTATTTTTCATTATATTTGTCAGTTGTAAGTTCCACACAATTACGTCCTACGCTATATTCTTCTTGATCATCTGGTATCCATGCCGTCCAAGAATATAAATGACTTGCACATTCATCGCTTGTTTCACCCGTTTCGGGATCAGTTACAGTCTTATATGATATACAAGGCCCTTGCTTTGAACTTGTTTCAACATTGCACACCTCGTTTTTCCACCTGTCGGCATCTTTAGCCACCTTATAAATTTGCATGTCATTATATGCATCTGCAACTTTGTTTCTTTGCTGTTGAATATATTTATTATATTCATCTGGGTGAAGAGCTTCATAGCATTTTAGTGTTGAGTTGCTACTAATTTTCCCATCTTTGTCATCAATCGTGAAAAACGTTCCAGCATTCACTACAACACTCTCAGACCCTTTTTTTCCATCAGGGCCTGGTAAATTCATGCTAAAGTCTTCGATGCATCGTATGCTACAAAAATTACTATACTTGCTATCATATCCATTAAACGCCTCATTTGCTAAAATGGAAATTCCTCCCATATCAAAATTTTGTACCTCTTTCTCTAAGCACTCATCCATATCGAATGTTTCTTTAGACTTCTCTTCTTTTTCACTAACTTGTATTACAGTATTGCCATTCTCTGTACATATCTCAGATCCATCTGAATTGAAATCCTGATAATTGAATTCCAAATTAAAACACGGAAAATTGTCATCGCCTGGATCTTCAGAGCAAGATAATAGAATCGGAGTGGAAAGATCTCCCTTGCTATCAGGTAAATTGTCTTTATCACTAGCTTTATTTGCCCATGGCTTGCTACCACCAGCATCGTTGCAAAAACAAGAAATAAGATATTGAGGAGTACCGCCAGATGTAGGATCAGCATATTTATAGTATTTAGCTGTACAGCTTATGTTGTTGCCGCTGCTACTGCTGCCAGATGAGCCATCACCGCTTTCACTACCATCACCACTTGATGAACTTTGGTAAGTAACTTTCCCTTCAACAAAGTCAGTGCCTTTACAAGAGTTTGCCCTACAAACTAATTTATCTCCGTTAGTATTTTTGGTACACTGAATATTGCCAAACAATTTGAAGCTGCCACCACTCGTCGGATTTGTTATAATTACCGTTGCAATTGTGTTTTCCTCGTTATATGTTACATTTATAGACGGTATATAATTTGATGAATTTGTTGCATCTTTATAAATCTTTTCGGAGTCTTTATTGCTAAAGCCAGCGTCCAAGTATGCATTAGCTCCAGAAGTATCACTAGTTAATACATTGTTGCCCTCAATTTTAGAATTAACGTTTTGATATCGCAAAAGCGCAGATGCTTCTGCTTCTGACCTCGCTGACGAACATATAACAGATGCTTGAGATTTCAATGTTGAATTAACATTTGTAACTTCCGTGTATTGATATGTCTTGCCAGATGCTGGATTTGCGCCACCAGGATCAACACAATAAGCATTAAACTTGTTGCCATTTCCATCATCCATGGTAAATTTATAACCGTTTCCAATTTTATTATTTATAATATCACTACTGGAAGCCGATTTACTCGCTTTCTCATCATAGCTAGCATTATAAATTGTATCAGCCCTTACATCGCTTATTCCACATAATAGGGATAGTAATAATAGTATAATTGTTATGTTTATGTTTTTACTTTTTGCCTTAATCATAATACTCTACTTCTCTTTCTTCTTATAAGTATCACAATTACTATTCCTACTATAGTTGCAGTTGATATTCCAGTAATTAAAACGGCCTTTTTATTCTTATTAATAAAGTTTGTAACTTTCTTTATAGGCGATTCATTTTTTTTAATATTCTTTTTTTCATCGCCTTTTTTTTGTTTATCTAAAATTTTATTTAAAGAACTAACTATATAATCATAATCATAATCTGCGGATAAATATTTTTGACATAAAGCATTATCCTTAAGAGTACTACAAATCATTGTTGATGCGACAGGATTAAACTTAGGAAGGGTTATAACCCCTTTTCTAATTTCAGTGTCATAACAACTAGAATCTATTGATCCATAAATAATATAGTTATAAGTAGTTACTTTACTTAAATCAGTTTGATTAAATGAATATACTCCATTATCTGTATCACTATATTTAATTGTTTTAGTATCACTATTAACATTATTTGTTATTTTAACATATACATCGTTAGTTATATTAACAGTATTTATTTTAAAATATAATTTATTAACAACGTATTCCTCTGGATCTCCCTCATATCCCTCAGGAGGAAGAAATGTTCCCTTAGGATATGGTTCTTCGACTTCTTCATATGATACTTTTACTTGAGCTGCTATTTTACCTAATAAAACTTTATCTTTATTAGTACATTCGGCATAGCAATTACTATTTAAAATAATAAATGATATAATCGTAAACAATATTAATTTTGCTTTTTTCATATTTTCACCCACTATCCTATATAGAATTTTATCATATAAAATGTCTAATATCAATTAATAAAATTGAATAGTAAAAATTTTTGTGTTATATTTTTTAATGGTGAATGGTATGAAAAACAAAGTATTAAATAAATTCCATAAGATTTTAAAATCATTTGGAATTATATTCTTGTATATTTTTTTACAAGTTATGTTAGGAGATATTTTTAAGCTTAATTTAAGTAGTAAAAATGCCTTTATTTATCGAAATAGTTTACTACTTATATATGTGTTATTATTTTTAATTATTAGTTTATTTTTCTTGCCAAAATTAATTAAAGATCTTAAAAGTTTTAAAAAAGAATATCTTTTTATTGCTCTAAAGAATTGGGTTTATGGATTTATAGTTATGATTATTAGTAATTTATATCTTATTCATTTTGTTGGTAATATTGCTGGTAACGAAGCTACTAATCGTACTTTGTTAAGTAGTTATCCTATCCAAGCTATTTTAATAATGTCAGTTTTTGCTCCGGCTTTAGAAGAAATAGTATTTAGATTAAATATTAAAAACGCTATAAATAATAAATATATATTTATGTTAGTATCCGGATTATTATTTGGAAGTATGCATGTGGCGTCATTTTCTAGTTTAAAAGAATTGTTGTTTTTAATTCCATATGGATCTTTAGGTTTCTTCTTTGCTAAAACTAATTATGAGACAGATAATATATTTCCTTCAATTATTAGTCATTCATTCCATAATACTTTATCAATTCTTTTAATTTTCTTGGTAGGTATTTAAAATGAAGAAAAGTGTTAAGTTAATAATCTTTATTATAATTACTATATCTATTTTATTTATATATGGAAGATTTATAAATACTAAGGGATTAAAAACTTATGAATATGGCGTAGTAGATAAAAACTTACCAGAAAGTTTTAATGGCCTTAAAATTGTCCATTTTGGTAGTATTCTATTTGGAAGAACTACCACCATAAGTGATATTAATAATGTTGTTAAAGAAATTAATAATATAAATCCGGATATTGTAATATATGATGGTGATTTATATGAAAGTAATATTGGTATAATTGATAAAGATAAAAATAAAATTATCGAATCACTAAAAAAAATTAATAGTAAAATGGGTAAATATGCAATTAGTGGAGATAATGATAAAAAGGATTATGGAGATATTTTAAAAAAAGCTGATTTTACTATTTTAGATAACACGGAAATTAAACTATATAATGGAGATAATAATCCCCTTATCTTAACAAATGATTTTTCTAAGAGTAATGAAAATTATACTATTGGAATTATTCATAAACCTGATGATATTGATAAAATAAATCATGAAAGTGTTAATATCATTCTAGCTGGCCACTCTCTTCATGGTCAAATACGTATTCCATTTTATGGAGCACTATTAAAAAGAGACGGCGCAAAAAAATATGTAGATGATAAATTTAATGTTAATAATACTTTATTATATATTTCCGGAGGTATTGGCACTAATGATATTGGAATACGCATAAAAAACCCTCCTTCAATAAATTTTTATCGCTTAAGTAATAGATAAATTAGATCACAAAAAAAACACTAACAATAGTTAGTATTTTTTTTAGCAAACGCAATCTACATATGTATCTGACAAGCATTTAATAGCACATAAGCATCCGCAATCCATGGTAAAGAAAGAATTCGTTGCTACATAAGGATTTAAACTTGTTGTGTCTGGATTGTCTTCAAGCACTCTAAATGTACAGCAGTTTCCTTCAATTTTCTCAACCCTAAATACTGTTGAACAAGTTTGGCTATTTGTGCCTGGATCACAAGTTATAGTTGTATCTTTAGTTGTTGGCATGCTCCAAGGAGAACCATTACCACAACAAGTATATAGCATAACTGGTCTAGTATTACAAATTAAACAGTTAGGTCCTCCTCCTAAAACTGGTCTATCACAAGTATCTAAGCAGTTCTCTGGGCAAGCATTAGTTTGCAAAACTAAGATTACACTTAATATTTCATTAATGCAGTTTTTAGAATTATTTTCTTTATTACACATATCATTCACCCTTTCATGTATTCTCATTAATAATTTATGTTAAACAAAAGAAAAAGTGAAAGTATTTAATATTTTGTTTTATTTTTTTAAAAGATATAGTATAATCATTATGGTGATATTATGCCAGTATATATTCAATATTTAATTATTTGTTTTGTTTTAATTTTAATAGCTGCTATTATTGTTAAAATATCAAAAAGAGATTTTAACATTGAAGCTAATAAGTTAATTACTTATTTAGGTGGCAAAGATAATATTATTAGTTCCGAATGCAATATGTCTCGTTTTAAAGTAACACTTAAAAACGTTGAACTTGCTAATAAGGAAGCTATTCAAAAATTAGGTGCCAAAGGTGTTGTTGAAATTGATAATCAATTAAAAATTGTCTTTGGCAAAGACGCAAGACAATTAAAAAAATATATTGAAGATTTATTGTAGGATTTTTAAATCCTTTTTTTTATGTCTTCAATTTCTCTGATGTTTATTACATCACCCTCTAAAGTAAATAAGGAATTAGCATTTTTTCCAACAATTACTTTTTTCTCTTCAACACCATTTATAGTAATATAACAAGTGCTTTTATAAACATGATTAGGTGAATTAAATATTTCATTAATAGTTCTAATTATTTCATTTAAGCTCTTTTTTTCACTTGATGATTGATTTTCATAAAAAATCTCTTGAGTATTACTAATTTTTTTATCAATGGTGTTAGCAAATACTCTTGGTAAATCCTTTTTCATAATTCCCTCCCCTATATTTTATGATAAATATACCAATTATGAACATACTAATAATATGAAAAAGAATATTATTTTAATTCCTCTTTTAATAATTATTTGTTTTAGTTTATTAACGCTATATACTTATAATATATCGCTTTTTTATAAACAACTTATATGGGTTATATTAGGTTTCATTATATTATTAGTATTAAACAAGTGTAATAAAAAAGCTATTATTAAAAAGAGTTATATATTTTATTATATTAATTTAGTATTATTAATCCTAGTTTTATTTTTAGGTAAGGAAGTTAATGGCTCAAGAGCTTGGTTTGATTTTAAGTTATTTTCACTCCAACCAAGTGAAACAATGAAACTATTTATGGCCGCATATCTATCACTATTATTTACTAGTGATATTAAATATAAATATTTAAAAACATTTTTAGTTTTTTTAATACCATCAATTTTAACTTTTATTGAACCAGACACTGGATCAGTAATTATGTATTTTTTGATATACTCATCTTTACTATTCTTTACTTCTAAAAAGAAAAAAGGCTTTTATATATTGTTTATTATAATTTTAATTCTTTTAATATTTGGACTATATTTATACAAATATCATTTGTCCTTACTAATAAATATTTTTGGAAAAAATATTTTCTATCGAATAGATAGAATAATAAGTTTTAAAAATAATTATCAATTAAATAATGCTTTAATATCAATGGGTAGTGCGAGTTTATTATTTAGAAGTAATAGGCCTTTAATATATATTCCCGAAGGACTAACAGATTTTATGTTTGCTAGTGTAATATCTATATATGGTATTTTAAGTGGTTTTATAATTATATTATGTTATTTACTTATGCTGTTAATAATATTAAATAAAATTAATTTCAAGAAAAAAAATAAAGCCCATATGGCTTTTAAGTTTAGTTTCTTTATTTTATTTTTATTTCAAATAATTCATAATATGTTTATGAATTTAGGAATTGTTCCAATTATGGGCTTACCTCTTCCGTTTTTATCATATGGAGGTACAAATACAATTATTTATTTTCTTTTCTTGAGCTTACAAGATTAAAAGAGGCTTATTTAGCCTCTTCTTGTGCTCTAGTTTCTCTAATAACTGTAATCTTAATTGTACCTGGATATTGCATTTCAGATTCTATTTGTTCTTTAATATCCCTAGCCATCTTGTAACTTAGTTTATCATCAACCTCATCAGGTTTAACAATAACTCTAACTTCTCTACCGGCTTGCATTGCATATGTTTTTTCAACGCCAGGATAAGAATTTCCAATAGTTTCTAATTGTTCTAATCTCTTAATATAATTTTCTAGAGAATCATTTCTAGCTCCAGGTCTAGCAGCAGATAAAGTATCTGCTATTTCTACTAATATAGCAATAATACTTTTTGGTTCACAATCACCATGGTGAGATGCTATAGCATTTATAACAACTTCATCCTCTTTAAATTTCTTAGCGATATCTTCACCAATTTCAACATGGCTACCCTCAACTTCAAAGTCAATAGATTTTCCTATATCATGTAGTAATCCAGCTCTTTTAGCAAGAGTAACATTTTCACCTAATTCTTGAGCAAGTAATCCAGTTAAACTTGCTACTTCTTTGGAATGCTTTAAAGCATTTTGACCATAACTAGTTCTAAAATGAAGTTTTCCAATTAAATTTACTAGCTCTGGATCCATACTTGGAAGTCCAAGTTCATAAAGTGTCTCATTACCAATCTCAGTTATCTTATTATGCATGTCTTTTGTAACTTTTTCATATACTTCTTCAATTCTTGCTGGATGAATACGTCCATCTTTAATTAAAGTTTCAATAGTTATTTTAGCCATTTCTCTTCTTAATGGGTCAAATGAAGAAATAACGATTGCTTCTGGAGTATCATCAATAATCAAGTCTACTCCTGTTACTGATTCAATAGTTCTAATATTTCTTCCTTCACGGCCTATTAAACGGCCTTTCATTTCATCACTTGGTAAACTAATTGTACTAACTGTTTGTTCTTCTACCACGTCAGATGAATATCTTTCCATAGCTGATGTTATTATTTGTTTAGCTTTTTCATTAGCTTCTAGTTTAGCTGTTTTTTCGCGATCTTTTATATAATCAGCTATTTCAACATCCATTTTTTCTTCGACACGTTTCATAATTGTGTCATGAGCTTTTTCTTTGGTGTAATGAGCAATTTTTTCTAGTTGCTCTAATTCTTCTTTTAGTAATTCTTCCACTTTAACTTCTTTATCGTCAAGTTCTTTTTGCTTAATTTTTAAATTATTTTCTTTTTGATCGATAGTTTCATCTCTTTTTTGCAAAAGTTCTTCCCTTTTATCAAGAGATGCTTCCCTTTGAATTAACCTATTTTCACTATCTTTAAGTTCACTTTTCTTTTCTTTAATTTCAGTATCTGTTTGTTGCTTTAATTTATATGATTCTTCTTTTAGTTCTAATAAAGTATCTCTTTTATGCTTATCTGCTTCTTTTTTAGCATTTTCAATTAACTTCTCAGCAGTAAGTTCATTGTGTTTATTTTTTATATAATTTAAAATTGCTATTATTATAGCTCCAACAAAAAGTCCAATGATAAGAGTTAAAATGGGTGATATTTTATCCATTTTAATTCCTCCAATTGTTTATAGAAAATTTTTATAAACTATCTATAACTTAATTATAGAATTTTTTGAATTAATTAGCAAGTTAAACTTTTCGTTGGTAATTTTATTTAAATCAAAGTTTTGGAAAAATATTTCCAATACTACTAAAAATTAGCAAGTTTTGGAAAAATATTTCCAATACTACTAAAAATTAGCAAGTTTTTAAAAAACCCGCTAATCTTCACTAATTTTCTTATAATAAGAATATCTTCTTTTTGCATCGTTAACTTGTTCGTTTAATAAAGCCTCTGCTCTTACTTGATCTTTTTCCATTAATGTTTTAAATCTTCTTTCGTTACTTAAAAAATCTATATATTCGGTAAAGTCAGGTTCTTTCGAATCAATATATAATTTCTCTTCACTAGGTAAGTAACGCATTAAGATTGTATAGCCACATTTTACAGCTTTCTTCTCTTCACTTATACTATTAATCATGCCATTTTTAATACCGTGTTCTACACATGGAGAATAGCAAATAATAATGCTTGGTCCTTTATGCTCATGAGCTTCTTTGAATGCCTTTATGGTTTGATTATAATCGGCACCTAAACTTACCTCAGCAACATAGCAATTTGGATAACATAATGCAATCTTAAACAAATCCTTTTTTCTAGTTTCTTTACCCAAATTAGCAAATTCGGCAACTTGGCCTAATCTACTAGACTTAGAAGCTTGCCCACCAGTATTTGAATATACTTCCGTATCCAAAACTAAAATATTAATATCTTCACCACTAGATAAAACATGATCTATACCAGAAAAGCCTATATCATATGCCCATCCATCACCACCAACTGCCCAAATTGAATTGTGAGGCATATACGGTAAGTAATCCTTTAGATCACTTGGAATTTCTTCTTCTTTTAATTTTTCTTTAACTTCTTTAGTTATTTTATAGTCATCAATATTTTTTAAATAAGTCTCATAAAGCTCTCTTACATTTTTATTAACTGAATTCATAGATGTATTAATAATACTTTTTATTTTTTCTTTTTTCTCTTTATCAGATAAAAGCATTCCCATAGCAAATTCGGCATTATCCTCAAATAAAGAATTAGCCCAATTTATACTATATGGTGTTTCGGGAAGAGAACCTCCATATATACTAGAACATCCTGTTGCATTGGCAATCATTAATTCTTGTTGAAAAAGTTGAGTTAAAAGTTTTATGTATGGAGTCTCACCACATCCTTGACAAGCTCCACTAAATGAAAAACATGGCTTTCTAAGTTGACTTCCCTTTATGGTAAATGGTGGGAATAATTCTTCATTTTCATAATTATCAAAATATTTTTCTACAAAATAATCGTTTTCATAGTCTTTTTGCTTCTTCTCTAACGCCTTTGTTGGACAAGATAAAATACATAATCCACATGAAGTACAATCTCTTTCGCTTATAACAATTTGATATTTATATCCTTTTTTTGTTATTGAGTCTTTCTTTAATTTTTCATCTTTATTTAAAATTGGTCTTATAACAGCGTGAGGACAAACTAATGAACAAATACCACATTCAATACATTTTTCACTATTCCATGAAGGAACTAGATCAGCAATATCTCTTTTTTCATATTTGCTTAAATCATAGATAACGGACCCATTCTTTAGGCTCTTAACATCATTTACGGTTAATGTATCACCCATACGGTTATTAATCATATCAAAAATATTGGTAACTGGTTTACTAAGTATATCCTTTCCAATAACAATTTCCTCTTCCTCTAAAGATTCCAAAGCTTTTTCGACAGCTTTAACATTATTGTCAATAATTTCACTGCCTTTATTTTTTAATATGACTTTCAAATTATTTAGAACTAAAGAACTAGCTTCTTTAACATTTAATAAAGTTAAAATAATTGTTTCCATTATTTTGTTTATTTTTCCAGGAATATTATATAAATTTGATACTTTATCCGCATCAGTTTTAAATACTTTAATATTCCTATCTAAAATGATTTTTTTATCATGATTTGTTAATATATCGTTTAAGTTTTTATTTGTGTTAACTAGTAATATACCATTTTCTTTTATATTATCAATCATTTTAAACTTGCTAAAATAAGCATCTTTAGTAACGACAATTAATTTAGGATTCATAACATAATATGGAGCCAAGATCTTTTCTTTACCATATCTTAAATGAGATACTGTTACACCACCACTTTTTTTAGAATCATAAGAGAAATATCCCTCAACATATAATTTTTCATTATCATAAAGAATTTGTAAAATGTCCTTGCTAGCACTAACCATACCATCTGAGCCAAAGCCATAAATTTTTATTTCATCACAATTTAAGTCTATATCTATTTTTTCTTTTTCTAAACTTAAATTTGTTAAATCATCCACTATACCAATAGTAAAATTATTTTTTAACTTTTCATCAAGCATTTTATAGATGGCAGCAATATCATCTGGAGTTGTATCTTTACTAGACAAACCATATCTACCTCCGACGATATTAACATTTTTATCTTTAAGAGTACTTAATACATCTAAATATAATGGCTCACCCACACTACCTGATTCTTTTGTACGATCTAAAACAGCAATATTTTTTACGGTATTTGGTAATACTTTTAATAAATAATCTTTACTAAATGGTCTAAGTAAATGAACTGAAATTACACCAGTTTTTTTACCATTTTTATTTAAATTATCAACAACTATTTTGCATGTATCTATAACACTTCCCATAGCTATAATTATATTTTCAGCATCACTAGCTCCATAGTAGTTAAATGGCATATAATTTGTGTTTTTTATTTCATTTATTTTTTCCATATAGTAATTTACTATATCTGGTATTTTTAGATAATCAAGATTTTTAGCTTCCATAGTTTGAAAATAAACATCTTCGTTAAAAGCTAAACCTTTTTGGATTTTGCTATCACTATTTAAGGTGCTCTCTTTGAACTTTTTAAGGCTATCATAATCAATAAGTTTTAAAATATCTTCATCACTTAATAAATCCGCGACATTTATCTCATGACTTGTGCGGAAGCCATCAAAGAAATGTAAAAAAGGTAGACTTCCTTTAATAGCTGAAAGATGGGCAACTGCTGCTAAATGATTTGCTTCTTCAACATTATTACTAGCAAGCATGCAAAATCCCGTTTTTTCCGTAGCATATATATCAGAATGATCTCCAAAAATTGATAAAGCGTGAGTAGCAACGGTTCTTGAAGCAACATGAATAACGCCTGGAAGCATTTCTCCGGCCATTTTATACATGTTAGGGATCATCAACAATAAGCCTTGACTGGCTGTGAATGTTGATGCTAAAGAGCCACTAATTAATGCTCCATGCATAGCTCCGGCTGCACCAGCTTCACTTTGCATCTCCATAAGAAGTGGAGTTTCATTATATAAATTCTTTTTGTTTTTAACAATTAAATTGTTAGCCTCGGATGCCATAGGACTTGAAGGAGTTATTGGATAAATACTTAATACTTCACTCATAAGGTAAGCTACTTTACTACAAGCTTTATTACCATCAATTATACATTTCATAAAATCATCTTCCTTAAAAAAATTATAACACGTATGGCGCTTTATATAAAGTTTTTAAATTTAATTGTTGTAAGAGAATCAATTTCTATAAAAAAAAGCCTCCAAAAGGAGGCATACTATTTATTCATATACTTTATTAAAATATTCCTTTATCAGGTCAATGCTAACAACACCACTGTCTACAGAATTTATCCATGGATCTTCATCATGTGTTAAATCAATTAATGATCCTGCTTCTATTTGCCCATAACTTGCCACAACAAGCTCAATTATTTTTTTTAATCCGTCACAAACTACGTAGTCTATTTTAGGAGTAGAAATTGGATTGTGCCCTTTATATTGTTGATAGACGTCTTCCACAACTGGACCATATTGCCATGCCGATATATTATTTAAAAACGCTGGTTTTCCATATATTCTTAAAGACATTCCTTGAATATAATATAATAATTTTTGAAGTTTTAAAGGAGTAATATATTCAGCCGCACCACAATTATCTTCTATTTTATATTTCTTACTAACATTATCAATTTGAGTATTGTATTGAAATATTAACTCTTTAGTAACATTATCAATTGATTCAGTTTCAAATTTAAAGTCCATATAATCATTAATATTAAAATTGGCAATTTTATGTTGCTTTAATTTTTTTAGTATATTTACTTTATTTAGAAAAGTACTAAAATCATTATCAGATAAATTTGATTGATTTTTGATTAATAAATTGTACATTATATCAGGATCTTCACTAAGTCTTATAATTGAATCAACCGACTCTGTTTGTATAGAACCATTTTCAAATCGATGAATTGTAATTTCACCAACACCAATTGATAAAGCAAATTCTTTTTGATTCATGCCATATTTTTTTCTTATATTTTTAATTTCTGAGGAAGTTAATAAATTCATTTGCTTTTTATATATGTCATATAATCTGATATCATTTTCAATTTCTATGTTTCTGTCAAATACTTCTTCGCCCGTTTTAGGATCAATCTTGTAAAATTCATCGAACTCTATCATTTTTCCTTTAACATTAACTTCAACTTTTCTTTTCTTTACATTTTCTCTATTATTCATAATTATCTCTCCTAATTTTCATCCTCATGGCAAGATAAAATCTTAATTTGATTATTCTTATACTTAAGCTTAGTATAAAATATAACGTTAGGTATTATCTCTTTTTTAAAGATAAATAATTCTTCCCCTGGGCAATCTCTATCTGGCTCCGGTCCTTTATATAAATCTTCCTCTTCCAAACTGGCAATATAATCTTCAATGTCATATTGTGATAATCCATATTTACGTTTTGAGTTTCTATTTTTTATTGTTGGAACCATGTCATACTTTCCGGATTTCATGGATGATTTTATTTTTCTTAGTATTTCATCTATTTGCAATTGAATCACCAATTATATTGTAACCTATTTTCAAAAAATTATCAATTGATAATTTTAAAAACTATGATATATTTAATTATATGATTTGTCAAGTATCAAGATACTTCTTTAAATATTATCTTGGTGAAAATTTTATAATAAAAAGTCTAAAAAGCACATAATTTTGCTTATTAGACTTTTTTATCAAGATATATCCTAATTCTTAACCATGTCTTCCACTACCACTAGTATGTCCTCCACCACTAGAACCTATACTTGAAGAAATCCCTCCACCAGAGGATCCTCCTCCACCAAAACTATCATTTGATATATGGTGATGAGTAGTTACAGATTTTAATAAATGCTCATTATCCATAGTTATTTTAAACGAATCTTTATTTAAATAATTTTTTGCTTCAAAAGATTTATGAACCATTTTATGTCTTGCTGCTGCTATAATTGTTGCAATAGCAGTGTAAATTGTACTAATAATTAAAGCAATTTTCCATGGCATTTCATAAACCTTAGGGGGAGCTACTAAAGTTCCATTATCGCTTATAGTATATCCATCTAATTCATCTGGTATTCCTTTTTCATAGCCATCATACATTAAATCTATAAATAAAGAAAATCCATCTAAATAATTATCATTAGATAAATCACTATAAATGTCGTCTAATACATTATCTATTTTACTAAGATTATAATATAATTGAGCTTTTCCAAACATATAAGCATTATAGTATCTATCTTTTTCATATGTATTTCTTAAAAGTAAAACCCCACTATAATTTTCAAAATCAATACCAAAGTCATTATAATCATAAAAGTCTGCGGCATAATCTTCATTTTCTTTATCGATGGTATATGGCAAATTAACTGTTACGATTACTAAATCCATATCTGTTTTTTTAGTAAATTCCTTAATTTTATCTTCTAAAGTTTCAATCTCATCATCAGTTAAAACTTTAGAAAAATCATGAATTTTTTTAGAGGCATCAACTAAAGGCGTTTTTAAAACATTATTTTTATTTTTTTCGGTTATTTTAAAATTTTTATTTACTCCATAGTTGTTACTTTCAGTTCTTTCTAGTTTTTTTGCATTAACTGTCGGAGTAATAATAAACAGTAATAAAACAATTAATAATTTCTTTAATATTCTCATTATCTCACCATAAACGCAATATATGATATTAATATAACAGCTAAGAATACTATTATATATGTTAATATACAAAATATTACTAATTTCTTTTTATCAATCGGAACATCTCCAATAAATTTTCCTGTTTGGCCATTCATAGCAAATGTATACATTTTGTCGTTATATTTAACATTTACCATCCATACTGGCAAAAGAGCATATTTTCTTACTAAATTATTACAAACTAAATCACTTTTTATTATCGCTACTCCCGAGTATGTTTTACCATAGTTTAGTATCTCTGATTTAGCAGTATTGATAGCTCTTTTTTTTACGTCTTCTTCCATCTTGACTTCATCATCATCATATTTTTCTGCTAAAAAGCCAGATAAATATGCGTGGTTATATGTTTCTAACTCTTCATAATTAAAAGGAGCAATAGAATCCATTATATCATCTTGGAAACGAGTCGATGAATCTCTTGGTACTTTTACAAAGGCCATTTCACCACCACGTGTTATATTGTAAAAATCTGTTTTTGTATAGCTCGTATTACCAGTTGTCCATGATGTTATTTTTTCACCACTATAATTTATGGTTCCACTTATATTCATATCATATAAGAAAAATGGTATATAAATTCCTCTTATCTTTTCAATGTTATCCTTACTATTAAATCCGTTTGGCATAAATATACGGCCTTTTCTTAAGCCAACAAACTTTTCTGTTGCGAGTTCCTTTTTTTCTTTAAAGGGAATAATTAAATCTGGAGCAAATTTTCCAACTAATTTATTTTTCATTATGGCCGTGTTACCACAATAGACACAAAATGTCGCCACGGTTTGATCATCTGTTATTATCTCAGCTCCACAATCTGGACAGTTATATAAAACATAATTTTCACTTTGCTTAAGCTCATAATTGTCTTTTTCTTTTTCCTTATCAATATTTGATAAATCTTCATTAACATTATCCGTGTTAGCGTCTAGACTACTGGCATTATTGTATTTTTCTAAATCTTCTAGTGAATACTCATTTTCACAATAATTGCACTTCCACTTTTTTACTTCAGGATTATAAAAAAGTGGCGCACCACAAGTGGGGCATTTGTTATCTAAAACTTTACCGTTCATTCTCTTAACTCACCTACTTAAATATATTATAACATGACAAAATTGTTAAAAAAAGAAGAATTACCTTCCAAAGTTAAATTCTTCTACTCTTCTTAAATTCTTATTTTTAATTTGAAACGCTACTGCCATACCTGAATAGAAACAAGCATTAAATGTAACATGATCATTGGCATTTACGGGATCTATTAAGCCTTCAGGGAAAAAAGTAAATTCGCCTTCATCACATACAATATGTCCCATAGTATGTTCATCATTAATAAATGAAACATAGCCTTCAATATTTGTAAAAAACTCAGTATTCATTCTACCCTCCTTAAAGTTTCTTAATTATAGCATACTAAATTGTATTTTGTAAAATGAAAAATTTTACAATAAAAAACATTATAAAATATCAATATAATCGCTTTTTAAATTAATAAAGTTATTAGTGTTGCTCTCATATTTTTAAGATTAAATTTAGAAATAATTTTTATGGTTTCCTTTAAAAACGTTCCGTAAATGTATCTTATTTTACCATTACATCAACATCAAAAATTTTATCACCAAGAATTTTCAGTCTTAATTCTTTGCTTAAAGAAGGGAAAAATGTCTATAAATGGATTTATTTTCTTCTTTATTTTTTACATTTGAAATGATAAAGAGGAATAATTTTTTTCTAACTCGTTATAATATTTATAAAATAGTTTGAATATCCTCGTGGTATTTTATAAAATTTAATGCATTTTTCTAAAAATAATATAGATATATTAAAATTATTAGCAATTTGCTCGTTATTCTTATCAAGAATTTTTTTAATTATCATTCATTCTCAGTGTTTTCAAGTTTTTTTAAAAGTATTATCTCTTTAATATTTTCAAACATAATTTACCTCATTTATATAAAAATGTAGAATCTGTTTTTTCAATACTTCTTCTGTATTACTACTCTTTATTATTAATTCATTATCTTTTTTAAATTAGATTTTCTCATAAATTACACATCCATACTACTTAATATTTTTTTGGCTGTTACTTCCCAGGTAAAATTTTCAACAATAGTCTTATGCAATTTTTCTCCCATCTGTCTCGTTAATTCCTTATTGCTAACCAATTCTTTTAATGCTTTTTCTAATTCTTCTTGTGAATTAACGATTATTCCATTATTTTCACTAATAAAATAGCTTGTACCTCCATTAGGTGTAGCTATTACAGCGCATTTCATTAATCCCGCCTCTAATATACAGGTTGGTAATCCTTCTGGATAATGTGAAGGATGAACAAATATATTTGTCTTGGCATAAACTTTTAGCAAATCGTCAAAATTCATTTTTCCAAGAAATTTAATTTGATTATTAGCATATTTGTTTTTTAAATAATCCAAATAATTGCCTTCGCCCGCAATGGTTAATTCAATATTTTTATTGTTAAGTTTATTAAAAGCCGCAATTAAATCTTCTATTCCTTTTTCTTTTATTACTCTACCAGCATAAAGCACCCTAACCATTTTATCGCTTTTTCTAATTAAGATATCTTCGTCAAATCTATTTATAGAATTATACCACACCCCATTAGATTTAATCTTAAAATGATTCAGCCAATTACAAGCGTCTTCAGAAACTCCATAAAAATAATCAGTATATTTTTTTACCATTCTTGTTAGAAAATGTTCATATATCGCACCAAACCAATCAAGCACCCTATTACTTACGCTTAAATGATTTGAACCATGTTCTATTAAGTAAACTGGTATATTATTCTTTTTTCCGTATTTAGCACCAAACAAGGTTGTCAAATGAAATCTAGTATTTACTATTATTCTATCAATTTTATATTTATTTAGTTCTTTCACAGCTACTCTGTATTCTTTATTAAAATGGTTAATTAACGGATATCGATTCTTAAACAAACGATACACAGGAATTCGTATATATAATACACTGTTTTTGTGTTCAACAGTTTTAACGTTGTCATAATTTGAACTAACAACTATTACTTTATAATTTAATTTAACTAACTGCTTAGATAGGTTATCAACATATCTTTCTATACCCCCAAGATGAGGTAAAGCATATCCACAAAAAATTGCAATTGTTTTCATATCTAACTACTTTCTATCTATTAATGTTTTTTATTAGACGTTATTATCAGTAAAAAATAACTGTATTTTTTTAAAATCGATACAATTAAACTATAATTTTTAACATAACTTGAACTCCCTTATCAAGATCGTAATTGCCCGCAAGGAAAATTCTAATAAAATATGATCTTTCTATAAGCTATAATTGTAATTATTAATTATCTTTCTAAGATTATACAACAAAAAGAATGACATATCAATGTGTCATTCTCAGAGTGTAGACGCCCTCTAGGATTTTTAAAAAGTTTTTCTCTTAACAAATAAAGTATAATTAAAGTCATTACAAGTTATCAATATAATCACTAATTAAATTAATAAGGTTATTAGTGTTGCTTACATATTTCTTCGGTTTAAATTTAGAAATAGTTTTTATAGCTTCCTTTAGAGATGCTAAATCGTAAGCACTTTTAATATATCCAAGATTAGAAAACTCTTCAACTATTTCAAGTTGATGATCGTTAGTGTGTTCATGATATTTTTCTCTTCTAGGCACAGCAATAACCTTTTTATTATATTTGAGTGGCGTCAAAATAGAGCCTACTCCTCCATGAGTAATAATGTATTTTGCGTTTTTTATTAGCTCGTTTAATTCATCAACTGGTTTTAAACTAAATGTTTTAATAACATCAGATGAATATTTAGTATGTCCAAGTTGAACGTAAACATCATCTTTTATCGTACCATCAATTACTAAATCTTCAACATATTTTACTAATCTTGTAAAATCTTTATCTTGAGTTCCTAATGTAACTAAAATCAAAATATCCAACCTCCATATTTAGCTTTTGGATAAAGACTCAACATGCTTTCCCACTGCACAATAAATAAGTCTGCAAATTTATAAACTATCCTTCCCGTAATAGTTTTTGTCTTTATATTAGCCATAGACTCTATAAAAATTATTTTACTACCAAATATTTTTCCTATCAAACACATAGGACCTGCCGTATGGGCTCCGGTTGTTATGATTACTTTAGGGCGAAACTTTAAATAAATAAAGAAACTTTTAAGTGTGTTATATAATAATTTAAAAGGATATGTAAGCATGTGATCTTTGGTACCATATACCAAATAACTAACTTTGTTTTTATATTTTTTCTTTAAATACATTTTATCTTTTTCTTTTTCTGTTACTATATAATAATCATATTTTTTTAGTAGTGGTTTTAACTGACTAAGTTCATTAAAATGACCGCCAGTAGATGATATAAACATTACTTTTTTCTTTTTCATTTTACTAACCTTCTTACTAGATATCCCAAATATATTAAACTTTTGTTAAACAAAATAAAGAACAGTCCTTTAAATGATTTATAAAATAACTTATTTTTCCGATATTTTGGGAAATGCTTTTTAACCTCGCTATACGCAGTGTTCAAGGCTTTTTTAAAATCTTTTGGATTTTCAAAATTCATAGCTTGCTTTAAAAATGTTCCATAAATGTATCTAATATAGCAATATTCTAGTTCAAAATAAAATTTATTATACAAATTGTTATCTTTATAATAAGTTACTAAACCATTCCAATTATCAATATAATTATAAAGTCTTTCATCATAGGTTTTAGATATTGCCCCACTTCTTTGAACATATTGATAAAATGGTTTTTTAACACAACCAATACTCTTAACATAAGGTAAAACTCTATAAATAAATTCAACATCCTCATACCATACATTCTTTTTAAATAAAAGATCATGACTATTTAAAAATTCTCTTTTATATATTTTGTTCCATGCGGTAGGATATATATTTAACATTACACTTTTTATATCCGTTGTTTCTTTTTTTATAGCACTATCATGAGGTATGCAATCATAATCATAAACGTAGAATAAATCACATACAACAATGTCATAACTTTTTTTGATAGCTTCATCATACATTTCTTTAAACATTCGAATATCTACAAAGTCATCACCATCAACAAAGCCAATATACTCTCCATTTGCATGTTTAATTCCATAATTACGAGCATCAGATAATCCCCCATTTTCTTTTTTATAGCTTTTAATTTTAGTGGGATATTCTTTTTCATATTTAGAAATTATTTTATCACTATCATCTTTGGATCCGTCATTAACAACTACTATTTCAATGTCAAGAAGGGTTTGATTAACAAGTGATAGAAGACATTTTTCTAAATATTTAGAAACATTATATACCGGAACTATGACACTTACTTTTGGCATAACTTCTCCTTTTTATAATTTAATTCATAATTTAATAATAATCCTATAATCATTAAAAAGAAAGGAAAAATTTGTGAATCATATACGGCATTTTCAGCGACAATATTTACTACAATAAATCCGGCAATTATTGTTAAACAAAGACCCAATAGTTCTTTTATAATACCTTTTTCTTTTAAATATCTTATGAAAAGATAAAGAACAGATAGTAAAATAAGCATGATAAAACTAATTAAAGAAAATATTCCAACTTCAGAATATAATAGAACTAAAGTTGAGTGAGGAAAAGTTTTATAATTCTTGAAATCAGGATAGTTCTTTATGTATTCATTAGAATAAACATAGTCCCCATATGATCCAAATCCAATTCCAGTTTTATAATGATCTTTTGCTATAACATTTCCGATTTTTGATAATTGAATTCTAGTATTTAATGAAGCATCTGGTGTATATAAAATTGTTTCATCGCTGTCTTTATTTATGTCTACGGTATTATTCTTACTAGGTAAAAACTTAACTAATAAATTACTTTGTAATAAGTCTTTTACTTCACTAAATGTATTGTTATATAAATCTTTTACTCCTGGTATTAAAAAACCAATTAATATCATGCCAATATAAAGAGGCGTCGTTATTTTGTTTATGATAGTTTTAAAGTTTAGAATTATAGTTAAAACTATAATACCTGAAAAAATCATAATTGCGGAACGAGTAAATGTTAGTAACAATGATATATAAGCCATAAAAATTAATAATGCATAAATTATTTTAACTTTTTTCTCTTTAGCTTCATTAAGATAAAACGTAAAAAGCGGAATAATAATATTTAAAAATATTCCATAATAAATAGTATTAAAAAATGATGTGGCAACCCTTCCCTTGGCCCCATGAAAGTGATATACCCCTACTGTAAATAGATTTATTTCAAATATGTATTCAAAATAGCTATAAACAAAAAGAATAACCGATGAAATAGTAAGCACTATTCTTAATTTGTTGTAATCATTTTTATCAAAACTTAAATTTACTACACTTATAAAAAACAAAAAACTCATTAAAAATTTACAAAAAGTGTATAAACTAACTGTTTTATTTGTACTAACAAATATTGAAGGAATTGTAAATGCTAAAAATATTAAAGCTAATAATAAAAATTTATAGCCTTTTATTTCAAATTTCTTTTCCTTAAAAATATATATATAATTAATGACTGTTGTAATAAAAAGTAATATTAATCTTAATGGCACTTTATCAAAAATATCACTTATATTTTTAGGCATAAGTAAAAAGATTGCCATAAATATATTTAAAATAATACATGGTATATTTTTTTTCATATCTTACTTCCTTATCTTTATCAAAGCTTTTAATAATTTACTATTATTATGTCTAGCTAAAAAACATACTAATTTAAATTTTAGTGAAGATTTTTTTAAATATTTATTACTCTTCCAGCTTGGAAAGTATTCATTCATAACTTTACTTACCGGGGAATATAAATCACTAAAATTATCATAAACCGCAAATTTAAGAGCCGTTGTTCTAACCAAATGAATAATAAATAAATATTCGATTTCATCATAATAGGCATCTAAATTCTTATTATTTAAAAATGTTTCATAAACATGTTTTAAAACACTTATAATATCATAAAACTTTTCATTAAAAGCTTTTTGATTCATGATAGAATTTTCTCTCTGATAATAGTAATATAATGCTTCATCAAGAAATCCTATGCGAATTGTCTTATTAACAAATGTTGGCATAAGGCATAAATCTTCATAATAGGTACCAATAGTAAACATATATTGATCAGTAAAAAGATCCTTTTTTATTAAACGAGTACATGCCATGGGATGAGATATAATATAATTTTTTACATCATCAACACTATATTTTGGATTTGACTTTAATATTTCTTCGTGATCATTAAAAACTTTAATAGAATCACATACGACAATTTCGTAAACATTTTTTTTAGCAAAATCATACATTTTTTCAATAAAATATGGACTTACATAGTCATCACTATCTACAAAAGCTAAATATGAGCCTTTGGATTTTAGTATGCCATAATTACGAGCACTTGATAATCCACCATTTTCTTTTTCATAATATTTGATAACTTTGGGATACTTTTCTTGATATTTTTTTAAAATATCTTTACTATTATCCGTTGATCCATCATTAACAATAATTATTTCAATGTCTTTGTATGTTTGATTAATTAAACTGTCCAAACACTTTTTTAAATATTTTTCGGTGTTATAAACTGGAACTATTATACTTATCATCTAATCACGCCTTTATCTATTTCTTTAAATAATTTAAGATACATTGCTAAACTATTTTTTACATTAAACTTTTTGTTGTATTCTTTGCATTCCCGGCTCATCTTTTTTAATAATCTCTTACTACTCATGAGTAAGATTAGTTTTTCTTTAAACTTTTTTAAATCATCAAAAGGGATAATAAAACCTGTTTTATTATTTATTACTTCTTCTTTACATGATTCACCAAAATCAAAAGTAATAGTTGGAACTCCGCACTCTGAAGCTTCCAAAATATTCATTGGAAATCCCTCATAAAGTGATGTATTTAAAGTTATAGATCCCGATAAAAAAGTTTCTTTAGCATTATCGGTTCGATCATGTATAAAAATTCGATTTTCATTTTCTATTTTTTTTACTAATTTTAAGGTTTCACTACCATCACCATAAATGTGCATAGTCCAATCTTTTAATTTTTTATTTTTAAATACATCTTTTACTATATCTATCATTAAGTCAATTCGTTTTTCCCTAGATAATCTGCTTACAATAATTATTTTTTTGTTATCTAAAACCGGAGCTACTAAATCTGTATTAAACTTAACTGGATTGTATAAATAATGACAGTTATTTAACCCACTTTGTTTGGCTTTTTTACACGTTGCTTTAGATAGAAAAGCAAAATAAACTTTATTATTATATCTTTGATAAGTTTTAACATGTGACTTATTCTCATTATAAACTTTAAAAGAATTATGATGAATTGATATAGTTTTATTTAAATAATTTTTAGGAATGCCATCTAATACTTGATAATGGGTAGCTACTATATAATCTGGTTTAAAGTTATTTATAAAAGTAGATAGTCTTTTTATATCATGTTTCCTATCAATTATTTCTTTTAGAGCTTTTACGGCCTTTTTTATTTCAAATTTAAATAAATATTTTTTTACATCACTTCGAAAAGGAACTTCCCAACTTTTATTTTCTTCAACGCTATAAGCTTTAATGCCCTTTGTATCCTCTTTTTTAAAAGTTTCTCTAATGGCAATAATACGAGCATCATAACCACTATTATTTAACTCATCTATTAAAGCTTTATTAACACTCCATACTCCACCCTTAGTTGAAGCATGATTTTGAATAAATAATACTTTTTTCATTTTGACCTCTTAAATAACTTTTTAAATCTATCAATGGATTTTAAACTTCCACATAAGTAAAAAATAATTAAAACAAATAATGAATTTATTATTGTATAAATACTAAATATTATAAACCACATAATAATGTTATTTATAGAAAAATTACGCATTATGAAGTAACCCAAAAAGAAATCTATAATAGCTATAACAAAATACAAAGTATTCTTAACAAAGTAACGTTTAACACTTCTTTTAAAAGCGTACTTATATAATATAATTGTCTTCATTATATATTCAGCTAAAAATGTTGAAAAAGCTGTTGCTAATAAAACTCCGCCAATTCCTAAAAATTTTACTAGGCCTAATGAAAGAATTAAGTTAACTACCATATCTAAAATGGCACATTTTTTTGTTTCTTTAAACAGACCAAACGAAGTTGTAAATGTAGTTGTTGATAATTTTATTATATAGAAGAATAATAATATTACAAATGAAGAGGCAATCAAAGATGTAGTGGCTATTTTATTTTCATACCATATGTTTATAAAATCATTTATAGATAATAATAAAGGTACACAGAGAATAATAGCAATCAAAAATAGTAAAGCATTTAACTCTTCATAAATAAAGTAAGTTTCTTCACTATTTTCCTCTTTTTTATTACCAATTATTGCAACAATCGAAGAAGAAATTTTGCCCAAGATATTTTTTATCATATTAATTATATAGTTATATATCGAGTAAATTGCAACGGATGTTAAACCCATTATTTTTGAGATTATTAAAATATCAATATTTGAACCAACTAATCCATTTACTTTATGAACTAACAAGTCCTTAACTTGATTAGAAAATGAATAATCGGGATTTTTAGCTTTAAATGAAATGTTTTTGCAATACTTTTTAGCACAGCATGCAATTAAAATGTTTGATATTAACTTTACAATCGCATGCATGAGTAAGATGCTAATAAATGACATGCCCTTTATAAGCATAACTATTTCTAATATGCTTAAAGCTATTTGTCCACATTGCAAACATAAATTACTAATGTATTTTTTCTCTTTGACTTCTAATAACACTTGATATGGAACAAAGAAATAAGCAATTATATTGCTTAATGAAAATAATAAAAACACAATCATTAAATATGACATACTAAAGTCACAATCTTTAATGAAAAATTTTATAAAAAAAGACACAACAAAAGCAATTAAAAATATCGCTATTCCTATTAAATCAAAAGTTCTTTTACTTGCTGTTAATAACTCACTCATTTTTTTGTCATCTTTATTATGATTAGGTTTGTACAATGAATAAAGCACTGCGGAAGTAAGTCCACCGTCAACAAGGGCTATATAAACCATTATTTGACTAAATAATTGATATAAGCCCAAAGTATCATTTCCTAGATATTTTATAAATAATTTAAGTTTAAAAATACCTAAAAAAGATATTATAATTAAAGGAATAACATCTGTTAAAAAGTTTAATATGCTTCTTTTTGTTTTCATTTAATCACCGTTTGTTCTATTTTTACCTTTATTAAAATCTATTGCCACCGGATTGTGATTTCTTCTTTTTTCTTTTGGAGGCAATTTCATATAGTCATTATATAAATTTTTTAAATAAACATCATAATTATTAGGAATTGGATATTTTTGCCCTTCAAAAAGTCCTTCTTCCCGAAGCGGAAATATATCACTTTTTTTTATATACTCTTTTTCGGTATTATAAGTGCCAACATAACATATTAAATGGTTAACATCCTTTTTTTCGTATGCCATCATTAATTTGTTTTGCATTTTATAAAGCGTACTTACTTTAAAAATTGTCATTATTTTCGTAAATAATGGTCTTCGTGAATATTTACAAGAATAAACGCCTTGTTTAACAAATATAGCCTCAACGATCAATTTAATTAAAAATGCTCTAAACTTTAAAGATTTAGTAAAACCATTATCAGGTACTTTATCGAAAGGAAAAATATCAACAAAAATTCCTTTATGAGTATTTAAATGACTAATAAATTGTTCGTCAATAGTTGTATTATTTTTTCTAACTTTCATAAATGGCAGCCAGTAATTTTTATCAGAGTCATATGTATGAAGAAAGTATTCACTTTCTTTTTCTTTTATGAAAGCTATTTTAAATTTTTCATAGTCTTCTCTAATCATTCCGATGTCTATATCATCATCCCAAGGAATAAATCCTTTATGTCTAATAGATCCCAAAAGACTTCCTCCACATAAAAAATATTTAATGTTATTTTTTTTACATATTCGGTCTATCTCTTTTAAAATATCTATTTCTACTACGTGCAGTTTTTTTAATGTTTTATCATCTAATTCTTTATATTCCATTTTTACTCCTTGTTTTTCTTATGATCAAATAAAATGTCTGTTTTTAGCACAACAAAAAGCAATAATAATAAAAGAAGAATATAAATAAATGCGGCTAATTTACGATCACCTAAAACAAATAAGATTGAAACAATCGCAAATACTATATTAATTGCATAAATTATAAGTACTGACTTTCGTGGAGAGAACTTAAGCTTTAGCAATTGATGATGAAAATGTTCTTTATCAGGTTCACCTATTTTTTTTCCATGGATTAATCTTCTTAATATAGCTAATGCTGTATCAAAAATTGGAATTGCTAATATTGATAAAGGGATAACCAATGATGTTAATGTTGCAACTTTAAATCCTAAAAGAGCTATTACTGCTATAATAAAGCCTAAAAACATACTTCCAGTATCACCAAGATAAATTTTGGCTGGTGGGAAATTATAAACAAGGAAACCTAGCGTTGCTCCAAACATTATTAAAGATAAGATAATATCTAACCCACCAAGCTTATTTAAAACAAAAGCAATGATAGATATCGTTAAAAAATAAATAGTTGAAACACCGCCACATAAGCCATCCAAGCCATCAATTAAATTAATGGCATTAATAATTCCTACAATAAAAATAATTGAAACAATATAATTTAGAGGAGATGGCATTATAAAATATATACCTGGCACAGTTACTTCGGTTAAAAATATTTTTCCATAAAACACTATGACCGAAGCTGCTAGAGTTTGAGCTACTAATTTATGACGAGCTTTTAAAGGATTAATTCCATCAAAAACTCCCGTTAGTATTATTATAAAGCTTCCGATTAATATAGAAAACATTTGAGTATTCTTACCAACAAAAAACATAAAGGCTATCATAAATGCCATAAAAATGGCTAAACCACCTTGAGTTGGCATTTCTACTTTATTAACTCTTCTTTTATTTGGTTTATCTACAGCACCTATATGAAAGGCGATTTTTTTAGCGATAGGCACAAATAATGCACTAACTAAAAATGATACTCCTACAATTAGGAAAATATTGTGATTATATACTTCAAACGTCATGTTACACATCCTTTCTAATATTATAACCCGAAATAAATAAAAACTAAAGTTTTTTTAACTTTAGCTAATTCATGATTTAAATAATTATAATTTAAATGTGATTTTAATTATAAACTTTATGAAATTTGTACTATTATATATTGGCACTCTGGGGATTTCATATGGTTGATCATTTTTAACCGCCCATTTACTCTTTTGATATAAAAATGCCAATTTATAATTATTATTTTTTAACGCTTTTTTATAATTATCATTTGTTATTCCAAAGGGATATGCATAATAAGAATATTTATCTTTACCTAATTTTAAATCCTTGTTATATATTTCATAGTCATTACTATAAGCTAAATCCATATTATGCAGATTAGTTCCATGATACATTACATTTATATTTTTTTCTAACTTTAATTTATCTAATTCTTCCTTTGTCATATAACCATTTTTATCAATCATTCCTTCAATAATAAAAACAGTTGCTTTTAAATTATATTTTTTTAAAATAGGTACAACGGTATTATAAAAAGAACTAGTACCATCATCAAATGTTAATACTACACTCTTTTTAATTTTTCTTTTGTTATTTTTCCATGAAAAGAATTCATCAAGAGAAAGAGTATCATACTTATTTTTAGCTATATATTCCATTTGCTTAGTAAATTTTCTAATGCTAATATCAGTATCATTAGATGGATTATCCAAAACGCTATGATAAGCCAAAATTGGCACTCCAGTATTTACAACATATATCCTATAAATTATAAAAGCCATTAACATAAGAACAATTACTGAGGCAATTATATATATTAATTTCTTTTTCATATTAATTTTCCCTCTAAAAGATTCTTCCAGGTTTTTATAACTTCCTTTTTTGAAAATTTATTACTAGTTTTTTTAGCAACTTTGCTTAGTTCTTTTAAATATTCAGGATCTCTTAATATTTCAATTATCTTTTTCGCCATAGCATTCTTATCACGATTGCAAATCAAAAAACCATTCACACCATTTATAATTAAATCATTGGCACCCTCAGCTGACGTAAAAGAAATACAAGGAACTCCATAATTCATAGATTCAGCTAGTACAAGCCCAAAAGATTCGGTAAATGAACCCATCAAAAACAAAGAACTCTTTTTATAATATTCATCAATATAAGTCTGATCTTGATAGCCATGAATTGTTACTGCATTCTCTAGATTAAGTTTCTTAATTTCTTTTTCAATATTAAGTCTTTCTTGCCCTTCCCCAATAATATCGTAGTGAATATCGGTAATGACATCATGAACCAATTTAAAAGTCCTAACTAAATCAATAACGCCTTTTTCTTCCGAAAGTCTTCCAACGGTTATAACTCTATTTAATGGTAAAGACGTTTCGCAAGTAGCTATTTTATCTAAAAAATTAGGTATTCCAACAACCTTACATTTTAATTTATCTTTATAAAAATTAGCTAACTTTTCACTAACTACAACAAAATAATCTAAATCTTTAGATGATTTTTTTATTGTTTCAATATATCTTTTATTATTATTATGATGATTATGCTCCCAACCTATTTTAAGACTGTTTTTCGAAGCGTATTTGCCAACTAATGAATTCAAATAAGGACTCGTTGAGATTATTATGTCACTGCGACAATTCTCAACTTCTTTAATATTTCTTTTTTCTTTTTTATGAAGTAAATTCATGCCTCTTCTATAATCTTTTATTAGAGAAATTATCTTTCCCTTACATAGATAATCTTCCCAAATGGCTTTTAAAAGAGTCCTATAATGGTGATTTTTTAATAACGTTCTATAACCAGACAACTTTAATGGTAAATTGTTAGCAATTAGATATTTTATGGAAACCCTATCATCTATTTTAAATGCTGGATTAGGAAACAACTTATAAGTTGCAATTATTTCAACTTCATATTTATCACATAAAGAACTTGCCAAACTACTAACTGCTTTTTCAACTCCACCATAACCTAAATGTAATGTAAAAAAAGTTATTTTTTTCATTTTATACCCCACCAACTATAATTTATATTTTATTTTGTATATAAACTTTTTTAATTTTTGTTTTAATGTTTTATTTAATAAATAATTAATTAATTTTTCTTTTCGAACTTCTTTTAATATTTTTTCTTGATCAGATTTTTTTAATGAATTTAGTTTTATAAATATGCTATTAGCAATAAAGCTATTAAAATAATCTATATATTCTTTTTTAACATTCATTACACTAACATTTTTTATTTCTTCCATACCTTGCATGAAAACATCTTCACATTTTTTATAATTATTATCATATTTTTTATCATTCATTATACTACCAGGACGTTTATAATAATAATAGCCCACAGTATTAATAGCACTAACACTACCAGCTTTAAAAATGATTTCAGGAATTACACCAAAATCTTCATGATAGCGATTTTCTTTAAATTGATATTTTTTTATATAATCTCTTTTAAAAAAATAAAGAGAAGCCATTTCTACATATTTAAATTTGCAAATATTTTTAAAAGCTTCATACCCTAAAAGCTTTCGAAATTCTTTTATAGAATATGGTATTAACTTGTCATCATCAATACTTAATGAAATTCTTATGATATCTTCATTGTCAATAAACTTATTAACAGTTTTTAAAATATCTTTATCTAAATAGTCATCACTATCTAAAAAATATACATAGTCACCACTAGCGTGTTTTAACCCGTTATTTCTGGCATAGGATAATCCCTTGTTTTTCTCTTTTATGTATATAACATTATCATATTCTTTAATTATCTCATCCGTATTGCCTAAGGAGCCATCATTAACAACTATTATTTCATAATTTTTATATGAATTATTAATTACACTATCTAAGCATTTTCTTAAGTACTCTTCAGTGTTGTAAACAGGAATTATAATGCTAAATTTATTATTCTTCATGTAAATCGCTTATTATCCTTTCTATATTTTTAATTCTTTTCTTATTAATTGTATTAAAGTTTATCTTTTCTGGCTTGAATTTTTTTATTTTGGCTAAATTCTTATATAAATCTTTTTCTTTTGAAACAATTCCAAAGCGATTATTTATACTTATAAATTCATCACTAACATCAATGGTAGTAAGAATAGGTTTTTCTAAGAGGATGGCTTCATTATATACTTGGGGAAACCCTTCATATTTCGAAGTTAAAATAACAAATGACGAAGCTTTTATAAACTTATATGGGTTTTTATTAGATCCCCAAAAAGTAACATTTGTTAAACTCATATTGTTAGCCTTATTCTTTAAAGATTCTAAATCTATTCCGTCTCCCACTAACCAAAATTCTAAATTATCACCATCTTCTTGACATTTCTTTGCCAAATCAAGAATTATGGATATTCTTTTCACTTTTTCATCCATTCTTCCAACGTATAGACAAATATTTTTGCTATCATTTGAAGATCCTGCATTATCTATTACTTCAGATACATTTATAAGATTATTAATTGTAACACTTTTATTTGCTATATCTTTATAGTATAAAGCTAAGTCATTTTTAGCCTCATTGGATACGAAAATAATCTTGTCGAATTTATTAATTTTTCTTTCGTCGAAAAAATTATAAATTAAATTCTTATCATTATTGAATGCCATTACATAATTACTATGAACATAATAAATTCTTTTTTTTGCAGCACTTAAACTTGTAAATACCGATGGGAGTGAATATGTCGCATAGCATATTGAAACATCGTATTTATTCTTGTTTTTTAATATAAATATAAATCTTTTTATTAGATTAACTATTTTTCTTATAAAACCAACTTTAATATTAGATGGGTGATACTCTTTTAAAATAACCATGTCTTTTATTTCATTTAAATATATTCCTCTTATATTTTCCAAACAAAGAGTTATTTCAAATTTTTCTTTATCAAGCATTTTAATTAGATTTACTAACGACTTTTCAATTCCCCCATAATTTAGATCATATGATGAAATAAATAGCTTTATTTTCTTCATGTTACTCACCCTTTTCATTATATAATAAAAAAAAAAGAAAATCATCAACGACTTTCCATTAAGTTAATAAATATTAGCATTAATAAGCTACCATTTAATATCAACTTTTAATTTTAATATCATAAATCTATATAAACTTAGAAAAACTCTAAATAACCCAAAGCGGTAAAACTGTCTAACCACCCATAATTTAAAATTCGCACCTTTATTTTTTAAAACATATGATAATTTTATGTATTTTGAATTGCGCCAAGTTGGAAAATAATCATCTAAAAATTTAGTGTTATTTTTTATTACCTCTTTTAAGTTGCAAGTTTTATCATCCGACATTCTGTACATTAATGATACACCTAAATGTAAAAATGCTTCGGCATCCAATATTGGTAGCATAACAACTCTATTCTCGCTATTTTCATAGACCTTTCGAACTTGAATCATTGCATCATATGTTGATTCCAATAATTCCTTTTTCACAGTATTTATTATAGAGTCAGATCTAACCATATAATAAACAAGGCTTTCGTTTATAAATACTATTTTGTTTGCATTTATATATGTTAATAGTAAAAACATTAAATCATCTAAAACTTTCGGAGGCCTTTCTAAATCAACAGCATCTTTTAATAAGTTGGCTTTATATAACTTATTCCATGGCGCTCCATTAAGTTCTAAAATTGCTCCTGGATTTTTTTTCATATCTATAACTAATTTTTCGCTTTTGCACATTTCTCTAGAATATAATTTTCCAGTTTCTAAATCAATACGATCAAATCCACATACAGATATATCAGCTTTCTTCTTTTTCGCAGCGTTATATAGCTTTTCACAATAATCTAAAGCAACATAATCATCCGAATCAACAAAGCCTATGTATTCTCCTTTTGCAATTTTTATTCCATCCTTACGGCCTTTCCATACACCTTCATTTTTTTTGTCAATAATTACTATTTTATCACCATATTTTTTCTTATAATCTTTTAAAATCTTCAAACAATTATCTGGACTACCATCATTAATACAAATAGCTTCTACTCCATCAAGAGTTTGGTTTACTAAAGAATCTAAGCATCTTGGCAAATATGCTTCAACTTTATAACAAGGCACAATTATACTTACTTTAACTTTCATAATAACCTCCCACTTCCTTACTATTTATTTAATTTTTTTATATAATTCTAAAGCTCTATCTATCGCATCATCCATATTGTAATATTTATATTCTGCTAGCCTACCACACAAATATAAATTTTTATATTTTTTTAAAGCTTCGACATACTTATTATATAAAGCGTTATTAGCTTCGTTATTAATTGCGTAATAAGGAATTGAATTTGAATCATTTGCAATATATTTTTTTGGATATTCTTTTAAAATAACAGTTTTATCACTCAAAAATTCGTTAGATAAATATTTAAACTCTGTTATTCTTGTAAAATCTTCATCATTAGGATAATTAACTACAGATACAGGTTGATAAAATGGGATTTTCTTAGTTTCAAATACCAAATTTAAAGATCTATATGGTAACTCTCCAAATTTATAATTTAATAATTCATCAACTAAACCAGTATAAATAACCTTTCCATTAAACTCTTTATTCTCAAAATAAACCTTTCCATCTTTTAATTCGATTTTATCTAACGCATTGCAACCCGTTTCAATTTTAATATTTTGTGATGACAACATATTATTAAAAATCTCTGTAAAACCATTTTTGGGCATAAATTGGAACTTATCTCCGAAATATCTATCATCATAGCCTAACAATACAGGAACTCTATTAATAACGCTCTTATCAACATTTTCAATAGGAATCTGCCATTGCTTTGCAGTGTAATGTACAAAAACTTTTTCAAACACATATTGGCCAAACTCTTTGATTTTTTCATCTTCATCCTGTATTAATTCTAAAATTGATACCTTACTTCCATACTCATACTTTGATAATAATTTTTCTTTAATTTCTTTAACATCATCACCGTCAAATAGCAATTCTAATGATTTAAAATTGAAAGGAATGGGAACTAGTTTTCCATCGATCTTTCCTAATACTCTATGTTCATAGAAAAACCAATCGCCAAATTGTTTTAAATAATCAAAAACATGCTCTTTAGAAGTATGAAAAATATGCGGACCATATCTGTGCACTCTTTCTCCATTTTCATAATCTTCATACATATTACCACCAATATGATTTCTTTTTTCCAAAATTAAAACTTTCTTTCCATCGGATGCAAATTGCTCAGCTAATGTTGATCCACAAAAACCAGCTCCAATAATTATTACATCATAATTTTTCATGCTTTCTTCTCCTTATCTTGATAAAGATGTCACTACAACACCACTTATAATTAAAATAATTCCGATCCATGATGACATTGATACATTTTCTTTAAATACCAATATACCTATTATTATAATTAAAATTTGACTTATTCCGGTTGTTATTGGAACTATTCTCGATAAATCATAAGTAACCAACAACTTTTGCCATAACAAAAAACTAACAATATAACATAAAAAACCTAAAGTAGTTACATAACCAATTTTAAAAGATATTCCATTTTTTAACCCTAATGATAATGAGTTTCCTCCCAATTTCATCAAAGTTATTCCGGTTGTCGTAAATAATAAATAAACAATTGTCAAGATATACTTTAACATATTATACTTACAGCCTTTCTATTTTTCACTTTTTATAATTGAAACTTGTTGAGCTAGCTCAATAATTTTTTCTTGTTGTTCAGATAATTTTTTGCTATTTCTAAAATTAATAAAAGTTAAAAATATAATGCAAAAAACAAAGAATAATGAAGGAGGATACTCTACTCCAAATATTTTAGCTAGCCAATTTATAGAATATGGGAATATTGCTAACAGTAACATTACTACTGACGCAACTAGCCACCAAAAACTTTCTTTAATTGAAAATTTCTTTTTCCTAACTTCAGCTATTATGTATATCATGCAAATTAAAGCCATTATTATAAAATACATTTTTTTCATTATTTTACACTCTTCTTTCTTGATGTTCTTATTAATATAAATACTATTGTATATACCATGTTTATCATATATTTAATTGGTTTAATTATGCCACCATGCATACTTTCGCCGGCTTCACGTAATCTCATCTTAACAGGTATTTCTTCAATTTTATATCCTTCTAATAACATTTCTATTATTAAATTTGCATCTGGAAATTCTGGATAATTTCCCATTTTAGAATATTTTTCAATCACAGTTTTATTTAGACATTGAAACCCTGATAAAGGATCGGCAATTTTCTTTTTGCAAAATATTTTTATGAAAACTTCAAATATTTTAGTTCCAATTCTTCTAAATAAAGGACAAGGATACCCCATATCTTTTAAATATCTTGATCCAATAACAATATCACAATTCGTTTTTTTCATATGCATTAGTAGCTTTTCTGCTTCTTTTGCAATATGTTGACCGTCAGCATCAAATTGTATAACATAATCATAATTATTCTCATATGCATATTTTAAACCGGTTTGAACAGCCATTGCATAGCGCATATTAAAAACATTTGTAATACATTTAACCTTGTTTTTCTTTACTATTTCTGCCGTATTATCTTTGGAGCAATCATTTATTACCAAAATATCCGCATAGTCTACTTCTTTTTTTATTTCTTTTAACACTTTTTCAATATTCTCAGCCTCATTATAAGCTGGAATAACGAATAATACTTTTTCTTTCACTTATAGTACTCCTTTATTTATACTTTTCCATATTTAATAATCATCTTGTATTGGTTACTTTATTCTTTCAAATTAAGCAAATATTATATATTGCTTCAATATGCAAAAGTAATGACTCCTTTTTTATATTTCAATACAAATTAGATAACCAAAAAATGGATTATATTTTTCTTTTATAACAACCATACTTTAATTAAAAATATGTCCTTTTTATCTTCTTTTTTATTGTATCACTTAATGATACATTAAGCAAATTATTATTTGTTTTAAGCTATAATTTTAAAATGATAACAAAAAAAATAGTTTAGTAATTGAATTGCTAAACTATTTTTCAACAAATATTTATAAATAATTTTAATTTCCAAGTAAAAATTTAAATTTGGTTTTATTTATTAAATTGGTCATAATAAATGATATCGAACCAAAAAGGAAAAAATTAATTAATATAATACAATGGCATGAGATATTTGGAAAATATGTGAATGTTATATAAATTAATGGGCTATGTAATAAATATATTCCAAAACTATTATCAGCAAGTATATCAAACATTTTGATTTTCTTTTTAGGCATCAATACATATAACATTTTTACAATTAATATTGCATTTAAAATATTTAGAGTCTTTAAATTGAATCTGTAATACAATAATAATCCCATAATTATTAATACACTTAATATAATAATATTTTTCAAATTTAATTCATTTTTTTGAGTTGAAAATCTAACTCCCATATAAAAATATATTAAATTTTTTAAAGCTAAAGCAAAAAAGCCAGAATTATTAATATCATTAGCAACAAACGATATCACTATTACTAAAAAAGTTAACAATACGTTATTCTTGAAAAATTTCAAAAATAGATACATTATCATGAAAATTATAAACAGTGTTGGTAAATACCATAAATGTCCAGAGTCGATATTCAGTAACAACATCTTTAATATTGAAAATAAGCTGGCATTCTCATAATTTTTATAACCTAACAAGATTTTTATTGGTATCATCCATAATAAAGCCGTACTAAAGAAAGGAACAATTAATCTCTTAATCTTATTGACAACCAATTTAGTAAAGTTATATTTTTTATAACTAGTTGCAAATAAAAATCCTGATATAGAAAAAAACAATGGCATTTGAAAAATATTAATAAAACTTTTTATATTATCTAATAATGGAAATTGATTTAAGGACTTATAAAATCCCCAGGAACTTGAATAAATAATTATACTATGTCCAAAAACAACAATTATTATTGCTAAGGCTTTTAGATTTTGAATTAAATAATTTTTTTTAATTAGTTTCTGAGATGTCATTATTTTTCTTTTTTAACTCTATATTATTAAATATAATATATATTCCTAAAACAATTTCCGGAAACATTACATATGCGTATCTATCAATAATTGATCCACAGAAGCTTAAAAACAGTATATTTACTAAAGTTGATGACAATAAAATTATTGACAATAATAGATTTTGATTCTTATTTTTGAAATAAAAGCAAAGATTAACTATAAGTAATATCGGTAAAAGTAAATATAATATAGTAAAACTCTTTTTTCCAATTTCATCAAAAGCATTAATTGCTTTTTTCGTATTATTGCTAACATTTATATTCTTTTTTAAATGTTTTACGTTTTCTTCAATATCTTCTCTCATCCATAAAAAGTTATTATCAGAGTTTAAATGAAAGCTAGCGGCATATTCATTTTCGCCAACATTGAATCCTACATTTCTTACCACATCATACCATCCATAATTATTCCTAACGCTTTGATAGAAATTTATTGTTGCTAGATAATTAGCAGCATATCCATCAACAGTTACTCCAAAGTGTCTATATGTATTCTTTAACCAAAACTTAAATAAATCTATAGTACTTAAGTTAGAATTATCATAAATTATTGTTACATCTTCCAATTGATTGTTTTTATGTGGATTATATATGTAGTAAACATCAAAATCATATTGTTTATTTTGAATTTTGCCAATTAAAAAGGCTTTTTCGTAATCTTCTAATACACTTATACTATTAATTTCTTCAACAGTTAACGATTCTTTTTCGTAGTTTTTTCTAATACTTCTATTACCTTCTAAAACAGCACTTGTCAAAAAGTAACTATTATTTCTTCCATTATCATAATTTACTTTATTATGCTTTAAAAAGCATGTCCACCCTTTAATAGATATAAAAAACAATGACATTGAAATCAATAAGCAAGCAAAATTTTTAAGAAATTTTTTGTAAGAAACTTTATCAAAAAAATTAAATACTAGCACTAAAACATAACTAAATAACACAGGTATTACCAATGGCTGTTTTAAAAACCATATAAAAATTATAACAATACTATTAACAATGCATAACCTTTTTAAGCTTTTTATGTTTTTCCAATCATAATATAAAATTAATAACAACAATGGATATGCCACAAATTCGGTCATAACCGTTCTTATATATCCATAAATTATAGGATTAAAAACCAATAATACATATACCACAAACTTTAGCAAATAGTCGTACCATTTATCTTTATTAAAGTGATTAACAATAACAAATATCATAAATACATATAGCAAGAAAAATAAATATATACCTATTTGATAGCCAACTAGGGAATTACCAAAAATAGATGTTATTAAAAACAAAATAATTGGTAAAGAGGGTCCTCTTACAACATCCCAGCTGGATAAAGGAGCTTTGCCCCAGAAAATATTTAAATATTTAATATAGTCAGTTGAATCTGGTTGAATTGTGATTGGAAACATAAAGAAAAAGATTGATGAAAAAGTTAGTATTACTAATAATTCAACTACATTTTTTTTAGAGAACATTTTTTTCTTCCTCCGGAATGTTAGCAGCTAATTTTTTCAACTTTCTTCCTCCATACTTGCTAATAATATTTTCATAATACCACACTCTTTCATTCAATCTTTTAAATTCTACTTCATGTTCATTTAGTATAGAATATAATTCTTCATTCTTCTTTAGAAGATCTTTTAATTCTTTGTTTTTAGCTTTTTCTAGACTAGCAAATTCCTTTTTCCAGTAAATAACTGCTTCTTCTAATTCCTTATCTTTAGCAACTACTATATTATCAAGATCTTTATTCTTAGCTTGCTCTAACCCATTAAATTCATTTTTCCAATAATCAATAGTTTCTTCAATTTCTTTTTCTTTAACGTCTACTAAATTAGCAAATTCTTTTTTCCAATATTCATTTGTTGATTTCAATTCCTTTTTTAAATACGCGTTTTCGTTATCTTTTTTAAGACATTTATCACTTATTATCTTATAATCACTCGAAATTTTTTTATATAATTTATTTAGCTTCCTTTTAGGATTTACGTATAATGATTCATAATTTGAGATACTTGGAATTTCAAGAACTTTTTGAGATTTTTCTGTGATTTCTTCATCTAATTTATTTTTCAGGTTATTTCGAATCTCTTTATAAGCATTTGGATTATCCTTATTAATAAAGCTATCTATTCCTGTTTTTAATAATTCAGATTTTGAACAATGATTCAAATACATCAAATAGTCATTTATTCTGTCATTAAAATATTTTTCATCATTTTTATTAACAAATAGCACATTTACACCGAGTGCTAAGCAAGGTAATGCACAATGTAATCTGGATGTAATAACAATCTTAGCTTGTTGATATTTTTTTAAAAGATTTTCTACGTTTTGAAATCTTTCTATCCAAGATAACTTTGAATTAACATTAGGATTTAAGGTATGTGTCAACTCTTCCACTTCTTCTTCACGAGTCTTTTTTAAAGAATTTACTATTTCTTTATCAACATCAACACAATAAATCAAGTTTTTCTTATGTGGCTTTTCCCAATTGCAGTCGATAGTTAAAGTTAAGCAGCCTGAAAAATAATTATCAATATTATGTTTATCTAATAAATGCTTAGTACTAAAATCTCTACATCCAATTGGGCCATTTGAGAGCAAATAATCTTTATTTTCAACAATATGCTCATCGGATAGTGAGTAAGTATTATAATTTGAGAAATGAGTAGATATAAATATTGGGTTTATAAATGGTGAAGGCGGAAATGAAGTTTTTTGATGTAAAAACCAACCATTCATAATGGTAACCACTTGTTCATCCTTTTTGGGGATGAATAAATCCATTTCTTCTCTTTCTATAAAATAATCAACTCGGGGTAGTAGCCTTGACGCAGCATAACTTTGAATATCATCGCCAATATTTTCGGTGTTTTTAAATACAATTATTCCATATTTCATATAGTACCTATTTTTTGTTTCTTATCTTGTAATAAATTTTATATAATTTTGGGAAATGGTCTCTAGCATAAATGCCTAATTGTTTTTTCAATCCAATATTTTTATTTTCATATTTAACATAGATATTAAAGAAAAATTTACTTTGTGTCTCTAAAACCTGTTGTGAATGTTTTGGCTTTTTATTATGCTCTTTAACGGCCTTGTAAAACGCTAACGATGACTCATCCCAGGACATCCAATTATTGGCAGTCTTTATAGCATTTTTTTTCAATTTATTTAAGTATTTTTTGTCTAAAAGTCTATTAATGCTACTTATTACAGTTGCTTCATCGTCAGTTTTAACAACAATTCCATTAACTTCATTTTCAATATATTCATCATATCCAGTAACGTCATAAACTATGCAAGTCCCTCCGCAATGAAACATTTCTAGTGGCGGTCCAAACATTCCTTCAACATAACTTAATTTTACAATCACATCACAAGAACGATATATTTTTGCACAATCTTTTACTGGCACTTGAGAAAAAACTCTATCTACGCCTTCATAGTTATCAATTTTTGATGATGTTAGTAACCATATTTCAGATGCCTTACTTTGCTTCACTAATTCAATTGTCTTAGGAACATTTTTAAATCCGACATCAACAGGTCCTTCAATTAAGACTCTTAACCCATCACATTTTTTATAATGTTCTCCATCTAATTTAAAAACATCCTTTTTTATACCATTTCTAACCAAAATAACATCTAATCCATAATTGTTTTCTAAATATTCTTTTATCCAAGTAGCCTCAGTAATTACTTTTAAATTCAAGGAATATGTTAATTCTGATAATATTCTAATTCCAACTTCTGATTCAGGATAAAATTTTGATTCAATTGATTGAACAAAATACAAGTATTGCTTTGCTTTTATTCTATATAGTTCGTATACTGTTCTCCACCAAGTGGCAATAGCAATATCAAATTCCATCTTATCAACATCATCATATGTAATCCATTTAAGCTTGTGAGCTGAAGCATGCCATTGATATTCTTCTGGTTCTATCTTTCGATCAGTAATTATATAAACATCTTCACCCATATCAACCATTTTTGTGGCATGTTCAAATATTACATTTGTTCCTCCGCCAATTGCTGGTGAGCCTAATGTAAAAATAACTTTCATAAATTATACCTCCTCTTTAAAATAGATCACTATCTTTATATCTTTTTTTCCTTCTTGATTTATATAAAATATAAGGGATTTTCATTTTATTATTATGAAGTTTTAGTACTGGCCAAAATGTATCATAAAAATATGTCGGATATTTAACAAAAAACTTTATGTGTTCTTTTATCCAAGTTTTTAAACTTATACCATTTTTATTATTAAATGTAGTAAAGCCAAAAACCCCAAAATTTTCATAATGATAAATATTATTGAAAAAATTCAATTGCTTTTGTGATGGATTATACATGATGTCAAACTGTATTTTATTCAATTTCTTAGCTATTATCAAATTATCATAATATCCATTAGCTAATAAAGAACATAAATCATTAAAAACAACAGTCATATTTTCTTGTGATTTTTTAACAATATTATTATAAATTTCTTTTTCTTCTTTTTTACTAAATAATTCTACTTCAACTTTGCCATTTTTTACAATATACTTATTAGCACTTCCGTGTGATGCACCGCATAAAATTTCATAAATTGTTCTGTTTTCCATATATAGTGGATATTGCTTATTTTCATATGGAAAATTACTAAATACTAGTCCTTTTTTCCTTTTATCAACTAAATTGTTTCTTAAACATAACCCAAAAAAGGAACCGTGTATCTCATATTTTTCCCCTAGAATATTTTGGATATTATCTTGAATTGATCCATTCCAGCCAATATCTACGACCATTATTCGAGTATCTTTGGTTATTTGCTTTATATATTTTTTAAACAATTCTTGTTGTTCTGAACGCTTTTCTTCATATATACTTTTAAAAGTTATATTGTTTTTTAACCTTGCAAATTCTTTGGAATCCTTAAACCAACCAATCTTTTTGTTAAAATCCAAAACTAAATGTGGAACGATGTCATCAATATCGTTTTCAAATTCTTTTATTTTGCCGACTTTTTTTCTTAAATACTCTTCCGTAAATTCTGCTTCTATTCTTTTGATTTCTTTTTCTGTAAAGTTTAAGCTATTTAAAAATTCTCTAATTGTAATATAGCTATATTGATCCAATAGTGCTGAAAAATCTTCTTTATCTAATTTTTTTAAGGATGGTAAATAGGTTGATTTTCGAGATACATATATATAATGTGATTTAATCTCTTCACCATATACAAAAGAGCAATAACTATCAAATAATTTTTTTAAGAATTCACCTTCCCTAGATAGGAAAACAACTTCTTTAAAGTTATTAGATTTAAGATGAAAATATAACTTTTCTATAAATGAATATAATGAAAAAACGATTTTATCGAAATTTTCATATTTTCTTTTATCTATTTTTGAAAATTTTTCTAAATTTAGCTCTGGTGTATTTTGACGTGCAAACTTTTTATAAAATTCTTGCTGCTTAGTTCTGTCTATGTGATAAGATTGTATTTTTTTCGCCTTAGCACTTTCGAAATCAGAATAGTAATTATCACCCATCATTAGGCAATCATCAGCTGATAATTTCTCGTTTTTAAGTACCACATCATATAGTGAGCCAGTCTTTTTGTTTTTCAAATATTCTGATGACACATATATATTAGAAAATAATGGTAATAGGTTTTTTCTATCCAATATTTTTTCTATCATATCTTTTGAATAGAACATATCAGTTACACAAATGATTTTCTTACCCTTTTTTTTCATTTTATTTAATAATGAATACATTTCGTTATCTATATATAAAACTTCATATTCTATTTCTAACTCAGTATTTTTACATTTTTCGATAAATTCGTTCTTAGAACAATTAATTTGTTTTTTTAATTGTTCATATACAGATGACATTATTTCCTGATATGTTATTTCTCCTTCATTATTATTTGATAGGCTCTTAGAATAAAGTTCACTTTCAACTTTATTTCGACAGGTATATAAGTCTATCATACTAATATTTAATTCAAATAATTTGCAAATATGGTTAGCCCATATTTTTTTTACAAATTCAGGTTCTACCTTTCTGAAAACTAAAGTATCAAATAAATCTGTTAATAACACATCCTTCTTTAGCATCATTTTTTCTAAATTCATTATTATAACCCTCCTACCGCATCACTTCATTTGATTCTCATAGTATGCATCACACACTTTATTAACGTCCCCAATCATTTGTATCTTGCCATGTTCAATCCACACAGCTTTTGTGCAAATGTCTTTTATTGATTTAATCGAATGGGAAACGTACAACACAGTTGTTCCGCCATTAATCATTGACATCATTTTTTGCTTACTCTTCTCTTGAAATCGCATATCTCCAACAGATAAAATTTCATCTACAATTAATATTTCAGGATTAACAACTGTAGCAATCGAAAATGCCAATTTAGCAGTCATACCTGATGAAAAATTCTTAACTGGAACTTCTAAAAAATCTTTTAACTCAGAAAACTCAACTATTTCATCAAATTTTTCATCTATAAATTTTTTGGAATACCCAAGTACAGCGCCATTCAAATAAATATTTTCTCTAGCTGTAAGCTCGGCGTCAAAGCCAGCACCTAACTCTATCATTGGCGAAATATTACCATTTACTATAACTTCACCTTTAGTTGGCTTCATGACTCCACTAACAACCTTTAAAAGTGTTGATTTTCCTGCTCCGTTACTTCCGACTAATCCAACTACTTCACCTTTATTAATATGAAAATTAACATCTTTCAAAGCCCAAAAACAATCATTTTTTTTCTTTTTCTTTTTTCCACTAAAGAAATTTATAAACGCTTGTTTAATTGAAAAATCTTTTTCAATTCCAAGATTAAATTTCATGGATACATTTTTTATATCAATCATCTTTAATCCCTCCTTAAGCATAATATATAAATTTATCTTGTTTTTTCTTAAAAACTAAAGAACCAATGATAAATGTTATACCACCCCACAATGTTATTATAAGTAACATTGTAAGTGATGGCCTTGAATTATATAATACAATACTTCTTGTGCATGTTAAAAATTGATATAAAGGATTTATTTGAAATACTTTAATTAAATTGACTGGCAATATCTCTAAACTCCAAAATACAGGTGTCAAGTAGTTCCATAAAGTTATTACTATTCCATAAATATAAACTACATCTCTTAGAAATACCGAAAATGTTGCAAGTAATAGTCCAATTCCCATTGTAAAAAACAAGAAACATAAAAATATATATGGCAGTAATATATACCAAATATTAAATGGGACATAATAATCACCCAAACCAAATCTTGTTAAGAATATTATTATTAGCCACGGAATTAGTGTTAATAAAAAGTTGATTCCTACAAACAAGCATTTAGCAATTGGAAAAATATATTTTGGTATATATACTTTATTGATTAACGAAAAATTAGAAATTACCGAAGTCATTGCTGCTTGGGAAGCTTCACTAAAGTAGTTAAACAATATTAATCCGGTCATTAAATAAACTATATAGTTAGTTCCCTCAGTTTTAAACTTAAACATCTGAGAAAACACAACTGCCATAACAGCCATCATTAAAACTGGATATAATAAGCTCCATACCACGCCTAAAACACTTCTTTTATATTTAACTTTAAAATCTCTCGATATTAGTTGCTTCATCAAAAATGAATATCTTTTAAAATTAGAAAATATATTTTTTAAAAATGTCATTATCTTACTCCTCTACTAAACATTTTACAATAAATAAGCAATAATGTCTTGTTATTTTTGATTATTCTTTTAAAAATGTTAGTTTTTCGATATATTTTATTATGTCTCCATTCGGCATTTATACTATATAAATAGCTGTATCCTTGATTAATTAATTTTTCCCTATTTTCTTTTCTTTTTTCATATCTAGCTTTTAACATATATCTTGTTATTTCATTTATTACAAAATATTCAAGTTCTTTTGTTCCATCTAGATTGCTATAAATATCTCTTACCATATCTACTACTTCAAATATATCAAAAGTTCGATCATCAATTGTTGTAGTTTCACTATTCTCATGAACAACATAATTATAATAAGCTTCATTTAAATAACCTATTTTTTTGGCTTTACTTATTACGCTTGAAACAAATACTACATCTTCAAATTTCGTGGTTTCGGAAAACTTAGCCCCAGCATTTATTATTAAATCTCTTTTATATAATTTATTGCATGGGCCATAGTTTATCAAATTTATAATATTAGCATTTTTATTTATGTTGGTAACCTCAAAGCTATCAACTTTAAAATATTTTTTTTCACCATCAATAACTTTATAATAGTCACTTGTTAAAAGATCCAAATCATCTTTTTCAGCCTTTAATAAATATCTTTCATACATTCTTTTATCAATATAATCATCGCTATCCACAAAAGATATGTAATCTCCGGTAGCTAATGATAATCCTATATTTCTTGTCTTACCAATTCCAAGATTTTTTTTATTTTTTATAATCTTAATTCTCTCATCAACTATGGACTGAGCAATATTTAATCCATTATCAGTTGATTTATCATCTATTACTATTATCTCTAAATTTTTGTGAGTCTGATTTAATAATGACGTCAAACATTTTTTTATATATTTTTCATTATTATAAAGTGGTACAATAACACTTATTTTCATAATTCCTCCTTATTTAAAATATAGATAATGATTGTTGATACGGATGGTGACGTTAAAACGTGTCCTGAAAACAAAGCTAGTAACAAAATAAGAGACAAATCTACATACGCTATAAAACCATATCTTTTACTACTTATCTTTAATTTTAAAACATATATGAATGGACTAAAAAACAGTAAAAAGCCCACTAAGCCATGGCGATAAAAAACATCAAAATAATCCATCTCAATTAACTTATAATTTTCATTTGACTGTTTATAATTTTCCACATAGCCAATTCCTATTAATTTTTCTAAAATAGGAGCATTTTTATAATTATTATGTGTCCGCTCTAAAAATAATAATCTACGGCTAAATACTACTTGGTCTAGAAAGTTTCTATTTTTAAAGATATCTTCAACATTTTTTATATTCCAATATCCCATATGTTTTTTTATATTCTTATAAAACACTGTTTTGGGTATTAATATTGTCAATAAAATAAACATTAGAATTACTGGTAAAAGCAATTGAACAAGCAACTTTTTTTCTTTATTTTTTATAAGATATATTACTCCGTAAAAAATTAATAATATAAGTATTAATAACATACCTATTAACGGTGTTTTAGTTCCTATCGTAAATGCTACATATATATTTGCTAATAAATAGATTGCTAACTTCACATATCTCTTATTATCACAAAAATACTTTATAGTAAATGGCATCAAAATAATTAAGATACTGCTTATAGAATTGGCCGTATAAAATAAACCCATCTTACCTGCTTTATCATGCATATAGGTATCAAAGCCAATATTAAGTAAATTAGGTATTATAATAAATGCCAAATAAATATAATTTAGAATTGCTAAATTTTTATTATCCATTTTTTCATGTTTCTCTTTATTTATAATGTACATAAATATTAGAGTGATCGGAAAATAAAATGTTGATAAAAAGTTCCGCCCTTCATAAAAAATGATATCTAATCCTTTTTGAAAGTATACATATGTAGCAAAAATAATTCCATACAAAATAAAAGCAAGTGAAAAACTTTTAGCTTTTTTATCGTGTGATTTAAATAATATATATGTTAAAGAAATCAAAAAAAATATTAATCTTATGATGGTATTTATTGATATATCGATATTTAAAATATTTTTAAATACAGCATATGAAACATCAAGTATCGGTTGAACATATAAAAAGATAAGCAAAAGAAAAGAAATGTTTATTTCCTTTTTTAATTTTTTATTATTTTGTTTTTCATTATTTTTACTTTTCATAATTAAATTATATAATAAATATATAAATTAAAGCAAGCTTATAAATAGCTTGCTTTGTATTATTAATATTCATGTACTTTGTATGATGCTAAATAATAATTATTTTCATTATTTAAATTAAATTTATAATATATAACTTTCTTTCGACATGATCTTTTATTGTTACTACTTTTTTAATAGCGTCAAGGGCTTTAATCAAATTTATAGACTGTTCTTTATTTAAATAATGTAGTTTATGCTCTCCCTCAAAATAATTATTAAGTGACCACTTATCATAAGATATTAATAAGAAAAAGCACAAAGATATCAGTATAGCCAAAATTGCCAAAACTATTTTCTTCATGCCTAAATCCTTTTTATTTTTCAGTATATAAATATTCTTTAATATCAAATACTATGTCTTCGTCTAGTCCTTCTTTTCTCTCGTATTTTGTAGGTTCATAAACCTTACCAACAAACCATACTTCATTTGTTTTTTTATCTCTTATTAAATAAATGTATGGTTTATCAAATGTTAAATCAATATTTTTTACAGGAACCTTATATAAATATTCGAATTTGCAATCAATATCTCCATATCCAGTTGAAGAAGTCGCTGCCGATGCTTTAATTCCTTCGTTTGAAAATTCAATATCTGCTTTGTGGGATGTCTTAATAGCACTTTTTTCAGTGCTTAATTTTGATAAATCGGCTTTTTCCGAATCAAAAACATTAGTGATACCCAACTTATTTAAATCTTCATCTAAGCTTAGGGTATAATTGTAATTAAATAGAGGTATTGCTCCAACTATATTTGTTATTACTCCATCTTCAAAATTAGCAAGGTCAATTGTTTTTAAATTACTTATTAAATTACTTATTTTTTCAGAATTTGTATTCTTAATATAATCTGCTAAATCAGCTTTTTTAGGCATTATTCCAACATATTGTAAAGTTGTATTATTATATGTTTTTAAATCTTTAGCAAAAACTTTAACTTCGTCATCGTCATACAAACTAAAGTCTGTTGAACTTGAAAACTGTTTATAATTCTTGCCAAGAGCCTCTATATATTCATTAACAAATTCATCGGTATTTTTATAAGCGCTTGGATTCCAACTACAAGAATCGTCTTTTTTCCATTCATCATATAACTTAGTTATATTTTTTCTTATGTTATCTTCACCTAAATCGTTTATTATGTCATATTTATTAATTGTAGCTCCGAATATTAACGATTTAACTAAATCATTTTGATTAAATTTAAGGCCAGTATAATGATTTTCCATTATTGCTTGAATATATTGACTATACTTTTCATTTTCATAATTTACGTAGTAGTCAAATCTAGAATTACCATACCTTTCTTGATAATCTGTAATCATCTCATCATCATCAAAATAAGCTGGTTGAATTAAATGTATCCATTCCATGTCTATTCCTAGAGCATTTATAAGCATGTAATCAGCACCATCTACACTATCAGCAAAATTATTTATTTGGCCTAAAGTGTTCTTACTAACCCATGAATTAATTGCACTTGGACTCTTAAATGAATCATACAATACATCAGCATTGTATTTGCTTTTTAGATTGTTAACAAAATCATTATTTACATATTTTTGATATGTATCTTTTACAAATAAGGCATTTGCAAAGGCCATATGCTCATTATTTTCATATTTGTGAGATTTATAATCTCCAATTATGTCATCAATTTGAGTTTTAGTTTCGCCATTTGCTCCTTCACTAAGCATATGAAGAGCATACTTTATTGAAAGGGGACTATATACTACATTTTCCTTTTTATCCTCAAGTTGCAAGAAAGCTAAGTCAAAGTTTTCTAAACCATTGCCAGACATTCTAAAGCTTCCATTTATTTTAGGAATACTCACTTCCTTGTCAACTGGCTTTTTTCTGTTTTCAAAATACTTGAAACCCAGTAAACCTGCGCAACATAAAACTGCTAATATAATTATTACAGGAATAACTATATTTTTCTTTTTGGGTACTACTTCTTTTACTTCATTTTCACTACTATTATCCATATATCAAACTCCTATTCTAAGAATATATTATCATTGTTTTGTAGGTAATACAACAATTTTCGACAAATTAATAAAAAAAACATATGCTTTTAGCATACGTTATTTTGGCTTTTTGGTTACTAAGTGTCCCTTACCTAAAGCAAGAGCATTTATTAAAAATCCCAAAGTTAAATAATTGTGTCTCAAGACATTCTTATTACTCTCTTTATTTGGTTTTATGTAAACTAAATCATCTGATATTACTCTACATCCAAGTTCTTCTACCTCATCGTAATCTAGAATAACAGGATCCTTTTGTTCTTCGGTAGCGTATTTTTTAGCAAACGCATGATCAATTTCTCCATCATTTGCTATTACATAATCTACTTTTCTTTTACCTAAATATTTGTTTAAAACTTTTATATGATCACTGACTTTATAGTTATCAGTTTCCCCAGGTTGCGTAAATAAGTTACAACAATAAACAATTTTTGCTTTACTTTTGGCTAGGGCATCTCTTACTTTTTTACTAAGCAAATTTGGTACAATGCTTGTATATAAGCTACCCATTGATAAAACAATCATGTCCGCAAGCAAAATCTCATCAATTATCTCATCATTAACCTCTGGCTCAGTTTCATAAAACACTGTATCTATTTTCTTTTTTGATTTAGTAATATTGTGTTCACCCCGGATAATACTTTCATCTTGCATCATTCCTACAAGTTTTATATTACTTTCTGTAAACGGCAAAACTTTTCCCTTTAAATTAAGTATCTCACTAATAGTTTCAACACCTTTTTTTACAGACCCTTTCAAATCAGCCTCAGCTAATAAAATTAAATTCCCCAAAGCATGATTATTAAGTTCTCCATCCGAAGAAAAGCGATAATTGAATAAATCTGCCATTTCTTCTTCATCTTTACTTAGTGCCTCAATAACTTTTCGTAAGTCACCTAAGGCTACTACATTAAACTCACTTCTTAATTTTCCTGTACTTCCTCCATCATCACAAACAGATACTACTGCTGTTATATCTAGAGGGTACTCTTTTATGCCTCTTAGTAAATAGCTCATTCCTGTGCCACCACCAAAGGCTATAACCTTCTTCATCAAACCATTCCTTTAATATATTTAAGTTTTTCCATTATCTTTTCCAATTTAATTGTATCATGATTTCTTTTCGTTGTAAATTAGGTTGTTAATAATAATTGACAAGGCTTATCATTTTTTCCTATATCAATCTTCTTTTTAGTCCTAGAAAGTATCTTTTTTACTTCATTTAAATCCATTTTCAAATAAGTACTAATAGCCATAGGAGTTATTAGTACATCAGATAAATATCCTATATAAAGAGAATAAATTATACTTTCATTAAAAGAAAGATTTACAAATGGATAATAGTTGCTTTTTAAATTAAACATAATTTCATTAAATAACTGATCATTAATATTCATTACTAAAATTTTTTTATTAACACAATAATATTCATACATTCTTCTTATTTTAGGAATTATTACTTTATATAATTTATCGTCTTCATAAGTCGTCGTAAAAGTTACATTACTACCATCTAACTTATCACCATATTTTTTATAAATAATTGCTTTTTCCTCGTCATTTAATAAATTAAAAATACGCCATACAATTTTTTCATCAAAAGCAAAGAGATTATAAAAACAACTAGTTTTTATTTTTTTCTTTTTTATTGGTGGCTTGTTTTCTTTAACTACAATTAAGCCTTCCTTTTTTAAGGTGTTAGAAATAAAAGTTACACTTTCTTTTATTATCTTATTTACCCTTGATTGTGTTATTCCATACATATCGGCTAACTCATATTGAGTATGACGTTTTAAATTATTAAAGCCATAATATAATTTAACTATCTCCGAATTTTTTTTGCCAAGACTATCAACTAATTCTCTAATTCTATTATATAATTCCTTTTTTTCATAAGTTTTTTCAATATTTACGCCACTATTTATTGTGTCTATCACACGATTTTTTTTATCATCACTGATGGGTTCATCCATGAGTAATACCTCATGGTATTTTAGTTTATTTAGCTTATTAAAATACATTTTTATTTCATTAGTAAAACACACATAAACAAACGCCATAAAATTATCGCCCTTTTTATAATCATAGTTATTAACTCCCTTAACAACTCCGGTTAAAGCCCGTGATAAAATTTCTTTTTTATCACTCCGATGACCATATTTTTTTGTAACGTATCTAACTGTAAAACCTGTACAATGAAGGATGAGCTTTTCCTTTGCTAATTGATCATTCCCCCTAATTTTTTTTAATAAATCATTTACTTCTTTTTCACTTAATTCACTCGGCAATTCATTTTTTACAAAAATACCCGAAGTATCCAAAATATCCCTTCTTTCTATTTAAATGATTTATTTTTTAAAAAAAGAGAAGCGTTTTTACTTCTCTTTTTTTTGTTCAATTTTTTCCTTTTTTTCTATTTCTTTTTTGCCATCTTTTTTATCATGATCTAACAAATATTTTTTCATTACTTTATTCTTTTTGGCATTGCTTATAAGTAATACCACTACCAATATAAATAGTACACCCAAAACTGATGATATTGCAAGTATTATTGTATTTTTTAGCTTTATCTCTTCTCTTAATTTACTATCTAAATCATCATTATACCTTACAAGAGAATTATTTTTTTCATCATACATATAATACCCTTTTGTTCCATCTGTAATATTAGTTCCGTATAATATAGAATAATTAGATGATTTTAGAATTTTTAATGCCTCAACAGAAGAATCATTAATCTTTATTTTAAATATATTATAATCCGGAATGGAATTAGTTATTTTTGATGGTGTAAATTGAATATTACCAGAAATAATTTCAACATATTTCTCATATTTATTATTATCATATTTAAATAGACTTATATTTCCTTCTTCATCTTTTAATCCAACTAAAGTTAATTTAGCTGTTTCATTATAAAATGATGGCACTGTAATACCTTCTATAGATATACTCTTAGAAATGTAATTTGCTGGCATTGTCAAGTTTTTTTCAAGCTTTACCACTGTATAATTTTTTTTATCAACTGTCACATTTATAGGATTTAAATCTTCAACAGTAACCGTAACAGCATAAGTTTTTACAACCCCAGTTTCACTCGTACATGTTATTTCAAAGGTATTTATACCTAATTCAACAGGAAACTCTCCGGTTCCTTTAACACTAGCATATTTATCTTCAGCTGAAGCTCCTATATTTATTTTCTCAGTTGTTGCAGGAACGCTAACATTATATTCTAAAGTATTTTTATCAAATGCTGGCACTAATTCATAATTATCAACTTTTAGACTTTTTAAAAAATTATTTTTAGATTTTTCTCTAGGTAAAGAAACATTAATTGTTATAGATTTAGCTCCTAAATTAGCATTAGCGCCATCTTTATTTACAACATCCGCAGGGGTTACTGTTATAACCGATGTTCCAACACTTAAAGCACTTAGAGTAATTGTATATGAATTATTCTCAATCCATGCTCTATCTTCACTTATTGCCACTACTGAAGAGTTACTACTTTTTATATTAAATCTTCCAATGGCATCACTACCTGTAATTTTCAAAGTGGTTTTGCCACCCTTTGTAATACTCTTACTACCTACTGAAATACCAAAACTTGAAGCATTAACATCCATTGTGAATATAAATAATAATATCGATACAATAATTAACTTTAATTTTTTCATATTTACTCCTTACTTCATTATAGCATTTTTAATTAAAACATAATCTGCAGCACTTATCTTACCATCACTGTTAGCATCCGCAGCCAGTTCTTTTTCAACAGTAAATTCACTATTACTGTATTTCATTATATTATTCTTTATTAATACATAGTCAGACGCCGATAATTTACCATCCCCATCAATGTCACCAGAAACAGATAATGTATAAGTGTAAGTGTTTTCACTATCTTTTATTTCAATTATCATGCCTGTTCCAACTAACTCATCATCGCCAAGAACTCTTCCGCTTTTATCTTTTATGGTTATCGAAACATCATTATATCCAATTTTGAAATAAGAAGCATTAGTGTTGTTTTTAATATTTGTTAAACAGCCTTCAACAACTTTAGTATTTAAACTTTCTAGATAAGAGCGCTCTTCTTCAGTTTTGCCACCGCTTTCATTAACAACATTGTCATTATTTGCTCCATTAGCCCAAACAAGTCCTGCTAATATAGGGCTTTTTTCTGAACTAAAGGCCCCAATATTAAAGAAGTTATAAAGTCCTCTATAAGTTATATCATTATAAGTAAATTGTTCACCACTAGTGGCTTTAGAACCATTTCTTCCAGATTCCTGAATAGCTAAACTTGCTAAATATACTGCACTCATGCTAGCATTTTTACCAGCTTCAACAAATATACTAGCATAGCTTTGATTATCTAAAATAGAAATACCATCCATAAATGTTGATTTAAGCATAGAACTAACTACTGTTTCTGTATAATTATCACTATACCCTAAATTTTCAAACATTAAAATACGTTCAGGAACTAAGAAGTTTCGTGGATCTAAGTAGTATCTAACTGTTTCTATATTGGCTTTATACCAATTGTTTTCAGTCATTACCTTGTTACCATTTGCATCCTTAAACAAATATATGTCTTTACCTTGAATTGAAGATGATGATTGCTCACGAATAGAAGATGCTTCAAAATCTAAATTAGTTTTCATTGCTTTAAATGTCCAATTGGGATAAGTGTTATGTAATATCCTTAGCTTACATTTATAGTCTTCCGTAAATCCTTCGTTATTTAACGCCTCTTCAAAAACACTATCATTTACCTCGGATTGACAATTATTATTTCCTGTAGAACCAGGTAATACAGTTACTTCAGGCATATTATTAAATACTGGTATAGTAAATTCTAGGGGTAAATTAAGTAAGCCATTCTCTTTATAACTATTGTAGCTCAAATATGCTTCACTATAAGGAGCCTGCAAATTCGCCATGTATTGATGGTTATATGTTTTATAACTAGTTACATTAAATTTTTTTAGATATGGAGTATTTTGCCCCTTACTTATATATGAGCGAGATATAAATACTGCTCCACCCATAATGGCTTTTTTAGGACTTGTCCAAGGTCGCAAATATATATCGCCATCACTTGTATTAGTATTAGTACCAACATAAGAGGAGCAAACATATCCTGTATCATTTCCTGATTTAACTTGATACCAACCATTACTACATCCTGCACCAGTTATTTTTTCTTCACTTAAAATGGTAACTACAGACCCCATTGCAAGTTCTCTAATAATATTGGAATTGCTTACAAAAGCTTCTTTACGTAATCTAACCCCATTACCAGTAATTACAGCTTGGGTATCGGCACTAACATATATATTCTGAAATATCAAAAAGAATGATAAAACAATAAAGAAAATACTAATTATTCTTTTCATATAACCATACCTATCTATTCTTATTAATTATATCACAAAATAAAAAAACTATGGATAAATACTATATTAAAAGTGTAAAGTAATTATCCATAACTTTTATATTCCTCTAATACCATCAATACTTCTTAGGGTTCTTTTATTTACTAAATCATAATATTCTTCTTTTTTTAGATTGCTAACTTTGTGTTCTGTTTCAAAGCGATAATATGTTTTAGATAATGTATCTTCTATTAAAACACACAAGGATACTTCTTTATCTTTATCAAGAGGCATACTATTTGCATAAACATTAATTTTTAAATAATCATCAAGCTTTAAAGATCTTTTTAAATATATCATTAAAAAAATACGATCAATCTCTGTTAAACTAGTATTTTCAAGTTGATTCAAATAATAAGCAATTTTTTTCTCCACCTTGGCACCACGAATTTTACTAATATCTATTTTTTTATTAGATGGATCACTTAATAAGATAGAAAAAGCAAAATTGATAGCATCATTTAAAAGAGGGTCCTTGCCAATAGATTCTATTCCTGTTATTTTGCCAGTACTTTTAGCTTTTGTTAAATCTCCTCCAATAACTCCTTTTACTGCATCAACCACATAATTAGTGTTATTAATATTCATTTCAATTACATTATGGTTTGGGCCATACTCTTCTCTACTTATAGTGAAAGGAATGTCTAAATATTTTAAAAAATAAGCATAAATAGCATTAAATTCATAGCAAATAACTTTGTTATTAACTAGATCAATCTCTTTTAATCTTTTTATATCTCTTTTATTAATGTCATCCGAAAGCCAATAATTTTCATCATAAGATAGTTTTAAACATAAGAATGTATATATTAAAACAGCTTTTTCCAATTTAGAAGCATTATCTGGCACAAATGAAATTATACTATTAAAAAGGCCTTCATTAATTTCTATTTCCTCACAATATTTTGGGGGTGTATAATAATTTAATTTTGTCGATAATTTGTTAATGAACTTTAACTTTTCCTTTACTCTTTCACTTAACCTAAATCTTTCTAATATATTGTTATTGTTAAAAAATGAACTGATAGCTTTTAAAAATAAGGGCATTTTTATATTATTAAATGTATCTAACTCGGAATATATAAATATTTCTTCTAAAGATAGTGAAACAAACTTGCATATATCAAAAACAGAGATACCTTCTATTAGTTCATCTTTATATCTATAAATGAAAGCTTCGGTACTCGTAATATCATTAATTAACTTTATAAAATCTTTATCTTTTTCTTTTTGGAAGTTTTTATCTAGAGAATTTAAAAAGCTCAAAAAATCGTTTTTCAAGACTTTTACTTTAACGTCTTCTCTACCTTTAACTGAACAATTAATTATAATATTTGGACTATCATCGCTAATTAGTTTTAAGATACTCTTTTTACTATTACATTTTATGAGTTCACTATAAATAATTTCTTTGGATGTAGATGGAATTGATAAATTAAATATACCATCTAAAGTATTTTTTATTTTATACTCATAATGATATTCACTATATAAATTAAAGTTTAATATTTTAGATAGCTTTTCTAAACTTAGCGATAGTGTTAAATAATTTTTTTCTTTTATACTAGTCATATTTACCTCGGAATAATTATTTTACATAACTAAACGCTTTTTAGCAATAGAAAGTTTTCGTACCTTGTTTTTTAAACGTATTTATATTATAATTAACATTCGAAAGGATAACGATATGAAAATATTATTTCGCAAATTAAAAAGGTCTAATAAATTTCTTTTAACCCTTTTTATAATTACATTTGGACTATATATAATAGGCTATACATTATTTATAAAGAATCTTCTTTCTCTTTCTGGAATTGAGACTGGAATTAGAGTATTCTTTATTATATTTTTCCTTTTATGGCTGATTTTTTATTTATTCTTATCACTCATAAAACTGATTAAAAGAAACTATAAAGCATTAATTATTACAACTATTATAAGTTTATTATTTTCAATAGTTTTTTATGTCTCATCGTTTTATATTGATCTTATTTATGATAAGATGGGCAATTTGACTGAATCTAATACTACAATTTATACGACTTATTTAATTAATTTTAATGACGATGAGTTTAATGAAGATAAAATATTAGGTATGGTTGATGATAAAGAGAGCATTGAAGGTTATATTTTAGCTAACAAATTAATAAAGAAGGAAAAATTAAAAAATAAAGTCATCAAGTATGCTGGATTTACTGAGTTATTAAGTGCCTTTTATAATAAAGAAGTTGATGCCATATTCGTATCTTCTAATTATAAAACTTTATTTGGCAGTGATGCTTATCCAAATATTGGAGACGAGACCAATATTTTATATAAATTTAGTGAAAAAAGAAAGAACGAAGATAAAAGAATTGTTAGTAACAAAGAATTAACTGAACCATTTACTTTATTAGTAATGGGGGTTGACTCTGAAGCTAATGGGCTTAATGCTAATGCGGCATTTAATGGTGATACTTTAATTTATATGACATTTAACCCTAAAACATTAACTGCCTCAATGTTTAGTATTCCTCGTGATACATATGTCCCAATAGCTTGTCGAAATAATGCCTATTCCAAAATTAATTCGAGTGCAGCCTATGGAACTAATTGTGTTATCAACACAGTTGAAAATTTAACCGGTATTAAAGTGGATTACTATGTTAAAGTAAATTTTAAAGCTGTAGTTGAATTAGTTGAAGCTGTAAAAGGCATCGAAGTCATGGTCGAAGAACCAGATTTCCAGAGAAATTCTGGAGTTGATTGTAAAGGCATGGTTTGCGAACAAAATAGTAATAGAGATTGGGGAAATAACACAGTATATATTAAGCCTGGTTGGCAAAAATTAAATGGTGAACAAGCTCTGGCTTATGCAAGATGTCGTCATTTATATATTGAAAGTGATTTAGCAAGAAACAGACACCAACAAGAAATAATTACTGCCCTTGCAAAAAAAGCTCTTAAAATAAGAAGTCAAAAAGAATTTGAAAATATTTTAGATGCCGTTAGTAATAATATTGCAACTAATATGAGTATGAAGGAAATATTATCAAGTTATGATATTTTAAAAAGTATGATTACCAACTCACTTAAAGGTGAAGAAATGGTTAATATAAAGAAAAGTTATTTGGAGGTTTATTCTTTACCAGTTAATTTAGGAAGAAGCATTACTTCTGCTTTAGGACATTATCCTGGAAGTCTTGATGATATAACTAAAATGATGAGAACAAACTTAGGCAAAGAAGAACCTACTCTAGCTAAAACATTTACCTATGATATAAACACTCCATATCAAGAAAAAGTATATGGTAAAGGAATTACTACTGGAGAAAAATTACAACTATTACCAAGCTTCGTAGGACAGAATGTTAGCGTTGCTAGAGAATATGCAAGCAGAAATAACTTTAGTTTAATTGTTAATGGTTCAGGTGACATAATAACTACTCAATCATTAGCTAGTGGAACTCTTGTTAAAAACATAAAAAGTTTAACAGTTTCAACTGTTAGCAATATCGTATCTGATGATAACAGACAAGAAGATACTGAAGATTAAAAAAAGCCTACACAGAGGCTTTTTTATATACATAGTTACAAATAAATCTAGGCTACAAAAAAGATGCCTATAAGGCACCTTTAATTACTTTTTAATACGGAAGCACTTGTACCATGTTTAACACGGTCTCTTTCTTCAGCACGTTTTCCGTTATTAAATCTATCAACTGTTCCTACTAGGTATCCAGTTATTCTTCTTATTCTTTCGAAGCCTACACCTTCACCCTCGCATTTTTTTGTTGCTGTAACATTTGTTTCTTTTTCTTTCATTATTACACCTCTTTTCTATTTATTTTGACAGCAGTCTAAACTGCGTAATTTATCTACACTAACGCCTTCAAAGGCATGACGACCACATTTAGGACAAACATCTTTAATAATTCCTACATAACCACATACTGGATCTCTATCAACTGGATGGTTAATAGCAGCATAACCCATATCATTATCATGCATTAATCTAACAATTTGCATAAATCCTTCAACGTTATCTGATGGATCACCGTCTAATTCAATATAACTTATATGACCAGCATTGGTTAAAGCATGGAATGGTCCTTCCTTTTTTAATTTATTAGCAATACTTATATTGTAATAAACTGGCACATGGAAAGAATTTGTATAATATTCTCTGTCTGTTACACCTTTGATCTTACCATAAATTGCTTTATCAATATTCGTAAATCTTCCACTTAGTCCCTCGGCTGGAGTTGCTAAACAAGTAAAGTTAAGATTATATTTTTTGGTGTATTCATCACATTTTTGTCTGATATGGCCAACTATTTCAAGTCCTAGCTTTTCAGCTTTATCACTCTCGCCATGGTGCTCACCAGTAAGGGCTTTTAAACACTCAGCTAAGCCAATAAAGCCAATTGATAAAGTACCATGTTTTAATACCTTTCTTAACCTGTCATTAGGTTTTAACTTTTCACTATCAAGCCATACGCCTTGACCAAGTAAGAATGGGAAGTTATATATTCTTTTATCACATTGAATTTCAAATCTTTCAAGCAATTGGTCTTTTACAAGTTCTAATAATTCATCTAATTCTTGGTAGAATCCCTTCATATCACATTTACTCTTAGGATTAGGGCCAACTATACCATGTTTAATACCTAAACGAGGTAAATTAATAGTTGTAAATGATAAATTACCACGACCTGGAGTAACTGCTTTATCTTTATCAACTTCGTTAGCCATAACTCTCGTACGACATCCCATATATCCAACTTCAGTTCTAAAATCGCCTTCTTTATAGTAAGGCTTATTAAAACTAGCATCTATAAATGAGAAATTAGGAAACAATCTTTTAGCAGAGACCTTACATGATAACTTAAACAAATCATAATTTGGATCAGTTTCATAATAGTTAACTCCTTCTTTTAACTTAAAGATTGAAATTGGGAATATTGGAGTTTCACTATGTCCAAGTCCTGCATCAGTTGCTAACAAATAATTCTTACTAACCATTCTACCCTCTGGGGATATATCAGTTCCAAAGTTAATTGATGAAAAAGGAACTTGAGCTCCCGCTCTAGAATGCATAGTATTTAAATTATGAATAAAAGCTTCCATGGCTTGGTAAGTACGTTTATCAGTTTTTTCTAAAGCTTTTTTTATAGACATTTCAAATAATCTTTTTAAAGCATCAACATCTTTATAATATTTTTCAAAATATTCTAGTTTTACATCAATTGTTTCAATTTTAGAAATATCTTTTTCTAAGCTATTCATATTAATAAACTTACCAAACTCAGAGTAATCAAGTAAATCAGTTAGAACCATTTTTAATTGTTTTCTAAATGTTTTTATAACTCCTGGGGCAAGATAATAATCAAACGCTGGAATACTTTGGCCACCATGTTGATCATTTTGATTAGATTGAATAGCTATGGCTGCTAAAGCAGAATAACTCATGATATCATTTGGTTCTCTCAAATGACCATGACCTGTTGAAAAGCCATTTTTAAATAGTTTATCTAAATCAATTTGCATACATGTAGTAGTACCCATTGCTAAGAAGTCCATATCATGTATATGAATGGCACCATCCTCATGAGCTTCACTAAATTTTTTCTTCATCAAATAAGATTTAGCAAATTCTTTTGAAACCGTTGAACCAAATTGAAGCATTGTACCCATTGCCGAGTTGCCATCAATATTGGCATTTTCTCTTTTTGTGTTATCTTCAGAGGCACTTTTAAGACCTAGCCCTTCTAAAGTTTTTAAAAATTTATGAAATTTCTTATCATGCATAAATGTTTCTCTTGATTGAGAGCGCTTTTCACGATACGAAGAAAAAGACTCATAAACATCATTATATTTCAATTTTTGTAAGTTTTTTTCAATTAAATCTTGAATTTCTTCGATTTTAATTTTTTCCTTTTCAACATAGTTTTTGGCAATTTCATCAATTACAGCTTGATAAACTTTTTGAATATCTTTAGCTGAATATTTACACACCGCATTTCCGTCTTCATCAATGACATCTTTTACGCTATCAAACCCTTTTTTTATAGCAATTGCTATTTTTGAGCCGTTAAATTCAACTTTTTGACCGTTTCTTTTAACAACTTTTACATTTTTTAATACATCTTCTTTCATATTCCCTCTACTTTCATTTTAATTGTAGTGTGTTATTTATAAAAAGTCAAAAAAAATATCATTTTTTAAATTTTAGGCATTTTTAATTTTTCCCTTTTTTTAGGCATTTTTCAAAGTTAACATAAGTTTAAAAGCTCTATTTTTTGGCATATATATGCCAAAAACAAAAAAAATTAATTTTTTGAAAAAATTTGACATTTTTTAACTTTTTCGATTTATTAGTTTTCAAATAATTGACATTTTTCATTTTTTTCTACATTTTTAAATATATAGATATTTTTCCTTTTTTGTACTATAATTGTAATAAGAGGGATGATTATGAATTATAAAAAAATTCACTTTATAGGAATTGGCGGCTCAAGCATGAGTGGCCTTGCGGAATATGTAAATAAAATGGGTGTCGAGGTAACAGGTTCAAATAATGAAATAAATCACAACACCTTAAAATTAGAAAAAGAAGGAATAAAAGTTTTCATTGGTCACAATAAAAATAATATAACCAATCAAGATTTAGTTGTTTATACTGCAGCAATTAGTAGTGATAACCCCGAATTAGTGGAAGCTCAAAATAAAAATATATTAGTCTTAGAAAGAGCAAAATTCTTAGGGATGCTTACTAAACAATATAAAAATACTATTTGTGTATCAGGAACTCACGGAAAAAGCACTACTTCATCAATGATAGCTTTGTGCTTTTTAAAAGCTGATAAAGACCCATCTATTCAAGTTGGAGCGATAATAAAAGAAATAAATAGCAACAATCATTGTGGAAAAAAAGATTATTTTGTCATGGAAGCCTGCGAGTATAGGGATCAATTCTTAAACTTCTTTCCTACCGCTGAAGTTATTTTAAATATTGACGCTGACCACTTAGATTATTTTAAAACTTTTTCAAATATTGTTAAATCTTTTCAAACGTATGTAAAAAAACTTAAAAGTGGCAATGTTTTAGTGTTAAACAAAGATGATAAAAATGTTTATAACTTAAAAGATTCAGTAGAAAAAGGTGTAAAAGTTATCACTTATGGTATTAATAGTGATGCTCTTATTAAGGCAACGGACATTTCATTTGATGAAAATGGATGTGCAACATTTAAAGTAAATGATGAAGTTTATACTCTAAGTGTTAAAGGCTTACATAATGTGTATAACGCTTTAGCGACTATTGCTATCTCTAAATATTATAACTTAGAATACGAAGCAATTAAAAAAGGCCTTTTAGCCTATACTGGTGTTGAAAGAAGATTTGAATACTTAGGAAGCATTTTAAATAATGTCTCTTTATATGACGATTATGCACATCATCCAACTGAAATAAAAACGACTTTAGATAGTGTTAAAAAAACTAAACACAACAAGTCATGGGCAATCTTTCAGCCACATACATATAGCCGAACTAAAGAACATTTAGAAGAATTTGCTGATGTCTTAAAGAATTTTGATAACGTAGTAATAGCTCCAATATATGCAGCTAGAGAAACTAATACATATAATGTTAGTGAAGATGATTTAGTTTCATTAATTAAAAAATCAAACAAAAATTGTATCTATATTGATAATTTCGATGATATAACCAAATATATTTATAACCATGTTAACAAAGATGATTTAGTTATAACAATCGGAGCTGGTCCTATAAATGATGTTATAGAAAAACTAAAAAATATCCATTAAATTGGATATTTTTTATTTTAACTTTATCGTTGAATTATCTTTAAATACTATGTCTAGTGAATTTGTTTTTCCTAAAAGAATTTCAATATCTTTTATTTCACTTTTGTATTCCTCTATCTCATACTCTTTTGTTTCGAAATCAAATGATTTAATATTTACTTTATACAAAAGATTATTTGAAACAATATATAAATCAGTAAAGTTCTTATCAGATGCGACTATTATTCTATCTGCGTTAAATGATTCTCCATCTACTTTTTTTAATTCATACTCTTCATCTAAATCATTATATATCATTACGTTTCCTTCGAGCGAAATAAACAAACCTTTAATTTGAAGAGAGTCATTCAAAGATGAAATAGGTATAACTTCTCCACTATGTATTTTTTTATCAGTAGTTACGCTTCCATCTTTATCCTTATTAACCAAATAAATATCTTCGCCTTTTTTTACTGCGTAAAATACATCTTTACTATTTTTGTAACTTACAGTACCAAACATTGTTATAGTTGGATCATCATTTAAAATAGTTAAATCAGAATTTTCACTTGTCAAAGGAGTATCTTCCTTAAATCCTTTAATTTTAGCAAAATAATTAACATTATCGGTATCTCTTATATAAATAATATCACTATCTTTAGTACTTGCTAAATAGCTTACTAACTGGATAGTTTTGCCTTCAATAGATAGATTAATCTCACTACTGCCATCAGTAGTCTTAAAAAGAATGCCACCAAAATAAGGTGTATAACTGCCAATTTGGCCCGTTTGAACAGCATCATCTTTAGTTATAAAATTCATATCATAGGCATTATCTAAACTATCTACGCGAGTTGCCTCCAATAATTTCAAACTACTATTTAATGTCTTTTTAGGTTTATTAATAATATCAGTAAAGAATAATAAATAAACAGATCCTGCTATAAATAATAAAACTAATGGTATTATTATAACTAATGGATTAAAACCTTTTTTCTTTTTTTCTTCATCATAATTTTTAACATCAATATCAAGTGATTCAGGTCCTTCATATAATGTTTTCTTTGGTTCACCATTTTCTAAAGGTGTTTGATTAGTCTCTTTAGAATTATTAGTTGGATTATTATTTAGAAGATTACCAATCTTAATTGAAGTATCATTATTATCCACACTAACAGGTGCCTCATTAACATTATTTACTTGAGGCAAAATAGGGCTTTCTTTTATGACTTCAGCATTTTCTATATTTGGTGATGGTAAAACTTCTTCTGACTGAGGAGTTGGCGCACTATTTGTGGATATAGATTGAGCATCCTTTACAGATTCATCTATCAAACTCTCAACCTCGTTTAAATCTAAGTTTTCTTCTAAAGGGTTAGCTTCTAACTCAGTAGGTATATCGAATAAATCATTATTTTCGTTATTCATCACAAACCTCACTCTATTCTTTTACATTATAATAATAAAAAAATTACCCCGTTTTGTCAATAAGGTAATTATCTAATAGTCTTAAAAGCTCATCATAGCTTTTTATATGCATAACTTTTTCTTTTAATGATTTACTATTTGGAAAATACTTTAAGTAATATAATAACTGAGTTCTTGCTTCAAGCATGGCAACCTTTTCGCTTTTATATTTTACTAAATAAGCCAAGTGTTCTTTAATTAAATCTATTTTTTCACTGATACTATATTCCTTTTCTTCCAAGTTATTTAATTTTCTATAGCATTCATCAAATATCCACGGATTTCCTAGTGCTTTTCGACCTATCATTACCGCATCACACTTAGTATATGAAAGCATGTTTATAAAATCTTCTTTAGATGTAACATCACCATTACCTATAACGGGAATACTTACAGATTCTTTAACCTTTTTTATTATATCTAATGAGGCTTTACCACTATATCCCATAGCTCTTGTTCGACCATGAACTGTTATAGCATCAGCCCCGGCTTTTTCAGCAATACGAGCGATCTCTACTGCATTAATGGTATTATTATCCCAACCGCTCCTTATTTTAACAGTAACTGGGGTATTAACAGCTTTTTTTACTGTTTCAATTATTTCCTTAACTAACTCTGGTTCTTTTAATAAATGACTTCCCGCTTTCGCTTTTACTGCGACTTTTAAAACAGGGCATCCCATATTTATATCAATAAATGCATTAGGATACTTCTTTGTAATTATTTGAGCTGCCACTTTAAATGCTTCAGGATTTCTACCAAAAAGCTGTATTCCAACAGGTATAGAAACATCTTCTATGCCATTTAACATTTGAAAAGTCTTCTGGTTATTTCTAATTATAGCTTCCGTACTAATAAGCTCTGTAAAAGCTAGTCCAACATGCATTTTAGTTGCAATTCTTATGTAAGCTGCATTAGAAATTCCAGCCATCGGAGCAAGAACAATAGGATTTTTTATTTCAATGTCTTTTATTCTCATATAATTATTTCCACTTCATCATCATTATTTAATAGGCATGAATTTCCATCATCAGTATCTAGATGCAACTCTAAAGGAGCATCATTTTTTATTTTTACATATGCATCTAAAATGCAACTTTTATCTCCTTTTACTATCACTTTAACTTGATCATCTTCATGTAAATTATACGATAAAGCAATAGCAGGACTCATATGTAAGTGTCTATTAGCAATTATTAAGGCATTTGGTAAAGTTACTTCAGCTTTACTAGTTATTAAGGTTATTTCTAAAGCATCACTCAAACATCCACTTTTTCTAACAGGAGGATTAAGTCCCAACAAACGAGCATCTCTTTTAGAAACCTCAACTTGGTTATAGTTTCTGTGTGGTCCCATTACTCTAACATTTTCTATTTGGCCCTTTGGCCCTTTTATAGTTACAGTTTCATTGCTGGCAAATTCATTTTTAACAGAAAGATATCTTTTTACAGTTATATCATGTGAAAAAAGTTTATCATAGACTTCTTGTGATAAATGAACATGTCGATTACTTATTCCTACTTTAGCTTTTATAAGCATAGTATCACTCCTTTAAAGGGAAATCAATTTTATTATAAGCTATTTTTTTTAAAAATAAAAGTCTTGTGCGAAATTAATTAAATGTTAAAATAAACTTGTAAGGAGTATTAATGAAAAATAATGATTTAAAATTAATTGTAATGGAAAATGCCAAAGATTTTGGCGAAAAAGTTGATAACTGGTTAAAAAAAATAAGGAAAACTGATGAATCATTTATTTTACCTATTGAACAAGTTAGATTTAGTGATGGTGAAGGCAAAGTTAAGTTATTATCTAGCATTAGAGGAAAAGATGTTTTTATTATCAGTGACACTCATAACTATAATATTACTTATACAATGTATGGAAAAACACATACTATGAGTCCAGATGAACACTATCAGGATATTAAAAGAGTAATTTTAGCAAGTATGGGTCACGCTAGAAGATTAAATGTTATAATGCCATTTTTGTACGAGTCCAGACAACATCGTCGTAAAAGTAGAGAATCTTTAGATTGTGCACTAGCTCTTCAAGAATTAGAAGCCCTTGGTGTTGATAATATTATTACTTTTGATGTCCATGATCCGAATGTACAAAATGCCGTGCCAACAATGTCCTTGGATAATTTTTACCCAACTAATGATATTTTAAAAGAATTTTTAAAACATGAGAATGTAAATGAAGAAGATTGGTTGGTTATTAGTCCTGATGCCGGAGCTATGGACAGAGCACGATACCTAGCCGATATTATAAAAGTTGATGTTGGACTTTTCTATAAACGTCGTGATTTATCAAAAATTGTAAATGGCTCTAATCCCATAGTTGCCCATGAATACCTAGGAAAAGATTTAAAAGGAAAAAACATCATAGTTGTTGATGATATGATTGCTAGTGGTAAAAGCTTAATTGAAACTGCTGAAGAAGCTAAACGAAGAGGTGCTAATAGAATATTCTTCTTTTCAACATTTGCTCTTTTTACAAATGGTCCAGAAACTTTTATAAAAGCGCATGAAAAGAAAATATTTAACAAAATATATAGTACCAATTTAACATATGTCCCAGATGAGATAAACAAAAAAGATTGGTTTATTGCCGCAGACTGTTCTAAATTTATGGCAGATATCATAGACTATAATAATGCAGGAAAATCAATTTCAAAATTAATTGAGAAAAATTCCGCTATAAAAAATTATGAAAAATAGGCTTAAAAGCCTATTTTTCGTTTATATTAATATTTTCTATGTTGATAAGATCAAGATTTTCATTAAAACAGAGTTCAATAATAGTATATACACTGTCAGTACATATCACTTTATCATTATAATTAATTATAAGATCATCATCTAAATTATAGTTTATATCGGTATAATTACTAAGAAGAGCTTTTACTGCCATTGTATGTGTAAAAATAGCAATATAGGGATCTTGATTAATTTTTAAAGTTTTAATTAATGCGCTATTCATTCTCTTTTTAGTATCATTAAAACTTTCTCCGGCTGGAAGCTTAAAATCAAAATCATGTTCTTGAGTTTCTTTAAAATATTGAAAACTAAATTTACTATTATTCTTACCTATTATTCGTTCATTAAAAGCTTTATTAATATTTATAGTTAATGATAATTTACTTGATAAATACTTTGCGGTTTGTAAAGCTGATGAAAATGATGAAGAATAAATACTCGAAACATCACTAAATGATTCGTTAAGAGAAATCTTTTTAGCTATTTCTTCACCTTCAATACTTAATGGTCTAGTTAGTCTTTTAGTATCAACCAACTCATCAGTTAAGTAATCAATGTTATTAAGTACCATATTATTAACAATCAAAAATACTTTTCTCATACTATCATCCTCTACTACATTTTAACAAAAAATGAATGTTTTGTCTAATATAAGAAAAGAAGACTAAAAACGTCTTCTTTAAAAGTGTGAGTTTGAGTTTATATGTTTATTAATTGTATAGGGTTTTTGTTATTTATTTATTTCTTTATATCTCTCCTTTCGATATTAATGTTACTACCGAAGTATGAAATTGAAGTGAAGAGATTGTGAAAGATTTATTTTTTTGCACTAGTTATTTCAAAATAAAATGTTGTACCTTTATTCTTAACTGAATTAACCCCATATTTAAAATGATGTCTTTCTAACGCTTCTTTTACAATTGATAATCCTAGTCCCGTACCAACTACATTTCTTTGATGATTCTTATCGTTTTTATAATATTTATTCCATATATAAGGTAATTCTTCTTCTTTAATTCCTTTACCAGAATCAATTATTTTTACTAAGTAATTCTTTTTTTGTTCTATTACCTTAATAGTTACTTTTTTATCTTTTCCTGTATAATTTATAGCATTGTTAAGTAAATTATAAATAACTTGGTTTATTCTTTTTTTATCAGCAAGAACATAAGCTTTTATTGGCATCTCGGTAGCAATTACATATTTTTCAGTTTCTTTTATGATGCCATATTTAGATATGATATTATTGATTTCTGCAACGAGATCATATTTTTCAATATTAAGAGAATTAGGATTGTTTTGTAGTTTTGATAATTCCAAAATATCATTAACTAAATTATTTAAACGATCTGTTTCGGATATTATAATATTTATATTTTCATCAAGTTTCTTTTTATCTTTGTAAGAAATATCTTTAATCATTTCAGCGTAAGCCTTAATCATGGTAAGCGGTGTCTTCAAATCATGTGAGACATTCGCCATTAGATCCCTTCTAAGTTCATCTATTTTAGATAAATCGTGAGCAGCACCATTTAAGGTATCAGCTAGCTCATCAATTTCAGCAATTCCATTCTTTTTAAAAACTACATTGTAATTACCGTTACCTAACTTTTTAGCACTATCACTAATATTTTTTATTGGATCAGTAATCTTTTTTGATAAAAAGTACGATAAAAATACCGATAAAATTATAACTACGATAACAATATATATTAGCTGGCTTTTTAAAAGAGATGATGCTCCGGATATATCTTCCAAAGCAGAATATAGGACAATGACATCATCATTAGACTTTAAAACAGACACAAACGCTTTTATATTATGATTACGATCAATGATTTTTACCCTTTGCAAGTTATCACTGGAATTATAAAATTCTTTAATTTTAGATGCTAATTCGTTATTGGTAGTTTTTAAGTTGCAGCCAACCATTTTTGAATTATAAAAAGTAATACCAGACGGAGAAATCTTTTCAATACATATTTCTTTTTGATAAGCTATTTCATCTAAATTATAATTACTATTCTTAAGAATTTTTTTAGCAATGTTATCAACTGTTCTAATTTGATAATTTTCATAAGCAATATTTAAAAACATTATTTGAGAAAACCAAAGCAATAAAAGTATTGAAACACACATGATGATTAAATAGCCCATGGTTTTTAATTTTATGCTAGTTGGTCTTCTCTGCATATGTAAACTTATACCCCATTCCTCTAACAGTCTTAATAGTATCTCTATATTTTCCTAAGTGATTTCTTAATGTTTTAATATGAGTATCAATCGTTCTATCTTCCCCATAATAGTCATATCCCCAAACATTAAGGAGTAAATTTTCTCTTGTTATTGCAATATTTTTATTTTCAATTAGATATTTAAGCAAATTAAATTCTTTAGGAGTTAAATCCAGTTTTTCGTTATCAATATAAACTTCGTGAGCAAGAACATCCATCACAAGTCCGCCGAATACATATTTATCTTTAGATTTGTCTATTCTTTTTAAAACAGCCTTAACTCTAGCAACTAACTCACGTGGTGAAAATGGTTTAGTAATATAATCATCGATACCTAAGTCAAATGCCTTTAATTTATCATATTCCTCTGTTCTAGCTGATAAGAATATGAAAGGAACATCTTCATCAAATGTTTTTATCTTACGACATGCAGTTAAGCCATCCATATGAGGCATCATAATATCCATGATTATAATATCATATTTATTTTTTTCACACATACCTACTGCTTCTAAACCATTTGCAGCCTCATCAACTTCATATTTTTCAAGCATTAAATATTCTTTGATTACACCTCTAATTAGCTCTTCGTCATCTACCACTAATACTTTCATAGCTACCTCCATCTTTAATCTAATACCTATTTGTGAAGAATAAATGAAAAAGCAATATCTACTTCGATGTTGCTTTCTTTAATTTTAAATATTTTATATTTATAACCATACTAATTATTATATAAATAAACAGTATAGCAAATGTTAATAACCTCAATATAAGATTCTTATTAAGCTTCTTTTCGCCCTCATTTAAATTAACAGTAACACTTTTTAGTTCTTCGGAAAGTTCATCTTTAGAAAAATCGTTTGAAGTATTATTAATAATTGCCGAAAGAATGTCTTTATTATAATCACTATTATATCCACTAAATGTTTCATCGCCTATAATATAAAAAGGAACGCCTTCTAAATTAACACCTAAATCATTAGCGGTTTTTTTCATTAATTCATTATTTTCTTTGTTATTCCATACTTCATATTTTTCTAGAGTATAGCAAGACTTATAATCATCACTTAAATTATCTAAAAAGGAAAATAACGCTTTACAAAAAGGACATCCATCACCATAAAATACTTTTATCGTAGTTTTTGTTGTACATTTTGCACTTACAAATGTCATTGAAAGAAAAAAAGCTACTAATAACACTAATACTTTTTTCATTTATCCTCTATAGATTAACATTATGATAAATATTTGATACGTCTTCAATATCTTCAAGCAAACCTAATAATCTTTCAAATAACATTAAGTCTTCACCTTCTAGAGTTACTCTTTCCTTAGGAAACATACCAATTTCATCTAATTCATACTCAATATTACTATCTAGTTTTTCAAGGCAATCTTTTACCTTATTATAGTCAGTTGGATGAACGCTTATAGTTATTAATCCATCTTCACTTTCAAAATCAACTAAATCAATATTAGCATTAACTAGTTCTTCAAATAGTTTTTCTTCATCAGCAAATTTTACTTGTAAAACACCAAGATAATCATAATTATATGATACAGAATTAGTTACTCCTAAACTCTTGTGAACTTTATTAAACGCTGCTCTTACATAGCCAACTGTACGATTAACATTATCAGTTAAACACTCAATTATAAGTGTGGATGCCCCTGGGCCAAATCCCTCGTATACAACTTTTGTATAATCATCTGATCCAGCTCCTTTAGCCTTATCAATTGCTCTATTAATAATATCTGAAGGAACTTGTTGTTTCTTCGCCTTTTCAACTAATCTTTTTAAATTGATATTTGATTCAATTTCTGGAACACCCTTCTTAGCTGCTAAATAGATTTCTTTAGCAAATGTAGAATACAATTTTGCTTTAGCTGCTCCTGTTTTTTGAATACTTGCTTTTCTAACTTCGTATGCTCTTCCCATAATATCACCTCAAAATAACTTTAAATTTTTTACATACTTATATATTATACTATTTTTTAATTTTTTCTTCTTAATTTCATTTATTACTTTTGTTTGATTATATACTTGAAAATATGAATATTTCTCCATTTTCATAACAAATTCCAAAGCTTTTAAAACTAATACTTTGTAATCATCTGTCTTATAAAATTTTTTGATTTCATCAAGTGTTACACTCGAAACAGAGTTATTTAATCTTTTATAATAATTATCACTTCTTTTTTTGAAGCAATATTTATAACCATCAAGGTTTTTTATAACTTTTAAGGTATCAAAATACCCAAGTCGTATATTATCATTTATTCTTTCTTTATTCAAGGATAAAATGCTTCCTAAACGACGACTAGGCTTAATATAAATGATTTCTGCGTTATTATCATTATGAAGCTTTTGCTTAAACCCAGGTCCATTTAGTTGGACTACATATATTTTTTTATATCCTTTATTTAACCACAAATTAACTGGGCTATTATCATAAAAACCACCATCAACATAGTATTTATCATCAATAAGTTTTTCTAAGTGAAAAACAGGAAGACTGCAACTAGCCAAAATATACTCTGTGACTTTGTCTTTACGCATTTCATTTTTATATCTATAAACTGGCTTTAAGTTATTTAATCTGACAGTTACTAAGCCAAAATCAGTCTTACTTTTATATAGTTTATCCACATCTAATAATTCATCTAATGTTTTTTTCATTTTAGTCATATCTAAGCCTTTATTTTTTAAAATAGCTTTTACGTTAGAAAACGTCTTATTTAACGTGGAAATTTTAATATCTTTGAAGCCTTCAAGATCAAACAATTTAGAAATATCTAAGTCTTGCCAAAACAAAATCAATTCTTTTTGCTCTTTAGCAGCAATCATTGCGGCATTAAAAGAACCAATACTAGTTCCACAAACTCCATCTATTTTTATATGACTATCTTTTAAAGCATAATAGGCACCTACTTGATATGATCCTCTAGTGCCTCCACCTTCCAATGCTAACCCAATCATTTTATGGCCTCTTATTTAATTTTCGCAAAAATGGTTTAGAAAGGAAAATATTAATTTGGCGGTTCTTATATTTCCTTTTTTGACGCATAAAATATGAAAGTATAGAATCATTTCTAAAATGAAGAATGCTATCAAGTTTATCACCATCTTTATAAATAAAACCATGTTTTTTATAAGGGCATAAAACTCTTCTTCTAATATATTTAAAACTTATACCATAATACTTTAAAACATAAGATAAGAATTCTTTATAAAGAATTGTACATGATTGACCACCTGCTAAATTATATATTCCTTTATTTAGCTTTGGAATATTATCTAATGATTTTGCTATAGCATATCCCATATCCTCATCTGTTATAAACTCAACCGTTTCATTTAAATATCCATCATAAAGATAACTGCATTCATCTAAAGGCCCTAATACCATAGGAGTTCTGAATATAGTGTAATTATTAAGGTTATCTATTATTAATTTTTCTATTTTTTCTTTAGCACTATTATAATAATCAGTATCTTTTTTTTCTAATTTAGTAGAAACACTAACTGTATTGGTTTTATTTAACGTATACATATTGGCAGATGATATATAAATTAAATGAGCCTTTTTATTATAAAAGTTTATTGCTCTAATTATATTTTCGCAGCCCTTATAATCTATCATGTCTAAAAGTTCTTTTGTAGTATCTAAAATTGGTGAGTTTATACCTGCTAAGTTGATAATATAGTCGTGATCTCTTACTAGAGCATCAACCAAGATACTATCTGTTATATCACCATATACTATATTAACTCTTTTGCGATATTTTCTTAATGCTTGCGTGCTTTTGTGGTTTTTTAAATCAACAATTGTTATTTCATATTTACCTTCGCTAAGCAAATACTTAATTACGCACTTTCCAATTATACCTGAAGCTCCAGTCACTAATACTTTTTTCATCAATATCACTCAACCTTTATATCTAATTAATTATATCAAAATATATACTAAAATACTAGTATTCCTAAATTCAAAAAAAGGCTTTTTAAGCCTACTTTATTAAATTATTTATATCAACGCTGCGATCATGTTTTATTTCATCCCAAGTTTCAACTTTTCTAAATAAACATATAACGTTTATTGGAATCCACGTTAATATAAAAATACTATATAATAAAATTCCTGAAGTCATTTTCTTTAACGTTTTATTATAATGTATTAATATAAATACACAAGTTACACATGTTAGTAAAAATAACACAACTGTAAATAACAGTGGATAATTAAACATATAAGAAAATATATCTGTTAATACAACACCACTTAATTTAAAAGTCATTAATAGTATTGTAGATATTAATCCCAATATTTGGATAATTGGAGCTTGAAAATTAAGCATAATATCCATAGAAGCCATATTATGGTGTTTAAAGAAAGCTTTTATTAATTTAGTAGTATATAACTTGCGACATTCTAATATACCACTAGACCATCTTTTTCTCTGTTTCCAACTATCCATAAACTTTGTTGGATGTTCATCATAAGTAATGGCATCACTAACGTATGCGATTTTTATGTTATTAATAGCACAAATAGCCGTAAACTCTAAGTCTTCAGTTAGAGAAACCGTTGGAAAACCTAATTTTTCAATAACACTCTTTTTAATCATAAAACCTGTACCATTTATACTTGCAGAAGAATTATAGCCCATCCTTGATTTGTTAAAAAAGAAATTTTGCATGTAATAATACAAAGTATAACTCTTAGTAATCCAATTATCACTAATATTTTTACTATCTCTAAATCCTTGAGCTACACTATAACCACTATTAATAGCATCATTCATTCTTTTTATGAAATTAGGATGAACAATATTATCAGCATCAAAGATTAAGTAAGCATCATAATTATCTTTTTTCAAATAAGAAAACATTTTTCTTAAAGCATCGGCTTTACTTTTAATTATACTTTTTTTCTGCTCAATAATTTTTATACCATCTATTTTTTCTAAAATCTCTACACTATTATCTGTACAATTATTTGGTAGTACATATATATCAAATAAATCTTTAGGGTAGTCTTGATTTTTCAAACTGTTAATTAAATCTGTTATAACATTTGCTTCATTTCTAGCTGCTATTAATACAGCAAATCTATTTTTAGGTTCACTATTTTTTATTTTTTTTACTTTAAAGAAACTTCTTATACCCGTTAAAACATAATATAAAGCATATATTAATGTTATTACAAATAATACATAATAAACTATCTTCATTTTAACTCCTACTTAATTCTTTTAAATATGTCCTCTTTAGAAAGCCCAAACTGCTTTAACTCGCTAACTAATTCTTTAATTTTATCTAAATCTTCATTTATTCTACTATTAATTGCTTTCGAAGATTTTTCACTAACAAAAGCTCCCTTAGTAGATACAATCTCAATTATATTCTTATTTTCTAGTTTTTCATAGGCTTTTTTTACCGTATTAGGATTTATTCCAAGCATGGCTGCCAATTCTCTAATTGAAGGCATCTGTTCTTTAGGCTTCACTACCCCTAAAGCTATGTATCTTTCATAAGTGCTTGCTATCTGTTCATAAATTGGCGTTCTACTTTGATAATCTAAGGAAATAATACTACTATTCATCAACGTCAGCCTCTTCTAATGAATCAAATGAAATTTTATCACTTAATTTACTAATTAAATTTTCTAGCTTGTCAACATTATTTGTATAGAAAGGAAATATATTTTCACCAATATAACAATCAATGCTAACGTAAGGTTTATTCAAATCAACTTTTTCGTCTAAGTTATCTTTAATATAATGAACTATCTCTTTGGAACTACTAGAAGTTACAAAGTCTAGTTCGTCATCGGTTAATTTTAAATTATTAAATCCTCTATAATCTGAAATAGAAACATAAATATCATCAACTTTTTTCTTTTTTATTTGGTTTTCAATCTCGGATTTTAATATCTTTTGATATTCTAAAACTACATATTCCTCAAGTTCTTTAGAAAGCTTTGTTGGAATATTATTAGTTTTTATCACATGAGATTCATAATAATATAAAGCTATATTTGTATCATTATCACTATTAGTACTCATAAGTTCACTAAATGATTTACTATTAACAGTTTTATCTATTAAATCTAATATTTTTTCTTTATCTTTAATTGCATAACCATTTATACTTACAGCAAAAACTTTATCTTTGTTGATATCTTTTACACTAGCACAAATTTCATCACTTTTACTTATCAAATTTAAAAACTCTTTATAAACCTTTCTATTAAGCCAAGTAGATATAGAATAAGTACCATTGTTAGTTTTAAAGTAAATTCGATAGAACTTATCGGATGCTTTTCTATAAGAATTTTCATCTTGAATATTACTTATTAAGAAATTAATAATTTTTCTATCATTTATATAATCGGCCTTTCCAAATGGCCCTTGTATGTATAATTTTTCAATATCACTTACCTTAATAATTTCAGTAGTTTCTTTTAAAGTTCTTAAAGTAAAGCAAGCTCCAACTTCAATAAGAACGATTATTAAAAAGGAAATTAATGCTGACTTAGCAAAACTAATTTTCTTTAGTGTCAAGAAATCATAAATAACATAATATAAACACAATAATAAAATTATAATTACCATAGCAAAATCTTCATAATACCTTGACTCAATAATAATAGCAATAATAGGCAACAAAACCATAGCTTTAACTATGCCATGAGCCACTAAGTTTTTGAATGATGTTTCGCAATCTTCAAAATTTCTTTTTTTAAACATAAAATATCCAGCAACAATATAAACTATGCTTGTTAAGAATGTTAATAAGATAGCACTTTTATCATAAATAGTAGCCGATCCACCAAGAACGATTTTGCTTGCGAAGTAATAAGGATAGATTGTCTTATCAGCTTTTCCTTCACTTGAAATATTTAAATTATAAACATTGTTTTTTAAATCATTTTCACAATCACTTGAATAACAGATGTAATCTTTTAATTTGCACTCATCATAATCACAATTTAATTTTATATTTGTATTATTTCTGTCTCTATATATTACATACAAATCTTTTGAAAAAGGCACAAAACATAAAAGTAAACAAGTAACAATTAATGATGTTAACATATTACCAGAAGATATAATAGCTAAATTGCATGTAACAAATATGAATACATATATAATGCTCCACAATAAGAAGTGATCAAATATTAAGGCAAGTGGAGTTGCAAAAACATTAGTATAGTTAAGAATTATTAATACAATCGCATTGATTAAATTAATTGCTAATATCATTAAAATTCCCATAAAAGTATTCGTAAAGAAAATACTTTTACGTGATATAGGTAATGATGCTATAAAATCAACGTTTTTCTTTTTTAACATATAACCAAATAGCAAAAACGATAATACAATAGGAACCACAAACATTAATATAATATTAATTACTGATAAATCTCTCATGGACATTATCGCTGTATTATTAGTATTTAGATTTCTAGTTAAAAAAATAAAGAAATTAATAACTGGTAAAACTAACGCAAATACAATGGCAATTCCTTTTGATTTTTTTAAATTTTGATAAAAATATTTAAAATTAAATAATTTCGTTAAATTCATACCCTAACGCCTCCATTTCATAAATAAATACTTCTTCTAAAGTAAGAGGAATATAATCCAAAATGATTGGTTTTAAAGCTTTTAGTTTTTTCTTAGCCTTGCCATCATCTTTAATTATTAAAATTGCAACACTACCGGTCTTTTTGTAACTTAAAATATTAATATCTTTAAAGCTATCACGGTCAAAATCTTCTTTTAGAGAAACCTGAACTTTAAACATATTAGTTTTAATAGAATCAATGTCACTTTCAAATAAAATTCCACCTTTATATAAAAGCCCAAGATTATCACAAATATCTTCTAATTCCCTTAAATTATGACTAGTTAATATAATTGTTGTTTTCTTCTTTGACATTTGTTTAATAATGATTTTTTTAAATTCATTACGTATTACAGGATCAAGTCCATCAAAAGTTTCGTCGAAGAACATATAATCCGCATTTGTTGCAATAGCACATAATAAGGCACACTGTCTTTTCATTCCTTTAGAAAGAGTACTTATTTTGCGATTAATATCAAGTTTTAGCATGCCAGCTAATTCTTTTAAATAATCCATATCAAATAGTGGATACATATCCTTATAAATTTTAGCAGTATCATATAGACTATAACTTGGATAAAAGAAAACATCATCACTTACAAAAACAAGTTTTTTCTTTATCTCTTCGTTATCATAGGCCTCTTCACCATCAATAATAATACTTCCCTCATCTTTTTTATAAATGCTATTTATAAGTCTAAGCAGAGTTGATTTACCAGCTCCATTTGCTCCGACTAAGCCATAAATAGAATTATCACAGATATTACAATTTAAGTTTTCTAAAACTTTTCTTCCCCCGAAAGACTTGCTTAAATTTTTAATTGTTATCATTTTTTGCTCCTTTATAATTGTATTACTTGTAATAATACAATTATATTATACAATATTATATTATAATTGCAACAAAAAATAAGCATTACGCTTATTTAAAGTAAACATCATACCATTTTAAGAAGCAATAAATTGTCCATATTTTTCGATAATTATCTTTTCTTCCGCTTTTATGAACGTCTAGTAAATCTACAACATATTTTGTATTAAAAAATTTATTAGCATTATCACTTGTTAGTGTTTTTTTAATTTCATCATAAACTAAGTCATCTTTCATCCATTCTCTAACAGGTACTGGGAAGCCCAATTTTTTCTTTTTATAGGATTCATTTGGTATTACCTCTTTAGCAGCATCCCTTAAAGCAAGTTTAGTATTTATTTTGCTTACCTTATAATCTATTGGTAGAGAACTAGCCACTTTAAATACCTCTTTATCTACAAAAGGAACCCTGCCTTCTAGTGAATTTGCCATAGTCATACGATCAGCCTTCTGCAAAATGTCCTTAATTAACCAAAAGTTAATATCAATAGCTTGCATCTTTACAATATTAGACTCATCTTTAAACTCATCAAAAACTTTCTTAGTTATATCACTATTTTTTATCGTTCTTTTCTTTTTTAAAACCTTGTTAGATTCTTTTTCACTAAATACTTTATTTACTCCTATATAATCTTCTTCTAATGTTTTTCCTCTTCTTACCAAAAAGTTTATACCTCTTACTTCAGGTAAAAAACTGCACACTTTTGAAATAGCTCTTCTTATAAAGAAAGGAATTTTATTATAAAATTTATAATCAACTTCTTCACGATAAGTATTGTAGCCCCCAAAGAATTCATCTGCGCCTTCTCCTGATAAAACAACTTTTAAATCCTTACTTGCTAAAGAAGCCACAAAATAAAGAGCCACACTCGCCGGATCACTAGTAGGTTCATCCATATAATACATGACATCGGGTATAATTTTCATATACTCATCTTTAGTAATAATTTTGCTTTTATTGTCTATATTCAATTTCAAAGCTAAATCTTTTGCTAAGTCTATTTCACTATATCTTTCTTTATTATATCCAACGGTATAGGTTTTAGAAGGATGAGCTAATGATACTATATAAGATGAGTCTATACCACTTGATAAAAATGATCCAACTTCAACATCGGCTAACAAATGATGAGAAACTGAATCTTTCATAGTTTCACTAATCTTTTTAACCGCATCATTATAGCTTATCTCTTTTTCTTTGAATTCTAATTTATAATATCTTTCAATCTTAAATTTTCCATTTTTATAAAATAAACTACATCCTGGTTCTAATCGATAAACTCCTTTAAAGAAGGTTTCTTCAGTAGGTGTAAAACTAAAGGAAAGATAAGGGCCAATTAATTCTTCATTTAATTCCTTTTTAAAGTCAGGATGTTCTAAAAAACATTTTATCTCTGATGCAAACATAAATGTATCATTAAACATCGCATAATAAAGTGGCTTTATTCCAAAATTATCTCTTGCTAAAAACATAGTTTTTTTCTTAATATCGTATATTGCAAATGCAAACATTCCTCTTAAATGTTTAGGCAAGTTATTTCCGTATTCTTCATATCCATGTAGTAAAACCTCTGTATCAGAATGTGTTTTAAATTTATGCTTTTTTTTCTTTAATTCATCTCTTAATTCAAGATAGTTATATATTTCACCATTAAAGATTACTACTAAAGAATTATCTTCGTTATACATTGGCTGTTTACCAGCATTAATATCAATTATAGATAGCCTTCTATGAGCGAGTGCAACGTTATCATCAGTATATATTCCCTCACCATCAGGGCCTCTATGCTTAATACGTTCACTCATTCTTTTAATAATGTTTTCTTTATCACTTTTATTATTTATAAATCCTGTTATACCGCACATTTTAATCTCCTAATACTTTTTTATAGTAATTTTGTTCAATTATATTTTTGCTCATCGTTATTTTTGAAGAAACAATTTTATTCATGTTATTAACATACTGTTCATCCACTGTTGCCCCATCTTTTAAAACAAATTTTTTCTCTGCTGCAAAATAAGTTCCTTTATCCGAAACCCAAGAGCGGTTATTCATAATAGCGAGACCTGGTTCAGTGCTTAAAATATCCTTTCCTATAAATAAACGTGAGTCATAATCTAAGCCAAATAAATTATAAATCGTTGGGATAACATCTATTTCGCTACCAACTTTATCAATTTCAATTTTTTTCATCTTACTATTATAAAGTGCAAAATTACTACGATTTATTTCAACAACACCATCTCTTTTATAAGTAGATAACTCATTGATTTCATTTAAACTTAACATATAAGGATAATGATCTCCAACAAAAGCTATAACAGTGTCATCAAGTTTATTAGCATCTTTTAGTTTCTTTAAAAGCAATTCTAGGGCATCGTTAAATTCTTTTTGAGCAGCTAAATAGGCTTTTGCTCTCTCACTATAAGGAAACGAAGCTGTTTCCTTTTGATGCTTTTTACTCATATTATTTCCTGACCAAGAATAATCGCCATGACCGCTTACACTGGCATAGAAAACCATAAACTTATCTTCATTTATGTAATCATCAAACGTCGCATTAATCATTTCAACATCACTTTCAGGCCAACTCTTACAATTAATTTTCTTTTCTAATCCATTGTAGCAACCTGTAAAATTATCAAAGCCTATTGCTTTTAAATACTTATTGCGATCTTGGAAAGTATAGTAGTGATCATGGTAAGCAAATGTTTTATATCCACCACTTTTGAAAGAATTCGCAAGTCCATAAGGAAAATAATTACCACCATTACGCCATGTTTTTAAAATTGCATTGTTAGCGAACAATCCAGTTAATTCCTGAAATTCTCCACCAATGGTTGAATTATTAACAGGGGTGTAGAAATTATTAAAGACAAATCCATTGCTGGTAAGTTCATATAAAGTACTAGTAAAATCTTCTTTAACTGCGATTGAATTAAAGCTTTCGGCCATAAATAATATTAAATTCTTATTTTTAAAATATCCTGTGTATTTATTTTTTTGTGTACCACTATCACTATTAAAATACTCATGCATACTCTTTAGTGTGTTATTACTCTCATTGCTAATAAGCTTATTAAAATCAATATTATTATTTATATTATAATCATATTTTACTTCAGTTTCTTCTTTATCTCGATTATTTTTATTATTTATCAAAACCACTTCTTCTGAAAATCCAGTTATAGTTTTATGAATATCCAAATAAGTGGATACGTATACACCGAACTTTTCAATGTTTAAAGATGTTTCATTAACTTTGTAATAAAGTTCATATGCCGAATAGGATTCTTTTTTATTAATAAGTAATGAACATTTAAAAATTAATAAACTAACAATAAAAATACTTAAAGACATTATTATATCTTTATTTTTAGATTCAAAATCAAGCTTTTTCTTAATTAATAGCCCAGTTATAAATGGTATAAATATAACAATTATATATAGTAAATTTTTTATAACCATTAGTAAAGTATCTTGCCAAAATGTCATGACTTGGTCCGCTAACTTTAACATGGATATGGAGAAGAACACATTTAAAGTGTTTTTATAAACTAATTCTGCAATCATCCAAAATGAAATTAAAAAAAGTAATATAAAATAAACTGTTTTTTTCAATTTTTCGTTTCTAAACAAACTGCAAATAAAAGTTACAAAGCTTGTTACTAAAAAACTTGATAATAATATATATATTAATGAACGTGAAAAAAACGATTCTATAGTAATAATTCTAAAAATCAATTCCATAAATACTATTGATACAAATGTATATAACATTAAATTAAGTTTCTTCTCTTTCATTAAACCACCAGTATTAGTATATCATAAATCATTATAGATAATCAAAAAAAGAAAGATTTCTCTTTCTTTTTAAATATTACTCTTCAATATCGTTAATAAAGAATATTAGATTGATATCAAAGCCTAAAATGTACTTAGTAATATTTGGGTACATGTTATTATTATCTACAATTTAACAACATTTATTTGACCTGTTTTTTCCAATTTTATCTCTTCTTCTCGATAGTTTAAGGCCATTCCAATTGTAAAAACATATGCCAGTAAATACACCCAAATCATTAATATAACTATATTAGCAAGTCCACCATAAAATACATCATACACTGCTATGTTTGAAATATAATAAGAAAATCCCGCTGTTATTATTATCCACATAATAGATGTGAAAGCCGCTCCATAATTAACATATCTACTAGGCAAAAGTCTATCTGGAGCCATTGTATAAAGAATTTTTACTAAAATGAATATAACACACCAAGAAATTGGGCCTCGTAAAATATTAAAAATTTTATTAATTTCATTAGTAAAATGACTATTTAAATTTACATACTTTATTAACTCCATAATTTTATGGCCAAAAACAGGAACCGCAAGCATAAATATTATTAGTAGTATTAGAAAAAAGGTCATAATTCCAGCTTTAATTCTTCGCTTTAAATAGTTCGCATTTTTTATTCCATAAATTGCATTTGATGTAACTATAATTGAAGCTGCGCCATTTGATGCAATAAAATAAGCCATTATTAATGAGAAATAAAATTTAATTCCTAAACCAGATCCTCCAAAATTAGCAACAATCATTTTGGCAATATCTTCATTTAGTGCTTTGGCAACAAATTCAAATATAAAACTTGAGGATATGTTAAAAAATGATGCTATATAAGTTATCAACGTAATTGTAGGAACGATTGACAAAACCATGAAAAATGCAAAAGAGCCCGGAAGTATTGCCATTTCGGGTCTTTTTAAAACACTAATAAAGTTTGTCCAAAAGTTTTTAATTCTTGATCTCATCATTTGCATCTTTTGATACATCCTTCTTTTGGCTCTTCATTTGCTCTACAGCTTCATTTATAGCATCTTCTATAGTTTTTATATCGTCAGTTATCATACTATATCCAAACTCAGCACCATATTCATATGGTAATTTTTTAAACTCTTTATTTAGTTTGTGAATATAACTTGTAATTTGTTTTTTAGTATATCCAATTAAATATATTAAAAATTCATTACCATCTGTTCTCATTACATCCGAATAATCTAATTGAGTTTTAATTAATATGTTAGCAACGGCCTTTATTTGTTTATCTCCCTCTTCGTAACCTAAAGTATCATTAATATATTGAATATTATTCAAATCTATTACTATCATAGCTTGAGGATATACTTTATTGTTATTCCAATTATCAATGTTCTCATTCAAATAGTTACGATTCTTTAGAGAAGTTAACTGGTCAATATATTTCATTTTATCTTCTTTACGAATCTTTTTGATAATTGTAATCTTTTTACTACGACGATAGATAGCATATATAACTATTGCCGTTACAAACAAAATCACTAAGAAATATTTAGCCATCTTGCCAAGTAAAGTTCCACTCTTTATAGTTTCAGTATGATTTAGCAATCCTTTATTTAAAGCTTCATTATAATCTATTGTATTTATATATCGCTCAAATAATTTATAGAAAGCATTGTTATTATTAATTTTAAATGAATATTCATCACTTGCATAATTTACATATCTCTCGCTATAATTTTTTAATTCATCATTCTTGTAATAATCAAAAATATTTTTATCAAGCAATATAATTACATCTTTTTTAGTAAGGCGGAATAATTCTTTATTATCCTTGTATGTTTTAATATTAACACCACTAACACTTTGCAAGGTGTTTTTTAAAATACTATCTTCTAAAACATACACTGTTTTATTTTTTAAAGCGCCAAGAGAATTAATAACTATAGAATTTTTATTATTAGCAATAATGCTATATTTTATAGCAAGTCCACCTTTAACCGTCTGATAATTATTAGTAAGATTATAATAGTTAAAATAAAAGTTAATACTATTATTTTCAGTAGCTTTAACAAAACGATTAAAGTTTTTATACTTAGTAAATTTAATATCTAAGTTAGCAAACGAAGAAAATTCTTTTAAGTAAATAGCTACAATTCCGCCATAATTTCCACCCGTTATAACTTCGTATGGGCTATTATTTACAAAACCATAATTGAAGTCCATACTTCTTAGGGCATCAACCTCAGTTTCAGAAATATTTAACTTTGATGTGAATAATCGAAATAAAGATTCATTATAGTAATCCTTAAAATTATCTTGCCATTTTAAGAAATATTTTTTTAGTACTCTTCCAAAATCATTATCAGTATTTTCAATTACGTAATATGTAGGAATATCACTTAAGTGTTTAACTACATACAAATTGTTTTCCAATAATGTATCCATATATTCAACAAGAGGAACTACTATATAATCAATTTTGTCTTCGTTAAACTCTTTTAATAATTCTTCGCGATTATTAAATTGTTCATAATTAATTTTAAAACCACTCAAATAACTAGAAACATGAGACATATTATCTTTAGTTATACCCAAAGTTAAGCCATTTAAGTTATCATAACTACTTAACAATTCATAACTTTTCTTTAAAATAACGTAGTGATCGCGGTAAAATTCTAAATCTCCATCATTTAGAGTATTTTTATAATGAAGAGCTAAAGATGAAGTTTTATCAGTTGACTTAATCGCAATTGGGTTTATATTAATATCATATTCTTTAGCAAAATCGGTGAGAAAGTCAAAGAAAACTCCTTTACCTACATTTCCAAATACTTTATTATCATTTAAAACATTTATGTTTTGAATAGTAGAAAGGCTATCATTTACCCAACGCCTTTCCGAAACTGTAAGTCTAGTCTTATCACTATATATGTTAAAAACAATTATTCCTGATGTAATTAAAACTATTGCTATAACTATTCCTATAATTACTTTTGTTTTATTTTTCATAACTATTTCTTTGTCTCCTCATCTTTAATAGGGGTATTGTTATTCCAAATCAGGCCACTACCATTTACATTTTTAGCACCCATAATAGTGAATCCTTCGTCATTCTCACTTTTTTCTTTTGTCAAAATAAAATCAATATCGTAGTATTTCAAGATTTTTTCATCAAATTTCTCTAAAATTGGATCAGTCTTCTTTTTAGCATCATCCAATGTAACATTATTATTAAAAGTTATTGTAATATATATTGTTCTAATGCCCAAACGAAATGAAGCATCTTTTATATCTTGATCACTTTTAAGTGACTCAACAACTTCTTTTTTAAACTTATCGTCAATTTTAACAGCTTTATCTAAGCGCTCACCATAAGGGCTTTTTTCAGTTCCAACGAAATATGATAATGCCACTGTTACAATAGCAACAAAGCAAATAATTAATATCAAAAACAATACAAATAATACTCGGTTATCTCTCCATAAACTTTTTATTTTTTTCATAAGACACCTCTTTTTACTTCAATTATTATACTACAATATGTTATCATTAGCAAATACAACTACTTATTATGACCAAAGGTCTTCTTTGTAGATTTTTGAAGAAATAAGTTTCTTTATTGATTCTTTAACATATGGTAAATCTTCTCTATAGGTTACTCCTAACCAAGAAGCATTTGTAGTTTCATTTTTTAAAACAATCTTTTTATTATTAATGTTTTTAGTAACGCAATCTGGTAATAATGCTTCATCTTTTTCTAAATTTTTAGCGTTAGCAAAAAATTCTTTGAATGACTCTTCTAATAACAGAAAGAAATTATTTTTAAAACAATACATGTTCATGCTTACCGGAACATAAGGATCTTGATAAAATGCCTCATCACCATTTAATGGCTCGCAATACGCTTTATCATTCACAGTTTTTATCGAACATTCAACCATCTTAACTATATAATCATTTTCTAAATAACATACAGCTCTTTTTACGCTTCCATACTTACTTGAAGTTTTTATATATGGATAAGTTATACAAGCATATTCATTATCGTCTTTACTATTTTTAAAGAAGTCAACAGCTTTTACATAAGCTTCTTTACCATAAAAATCATCCGCATTAATAACGACAAAATTACCTGTTACATAATTTTTAGCTGATAAAATAGCTTGAGTTGTTCCCCACGGTTTGGTTCTTCCTTCCGGAATTTTTACATTTTTAGGAACGTCATCAAATTTTTGAAAGGCATACTCCACTTTTATTTTATCGCCAATTCTTTTCCCAACTGTTTCTTTAAAAATTTCTAGGTGTTCTTCTTTAATTACAAACACAACCTTATCAAATCCTGCTTTTAAAGCATCGTATACCGAAAAATCAAGTATAAATTCATTATTCATACCAACTGGTTCTATTTGCTTTAAACCGCCAAATCTACTGCCCATTCCTGCAGCCATTACAACTAAAGTTAAATCTTTCATATTTCCTCCCTTATAACTTTTTAATGCTTTTGTGATTTTTCATTAATTTTCTAACCCCATAATTCTTACTAAAAGCAATGCTTACGTATTTATCATCAAAAGATAATACGACACCACGTCCATAAATAGTATGCATTACAATATCTCCTTTTCTAAATGTTACTTCTTCATCGGTATACATTTCATTTTTGTTTATTATCTTTTCTTCTTTAATACTATTATTAGTTTTTTCGATTAAAGAAGGATCTATTTCTTTTATAAACCGACTTTCTTCGTGCTCACTTTCTTTACCATAAAGCATTCTTCGTTTAGCATTGGTTAAAATTAAACGTTCTTTTGCTCTCGTAAGGCCAACATAACATAGTCTTCTTTCTTCTTCAAGACCATTTTCTTCTAAAAAGGCATTAGCATGAGGGAATATTCCTTCTTCCATCCCGGCAATGAAGACAACTTTAAATTCAAGACCCTTTGCACTATGCAAGGTCATAAGTGTTACGACATCATCATTCTTTTTATGTTCTTCTATATCAGCGACCAAACTAAGTTCTTCTAAAAAATCACCTAAATTAACACTTCCTGTGCGTTCTTCAAATGATGAAGTAATACTCTTAAATTCCATTAAGTTATCAAGTCTTAACTCTGCTTCTAAGCTTTTATCATTTAAAAGTTCATCTTTAATCTTGCTCTTAGTTAAAACATCATCAACAAGCTCTGTTAAAGACATATTTTCGCTATCCTTAGTAAGTTCAATGATTAAATTTTTAAACTCTAATTCCTTACCACTATTAATTTCATCAAACATAGATACATTATTTTTTTCGGCATTTTCTTCTAATAACGAAACCGTTTTTTCACCTATTTTTCGTTTAGGAACATTAATTATTCTTTTTAGAGAAATATCATCATGATGATTATATATTAATCGCAAATAACATAGTAAATCTTTAATTTCTTTACGCGAATAGAAATAATAACTACCCACAACTTTAAATGGAATATCAGATTTTAAAAACATTTCTTCAATAATTCTTGATTGAGCATTAGTTCTGTAAAAAATAGCAATATCTTTATTTTTATAACCCATTTTCAATAAGTTATGAATCTCTTCGATGATTAATGTCACTTCATGTTTTTCATCATAAGAGCGGAAATATTTTAATTTAACGCCATCCCCCCGATCGCTAAATAGTGTGACATCTTTTCTTTCTACATTGTTTTTTATAACTGAATTAGCTGCATTTAGTATCATATTAGTACTACGATAATTTTGATTTAAAGATATTACTTTAGCTCCAGGATAATCTTTCTCAAAATTCAAAATATTTTTAAAATTAGCATATCTAAATGCATAAATTGATTGATTAGGATCTCCGACAATAAATATGTTTTTATATTTTTTAGCCAATAATTTAGTCAACCTGTATTGAACTTCGTTGGTATCTTGATATTCATCTATTAGAATATATTTATATTTGTCTTGATACTTTTCTAATATTTCTTTATTTTCTCTAAATAATTTTACTGGTAGTAACAACAAATCATCAAAATCAACCGAGTTATTTTTCTTAAGTGTTTCTTGGTAATCTTTATATATTTGATAAGCTATTTTCTCAGGAGGTGTATTAAAGAATTTTTCGATTTCCTCATTAGATAACATTTCGTTTTTTATGAAACTTATTCTATTTCTTACATAACCAGGTGCTACATCCTTTATATCATAGCCATTTTTTTTCATTATTTTTTTTATTAAGGATGTCACATCGTCGCTATCCAAGATCGTAAAATTACGCATTAAATTAAGCTTTTCAGCATTTTCTCTAATTATCTTTAAGCCAAAGGAGTGAAAAGTTCCAACAAATGCATAGTTGTTAGGTACTAAAGCTTCTAAACGTTCTTTCATTTCTTTAGCAGCTTTATTAGTAAATGTTATTGCAAGAATATTACTTGATAAAACATTATTTAAGATCAAATTTGCTATTCTGGTGGTCAAAACTTTGGTTTTTCCGGATCCTGCTCCAGCTATTACTAAAGCTGGACCATCAATTATTTTAACCGCCTCTAATTGATTTTTATTTAAATTGTCTAGTAAATTCATAATATCTATCCTACCTAATATGATTATATCACGTATAGTTTTTTTATAAAAGAAAAAAGCCAAAATTGGCTCTTATAAATATTCAACAACCTTAATATTTTTTTGGATCTTATCAACTAAATCATCACGATCATATTGATTAAAAATATCCGCAAAATTACTATTGTCCATCAAAAACATTTCATAATAATTTAAAAATACTTCTTTATAATTCGTAATTCCTAAATCTTTTAAAAATTTAATATTTGCTGTGACTAATTTTTGATACTCTTTAATCTTTGCTATTACAAGTTCTGGTGTGTTTTTAACAAAATCATCTATCTCTTCTTTTTTAAACCCCAATTTATCCAAAAACTTCATACTATGCCGCCCTTCTAGTATCTTTCTGTCTTTCTTCAAGTAATATATTTATGGTTTCTCTAATAGATTCTAAATCTTCACTCTTTACAGACATAGTGTTTATAATTGATGCTAAGATAATATCGCTATCGCTAATAGAAGGATCACTTGCTAATGCCATAATATCAGTCTCGCTCATTTGATTATCACTTAAAATATCTTGATGAGCCTCTAATACACGATCATAAACTTCTTTTAAATTAATATACCTATCAAAGATGAAAGAATCCATTTTTGGCTCTTTTACACTAAGTTTTTGTTTTATTAAAGAAGCATTTGAAAATGTACTATCGATACTAGCATATATAGGTGATACATCGCTAGTATTTGTGATCACTCTATCAAAGTCTTCGCCTAAAAACACAAAAGTGCCATTTTCATCAACAATTGGTCTTCCAGTTTGTAAACATACTGAAATTCTTTTCATAATCTCTTTAGGATCATTTGTTAAAACATATAAATTTGTAGCAAAGTAATTTAATACATTAGAATCTTTATATATTTCTATTCTCTTAGCAAGCTCCGCTTGCTTCATCGTAAATACTCGCAAATCTCTTAAACTTGTTATATTTTTAATATTGTTGTCTTCTAAAAGCTTTACTACGCTTTTATAATCCTCATTCTCTTCAATTATTTTTATAATTGGTAAGAACTTAGGTAGCTCATCAATAAGCTCTTCTGGTATTAAACTCGCTATTTCTTTCAACATATTATCATTCCCCCAAACTAGAAAGCCATTAAAGGAACCATTTTAGGATCCAAATTGCTCTCTTTTAATAAATCTATAGCATGAATTAATCCTTTAAAATCATATTTTAATAAAGCATTAGGATTTAAATATATATCCATTATAGACTTTCCAATGCTTAATAATTTTTCAACTTTATTAATAAATTCTTTGTCTGTTAATAAGATTACATTATCTGCAAAAATATCAAGTGGTAAAGAAACGTTTTTAGCATAATTAACATTATTTTTGATAACTTCCTCATCATAATTAAGTGCTATACTATCTAAATCTGATGAAGTATAATCAAGAGTATCTATCCCTAAACTATCTAATAAACTTCTAATTTTATCATTACTTATTTTTTCTTCAGCTTTTAATATATCTTTTATTTCAATACTCTTTGTATCACTAAATTCCTTAGCTTCAGCAATCACCTCAGAAATGCTTTTTCCACCTTTATGGTTTTTATCATATTCATATAACGCATCCTCTGGGAACATTAATATTTTAGCAGCTTCTCTTTGCTCTTCTTCAGAAAAGCCAAACTTTTCAAGTAATGATGTTATAGCATCTCTTGTTATATTTATATTACCATTTAAGGCTAAGTCAAAATATTCATTTAATTTTTCTTGCAATTGAATAGCAGCATCTTTTCTTATAGCTAATTCTTCGATTTTAGTAATGGCGTCATTCATCAAAGTTTCTACATTTTGTAATTCCTCTTTAGCTTTTTTGGTATCCTCAGCTACAACTTCTAAAGTTTCTGGCAATGAAGTATCTAACTTTTCTTTAATCTTTTTAGGATTGAAATCCAAACCTAGTTTTTCTATTACTACTTTGTAGTCATCCTCATTAATACCAGCTAATAAAGTGCTTAATTTATCTCCTTGTTCTTTAATTTCTGATTCTTCTTCTAATAAACTAGTAATTTTAGATTGCAAAGACTCTTTTTCTTTTGTAGTTCTAAGCTTTGTTTCCTCAGCTTTTTCTTTTTCAGTTTCCATTTTTATTAAAACTTCACTGTCTTCTCCACGTAAATTATATAGTTTATCTAAAATGTTAGTTATCTCTTTTGTCAATGTAATCATATATACACACCCTTTATTCTATAGATTATTATAGCAGACAATTTTTTCAAAGTAAATAAAACTTTTTAAAATCACGCATTTTAATACCTGAGAATATAATATTATGAAATTATGAAGGAGGAATAATTTTGAAAAAGAAAGGTATAATATCTTTAATATGCTTACTAATCATTTTAACACTAGTTGTTACATTTTATAAAATAAGAAATAATAAGAAAGTATCAAAAACCATAAAAGTAGCCGAAGTAACTCATTCAGCATTTTATGCCCCACTTTATGTAGCAATTGAAAATGATTATTTTTTAGAGGAAGGATTAGATATTGAACTTATATTAACTCCCGGAGCAGATAAAGTGTCTTCTGCAGTTTTATCAAATGATGTTGAAATCGGATTCGCCGGAGCAGAGTCAGCTATATATGTTTATAACGGTGGCGAAAAAGACTACTTAAAACTATTTAGCGGTTTAACAAAAAGAGATGGTCAGTTTATCATCAGTAGAACAAATGAAGATTTTAAACTTGATCGTTTAAAAGGCAAAGAAATATTAGTAGGTAGAAAAGGCGGTATGCCTGCAATCAACTTTTTAAACGCTTTAAAAAATGCCAATATAGATCCTAAAGAAATTAATATAAACTATAGTGTAGAATTTGCAGCGTTATCTGGTACATTTGTTGGGGGTGTTGGAGACTATGTAAATTTATTTGAACCAACTGCTACAGCCTTAGAAAAAGAATCTCTTGGTTACATTGTTGGTAATATTGGTACATATTCTGGAATAGTTCCTTACACTGCATTTTATGCTCGTAAAAGTTATATAGATAATAATTATAAAACTATTAAAAAATTTAATAAAGCATTAAATAAAGCTATATCATTTGTCCAAGATAATGAACCAGAAAAAATAGCAGAAGTCATTTTACCACAATTTTCTAATTTATCAAAAGATGATTTAACTACTATAATCAAAAATTATAAGGAAGCTGATTCATGGTTTTTAAACACAACAATTACCGAAGAAAGTTACAATAATCTAAAAACTATGATGAAAGATAATAATTTATTAAAAAAGGATGTTCCATATAAAAATATAGTTATTGATTTAAACAATGAATAAATTGCTAACTATTACTAATTTAGGAAAAACTTATCACACCAAAAATGGTGAAATTGAAGCTCTAAAAGACATTACGCTTGATGTTTATGAAGGAGAATTCTTGTGTATAGTAGGATCAAGTGGTTGTGGCAAATCAACTCTTATGTCCATTCTAGCTGGGTTAGATAAAGAAAGCTACGGGATTATTAAATGGAGCAAAAAAAATCCTACTATAGGATATATGTTGCAAAACGATACCCTTTTTCCTTGGTTAAGCATTTATAAAAATGCAACTTTAGGATTAGATATATTAAAAAAGAAAAATGATAAATACGTTGATAAGCTTTTAAAAACATACTCATTATATGATTTTAAAGACAAAAAGCCTGCTGAACTTTCTGGTGGTATGAGGCAAAGAGTTCCTTGAATACTATAAGGACACTAATATCAAAAAAAACGCTATTACGCGTTTTTATTTGAATAGATTTTTAACTCTATCTACAAAGGTTGTTTTTTTAACTGTATTTTCAGCTTTTTTATCTTCCTTTTTAGCCTCGACTGAATCGATAACTAAAATAAATTTTGTATTACCTTTAGTATTTTTATTTTTTCCAGCAAAAGATGAATAATTATTAGATAATTTAACTAATTCTTTTACACGATTAGTTAATGGTTTAGCTTCTTCTTTTGTTAAGCTTGATATTTTATTTATTCCTTCTTTATTAAATTTATCTAAGTTTGTGCTAAGAAGACTTATACCATTATCTAATGAATCAATGCCATTATAAAGCGTTGTTAGAGAACTTTTAACTTTTTCTGTTGAAGCTTTTTTAATCTCATTTGCTACATCTTTACTTGTTTTATTAGCAACAGCACTCGCAACTTCATAGGCAGTCTTTTCAGCAACTTCAGCTGCTACTTTTTTACTTACTAATTCAGCAATATAATTAGACGTTAATTTAGCAGTCTTCATTGCAGATAACGTAGCCGATTCAGTAGCAGTATTAATTATTAAATCTATATCAGAAACATTGTTACAACTTTTTAGTTCTTCTTCGGTTTTGGTTTCATTAAGTTCAGATGCCTTACAAATTTGGTAGTCTTGGATTTTTTCAGGATGTTTTTGTAAATAACTAGTAATTGCTTTTTCTACAGAAGACTTAACAGCCTCTTCAACTGATGTGCGAACGTAACTTTCTACTGTTTTATCATTTGAATTTTCTAGTTCTTCACGTGTGCTTTCCCAAGCATTTTTACTAATGTCATTTTTACGAGTTTCATCAAACATTTTAGCAATAGTCAATTTAGTTTTTTCATCAATGTTTTTTAAATCTGCTGAAGTTAAAGCATCACTAGAATCACTAGCTAATGAGTCTATACTTTGAGACAATTTAGTTTTTAATTCATTTGATCCCTCTTTTAAAGTGTTAGCTCCTTCATTAATTAAATCCATACTATTTTGAAGAGTGTCAACACTCGAATATAAGGTATCTAATTTGTTAAATATATCTAAGTCACTAGCTTCGATTAATTTAGGAGTTATTACTTGATAAATACTAGCTAGGGAAAATGATGTGGTTTTATAACTAATTGTTATAGTATCAGAATTTTTTAATTCTTTAACTTTTAAACTCTCATATAAACCTGGTGTAGCAATAGCAACAACGGCATTTTTGGTACCATTACTTAAAACTTTACCATTTGTAACAGTTACATCACTATTATTTTCTCCATCAATTAAAGTTGACACAGTAACAACAAAAGGTGTATATAAAGATCCATGTTTGTCTTTATTTATATATTTTAAAGAAATAGTTACTTTACCGCTTTTGCCAAGCATATCTTCTATATTCATTTCTTTGCCATTTAATTTATAAGTAACATCTAAATTAATTGGTAAAGCCTTTTTAGTAGTTCCTTCATAAAAGATATCTTTTCCTGAAGCATCCCAAGTAAGTTTCTCACCGTCTTTTTTATATGTGTTATCACTATTAATGTTCAAAATATTTTCAAGAGTTGAATAATCAGCAAGTTCTTTTTTGTCTTGATCATTTATTAAATGTTCATTTACTAAAATACTTTTAGTTGTTCCATCACTATTTATTTTTGAATAAACAGTTTCACTCTTTGTTAAAGCGAAAGCATTTAAAGGCATAGATGTTGTTAATGCACCTATTATCAACGTTGCAGTTATAACTTTATTTATTTTCTTTTTTTCATTTTTCATATTTAATCCCTTCTTTTTATTTAAAGTAGTTTTTATAATTAATTTATCAAATATAAGTAATGTTGCAGGTAACAAGGCTATTACTACAACCATGCTTATTAAAGCTCCTCTAGAAATCAAAGTACATAAAGCACCAATCATTTCAATTTTAGAGTATATTCCAACACCGAAGGTTGATGAGAAGAAACACATACCACTAATTAAAACTGAAACTCCACAGTAATTCATTACCGAAAGCATCGCTTCTTCTTTAGGTACATTATTACGTCTCTTTTCTAGATAATTTGTTGTCAATAAAATTGCATAATCGATAGTAGCACCCAATTGAATTGTACCAAGAACAATCGGAGCAATAAATGGAAGTACATCACCACTAAAGTAAGAAATACCCATATTTGTAAATATTGCAAATTCAATAACTAAAATTAATAAAGCTGGTAAACTAATTGATTTTAGTACTATTAACAATACAAAGAAGATACATAAGATTGAATAAGTATTAACATTATTAAAGTCAGTATCTGATATTTCAACTAAGTCTTTCATTAGTGGGCCTTCTCCAGCCACGATAGCATTTTTATCATATTTTTTAACAATGTTATTAATAACCTTAATTTGATCATTTAAATCATCCGTAGCAATGTCATAAGTTGAATTTATCAATGCCATTTGATATTTATCATTTTTAAATATACTTACCATATCGCTATTTAAGGCATCTTCAGTAATACCATATTTCTTTAAATCCGCAAATGAAAGAGCAAAATCAATACCATCAACTTTTTTTATTTCATCAAGAAGTGATACAACTTTATCATTTTTTAAATTTGCATCTAGAAGAATAATCTCTGGACTAACAATATTAAATTCTTCTTTTAATAAAGTATTTGCTTTTACACTTTCAAGAGTATCTGGAAGTGATGAATCTAATTTGTAGTAAACTTCTACACTTTTATTAGCCTTATAAATTGGGAATAAAAGAATTAGAAATACAACAAATATTGCAACATGGTGCTTAATAATAAATTTATTTAAGGAAGTAAAGTTTGGCACTATTACTTTATGTTTTGTTTTTTCAATTAACTTATCTAAGGCTAAGATTAAGCTTGGGAATACAGTTAATACTGTTACTACTCCAAGTAACACACCTTTAGCCATAACAATACCCAAGTCACGTCCTAAAGTTAATTGCATTGCACATAATGCTAAGAATCCTAAAATTGTAGTAAAGGAGCTTCCCATAACAGATATAAAGGTTTCTCTAATTGCATTAATCATTGCTTTTTCATTATTTTTATATTGTTTCTTTTTATCTTCATAAGAATGATATAAGAAAATAGAAAAGTCTGTTGTTACTCCTAGTTGTAAAACTGCTACTAGGGCTTTTGTAATATAGGATATTTGTCCTAAAAAGATATTTGTTCCTAAATTATATACAATTGCAAAACCAATATTTAGCAAAAGTATAAATGGCACAACATATGAATCAAGTGATATAGATAACACTAAAATACAAAGTATTACAGCAATCACTATATAAATAGCTATTTCTTTTTCAGATAAGTTCATGGTATCTAATACCATTGAACTCATTCCACCAAGTAAAGCTTTATCTTTTGTAAGATTTCTTATTTCGCGAACCGCATCAATTGTTTTTTCGCTTGATGTTGATTCTTCAAAAGTGATAATTAAAAGATCACTATTATTATTTCTTACATGATTTACGATTTCACTCGGAAAAAAATCAATAGGAATATTTGTACCTACAATATCATAGGCACTAGCCACTTTAGCAACGCCATCGATATCACGGATTTTATTTTCAAGCTTAACAATATCTTTGCTTTTCATACCATCAACTACTGCTATAGAGTATGAGCCCATGTTAAAATCGTTTGTCAAGGCATTTTGACCTTTTATTGTTTCAATTTCATCTGGCAAATAAACTAATATGTCATAATTTACTTTGGTTAATTTCATGCCTATAAATGAAACTAGCAAAAGTATCACAGATATAATAATAACTAAATTTTTATGTTTACAAATGAATTCTCCAAATTTGTTCATTTTTTGTCCCTCCGACATTATAGTTTATTATTATATAAATATTTTTCCACTAACAAAATCGCAATTTAGTATAATAAGCAACACTTTTTTAAATAAGTGCAGTTAAATAATAAACATTTTGTATAATATCTTTTCTTTTGTGGTGTTTTGTGCTATTCTTTATCTGGTGATATTATGACTAATAAAAATGACTTAAGAGTTATAAAAACTAATAAAGCACTATTTAATGCCTTATTAGATTTAATGAAAGAAAAAACATTTGAAGAAATAAAAATATCAGATGTCTGTTCTAAAGCGTTAATTAATCGCTCAACCTTTTATGCACATTATAATGATAAATATGAATTATTAGTTGAACTAATTGATGAATTAAAAAGTAATCTTTTGGCAGCACTTCAAAAAAACGAAAACGAGATTAATACTAAAGAATACTTTATGGCTATGCTCGAATTACTAATGAATCACATTGATGAAAAAAGAAATATTTATACAGCAATTTTAGTAAATAATCGTAATAGTATACTTATGGATATTTTAATTGACGTTGCTAATAAAGATATAAACGAAAGAATCCAAAGTGATAAAGAAAATATCTCTGCCAATATTCCTAGTGATATTATTACTAAATTTTATCTAGGAGCTATAATAAGCATTGGTATGGAATGGCTTACCAATAATAACAAATATTCAAAAGGTGAGCTTTTAAATTATTTCAAAGTATTAATTCCTGATAAAATATAAAAAAATTGCTTTATTGGCAATTTTTTTATTCATTAAAATCTTTTATTTCCTCTTCGAAACAATCTTTATAATTATATTCGACGTATTTTTTATTTCTGTTAATAAACGTGTCACTAATAGGTATTAATGTATAATCCTTTAAAACAACGTATTTATATGTAAATGTTAAAACATCATCATAATATTTAGTAAGCATACTCATTTTTAGTGTAGCACTTGTTCTTTCACCATTTTTATAGTAATCAACCACTTCATAAAACGCTTTATCAGTTCTTATGATTCTATCATTATAGACATTTAGGATTTTTTCGCCTTCATAATTACCTTCTATTTTAGTTTTAGTAAAAGGATAAAAATTTTTATCAAATCCTTCATATGGAATAGTTAATTTATAAATAATGTTATCTTTAACCATGTGTAAATTAAATATTAAATCATAATCTAATTTTTCTCCATAAGTCTCTTCACTGTAAGAAGGATAGAATTTCCTAAGCTCATATTGAGCACTGTTAAACATTGTAAATCCAGCTTCAATTTTGTTATCAACATTAGTGTCATAAATTGAATAATATACATCATCATTAGTAATAAAACGAATATCCGGTCCATAAGGAATACCAATATTAACTATTTTTAAATCCTCAGGTATATCTAAAACCTTTTTATAACTTAATTCGCCCGTTTCAAGTTTCTTAGGATCAAATATATAAGCTTTATTATTACTTATAAATGTATATTCATTAAAGTATGTGTTTTCAGTTAATACTTCACCACCAAGAAACTTTTTATAATCCTCTTTTTTCTTTCCACTATTACTAGCTGCTTCTTCAATTAAAGATGTCTTTTTATCATTAGCTTTCTTGGTATCTACATCGCTACCATTTTTTTTATTTAAAAACAATACACCCATTATTATTAATATTAAAATTATAAATGCGCTAATAATATAAATGATTTTTTTGTTTTTCATCTTTCACCTATTTTTCAATATATCCACTGGTTTTTTTAGTATACATATCATCTGTTATAGATTTGAATCTCTTACCATCATAATCATCAGTAAATCCATTGTAAGCTTTATATATTTCATTGGTTTCAGTATCATATACTCTTTCATATCCAAGTGTTGCATCACTTTGTTTTTGGCTCATTATATCATAAGAAGCACTTCTTTTTTCCCATGAATCCATTATGCCGTCAGATATCTCATTACAAATTTTACGAATGTTTTGGAAGTTTTTCATAACTGCATCTTCTTGAGCATTAAAGCCATTTAAGAATGCATCAGTAAACTCTAATGATGACGCAATAGTATTAAGGGTTTCTTCCCAATCCACAAATTCATCTTTTGGGGCAGTAAAGAAAATAGCGTCATAAACATTTAAAAAGTAAATATCTATTTTTTTGCCAGACATAATATTTTCGTTAACATAATAAGGTCCTGCGTCATAAACATAAGCTGTAAATACTCCTTCAGCCTCTTTTCCAGATGCATCCAAAAATGAAGCTCTTAAAACATCTCCTCCAAATAATCCTTTACCTAAATTTTCAATAACCGTAAAATCAGTTAGGGTTGGGAAGGTAAATGTGGCAGTATTATTTAAAGGACCCATATCATTAAATATTTTATAAAACCCTTCAGTGTCTTTTGAGGCAATTACTGATGTTTTTGCAAATATACTATTAGGGTAATATTTTTGTTGCCATTTTTTAGCATCTTCAGATTTATTATAACCTTCACTCTTCAAATTGAAGAAAAATTGATATGTAGGATTTTCTGGATTATAAACTCTAAGATTGTAATGTATGTAATCACCTAATGTTTCAACTTTCCAACCTTTAGGAATTTTAATTTTGATATTATTATCACTATAATCCTCTAAAGTAACTTTGCTAGCCTCATTAGCAACTATCTTTATTTTTTCTTTCGAATCATAAATAACACGATCTTTGCCATTATTCTTTTTAGAATTTTTTTGACCATTAAAAACTAATACTAAAGTTATTGCGACAATTGCTATTACAATTAATCCAATAATATATATTTTTTGCTTAGGCACTTCTTTTGCTTTTTCACTTTTTTTCATAAATTTACCATCCTCTATTATCATTATAGATTAAAAAATAAAACTTATCAATTAAATTATATAATTTTGCTATTATGTTTTTTTTATATTATGAAACATAGAGTTAATTAAAGGGGTGATATAAATAAAGCCTACATATAAAGTGATTGATTTATACTCCAATCTTGATAGTAAGATTAAAGAAATGGTCAATAATTATCTATCTATAATTTTATTATCAAAAGATAAATTTTAATGAGGTGATATTATAAAAGATTATTTACGAGTTGGCATCTACTTAAGACTCTCTCAGGAAGATAAAGATAAAGATTTATTTAAAGATAGTGAATCAATAAAGAATCAAAGGAATATGCTTTTGGATTATATTAATAGCCATCCTACGTTCAAACTTGTAGATGAGTATAAAGATGAAGATTTATCCGGTGCAGGAACATACAGGCCTGAATTTGAACGTCTTATTAAAGATTGTGAGCAAAAAAAGCTTGATGTTGTTTTATCAAAAAGCCAGTCAAGATTTTCAAGAGACATGGAGATTGTTGAAAAGTATATCAACAACAAATTCCTCGAATGGAACATTAGATTTATTGGAATAAGTGATAATGCTGATACGTTTAATAGCGGTAATAAAAAAGCAAGGCAAATAAATGGCTTGGTTAATGAATGGTATCTAGAAGATATATCTGCTAATATCCGCAGTGCTCTAAATTCAAAAATGAAAAATGGAGAGTTTGTCTCCCCATTTGCTCCTTATGGTTACAAAGTATCGCCTAACAATACTAATCAATTAATAATCGATGAAGAAGCTTCTTTGATTGTTAAAAAAATTTTTAAATTATATCTTTTAGGAAATGGTTTTTCAAAAATTGCTAGTATCTTAAACCAAAAAAACATTGCATCCCCTTCACTATATAAGTATAAAAAAGGCATTAAGCTTAATATTATAAGTAATAAAAAGCGCGAAGATATAAAATGGAACGCGAATGCTATTAAAACAATTCTTACCAATGAAATATATTTAGGAAACTTAGTGCAAGGAAAACGCACTACAATTAGTTATAAAAATCATAAAATTATTAAAAAAGAAGCACACACATGGATTAAAAGAGAAAAAACACATGAGGCAATAATTGAAAAAAATATTTTTAATAAAGTTAATGAAAATATAAAAAAGCGGTCTCGTTCTTTGAAGAAAACAGGAGAAATTCATATTTTCTCTAAAAAAGTTATGTGTTTAGAATGTAAAGAATACATGCATAAAAAATGTTCAAAAAACCATGCGTACATGATTTGTAAAAACTATAAGAATGATCCTAAGTTATGCCAAAATAAGAGTGGCATACGTTATGACTACTTAGAAGAAACAATTTTAAAAAAAATTAATGATTTAATTATAAAATATTTTGATAAAGAAATGCTTTATAGTTATTTAAAAAATGATAAAGGAAATGAAAAAAAGTTAAAGTGCCTAATGCATCAAAAGCAAGTTTTAAACATAGATCAAGAAAAAAATAACACTTACTTAAAAAAATTGTATGAAAAACATATAAATAGACTTTATAGCGATGAAGAATTCAACAAATTAACAAATATGTATAGAGAAAGTGAGCGCGACATAAAAAATAGAATAGAAAATATAACTAATAAAATCAATGAATGCAACAACTATAACGATAACATTAAAAACATTTTAGAGTGTTTTAACAAGGAAAAGAAAATTGGCTTTTTGAATAAATTAATTGTAGATTTATTCGTTGAAAAAATTTTTGTAGGAGCAATTGATGAAAAAACAAATACTCGAATTATAAAAATCAAATGGAATTTATAAAAATGTTCTTATAATATTCAAAGAGTTGCTTTAATAAGAACACTCGCCATTAATCCAGATATCTTGTTTTTAGACGAACCATTCAGTGCTTTAGATTATCAAACACGTTTATCAGTTAGCGACGATGTTTATCAAATTATAAAAAAAGAGAAAAAAACAGTCATAATGATAACTCATGACATTGCCGAAGCCATTAGTTTAGCTGATAGAATAGTCATCTTATCTAAAAGGCCTGGAAAAATAAAAAAAATATACAATATTGAACTAACTAACAAATCAACACCAATAAATAATCGTAATACTAAAGAATTTCCAATTATCTACAACCAAATCTGGAAGGACTTAGATATAAATGTCTGAAGCTCAAAAAGAATATTTAAAAAAGAGAAAAATAGAAAAAGCATTAATATTTTTAGTTCAAGTATTACTTGTTGTTTTATTTTTCTTTACGTGGGAATTTTTAGCAAAAAAAGGCATTATAAATACGTTTATATATTCAAGTCCATCAAGAATTATTAAAACTATTGGCAATTTAGTTAATAGTGGAAATTTCTTCAAACATATATTTCAAACAGTTTATGAAGTGATTATTTCCTTTGTATTAGGTGGAATCATGGGATTCATACTAGCAATTATTTTATATGAATTTAAATATTTAGCTAAAATAATGGATCCTTTCTTAGTTCTTTTAAACTCAATGCCAAAAGTTGCTCTAGGGCCATTAATTATAATAATCGCTGGAGCAAATATAAAAAGTGTTATCGTAATGGCTCTACTTATAAATCTTATTATAACTTTAACTACTATTTATAACGGACTTATAAGTACGCCTTCAAATGAAATAAAGCTTTTAAAATCTTTTAAAGCAAGTAAGATACAAATACTTTATAAGCTTGTCATTCCACATAGTTTTAACACCATAATAACTTCCCTAAAGTTAAATATTTCAATGACTTTAATTGGAGTAATTATGGGTGAATTCCTAGTTAGTAAGCAGGGTATAGGATACCTAATTATATATGGAACACAAGTTTTTGATTTAGATTTAGTGATGAGTGGTATATTTATATTGCTCATAATATCATTTCTATTATATGAAATTGTATTCTTAATAGAAAAAAAATTAATAAAGAATTAACCATATCTTGGTTAATTCTTTATAGTTCAATATAATTATGAGAGCAGGCTCTTATAAGTCTATTCATAATAGCTATCCCTAAGCCTTCTTTTTTTACGCCCTCAATAATAACTAAATCATAAACGGTTTTATCCGCCTCACGCAAGGCATGAAAAATATTATGAGACATATCCACTAAAGTTTTTCCCAAATCATAGACTTCGTCGCCAAAAAATTTAACATTATCATGCCTGCAAATTACTAACACTCTTTTTTCTTTTTTTATTTTATTAACTTCTTTAATAAATTTATTATTATCTTCGCTATAAATAAGTAAACATTTTATTTTTGGAGCATAATGTTTGTATTTCATTCCTGGTGAACGGACTAATTCGCCTTTTTTTATGCTATGAAATAAATTCTTATCAAGTTTTACTTTGAAGCCGTAGTTCATAAAATCTTCTGGAGTAATTTTACCAGGTCTTAAAATATTTACAACATCATCAACTACTCTTATAACAGTGGACTCAAGTCCAATCGTAGTTGGCCCTCCATCAATTATACAATCTACGTTATCCTTTAGTTCATCTATTATATCTAAAATATCAGTTCCAGAAGGACGCCCAGATATATTAGCAGATGGTGCTGCAATTGGCGTATTAGCGTATTTAATTAACTCATGAGCAATTTTATTACTAGGCATTCTTACTCCAACTGTATCTAAACCACCACTTACGCTACTTGGAACTACTTCCTTTTTAGGTAAAATTATCGTAAGTGGTCCAGGAAAGAACGTTTCCATTAAATCTTTTTCCATGTCACTTATATTTTTTGCAATCATATCAACCATTTTAAAATCGCTTACATGCAAAATCAAAGGATTATCAGTTGCTCTTTTCTTAGATGCAAAAATCTTTTTTACAGCCTCATCATTTAACCCATCAGCACCAATACCGTATACAGTCTCGGTTGGAAACACAACTAAATTACCAGATTTTATCAAATTGCTTGCAAATATGTACTGACTCTTTTTAGTTTCTTTTTTCATATCTATTATAGTTGCACTCATATTTATCACTACCCTTATAATACAATAAAATCACAAAAAAAGTTACAATTTTGTAACTTAATCTTTTTTTACTTGATATAATTCAACTTCTACAGGAGTCTCTTGGCCAAACAAATCAATTAATACATTAATTCTGTTATTTTCTGTATCAATAGAATCAATCTTTCCAAGCATTCCTTTAAATGGACCATCTGTAATTGAAACTGAATCACCTACAGCAAGTTCACTTTCAACATCAACTCTAGTAAGTCCCATACTAGATAAAATTCTATCAATTTCCTGAGGTAATAATGGGGTTGGCTTTGCGCCTTTACCGCTTGAACCAATAAATCCAGTAACTCCAGGTGTATTACGTACAACGTACCAAGCTTCATCACTCATAATCATTTCAACAAGGACATAACCAGGGAACATTTTTTTAACTTTTTCTTTTTTTACACCATCTTTAATTTCAACTTCAGTTGTTTCTGGGATGATAACACGGAAAATGTAATCTTGCATTCCCATGGATTCTGTACGTGCTTCTAATTTTTCTTTAACTTTGCTTTCGTGTCCACTATAAGTGTTAACAACATACCATTCTTTTTCCATTAATTAAACAACCCCTTTATTGCTGACATTCCTAAATTTAATAATGCAAATAAAATTACAAACAATAAAATAAAGACAATCGTCGCTATAGTGTATTTTAAAACTTCTTTTCTTGAAGGCCATTTTACTTTTTTTAGTTCACTCTTTACTGCTTTAAAATACGGCTCTCTTTTTTTTGTTTCCTTTTTTTTAGTTTTTTTCACTTTTGGAGCTTTTACTTTTTCTTCTTTTTTTAATTTTTTGTCTTCTGTTTCTTTTTTCATATTATCCCCTCAAATTTTTTGTAAATTAAAAAACACTTTCGTGTTCATTTATAATCTAACATAAAAACTTAAAAAAAGCAACAAATATTTTAATTGTTGCCTTTATAAAATAATCTTTTTAACTTTTGTTTTAATACGTTGTATAGTATTGTCTATCTGTTTAGGCTCCTTTTCCAAAAGCTCAGCTATCTCTATATAGCTAAAATTGTTTATCATTAATTCAAAAACTTGAGATTCGAAATCTGACAAACTTTCTTTGATTTTAGAAAGTAACTCTTGATAATGTTCTTCCTCTTCGATGTTTAATAAAGGATCATTTTTCCTTTCATCACTAATAAGCTCAATTAGAGGAACCCCAAATTCTTCATAAGTTTTGTCTAGTGAATATGACTCATTAATTATACGATTCTTTTTGGCTTTTGCACTAGCAATTGCTTTTTGTAATCTACGTCCAATGCAAAGAGACAAAAACGTTTTAAAAGAAGCACTCTTATCTTCTTTATAATCATTAAGAGCATCATTAAAGCCATATAAAGCTTCACTATATAATTCTTTAGAATCAATGCCAAGTTCTTTGGCTATGTAAGAATATTTTTTTATAACTATATTTAATACATATTTGTATTTATCAAACAGCATTTCTTTAGCATCTTCGTTATTTTCACACACCATCATAAAAATCTCACCATCCGGATAGTCGTTATAATCCATATCTACCTTAACATTTCATAAATTAAAATTCCTGCTGACACAGACGCATTTAAACTGTTAATTTTACCTTTCATAGGAATGCTCACGATAAAATCAGATTCATCCCTAACCAATCTAGATATTCCACTGCCTTCATTTCCAATAATCAAACATTTTTTACCACTATAGTCTAAATCATAAAGATTCGTGCCATCCATATCTGCAGCAAATATGAAATAACCTTTCTTTTTTAATGTTTTTATTGTATTGACGATATTACTAACTAAAATGATTTTTACATTTTCCAGTGCTCCTGCTGACACTTTCATAACTGTATCATTTATTAATGCTGAACGGTCTTTTGGTATTATTATACTTTTAACGCCAGCACATTCACATGTTCTTATAATTGCCCCTAAATTATGAGGATCAACTATATGATCTAGTAATATAACAAATTCCTCTTCGCCAATCGATTCAATATTATAATATTGATAATCAAAAATATCAACTACGATTCCTTGATGATTTCCAGTAGTTAGTCTATCTAAAACTTTATTATCAACAATATCATATTTAATTTTTTGAGCCTTTAAGTATTCAAAAATACTTTTTTCGTTAATATTTCTATTTATATAAACTTTTTTAATTTTCTTTGAATCCAACTCTTTCAAAACATTCTTTCCGTACACTAACATAATATCACCTCACTAAAAAAAACAGCTTTTTAAGCTGCGCTTTCACTAGCTTTTGCTTCATCTACAACACTTGAAACATCAACTTTTAAATATACATAATCGCCAATTATATCTGTAGGAGCATCACTTTTTATCCAAACTTTTATAGCAAAAGTTTCACTATTATTACCAGATCCTAATTGAGATAATTTATCACTATAAATATCGTATAAATTTTCATCTTCTTTTGACTTTGAAAGCCCTGATAAGGTAGTTGGTTCTAGAATAAGCTCACCATTTTTATAAACAGCAATTCTAATATAATCATGACTAAGCAACTTATCTCCGTCATTTTTGTCTGTTCTTTTATTAAACTCGTTTAAATCGTTGCCTATTCTTAATACGTATTCGGCAGGTAAGGTTCCTTTGTTTTCGACTGATAATGTTGAAACCAAAGTTTCTTTTGTTAAAGCATCTTCATCACTCATAGGAACCAAGTTCGTTTCAGAAATTGCTTCGGAATTTGCTCCGTAAGTAACTGATAGTGTTCCAGTTTCAATTACTTGATTATTCATATTAGTATTTACTTGAAAAAATAAAGCATAGCTTGTACCAGAAACTAATAAAGCAAGGCATATAACGCTGATTGCGATTACATAAGATTGCTTTTTTATATTATCTTTAAAGTTCATATTATCACCATATTAATAATAACAAAAAAGGATAGAAAAGACAAGTTTATAATAGCATAAATTCAATATCATATTTTCCATTGTTAAAGCAATTACTATTTTTTTCATCTATATAAAAAGATAACCTATAAATAACTTTTTCTGACATCAACTTATTTTCATCTATTATAAAATAATTATAATTTTCATCGTCACTAATAAGTAAATCAGCCAAACTATATTCTTCATTATTGATCAAGGCCTTTACCAAGCTATAATCAAAATCTTTAGAAATCAACAAAGCCAAAGAATATGGACTAATTTCACTAGACAATTTACTTAGTGTAATTTTTATATTATTATCAAAAGAGCTTTTATCATAAAAACTATTTAAGATAAAACCTCTTTTTGCATCGACATCAAGTGCTATATTATCTTCTTTAGATTCATCAATAACTTCGAAATAATTCTTAACTTTATTATTTTTATAAACAAATGCACTACCTATTAATAATAATATTAAGAATACAATTTTCAATTTTGTTAAAGTAATCTCTCTTTTTAATTGTTTCATAAAAAAATCCCCCATTTAGGGAGATATTATATACTATTATTTATGGCTTGTATAGTCTATTTGTTTTCTTTTTTTTACGATCATCATCACTTTTTAAACTTGTTTCAACTTTTTCTTCAACTTTTAATAATCTAACAAGTCTTAATACATATCTAATTAAAACTATAATAGCCGGTACTACAACAATTAACAACCAGCCACCCTTTTTAGCTAGAAAAAATTGAACTCTTCCTAATTGAGGAATTTTTAAGATAACTCTTCCCAATATATTAGCCTCTTCAGCATAGGCAGGATCAGGTATTAAATTGTTATCTCCTTGAGTTTTAAATTTTCTTTTTCCGTCTTCATCTATAATAATGTCTTTTACACGATGGGTTATAGTCATTCCTTGAGTCATGCTGGCAGAAGATATAAATGTAATAACATCCCCTATTTTAATTGAATCCATGGAATCAACTCTTTTGTCAATGATAGTATCGTAAACATTTAAATTCGGCTTCATACTAGGACTAACTATGGTATATAAAGAAAACTTAGGTTCGTAATTTGATCCCTTAGCAGCATATATTTTTGAAGAAACACCTACGTATGCTAAAAATAAAGCTATTGCAATCAAAAGCACTAAAATTGTCCATGATAGTATGCTAGCAATGGTTAATAATCTAGTTTTCCAAACGGATAAGTTCTCTTGCTTCATATAAGGATGCCTTTCTATTCTCAGATTAATTATAAAATAACTCTTGTATTTTTACAAGAGTTATTTTTCTTTATTATTGTTATCTAACAAGTTAATAATTTTAGTTTGATTTTTTAAAACCATATTTATTTTTTCGTATAATTCCTCTAAAATCAATTCACTTTTTAAATCAATTCGGTAATCTAAATCGTTGCGCATACTCTCTTTTTTTGCTTGTCTATTTTGACTCATCATTATAATTGGCGCTTGTAATGCTGCTACGCATGATAAGAACAAATTTAAAAGGATAAATGGATATGGATCAAATCCTTTTACTAAAAAAATAGTATTAGTTAAAACCCAAAGTAGTAAAAAGGCGGAAAAGCCTATAATAAAGCCCCAACTGCCAGCAAAAAGAGCAAATTTATCGGCTATGATGTCACTCTTTTTGGCATTTGCTCTATCAATTCTATCAACATCCACTGCGATTGGACTGTTTACCAATAAATCAATAAGTTCTTCCTCATTTTCGGTATTTAACTCTGTTCTCAAAACTTGTTTTACTAATTCTTTTTTTGTTTTTTGCATACTAAAACCCCAACATTTTCAAGAAAAAAGTTGGCTCTAAAATTGTTTCTAAAGAAACAATCTTATCAGCAATTGAAACTATCCAAGCTTCCTTATATTTTGGAGGCCTAATATTTAAAGGAAACATGTGTCTTTCAATAATATTTTCAACTTTTTCGTTCATATATATTTCAAAATATTCACGTGAATTTAATAATGCTTCACGAGCATGTACAAAACCATGCTTTTTAAAAAACGGTCTCTTTTCTTTATAACTTTGCCAATCCCTATAATAAAAGTCATGTAATATTGCCCCAATTGCTACACTTCTGGAATCAACATTTTTAAACTTTTTGGATATTCGATAAGATAAAGCTGCAACTTTCATAGAGTGATCATATACTGTAACATTACCATGATGATGAAACTTTTTCCTTTTTAAAAACTCTGGATGGTTAATTATAGGACTAATTATATCAATAAATTCACTATTCATATTGCCTCCTATTATTTATTATATAATTAATATTATATTATTTAAATAAAAATATTAATAATATAGACTATTTTCTTTTAATTAGACATTTATTTACTCTAAATGTATCTATATCATATTTATCTATGCTTTCTAATTCTTTTGTAGCTAACATTTTTTCATACTCATCAAGAGTTAAATAAATAATATCTTTATTTACTCTATATAATATAATTAGCTTTTCACTTTCTTTAGTATAAGTTACAACCATTATTTTTTCTATGTCTTGTGATGATTTTTGATACATGAATTTTATATCAATATCATCAAGTTCTAAAAGATACTTCAAACGAATTAGAGATGCCATTCTGGTTGCGTTTTTTTCACCGCTCAATAAACAAGTTAATGTTTCATTAAGAACACTTATAAATGAATCCTTATTAATGTTTTTAAAATGATGAGAAAAAATTTTTTCTTCTTCAAGGTGTGATGTTTTCTTTATATAATCATATACAATTAAAAGATGATGTTCAAACCTTTTCATGATTTCCTCATCAGGGTTTAATGACTCTATATATTTAATAGGAAGTCCAAGTTTGGCATTCATAATATCACCTCTAAAAAAAGGCTTAAATGCATCAACTTTTAAAAAGTATTCACCTACATATACATAAGGATAGATATGCTCATATTCATATATTTTTTTATCATATGGCTGGATATATGCTTTTACGTCACAAATTTCTTTTATTATTTTTAGAAATATTAATACAAATTCATAACATAATACTTTATTATTCTTTTTGTCTATAAATCTTAAGTTATTAACATTTCTTTCTTTTTCTTCATGAAATTTATAAATACTGGTATAAGAAAAATCGTATTCCAAAATTTGGCATAATTTAATATAGACATAAATAACTTTTTCAATATCTAAAAAATAACTTGGAATTGACTCTTTTATTTCATTTTTTAGTGATTCATTTATTACAATTTTATCCAAATCCCTAGTTTTACTATAAAGCTTTTTCATACGCATTCCTCAAGGAATTTATATTAGCACATGACATTAAGATTGTCAAAGCAACATAAAAAGCTAACAAATGTTAGCTTTACTTTAAATAATTGGTGACCCGTATGGGATTTGAACCCATGAATGTTGCCTTGAGAGGGCAATGTGTTAACCATTTCACCAACGGGCCAGCTGATAATGTTTAAAACATTATCATTTTATCATAAAAAATAATTACAAGCAAACGTTTTAGTTATTAATAATTTGGTTATATCTTTTAACTACTTTTTCTTTTCCTAAAATCTTCATAATTTCATATAAATCAGGAGTCATGCTTCTTGTTGTTAACGCAACACGAAGAACCGTTGATATATCTGCAACATTTCCTTTATAATTATCAGGATTATCCTTATAATCTTTCATGTCTTTAGCATATCCTAGGCTTTCTGACAATTTTTTTATATTTTCAAACCATTCATCTTTAGAATCCAACTTAAGATATTTATCAAGATATAGTTTTAAAATCTTTTTTATTTCTTCTTCATCAGTTATTTTTTGATAATCATATTCCTTTTTTTCTTTTTCATATAATTCATCAAACATATACCAGATTTGTGGCTTAATATCTGAATAACTCGCAAAATCTTTACGTGGCTTTTTTTGCTCTCTTTCAATGTTTAAAGTTGGTAAAGCAATTTCTTTTTGATTTACTAATAAATCAGCAAAGTCTTTGTCATAGTCTTTTGCCCAATTTAAAAGATTACTATAAATTTCGTCTTTTGTTAATTTACTTAAATAATTTTTTGAAATGTTAATAAGTTTATCTAAGTCAAACAAAGACCCACTTGTACTCATTTTATTATAAGCAAAAGTAAAATCCCTATATGTTTTATCTTGATTTTGTTGATACCATCCTTCAAAATTAGAATTCATAATTGTCGCAAAATACAATTTAATCGCTTCATTAGGTATTCCTCTTTCATGGTAGAAAGCCACAGCTGCTTCAGGATCTTTACGCTTACTTATTTTTCTAATAATGCCATTATCTTTTTTATTTAATGGTAATAAGTGAGCAAATTTTGGTGCTTTAAATCCACACGCATTCCATATTTCTAGATGATAAGGAACTGAAGATATATAAGAATCATCTCTTGTTACCGTTGTCACCCTCATAAAATGATCATCACAAACATGAGCAAAAGCATAAGGAGGAATTCCATCAGATTTTATCAAAACTTGATCAATATCATTTTCTGGTAATTCAATAACACCTTTAACAAGATCTTTAAACGTAAACTTTTTATTAAAGTCTCCCATGGATTTTAAACGTAATACCCATTTATCTTTATTTTCTAAATGTTTTTTAACCTCATCTATCGATAAATCACGGCACTTAGCATATGGTCCATAGTAACCTATACGATGTTTTTTTCTTTCTTGTTTTTCTCTCATTAGATTTAAATCATCCTCAGAGCAAAAGCATGGATAAGCCCTTCCAATTGAAACTAAATATTTAGCAACTGTGTGATAGATATCCTTTCTGGCTGTTTGAATATATGGTCCATAATTACCGCCTTTAATTGGATGTTCATCAACTATATAATTAAAATTCTCTAAGTCACTTAAGATAAGTTCAACACCATTTTCGATAGCTCTTTTGTCATCTGTATCTTCAATACGTAAAATAAAAACGCCACCCGTTTGTTTTGCCATTACTTCCGGAACAAATGAAGCATATAAATTACCCATATGCATTCTTCCAGTTGGTGATGGAGCAAAACGACAAACTTCAGCTCCTTCTTTTAAATTACGTGGAGGATACTTTTTTTCCAAATCTTCGATTGTTGTTGTTACATCAGGATACAAAAGATCTGCTAATTCTTTATAATTCATGTAATCACCTCAAAAAAATGGTTGCCCCAGTAAGATTCGAACTTACGGAATGTCGGATCCAGAGTCCGATGCCTTACCGCTTGGCTATGGGGCAACATCAACGATATTATACCACAACTTTTCTAAAAGTATAAAAAAAAGGAAAAAATTCCTTTAATTTATATACATAACGTCTATATCTACGTAACCGTTTATTCCATCAATTATACCATTATTACATAATTGCCACATAAAATATTTGCCTTCATAATTAGTATTATCAGTATAATGAGCAAGCCATGTTTTATACTCAGAATCAAGCCACATGCTTGTTAAATAGTTTTTGCTTCCATATCTTGCGCCAACGTATCCTGCATCTTCAATTACTTTCAAAAATTCTTCCTGAACTGAAGTTAAATCAAACAAGCTTATCCCTAAATTATTAAATTTAGACCAACTTTCCCAATCAAAAACAATTGGTAAAGTTATTTTATAATCCTTTATTTCATTTAAAACCCACTTAGCCTGACTAATGGCTTCATCTTTCGTAGTTGCGTAACTGTAAAAATAAAGCCCCACTTGAATATCATTTTTTAAAGCATTTTCAATATTACTAATGAACTCTTTATCTAGGTAATTATCACTTCCAAAGCCATTTTGAGCACCAACTCTAATCATAGCAAATTCAACGCCTGCATTTTTAACTTTTTCCCAGTCAATAGTACCTTGCCACTTTGAAACGTCAATACCAACCATTGTCTTATCATTTTTATGTTTTTGTAAAACTTCCTTAAAAGATGTCTCGGTACTTTTTGATATGCTATTTTTGTTAATAACATTCAAAGTAAAATCAATGCTACTTATATTATTGCTGCTATCCTTTAGTACATATGTTAATTTGTATTTTCCAGGAGTAGTTAAATCATAATCACCAACGATATTACACTCGGGATTTTTATCATAATTATCCGCACAAATTAATTTGCTAGACAAATCAGTAACCGTATTTTTTTCAATGGTTAATTCATTTCTTAACATTGTCACCGGAGGGATATCATCAACGACCTTAATAGTTATAGACATTTCTTTTTTATTTTTTTTGTTATCTAAAACTTCATATTTGACTTTAATATCACCTAATTTATCATATTTTATTTTTTTATCTACTAAATAACCATTTTCTATTTCTACATAATCTGAAACATAGGCTAATTTTCCATATGTTAATCGATAATCCTTTTTAGAATTAATGATAACATCTTTGGAAAAATGACTTTTTTTCATATTTATGCCAAATGCAAAAGTTATACTAATTAGTAGTATAACTAATATAATAAATACTATTCTTTTCATAACATCACTCAATTTAATTATAATATGAATCAAAAAAATATAAAAGAGAAATACTAATTTTTTTTGTATTCCTCTTTCACAAACTTTATAAATTCTTTTACTGTTTTATTTAAATATTTTTCATCATAACAAATACTAATATCCATATCAGGAGATGGTATTTGAAAAGGTATAATATATAATTCTTTATTTAATAGTTCATTTTCTATACAACACTTTGATCCCCAACATACACCAAGGCCTTCCTTAGCAAGTTCAACTTTTATTTCGGTTGAATATATGCGATATGTTGGTTTCAAATCTATATTATTGTTTTTTAAGCTAAATTCCAATAAATTAGTGTCAATAAAGCCTTTCATAGGAAGAATAAGAGGAAATTTCTTTTCTTCAACGTGATCTCCATTCATATACAAATCATAATAATACTTATTGCCAAAAAAGCAACTTTCTAATGTATCAATTTTTTCTTCAGTATACTTAGGCTCATTTACGAATATAGGATAATGTAAAATTAACAAATCCAACTCTTTATTCTTTAATTTTTCTTTCATCTCTTGATCGGTCGAAGAAAAAACTGTAAATCTAACATGAGGGTTTATAGATACAAATTTTTTTATTAATTTTGGAAGAATTACTTTAGCAATATGTGAATACATGCCAATTCTAATCTTGCCAGTAAGATAAGATGAACTTTCTTTAACTGCTCTTTCTCCCGTAACTAAATTATCAAAAGCTTTTTTTACATAGGTTAATAGTTTTTCTCCATCTTCCGTTAGCATTACATGTTTTCCATCACGTATAAAAAGTTGAGCATTTAATTGATCTTCCAATTCCTTTATCGCATGGCTAATAGCCGGTTGAGAAACATGCAAAAGTTCCGTAGCCTTAGAAAAACTTTTAACCTCAGCTACCGCATAAAAAACTCTATATTTATTGAAATCACTGTAACTATTAAATATACTCATTTAAACCTCTAATTATTTTTTTGGCGAGTTCTAGTAATGCCACTTGATTTAATTATATCATAATATTCTTTTTCATCAAGCTTAGTTGCATTTATTAGCATTGCCGGTAGTGAATAATTTAAATGGTTTGGTGTTGGAGTAATATCAAGAATACAAAAATCATTATAAAAGGAAAGAGTACATAGTTGGCCATTATAATAAAATCGGCAAACATTTCTTTTAGATAGTTCATAATCTTCATAGTGTAAAATTTCAGAGGCTTTTTCGCCGTCTATTGCTTCATCTTTAACCATAATAACTTGATCTTTAAAAGCTTTCTCTTCGGTTAGTATGTAAGATATATCCCCACTTTTATTCCTTCCGGATAGTTTTTTTAAATTATTTTTAGTAGAAAGGTAAAAATCATTAACAAGTATAGTTTCATTTTCTTTAATATCGCTTGATCTAAGAAACTCTTGAGCTTTTTTGGAATCAACAAGAAAATGATAATCAGCAAGTTTAAAAGTACTTAGATATTCTTTTAAGATTGAAATCACAGTATTTTTAATCTCTTCATATTCAAGACCAGCATCAATTATTTGTAAATTACGATGAGTTATCCATGAATTAGTTACATCGATTGATGTGGCCATTTTTTCAGCATTAGTCTTTTCAGAAAAATGAACATGAGCATATGCATCAATAGGCTTATCAAAATTTTTATAATATTCATCGTCTTCATCTTCATCATGGTAGGCATTGTATGCGTATGATTTTTCTTCTTTGTAATTTCCTTTAATATTAAAAACTAAATCATATTGATCTAATTGTTCAAGAGAATTAACGCCAAAAAGTCTCAACGCAAAGTCAAACATTACTCCCTTATAAAAGCGTTTAGCATCAATAACCCCACCATTAAATAATAAGACTTCCATTTCTTGATGATCAGCTAGTTTCTTTAAATATTTTTCATTTTGTAAATACAAATTAATAGCATCAATGTCGATTCCACAGCCTTTGTTAGTTAAAAATCCGTTATTATTTAATGTGTCTAATACACTTGGTACAGTCGCAACAAATACATTTCGACTTTGTAAAAAGTCTAAAACATCTTTGTAAAGGCGACTTTGTAAATTTTCGCTTTCACTAGCAATAACAATTTTCTTTACCATACTCTCTCCTTTTTGAAAGCGTTCTTGCTTTCATATGCTTATTAAAACTCTCCACTTAATAATTGGCAAATACTATTTTTTTATAACTACTATTACTTTTATTTATGGAAAAAGAATCCCTAAAGATTCTTTTAGCCACGCAATTTTTTTAGTGATCGCGTATAAACATTTTCAGTAGCTTTAGACAAAGATGTATTTCTTACGACTAAAGGTATTATAGAAACATATTTTATTGTTCCGTCACTTTCCATGTATACTTTAACGTGGGTTGCTCCCCAACAACATCTATCGTGAGTTAAAGAACTTGTAAAATAAATTCCTTTTTCAGGATCATATAAACTTCTATGAAGGTGCCCTAATATGTCAATAAACGTTTTACTTTTGTTATTAAATTTCTTTAAACATTTACCATTTATGATTTTTCTAGCACTTTCGGTAGGATCTTCTATTTCCATATCCTCACGTGCTAACATAAGATGATGAATACCAATAAGTTCTTTGTTCGCACTTTCGCCTAAGCTAAGATATGCACTGTCATAACCAGCAAACACCATGTCTGGGCGATTATCACAAACATATTTTAAATGATCAACGCCTGTATGCAATTTGCTCTTATCATGATTTCCACCTAACACAATATGTTTAACTTTGTCACACAAAGGAAAATCTGTAATCATTTTGTCACTTAATCTATAACTATTTATAATATCTTCTTTTGTTAATACTTTTTGACTTTCATGAAACAAGTCACCTAAATTTAATATATATTTTATATCCTCTCGAGCACAATAATCATAAGAAGCATTAATTAACATTTTCACATTATCATCGATAATATCAGAATGTAAATCTGATATTACTAAAAAATCTATTACTTCTTTATCATCTGTTGGAACGTTTACTATTTGTTCACTTTTAAAAATAGGTGCTTCAACTCTATATTGTGGATCAAGGTCAATAATATTACCAGCTTGTCTAATGTTATATAAAGAACCTATACGATTTAAAGAATCAAGTATTTCTTTTTTAGATAAATTCATACCATATTGATACTTTAATACAAACTCAAGCCTAGAGAGAGTTTTACCATCAGAAGCTATTTCCTCTAAAATAATATCATCAATACTTTTAAATTTAAGCGTCTCTTCGTCAATCTTATACGGTAAAGAATCATGTTCACTTTTTAAAGTTTCAATATTATCTAAAAGCTCTTTTCTCTCAGCAGCTTTTTCTTCTAATAATGACTCTAAGTTTGCTTTTTCAGATGTAACTTTTCTAAATTCACCACTTAAGTGTTCATTATTCTTTTCTAATTTTAAAGAATTCGTTCTTTCTTTTTCTAATTTCTTTAAAGATTTATCTAAACTTGTTTGTAATTTAAAAGCCTCATCTTTTAAAGCCTTATTTGCAGTTCTTAGTCCTATTAGTTCTTCTTTTAAAGAGTCATTTTTCACTTTTATATCCGTCTCTAGTTCAGCGGATGATTTGCTCTCTAATTGAAGAATTTTTGTTAAGGCCATCCAATATTCACGAACGCTTTCATTTTCTTTAGTAGCGTGTTCATAAATATACTTATCATAAACATTTTTAAGATGTTGAATTTTACTAGTCATTTCTTCAGTTAATGAATTATAACAGTTAGCAATGCCTCCAACAAGTGCTAAAAAATACTTTAATGAATCATTTTCAGTTAATGTACTTTCGCTTTCATAATAAGATATTAGGCTATTAACTAGATAATCAATAATATCTTCTTCCGAATATTTTCTTTTTGGACTGCTAATTATTGCTCGTAAATCCGTAAATAAAACTCTGTTTATTTCTTTACATTTAAAATACTGCCTGATTTTCATCATTGCTAAAGTATCTAACTTTTTCACAACATTTTCCCCCTTAATTACTGAAAATTCTACCACAATTGTAAAAAGATGTCAAATTTGACATCTTTTTATAATTCTAGTTACTGAAAAAGTCACGCTTATTAAATGGTGAAGTCATAAATCTAAGTGCCGCTCTTCGGTTAGTTAGCCAAGCAAATTTAACATTGTTTTTAGTATTGTTAATGATTTTATCAACCATAAAATTAGCAATAGTTTCGGGATAATCACCTAAGATGTTATATATTTTTTTGGTTTTCTCATCAAGCTCGATCTTTTCACCATCACCTAGTGAAGTGTTAATAAAGTTAGTTATCATAATTCCAGGAGTAATTTTACCTATTAAAACACCAGTATTTAACTTGCTAGCTTCATATGCTAGAGACTCTGTAAAATAAGTGACTGCTCGTTTAGATGTACCATATATAGATAAACCTAAAATAGTTGCATCATTACTACCATGTCCCTCAACATTATATATTTGCCCGCCATGTTGCTTTATCATTATGGGCATAATCAATTTTGAGCATAAAATAGTACCTTTTAAATCTATATCAATAAGTCTATCAATCACCTTAGTATCCACTTCCCAAATAGGGCAAGACGTTTGGTTTACGCCCGCATTGTTAATCCAGATATCAATAGTTTTAACTTCATTTAATGTGCCATTTATCAAATTATTTATGTCTTTTTCGTCAGTTATATCAGTTTTAAAAGATAGTATTTTACCCTTTGAATCTATTTTTTCTAGTTTTTCTTTAGCAATTTTTAAAGCATCACTATTTATATCACAAAGTACTACATTAAAATTTTTCTTTCTAAATAATTCGGTCATAGCGTAACCAAATCCTCTAGCATTTCCCGTAATTACAACTGTTTTCATAAAAAAGCTCCTTTTATATTTATATAAATATTCTAACCTTTTTATAGAAATTTTACAACTAATTAACTAGACTTATTATAGCAATTATTTTTTATCATCTTCTTTTTCCAATTATAATTAGAGTTACTATTATCTTACTTTGGACTACCATTTATAAATAATTTCATAAACTAATCTCCCTATATGAGTTTAAAAAGCTTATTATTGGATCAGTAGTATTAAGATTTTTCATATTAGCTTTTGCAAGCATTTCAGCAACATTTTTATCATCAGATGTTATGTTATCCCCATAAAAATAAATTTTAAAATTTAGCTTTTTAGATAATCTCAACAAATGATGAATTTCTTTATTCCTAATAGTTAAAAATGGTTCAACATATGAAATACTTCTTTCTATAATTCGTTTTACTTTGCTACTATATGAGCCATCAACACATTTACTAATTATAATTAGTTCGTCACTACCAAGTATTAATTTACTGATATTAGTGATTTTATCATTATGAACGCAACAAAATGGCGTTTTAACCCAACAATTAAAACAACCTATACAACTTTAATTTACATCACTTACTAATAAATCTTCACTGTTTAAATTTAAAAAAGAGTTATCCTCTAAATCATGTATTATTGTTCTCATATTTTAAAAATAACACATTAATTTATTATTAATAGCTTTTATATATGCCAATTTATTTAAAAATGTTTAAGTAACATAAAAGCAGCCTTTTAAAAAGCTGCTTTATTACTCGTAAGCACGAGTTTAATATCAATCTGGTGCCTGTGGCCGGACTTGAACCGGCACGATATTGCTATCACTGGATTTTGAGTCCAGCGCGTCTACCAATTTCACCACACAGGCATAAGTAAATTATAGCAAATGTTATATAAAATATCTACTATAAATTTAGTCTTTATAAATTGAAGTATATAAATCTTTACTTCCATTATCGACTTCACTTTCAATTTTGGGCAAATCATTAATTGAAGGTAAGCCAAAATAATCAAGAAAATCAGATGTAGTCTTGTAAAGATTTGGTCGCCCAGGCATAGTAGACTTACCTGATTCTTTAACTAATCCCTTTGCTACTAATCGTCTTATAATATGGGCAGAAGATACTCCTCTTAATTCATCAACCTCTATACGCGTTATCGGCTGGTTATAAGCAATGATTGCCAAAGTTTCAAGAGATGAAGGACTAAGGGTATTATTAGTTGGATTAGAGATAAGCTTTTCATAATATTTTTTATGTTCCTTTTTTGTAGTAAGTTTAAAAGAATCTCCTAAATAACTGATTCTTATGCCTCTATCTTCACTTTCATAACTTGCTTTTAATTTTAATAATAGCTCTTTAGCATCATCCATGCTTATTTCTAGGATTTTACAAACGTCATCAAGAGTTATTCCTTCATCGCCGACAACAAATAATATACCTTCTAAAACACCTAATAAATTCATAATCATCTTCCTTCAATCATTATATCTTGAAAGTTATCACTTTGAGTTAAACTTATTTCATTGTTCTTAGCCATCTCCAAAATAGATAAAAAAGTTACAATGACATAATCTTTTTTAAAACTATCAAATAATTCAACAAAATTCAGTTTTTTCTTTTCTTTAATAATATTTCTAATACTTACTATTCTTTCATGTACACTAAGTTCTTTTTTGGTAACTCTAGTATTAATGGGTTTAATGTATTTTTCACGATCTTTAAATCTTAAAAAAGCATTTATCAGATCTTCAATAGAAATATCTGTGGATAATTTTGTATCCTCTTCGCGATATTCACTTAAATTTTCGGGCAATTTTGTATAATAATCTTTTCGATTTTCTTCCAACTTTGAAAGCGATTCACCAATTTTTTTGTATTGCTCATACATTTTTAATTTCTTTTTTAAATCCTCTTCGCTTTCAATAAAGGTTTCTTCTTCTTTATTTTCGCTTTCAAGTTCCTTATTAATTAGCTTCTTACTTTTAATATGTATTAAATCTGCGGCCATGACTAAATACTCACTAGCAATATCAATATTTAAATCTTTTAGGGAATTAATGTATTCTAAATATCTTTCAATTATTAAACTAATGTTAACTTCATAGATATCCATTTTTGTCTCTTTCACTAAATGTAAAAGAAGGTCCAGAGGTCCTTCAAAATTAGATAGCGTAATAGTGTAGTTCAAATTATCCCCCCTAACTACATACAAAATTATTGTTTTTCATTTGGAAATTAACCATTTTAGGTGATGTTCCCTTTTCAAAAATGAAAGGATCATCTATTTTTGTATGATCAATAGTATTCAAATCAATCTCAATTGTAAAATCAAAACCATTGTAATTTTTTAAACTAGTTGAAGCACCGTCAATTTCATCATAGCGACTCTTTTTGGCATTAATTTTTTCAACAGTCTCATTGGATGGCCCAAATTCGTAATAATTATAAGTTACCTTTACAAGTGCATTGTCTTTAAAATTATAAATGTATTTATCATTATCTAGTGTACAAGTTAAAGTATCGTTAGTTAGATTTACATCAGGTAAATAATCTTCATTCAAGACATCGATAAATATTGTATCTACATTAGTTAAATTAGTATCAAAGCTTAAAGTTTCTTCTTTATTTTCCATAAGTAAAATATTTTCTAATGAAAAAGCCCTTAAATCGCCACTATTATTTTTGATATATAGATAATATTTATTTTCGCCAATATCAATCACTTTGTCGGAATTATTAATCACTTTAAAAGTAATTTTAGAATTTTCTAAAGAAAAACCTGTTACGTCTATTTCATTAATAGTTATTATAGTGTCATTTTTAAATGGAAATTCTTTTTTCAAATCATTTTTATCATATGTTATCTCTTCTGGTTCGGAAGGCACATTATCTGTATAATCATTGCCTCTTTTCTTCTCAATGTATTTGTTAATATCAGGAATATAATACAAGAAAAGAAATAAAACTGCAAAAATAAATAGTAAAAAAAGAGGATTAGATTTTTTTTCTGCTAAATATCCTATTGTAGTTGGTTTTAATTCGTCCGGTGCGATAACAACATTTTTTAACTTCTTACGCTTTGCCATTTGTACCCTTCCCATTCTTTAATATTATAACAAATAATAATAAAAATAAAAAGAACTAATTTTATATAGTTCCTTTAATCTTTGGGCTTAAATATTAATGCTAAAAATGCTGAGAATACTACAGCTGATACTATGGCTGGGGATGATTTACACAAAAGCGTTTGAAAAAGTCCTAATAATCCATTTTCATTTAATCCTTGTAATCCCGATTGATATAGCATGTGGCCAAAATTAGATATAAGAACTGTGGCACCAGCTCCAAACATGGCTATAAATTTTTCATATATGCCGAAAAATGATAGCACTGCTCCCAATACTGTAAAAAGGCTAGTTAAATGTCCTGGCGTGAATTTTGTGTTATCTAAAATCAATTGCCCTAAGCCACTAACTGATCCAGCAAACAAAAATGCTAATAAAAAGTTCATTAAAGCACCTCCAATGATACAGCATGGCTAATTGCTGGGATAGATTCTTTTTGATTTACCAAACTTGGTGAATGTAACGCACCTGTACCTAGAATAAGTATTTTCTTATACCTTGTGTTTTTTAAAACTTTATTAAAAAGTACCAATGGTAAAGTTACTGGTCCACTTGCTCCGGCGTTTGTTTCCTGAGAATTAGCATATATTTCCTCACCAGCATCCAAATGCATTTTTAATTTAATATTATATTTTATTAATGAATACTCTCTAAATATTTCTGCTCCTATTTCACCCAAATCCCCTGTTAAAATTAAATCATAATAATCTTCTTTTCTTTTCATGTCTTCTAAGTGATCATTTAATACTTTAGCAGCCGCCGGGGCCATAATTGCTCCCATATGATTAACATCTTTTATATCCATATCAACAATACTTCCTATGGTTGCACTTTCTATTTTTATTTTTGATTTATCTTTAGTTAAGATTGCCCCAACAGAGCCTGTCGCTGTAAATGTCGAAGCTGCTTTTTTGGGAGCTCCATATTCAATGGGATATCTAAATTGTTTTTCAGCGGTAAGATTATGTGAGCTTGTAATAGATATGATATTTTTAAAATCACTTTGCTCTAACAAAGTTGCAGATAAGAGTAGGGATTCGGGAAATGTTGCACATGCATTATATATACCTATAAAAGGAATTTTAAAATTTCTTATAGCATAATTACTAGCGGCAATTTGATTAGTTAAATCGCCCCCTACAATACAGCTAATATCTTGCTCTTTCAGTCTATTTCTGTATAACAAATTATCTATAACTACTCTCTGCATTTTTACTTCAGCCTTTTCAAAAGTAGACTCATTAAAATAATAATCATCAAGGGTCATATCAAATTTTCTGATTTGCCCTCTTTTTTCCATGGGTCCAGCAATCGAAAAATAATCTTTAATATATATATTATTAAATACTAAACTAGACATAAAATCATCCTCACTAACAATAGCACTACAGAGCTTAAAATTCCATATAGAATAACACTACCAGCTAATTTAAAGAAATTAGCCCCAAGGCCAGTTATTAAACCATCCTTCTTATAATCAAGCGCACTACTGGTAATAGAGTGAGCAAATCCTGTGGTCGGAACAATTAATCCAGCTTTTGCATAACTAACCCAATTGTCAAAAAAGCCTAAAGATGTAAACAATGATCCTAACAAAATAATTATTATGCCACACCATATAAAGCTCTCCGTTTCACTTATTCCAAATGCAGTTGTTAAAACGTTTATTAAAACCTCACCAAACAAACCAATTAAGCCACCTATTAAAAAAGCTATAAAAAAATTTTTTAATTTATTCTCTTTGGGTGTTAGCTTATTAACTAACTTTTTATATTCATCTATATTCATAATTCCTCCAATTATATTATTGACAAAAAAAATACGAATTATACAGTCATGTACATTCGCATTTTTTCTATACCTTTTTTTTCATAACGAGATACCATTACTTGGGTCATATTTAATTTTTTGGCAACCTCACTTTGAGTCATATCTTTAAAATAACGGCTTTTTATAATCTCTCTCTCTGCGTCATTTAATGTCTCTAAGCTTGTTAAAACATCAATTCTTTCGTCCTCACTAATAGTTATTGGAGTAGCAATAGTTTCATATTTACTGCGCTCTTTATCTTCTTCCTTATCTAAAGACATTACCTCGCAAGCCGAATATATAGCCTCATCAATATCTTTAACATCTTTTCCAAGATAAGTAGCAAGTTCCAAGTTTGTAGGAATTTTATTCAACTTTTGGGCTAATAAGTAGCGGCTTTTTTCAATTAATTTATATAATTTTAAAATATCTCTACTTACTTTAATACTACGATTTTTATTAACAGCTAAATACATTTCACCATACACATAATCATATGCATATGTTGAAAATTTCGTTTCTCCATTATCGCGATAATTATTATATGCCCTAATAAGGCCCATAATTCCAGCCTGATATAAATCCTCTTTTTCTGCATTATAAAACTTATTGGCAATTTTATAAACTAAAGGCATATTATTTTTTATAATTTCTTCTTTTGTCATGATTCACCTAAATCTTTATGAGTTCAAATACTCTTCGTTCGTCTAAAACATTTTTAATATGCAATCTTTTAATATATGGCTTAATATTGTTTGCAACTTCACACAAACATATTTTACCTTTATTAGCCTTAATTGCACATTTTGTATTTAAAAGAGCATCAACACCTGATTCATCTATTTTTTCTAATTCATACAAATTGTATACCAAAAACTTAACACGATGTTTTAAAATTATTGGCACTAAATCATTATTAATCCTATATGTATTTTTTCTATCAAGGCTGCCTCCAAGTCTTACAAATAGAATTCCTCTTATATATTGTAAATCCATTTTTAACATTTTATCACCTTGTAAATGTAATATAGAACAGATAATTTATCTTTTAAACAATTTCGACAAAACATAACAAAAAAAGTCTTTTATAAAGACTTAGGGAGTTAATATTTCCATACCAGGAATATTTCTTATAACGCCAAATATAACCGCTAAAATAATTAATATAATTGCTATTACATTTATAATCTTTGCATTTAATATTTTCTTTTTATAAAACAATTTACTTCTAACTTCATCAATAAAATATATAAGAAAAAATGGTAATGATAAAAAGGCAAATTGGTTGTAAGAAAAGGCTCTTTTTAAATCTAGTTTCATTAGTGCTTTAAACATTCTTGTAATACCACAACCAGGGCAATATAAGTGTGTTATTTTATTAAATAGACATGGAATTACTACATTAAATTTTATATTTAAAATAGCTATAGTAAAAAAAATAGTTAATAAAATAACTAATTTTTTTAAATATACTTTATTTACGTGCATCAATTAATTTATTAAGATCACTTTGTAATAAAGCATAATTTACCAAGCCTAAATTTAATATCGCCAAAACAACATAAATTATAGGATCATTAGATATTGGTACAAGATTTTCTTTTCCAGCTTCTCTTAAACATTCACCCATTTTGTATACCCAATATATACCATATATACCACAAGTTAGCAATGTAAATAAGAATACTGTACCACCTGATTGGTCAAAGTATTTTTTATCAGTAATTGTTACAACATCATCATTTATTGATATCATCCAGAAGATTGTATAAATACCACAAGTTATAATGGATAATAAAATACTCATTGCAATATCTTTTTTTCCCATATTATCACCTCTATTAATATTATATCATGTTAATTAGTTAATAACAATTTTATTTTGTCTTCAGCCTCTTTCACTGTTTTTTCATCAGGAAGCATAACATATAATTTATGAAGAGAGTAACTGTATGTTTTAGCATAGTAATTAGATCCATTTAAATTATAAGTTAAAACTTCCCATTTTGGATTTGTATCAAGTTGCATTTTAATAAAAGAAGTTATATCATCATCCGTTAAGTTCGTAGTAAATGAATTTTTAATATTTTTTAAAAGTGATGTGTATTTAGTTAAAATTTCTGGACTAGTAGCTTTATTTAAAAGTGCTTTTAAAACAATTTGTTGGTTTTCGCCTCTTACTCTATCTCCGCCCAAACTATCAAAGGCATGTCTTTCTCTAACAAAAGATAAAGTTTTTTTGCCGTCCAAATGATTAATTCCTTTTTTATAAGTATAATTATCCATCGAAGTGAAACTATAATTTGAGTTAACATCAATACCATTTAAAGTATCTACAATTTTTATAACAGATGAAAAATTAACTTTAACATAATAATTAATTTCCGTGTTAAGAAGACTTTCGATTGTTTTCATAGATGATGTGACTCCATATATTCCGGCGTGTGTTAGTTTATCCATTTTAGTACTATCGCCATTCAACTTTACGTAATAATCTCTTGGAATAGAAGTTAAAAGTATTTTGTGAGTTTTAGGGTTAATTGTAGCAATTATATTTACATCGCTACGACTTGATTTATTAACGCTTCCATATGTATCAATTCCTGAAAGATAAACATTAAAAGCTTCTTTAGTAATATCTTTTTTATTTGTGTCAATCTTAATTTCTTCTTTAATTGTTTTCTCGGAAATGGCTTTTGTCAAATTTGAAAACTCTGGAATCATCTCACAAATTAAATCATACTCCGCATCTTTAAGTAAAATTGAAAAAATATTTTCCTTTAATAAATCATTTGCAAGCAAACTTATATCACTATATGACTTTTTTTCGATATTAATACTTTTTACTAGAGAATCTAAAGCTTTTTTTGAATCGTTTACGTAGCCGATTGTTTTATTATTTAAATCATTTATAGAATTAAAGTTACTACTTTTTAAGACATATATTATATATCGTTCCTCTTTATAAGATTTTCCTTTAAAATACGAAAGCAAATCTACCGTTGAAAATAAATAATATGAGGAAAATAACAATATTAAAATATATAGGAAGGCAAATACTTTTGCTTTCTTATTTTTCTTTTTCTTTAAAGATACTAAGAATATTAAAAAAATTAGGACAATTACTCCAATTATTATATACAAGTACTTTGATGGGATAATATTCAAAAATACGATAAGTAATGTAAAAATCCCAGAAATTATAAAGAGAAGAATTGTCTCAATTTTTCCAATTTTATCACTGTTTTTTTTCTTTTTAGCCATACTATCACTCACCATAAGTATAGCAAGGAAATAAAAAAAAGGATAAACAATTTTATCCTTAAGTGTAAAATTAAGTTAAATTATTGAAAGCTTTTAGCATCACTAATTTTAGTAGCAAAATATGGTACATCTCTGCCTTCTTCTAGTAAAAATAAAGCAAAAGTTTTGTCAACGTAAAACGTTCTAGATTCCATATTGCCACTAGATATAGCTTTTGTTCCAATAGCTGCTTCACTTTTAACAACCCCTCCTGCTTCATCAATTTTAAAATTAATTGTCTGCAGGGCATCTGTTATAATGTATTCTTTATTATCTTTCGACATAAATGATTTATTCTTTAACTCTTCATAGCTTTTTAACACTTTAAAATCTAAATATGGCATTTTAAATTTATCATTTGCCCCTAATTGATCATGAGTTTCACTTTCTTTATAATTTTTTTTCAAGTTATCATATACTTCATTAAAATTATTACCAACAGGATTTTTATAAATTATTACTTTATCTTTTTCCTTAGTGTCAATAGAAATTGCAAAATTATCTTTATCTTTGTAAAATAAAACAGCTATTTCTTCTTTTGCACTACTTTTCTTATTATTTGTTACTCCAAAATATGATACATCTTTGCTATTATTAAAACTACCATTCTCTAATTTTTTAAACTTACTTAAAAAGTTAAATTTACGATATAGCATTGAATAGAAAATATATTCTTCTTCTTTCTCGGCATCAGATTTATCTTTATACCACTTAAATTCATTTAATATATCACTATTTTGGCCAAATTTTTTATTTATACTTTTTTCTATTTCATTTTTTAAAGATATAGTTCTTAATCCATATGTTTTATAATAATAGCTATCTGATATCATTTCATCTGTAAAGCTTTCTTTATTTAAATTTTCAGCAAAAGAATTATTATCTACGAATTTAATATCTTGTTTTGCCAAATTAGTTTTAACATCATTCCATACTAATTGCATTGTTGGACACCACACTGAATTATCTTTTATATCATCAAACATAGTTGGTACAACATAAAGACTTTTATTATAAGAGACTTTTTTATCTTTTAAATATAAGCAACCTACAAACCCTAAAGAAAGAAGTAAAACCGCTAATTTAATATATATGTCTATGTTTTTTTTCATATTTTCACCTTGTCTAAAGTGTAACATAAATTTAAAAAAAGTAAAAGCTTTTGACACTGAGCTTTTACCTAGTTTATCGCCTTATTATTAACATATAATTTATAACCATTAAAATCAATATTTCCATATGTTTCATCATCATCTTCTAAAGCTGTTACATATGTATCATAAGCTTTATTTTGGATGCTTTATCTAACTTTAATAAGATTTCTATTAACTCTTTTATATTGTTTTCATTTAAAAATATTTTTATGTTATCTTTTATCTTATAATCTATTTTTAAAACTCCTTTTTCAAATAAATCTTTTCGGATATCTTATATGATATTAGTAACACTATTAAAATTACTATGGGAACAACAATAAACCAAAAATTATTAAAGAATGTTAAAAGTTGTTCAGGAATCTTAATATCAACCATATTTGATAAAAGGCCGGCTAATCCACAAATAGCAAATGCTAGAACAAATAAGCCTATTCTTCCTTTTTCTATACCGTATTTAAAAATAAAAGGGTACATTATTGATTCCACTAATACAACACCAAAGGCACATCCAACTAGAGTTGTAACAAATTTATTAAAATCTAAATTATTATCTATTATGCCAATTAAAGTGTTTAGTAAAATAGTTATAACAATTGATGCTATTAAAAGTATTATACTAGTAATATATTTTGCCCTAACAACACTTTTTCGGCCGCTTGGCAGAGTAACTGCATATCCATCCCATTTGTTAAATTCATCATAACTAAAAGTTGACATAAATAACATAACAGTTATAAATGGAGGAACAAAAGATATATCAAAATTTTTTTCAGCAGCCATTATGAAAAACACTAGAAGCATTACGATAATAATTTTCATATTACTTTTAATCATAAGCAAATCTTTTTTTATTAATCCTATCATTATTTCTCTCCTTTTATAACTATAACCATGAGCTCATCAAGAGTTACTTTATCGATAACAAAATCTTTGTATTTTTTCTTCATTTTGTTTCTATCACTTATTAATACTTCATAATTATATTTATTCTTTCTAAAACATATAATATCCTCTTTTAAAACTTTTTTAAACGCATCTTTATCACATTTTAAAACTCCATAATTATCTAATAGATCATCTTTACTTTTATTTAAAATAATTTTTCCGTTATCTATGAAAATAATTTCGTCGGCTATGTGTTCTAAGTCACTAGTTATATGAGTTGAAAGCAAAATGGTGTGTTCTTCATCTTTTATAAACTCTAAAAATAAATCTAATATGTCACTTCTTACAATTGGATCTAAACCACTTGTAGGTTCGTCTAGAATAAGTAACTTTGGGTGATGAGCTAACGCTGTAACTATTTCTAGTTTTTTCCGCATTCCTTTTGACATTGTTTTAATTGATTTATTATTAGGGAGCTTAAACTTTTTTAAATAGTCAAAATATAAATCCTTATCCCAATTTTTATAAATATCTTTCATAATTGAATTTATATCATTAGCAGTTAATATTTCTGGAAAAAACATATCATCTAAAACTACACCAATATCCTTTTTTACCTCATAATCATATTTTATAGAATCTTTATTAAAAATTTTTACGTTTCCATTATCAGGCCTTATTATATTAAGCATTGATTTTATCAAGGTGGTTTTACCAGCACCATTTTCTCCAATTAAACCAATTATACATCCACTAGGTATATTTAAATTAATTTCACCTAATGAGAAAAGATTATCGTATTTCTTCGTCAGTTTTTTTATTTCTATAACATTATTCATTATTCATCACTCCCATAAATAAACTTAAATAAATCTATTATTTCCTTTTTATTAATATTATATTTTTTAGCTACGTTTATAATTTTTGAAATATAATCTTCAATTTCTTTGTTTGCTCTTTCTTTAGCCAACTCTGGATTTTTAGGGGCAACAAACGAACCCTTCCCTTGAATTGTCTTTATATATCCTTCTAATTCAAGCTCATCATATGCTTTTTTTATTGTCATAACACTTATTCTTATATCACTTGCTAAAGATCTTATTGAGGGTATCATATCATTTTCATTTAGTTCATCTGATAATATTTGATTTATAATTTGATTTTTTATCTGTTCATATATAGGCACGGAACTACTATTGCTTATTATTATTTTCATATGGTCTCCTAACTGTTATACATATTATATAACACTATATAACAGCTGTCAAATAAAAAATACTAAGGAGTTTATCCTTAGTATATTAATTATTTTGATTTATAATTTTTTATGTAGTCGCAAATAATTTTAACTAATTTTTTATTACCGATTTTAACATCAATACAAATATCATAATTATTTTTATCAGAACAGTTGCTTAAAATCATATTATTATTAATAGCAAATTCTTTTATTTCTTCTTTATCATAAAATGAAATATTTAATTTGTTGGCAACAAGTTTCCCAATTTCTTTACCATTCGTTCCATGTTCCCTAGATATAGAAATAATTAAATTATTCTTAATATTATCATTTTTTATAATTTTAATTTTCTTATCATATGAGTCTTTTAAAATAATTAATGAGATAATTGCCGTTAATACTTCGGATATCGGAAATGTCCACCAAACACTTTCTGTAACATTATTTGATTTTGTAAACAAATAAGCTATTGGAAAAACAAATATGACCAATCTTAACATTGAAATAATTAATGGCCTTATTGCATATCTAATTGACTGTAGTATTCCTTGGATAATAACAGAAATGCCCATGAATACAAACCCAACACAAGATATTTTAAGAGCGACAGTACAAACTTTGATTATGTCCTTTGTTGATTCTCCTGCAAGGCCAAATAAATTAGAAAGTGGATAAGCAAATATTAAGAATAAAATACTTATTATTAAATTGACTATTATAGCATCAATTATTCCGTATTTAATGCAATCATCAATCCTTTTTTTATCTCTCATTCCATAATTAAATGACAATATTGAGATAATTGTATTAGATAATCCAAAAGCTGAAAATAGTGCAATTTGCTGTATTTTATAGTAAATACCAAAAGATCCAATTAAAACTGTTTGATCTACTTTTGCTAAACCTAGTATTGCATTCATTCCAGCCATCATAATAGCAAGTAAAGTTTGCATTAATGTTGCAGATATTCCAATATTATATATTCCCTTTATTATATTTTTATCAGGCTTCATAAACTTTATATCTCCATCTATTTCATCATTCTTTTTGTAATGAAAATACATGGCTATAAATAACGAAACGAATTGTCCTAAAATAGTTGCCCAAGCTGCACCGGCAACACCCATTTTTAGTGGATAAATAAATATATAATCCAAAATAATGTTGGTCATTGCTCCGGATACTTGAGAAATTGTGGATAACATTGTTTTTCCTGTAGCTTGTAAAAATCTTTCATACATAGTATAACCAATTGATCCAAGAGATAAACATGAGCAGATTTTTAAATATGTTGATCCCATATTAATAATTTCTTTATCACTTGTAAATAAAGAAATAAAACTTTTAGAACAAAATATGCCAAAAATCAAGAATACACTGTAAATACATATGCTTAAAAATATTCCATTACCAGCAATTTTGTTTGCTTTCTCTTTATCATTTTCGCCTAAACTTTTAGAGAGTAAAGCATTTAATCCAACACCAGTACCAACTCCGATAGCAATAATCATTATTTGAATTGGAAAAGCATATGTCAATGCTTGATTTGCTATAGCTCCTTTTGGTCCCATATTTGCAACATATATACTATCAATTACATTATATAGCGCTTGCAAAACCATGGAAACAATCATAGGCAATCCCATTTTTAGAATAAGTTTATTCATTGGGGCAATTGCCATTTTATTTTGATTTTCTTCTTCCATAAAATCCTCCTTATTGTGAGAAAAAAGAGGCGAAATCCATAAACTGGATTTACGCCTCTTTTTTTAGCTATTCGCCTTATATGAGTTATTATACAATTATTTTTAGCTTTTTCAATAACGTTTTTTTATTTTTAAATATTTTTTCCGATAAGGGCTTTTTTAAAGTTCAATTTTATGTAATCTAAAATAGAGGCTTTTTTAATGTTTTCAACAACGGTTAAATCCTTAGTAGCTACTATAGTTCCTTCCTCATCAATTACATTTAGTTTGGCAATAACGTCACCTTTTTTCAACGGAGCCGTTAATTCTTTTTTATCTATTTCATATTTGTAATTTTTCTTCTTCTCATCCGTTTTGGTTAATTCACTAGCATCCTCCATTAGCTTTAGACTTGTTTTATTTATTACTCCTTTTTTTACTTTTATTTCACCAACAATAGTATCTTTTTTTAAGATTATATTACTTTTATATCCGTTAAATCCATAATTAAGCATTTTTACTGTATCGCTGCTTCGTAAATCTGGAGATGATGACCCCATAACAACACTCACTAATCTCATGTTATTTTTTTTAGCTGTAGATGTTAAACAATACATCGCATCTTTTGTATAACCTGTCTTTAATCCGTCCACGCCTTGATAAAATCGCACAAGTTTATTAGTATTCACTAGCCAAGTTGTTGTATTATCAGGTTTTTTCATGTAATACTCATAAATGCTTGTATATTCTAGTATTTTCTCATGTTTTAAGAGTTCTCTTGCAACTAAGGACATATCATATGCTGTAGTAATGTGTCCTTCAGTATCAAGTCCATGAGGATTTTTGTATACGGTATCAACCATTTTTAGTTCAGAAGCTCTTTGATTCATCTTTTCAACAAATGCGGAAACACTTCCGGAAACTTTTTCAGCAAGAGCCACGACCGCATCATTACCACTAGCTATTGCAACTCCCTTAAGTAATTCTTCAACGGGGTATGTTTCTCCAGCCTTTAAGAACACTTGACTGCCTCCCATTTTCGCAGCCTCTTCACTTATTAACACACTATCCGTTAATTTTAAATTACCATTGTCTATTGCTTCCATAACTAAAAGCATACTCATAACTTTTGTCATAGAAGCTGGAGGCTTTTTTTCGTGAGAGTTTTTTTCATATAATACTTTTCCTGTGGATTGTTCTATTAGAATAGCGCTTGGGGAATTTGGAGTAAGATCTTCATCCGCATAAACAACCGGCATTAAAAGGAATATAGATAAAAATAATAAAATTTTTTTCATACTTATCACCTAATAAAAAATATGCACACCAAAATAAAATATTATTGTTTATTTTTAAGGACATATATTTAACATATATTTTAAAAATTTGTGTAACATATTAATGTCAGAATGGTATAATAATTTTGGTGATACTATGAAAAAAAGAAAAGTAAAAAAAACATTTAAAATATTAATAATTTTATTTTTCATCGTAGCTGCGGCAATAATTTTTAAAAATGTTAATATGAAGAAAGATGATCATAAAAAGATTGAAAATAAAAAAGATCTATCCGTATTCATAAGTGATAGTGATTACAATGAAAAATATGAGAATAGTTACTATGATATTAAATATGTAGAAAAAAAAGATTTTTTGAAAAATGTTAATATATTACTAGATAAGGGATATACTACGGACGAAATCAACAGAGTATTTGAACATTTAAGCGACAAAAATATTTCAAAGCTTATAAATAGTGAGCGTTTAAAGCTTGATGAATTCTACACGATTAAAAATTTTAATGTTGATAACTATGATAGATATGTTAATTATAAGAAAAGTTCCGGAATAAGTGATATAAGTAAAATTGTTACTTACGTAAATATAGATCTAGATAAACCGGATTACACTGATATGAATACAATTGCAGATCCAGATGACTTCTTTGTGATAGTTAACAAACACAATAAATTACCTGATGGATATGTACCTAAAGATTTGGTAGCTTATAATAAAAACAATAGTTTAAGAACAACCATAAAAAAAGTCATGGTCGATAGTCTAACAGAATTTTTTAATGCCGCAGTAAAAGACGGTCATAATCTATATCAAACCACATCTTATAGAGACTACAATTGGCAAAATAACTTGTATACGTCATATGTTAACAGAGATGGCAAAGAAAAAGCTGATACTTATTCGGCTAGACCTGGTAATTCTGAACACCAAACTGGATATGCCATAGATTTAGCAAATAGTGATTTAAAAAATACACGTTTAACGGACGAAGATGCTTTGTGGATAAAAGAAAATTGTTATAAATATGGTTTTATTTTAAGATATACAGAAGAAAATAAACATATTACCAGATATATTGCTGAAAGCTGGCATATTCGTTATGTTGGTTTAGATGCTGCCAAAATAATTCATGAAAACAATCTTACATTAGAAGAATACGTTGACTTATACATTAAAGAATATTAAAAGGATTAGATACAAAGTCTAATCCTTATTTTTTTTCTTTTTATTTTCTTTCTTATCTTCTTTAGTTTCTTCGGTTTTTATAGGTTTTGGAAGAGCTTCCTTTCTTGAAAGATTTAATCTTCCGCGATTATCATATCCTAAAGATTTAACAATAATCTCGTCACCTACTTTTACAATGTCACTAGGTTTATTAACTCGTTCATGAGCAAGTTGTGACACATGAACAAGTCCCTCACAACCTGGCCAAAGCTCTACGAAACATCCAAAATCTTCCACTTTCGTTACTTTACCATTGTAAATAACTCCGGTTTCAACGACTTTAACAATATCTTCTATCATTTTTTGAGCTTTATTAATAATATCTTTGTTGGTATGATATATAACAACTCTACCATCATCTTCAATATCAATTTTAACAGCCTCTTTATCATTAACTGTATTAACATTGCTTGACTCAAGTATAATCTTAGTAATTGTTTCTCCACCACGACCTATTACATCTTTAATTTTATCAGGATCAATTTTAAATGTTGAAATTTTTGGGGCATATTCACTTAACTCTGTTCTAGGACATTTAATAGCTTTTTGCATAACATCAAGAATTTCTAATCTTGCTTTTTTGGCTTGCTCTAAAGCTTCTTTTAGGATTTTTTTGGTTACGCCTTTAATTTTAATATCCATTTGAAGTGCAGTAATACCATCTTTTGTTCCGGCAACTTTGAAATCCATATCTCCCATATGATCTTCTAAGCCTTGAATATCAGTTAATATTGTATATTTCTTTTTATTCTCTGATTCAATCAAGCCCATGGCAATACCTGCAACTGGGGCTTTAATTGGAACACCAGCAGCCATAAGGCTTAAACAGCCAGCACATATTGTTGCTTGAGAACTTGAACCATTACTTTCCAATATTTCACTAACAACTCTAACTGTATAAGGAAATTCTTCTTCACTTGGCATTACTTGAGCTAACGCTCTTTCGCCTAAAGCACCATGGCCAATTTCTCTTCTGCCAGGAGCTCCATATCTTCCAACTTCGCCTACTGAAAAAGCTGGAAAATTGTAATGAAGCATAAATCTTTTAGTATCTTCTAATCCTAAACCATCAAGTATTTGATGTTCACCCAAAGCTCCAAGAGTTGTCGTAGCAAGAGACTGTGTTTCTCCCCTTGTGAAAACAGCCGATCCATGAGTTCTTGGTAGTACATCAATTTCTGCTTTTAAAGGTCTAATTTCATCCATTTTACGGCCATCTGGTCTAATTTTTTTATCAGTTATAAGCTTTCTAACTTCAGTGCCTTCAATATTATCTACAACTTTCTTTACTTGTTTTAATTTCTCTTCAACATTGTCATCTTGAGAATATACTTCAGCAAAATTCTCTAAAGTATCTTCTTTAACTTTATCGATTTCTTCATATTTTTTAAGCTTATCTTTTATTTGGATTGCTTCAAGCATTTTTTCTTCAGCAAATGCTCTAACATCTCTTTCAATATCTGGATCAATTGTAGCAAGTGGTAATTCAACTTTTTCTTTTCCAATTTCTTTTATTATTTCTTCTTGGAATTCACAAAGTTTAATAATATGTTCATGTCCAAACATAATGGCTTCAAGCATTTCTTTTTCACTAAGCATGCTAGCTCCAGCTTCAACCATACAAATTGCTTCTTTGGTTCCTGCTACAGTTAAATTTAGGGTACTTTCTTCTAATTGTTTAGCAGTTGGGTTAATTATTAATTCTTTTCCTATTTTTCCAACAACTACTCCAGCTACTGGGCCATCAAAAGGAATATCACTTATTGATAATGCTAAGCTAGAACCAAGTAAAGCGGCCATAACAGGTGTATTATTTGGATCAACTGACAAAACAGTATTGACAACCTGAATTTCATTACGTAAATTCTCATTAAACATTGGTCTTATAGGCCTATCAATAATTCTAGCGGCAAGTGTAGCTTCATCACTAGGACGTCCTTCTCTTTTAATAAAGCCTCCCGGAATTTTACCCACAGAATATAGTTTTTCTTGATACAAAACTTGTAGTGGAAAAAAATCTTGAGTTACCGTGTTTTTTCCCATTACTGCTGTTGTAAGAATTACTGTGTCACCATACCTAACAAGTACAGATCCATTAGTTTGTTTGGCATACTCACCATTTTCAATAACGATTTTTCTGCCTAAAAAATCCATTTCAAATATTTTCTTCATATATACCTCTATCTATTTCAAAAAAAAGACACTGAAAAAATACAGTGCCTATTTTCTTAAATTTAATTTTTTGATTACTTCTCTGTAGCTAACTACATCATTGTCTTTCAAATAGTTAAGAAGTTTTCTTCTTCTTCCAACTTTCATGAAAAGACCTCTTTTTGAATGATAATCATGAATGTGAGTTTTTAAATGATCAGTTAAATCATTAATTTCTCTAGTAAGAAGAGCAATTTGTACCTCAGCACTTCCAACATCATTCTTAGATTTAGCAAATTCTTTAATAATCTTTGCTTTTTCTTCTTTAGTAACTGCCATAATAATCCTCCTTCTTTTCAAATGGTTTCAACTTAGTTATAAGTTGGAGACTCTTAAAACCAAGTAAAAACTTACTTATTAAGTATATTACAATTTATTATAAATATCAACAATTTTTTAATTTTCTAAAAATGATTTTAATGTTGAACTTGTCATTGAGCCAATATGAGCATTAATAGCCTTACCAGAGACATAATTAACAGTAACTGGAGTATAACCATATTTTTTGATAATATTGCCTACAGTGTCAGAAATCGTTTTTTCTTTATCATTTTCTTTAATATTCATTGTTTGCTTTGTAATAATATTTTTGATAATACTTTGCCATGCTTTACTCTTTTTATTTATTTCTTTATAATTAAGATAATAAATATCAACGTTATTTAAATCCATTATAGATTTTAAAATTGGTTTATAATTTTCACAAGCTGTACAGTTTTCGTATCCAATATATAAAATAAAAGAATCCTCATTGTCTATTTTTTTCAAAATATCTTCATCAGAAGCTGTTATAATATCTTTTGAAGTGTATGCATCAGCTTTCTTGGTATTACCATTATTTTTATCTAAAATAATCATTATTACAAGTACTATAAAAATAGCTAATATCAGAATCCCAAATATTTTTTTATCGTTCATAATCCACCTCTTTTGTGTCTTATTATACACAATATATATTTTTTTTCAAGGACAAAAAAGAACTACTAATTGTAGTTCTTAATTTTCAAAATGGTGTCCCGCTGGAGATTCGAACTCCAGACCCTTTGATTAAAAGTCAAATGCTCTACCGACTGAGCTAGCGGAACAAAAAAATATGGCTGCCTCGGTTGGATTCGGACCAACGAAATGTCAGAGTCAAAGTCTGATGCCTTACCGCTTGGCTACGAGGCAATCAAAGTGGTGGAGGGACATGGATTTGAACCATGGAACCCGAGGGAACAGATTTACAGTCTGCCGCGTTTGACCACTTCGCTATCCCTCCAACAAAGATGGTGCCGACAGAGGGAGTCGAACCCCCAACCTACTGATTACAAGTCAGTTGCGCTGCCAGTTACGCTATGTCGGCATAAAAAATGGTGGGCGATATAGGACTCGAACCTATGACCCCCTGCTTGTAAGGCAGGTGCTCTAACCAACTGAGCTAATCGCCCAACTCTCTGGACGTAATTTAATATATCATTTTAATCACGTCGTGTCAATAAGTTTTTAATCATTTTCCAAAAAATCTTGTTCAATTATTTCGCATTCTTTTAAATAATTATCATCTTTATCTTGCAAAACAATAGTTATTAATGATTCAGGTGAAAAAAACTCATCTACTGCCAAGATTAAATAGCCAGGAAGTCTTTTAATAATCTTTAACTTTTTATCGTTGTGTCTTGCCTCTTTAACACACACATTTAAAGGCATTTTAATTATAGCAAAATTTTGTTGAGTTTTATACATCTTATTCAAAAATTGTTCATTATTTACACTTTTTACAAAATCAGGCGCTCTTAAAATACTTATCGATGGTTTTATTAAAGAATATATGTTAGATATATTTACATTTTTACCTTTCTTGTAATCTATTAAAAAATTAGTTGAATTTCTATCATGTTTAGCATTTAAAAACGTTTGACACTTTATATCATAATTCTTCCCACTAAATACTTCAGAGATAATTCCTTTAACTTTAATATGCTTATCATTTATAGGCCCTAAAGATTCCATACTTTTAATTCCAAACATATTTTCACCAACGTCTAAATACCAGAAAATCTGTAAATCATCTTTTAATACTAGACTATTTATGAAATCTTTATTATCGACTACGATAGCTATATTATTAACTATGGCATCATAAACATAATCTTCTTGTATATTTTTTACGATAATACCTATTTTACTATTTAATGATCTAATTAATAATCCTTCATTAAGATTATCAACTAATATATACTTAAATTTTTTTTCTAATATCTTTAACATATTATATTGTAATAAATTAGTATATCCTCTAGCATCCAATATGTCTGTGTCTATATATTTAATAGAACTCTTTATTATATTTAAATTCATTATCACATTAAAACTATTATTCATACTATCACAAAAAGATTATATAACAATTTGATAGACATTAAAAGACTATTATGATAATATCTTCTTGGATGGAAAATGTTCAAGGACATTTATGCTTAAAAATAATAAATATGATTATTTACTTGATGATATTAATGGGTACCCACTTGATAAACATCAACGTAAAGTAGTTTTTTGTGATAAACAAAATACAATAGTAATAGCAGGCGCTGGTAGTGGTAAATCAACAACAATTGTTGGCAAAATAAAATATTTATTAACTGCTAAAGGTCTAAAGCCTGATGAAATACTAGCAATCTCTTTTACAAACGAATCGGTCAATAGTCTATCATCAACTCTTTTAAAAAATGATTGCCAGGGAGTTGAAGTTTTAACATTTCACAAACTTGCCCTAAAAATGATAAAAGGCAATTACAAAATTATTGAAAGTGATTATCTAGACTACGTAATTACTGAGGTTACAAGAAGTAACGCATGTTACCAAAGAACTATTAAAACTATCATTTCTCTTTACTATTCTCAGGCATTAGATCCTTCGATTTTTTTAAAATTGCCAAAAAAATATCTAAAAATTACAATTGACGTTTTAAAATGTCTAATCGAGTATGAAAATGAAAAAAAGGCACTCGGAGCTATTGATTTTGATGATATGATTTCTATAGCAACTTTAGAAGAATCTAATCTTAATTATAAATTTATCATAATTGATGAATATCAAGATTCTTCACTTTTGAGAATCAATCTTATTAAAAGTATAATAAAAAAAACAAACGCTCACTTGCTAGTTGTGGGTGATGATTGGCAAAGTATATATAGATTTTCAGGATGTGACGTTAATATATTTCTTAATTTTCGAAAGTATTTTAAAAAAGTTAATACTTTAAAAATAGTAAATACTTATCGTAACAGCAACGAATTAATAAGAGTAGCTAGCAAATTTATAACAAAAAATCCTTATCAAATCCGTAAAAAACTAATTGCGAAAAAAAGCGCAAATAAACCAATTTACATAATATACTATAATGATAATTATAAAAAAGCACTAAAAAAAGCAATAGATAATATTAATCCGAAGAAAAAAATTTTAATACTTGGTAGAAATAACTTTGACATTAATAAATATTTAGATCATGAACTTGTTTTAGATAACAATAAAATAATATATAAGAATGATATTGATAGAAAAATAACGTATATGACAATTCACAAATCGAAAGGCTTAGAAAGTGATGAAGTAATAATATTAAATCTTGCAAACGAATTATATGGACTGCCGTCGTTAAAAAGAGATGAAAAAGTTTTAAAGTATTTTCAAACAAGCAAATCTGTTTATAAATTTGATGAAGAGCGAAGATTGTTTTACGTTGCTATTACAAGGACTAAAAACCATGTATTTCTTTTGGTAAACAAAAAAAATCCTTCAATATTCGTTAAAGAAATATTAAAAGATTCACGGAAATATATTAAAATTATTTAGGAAAACGAACGTTTATCGTTTTTCCTTTTTTTATTGTGTAGGAATTTTTATCTTTTTTAGTTAGCACTCTTGCAAAGTCTCCATCTAAATCAATTGGATCATCGGGAGCAAAATTATTAAAAACGATGTTAATTTCTTCGGCACTAAAGTGATTTATTAGCTCAGGATAATTATGCAAGTCGAATTTTTTTAAGACTATATCTTTCGCTAATAATAACATATCCTTTTTTTCCATATTTCTTACAAAAGTTGTTTCAAAACATCCGTCATCCAAAGATACATTATTAAAAAGATTCATTCCTCCAAAACCTTTCGAATTAGTAAAAGTTCCGACTATAGCTTGTTCATTAAATGTTTCTCCATCATGAGTAACTGTCATATCATAAACTATAGGCTTACTATTCTTAAACTCTTCTAAGCCTACTATTAAATATGCTAGGTATTTTAAACGTTTTTTTAACTCACTCGTTGTTTTACAAGGAACATTTGCAAAATAACCAAATGCACTAACATAAGAAAAAGGAACGTCATTTATTGTAAAAATGTCTAACTTCTTATCTTGTCCATCCATTATTAAACTTGCGGTTTTAACTGGATTTTTGGAAAGGTTAAAGTTTTTGCGTAAATCATTAGCTGTTCCAATAGGTATATGACTTAATCGAGCTTTTGTATTCGTGTTATAAGTACCTTGAATAATTTCACCAAATGTTCCATCACCGCCGTAAGATACAATTAAGTCACTTTCATCACTAACCTCTGTAGCTATGTCAATTGCATGAAAAGCATATTCACTTTTCTTGGCATTAATTTCATATTTTTCATCTAGTTTTTTTAATACTTTATCTAAAGTTTTATTATTAAATCCTGACGAAACAGGATTGTATATTAATGTACATTTTTCTTTTTCCATCCAAATCCCTCTCTCAATAATTTACTATATCAAAAAATGTACAAATAAACAACTATAAAAAATCTTTTAAGCTCTCTACAAAGCACTCTTGCTCTTTAACAAAACGGTCAATTATTTTTTCAACAGACTCATCTATATCTTTATTATTTAGTATCTTTCTTCCTTCTATAATTCCCATGTTTGTACCGTTTAACAAAAGCTCAGCTATCTTAGACGGACTGTGATCCTTAAGGGTTTTCATATTAATGCTGGACCAAGTCATGGCTTTGTTTAAAGTTGTAGTATCACTTGGACTTTCTTCAGAATCATATCTTGAAAAAAGATCCATAATATCACACTTTATCTCCTCATAAAATGATTTTTGATCGCTTAATAGTTTTTTGAATTTTTCATCGTCAACCTTATCAATTATGTAACTTATAGCATCAACACCCATTGATGCCCCTTTGCTTATTTCATTTAATGCATTTATATTTTCCATACTAATATCCTCCTATATTAGTATGAGCAATAATTTTTAACATATGCAAAAAGGTGCTCTATTGCACCTTATAAGTTTTCATTTTTCCTTTTAAATAAATACCTACGCTTAATAACTCTACAATGACAATGCTAAAGTATATCATTATATTATCACTAGTTGTCGAATTAGTGATTTTTGTATCTTCATTTTGCTCTTCTTTAACCTCGGATTTATCATTAATATAGTAAACAACTAAATCTTTATTTTTAAATTCTTCTTTTAGTGGGATTTTAACTTCAAATGTGTTGCCATTAATCTTAGTTATATAATTATCAATGGATTTTGCGAAAAGTGATAAATCATACATGTCAACGTCTGTAGAATTTATTAGCTTCATTATGGATTCATACGTTTTACCATCAGTAATTTCTTTTACCCTAATCATAGTATCTAGAGGTATTGTTCCTTCTTTAGTTGTAATAATTATATCAGTATCGATATCACTTGTAGTTAATTTTGAAGTATACATTTTACTTGTATTTTTGCCAATTACAAAGTATATCTCTTCATTATTTATTGTTGCCTTATAAATAATCTTGTCATAAGATTCTTCTTTTATTTTTAAATCATTGTTTATGTTCTTTAAATTACCAAGATTAAATAAATTATCAAAGACGCTATTAATCCCAACCGCAAACATAACGCATAAATGCCTCTTTATATTATTATTTTAAACTATAAATAAACATTACAGATTAAAGAAATTATCAATTCCTATTATTCCACTATAGTAGCTGTTCATAATTTCTATACATAATTTTATCTTGTCTTTATCAATATTGTAATTAGCCTTATATTCATCTAATATTTCATTATATAGCATTTCATAGTAAAACGTAATTCGACTATATTTAGAATTAACAATAAAGTCAACCAAATCCTTTACTTTTTCTTTTATTTCTTCTCCAAAGTTGGATAATAGATATTCATTTATTTTAACCTTATTTCCATCAATTGTTATTTCGTCACCCAAAATAGAAGATAATTTTTTTTGAATTGGCAATTCATCATTTTTTATATCATCTATTATATAATTTTCATATTGCAACATTTTTTGCACTGTATACTTTGAAATTTCTTTTTCCCTAGCAATATTTTTTTTAGGTATTACATTATTAGCTACAAACGAATTATCTGCGGTTTTATTAACTTTTAAAATTATTTCATTTTCAATGTCAATTAATACCCAATAATCAGGTAAAATTTCACAATTGCTATCCCACACAGATGCGGTTTTTGATGTCATAAGTATACCAATATATAATCTGTTGTTTTCAATTCTTAGCATTGGATATAAAGGTGTATACTCTCCTAAACCAATTTTCTCTTTCTCATCATTAACTATGTTTAAATACTTATCTAAACTATTATCATTCATAATATCTCTCCTTTATTTTTTTCCTTGCACTATACAAATAATATTTAATATTTGATTCATTTGTATTTAATGCTTCGCTTATTTCTTTTATTGAAAGGCCTTTTAGGTAAAAAAGTTTAAATGCATATTTTTCATTTTTGGTAAATCCGATATTTTCTAAATCATAAAATATTTCTCTAAAAATAATTTTGGCAGTCATGTCATTTGTATTTAACGGCTGTTTTTCTTCATCAATAACTATATTATCTTTCTCTTTAATATACTTTTTTGCTTTAGTGCACCAAATATTATAAGCTATTTTCCATATTAAATTATTAATTTTTTCTATTTTTATATCTTTGTTTAGATATTCAAAGATTGCTAAGAAAACACTATTTGTTAAATCCTCAGCATCAAATCTGTTATTAGTTTTTTTAAGAGCCCATTCATAAATTTTCTCAAAATATTCATCGTAAATCTTATCCATATTATCGCCTTTCACTAATATAGTGATAAAATTGTTAAAAAGGTTAGTAATAAATTCACTTTAACTATAGCATAATGTTGATAAGATAAGCTCTCTTTTTCGCATTTGTTTACTCAAAAATGTAAATAACTAGTTCATAGTTTTTTCTCCTATTTGACTATCAGTTAATCCTTTTATACTAAATTCATGTATTACATCTTTTAAACTGACATTCTCTAAATCTTCAGTGATGTTAATCATTTTAGCTATTACTGAGCCATCTTTATTAACTTGATTTAATAATTCTTCGGCTAAATAAGTATCAAATAAATATTGATAACCGTCAATAATATATACGCCTTCTTCTATAAATGCATTAGTATAAGTATCGCAATCATTGTCTACTGCACTTTCGATATCGATATCAATATGTCCAAAATAGTCATCCTCAATTTCTTCACCCATATTTCGTATAAATTTTATTAGTTCTTTTTTATTTTCTTCCACTTGGTTAAAATAATTCCTCCAACATGATATCCTTTGTTCCCTTGAGATAGAAAAACCATTAATGCTCGTTTTTAAATCCATAAATAATGAAAATAAACTAGCAAATATTTCCTCATTGTCTTTGTTTCTAAATTCTAAAATTTTATCAATTATACTTTGTTGATAGCCTTTATCTTTTAAAAATTGTTTGGCAATATTCTCAAAAAAAATACTAGGAAATTCTTCAAGAGAAAAATTAGATGTTTTAGAAAGTTTATGAATAGATATGTAATGCATAAACTCATGAACAAACGCACAAAATGTCTCTATGGTTTCGTTACCATCAATATAAATATTCCAAACGCCATTTTCATTTTTATAACATTTTGATTTGCTACAGTTATTGGTATCCTTTTTAAATACAATCTGATTATTGATTTTAAGATTGTTATATATTTTATGCCAATCTTCGGGTGCATTTATATAATTTAAAAATTCAATAAATAAACTATCTAATTCATGCATTGTTATTTTTGGCAATTCTACATTATTTTCTGCTTCACGTTGCATTCTGCTATCAAGCATTTTATTTAAGGAAAAACCAACTATATCACTAACGCTATCTAGCATATCAAAATAATATTTTTTTAAATTCTCGCCGGTACACTTTAGAATATAATTGTATAGTTCAAAGCGAATTTCTTTTTTTGTCCATTCTATAATTTTAACAAAATCTTGTCTATTTTTTAGATAATCTACAAAATCATTGAAATTGGAGGTTTTTGTATAATAAAAGTAAGCTAAAAAGTCGATAAGTAATTCATCAGAGAGACCATTATTTGGTTCAAAAAGGCCTTTTTTAAAATTTGAATTATTCCTAATTAAATATTCTAAATAAAACTGAATTAATAAGTCTTTATGATCCTTAGGATTACCAAAAGCTGTTGGATTAAAAATTTGATTTATAGCTTCAGAAAAAAAATCATCAAAATTACATATATACAGCGTATCTTCATCACTGTCTTCCACTAAACTAATCTTTTTTTTACTACCCAATATCATTTGAAAAAGTTGATAATTGTTAGTAATAACGTTTTTTATATCATTTATATTCTTTTCATCATCGTAGATTATTTCTATATCTTTAACTTTAAGTGAAGCCATTAAATCACCCCATAATTATAGCTCTAATATATCATTAATTATATTAAAAATCAAAATCCAATAATATAAAAAGTAATTATTGCTTTAAGTTTACAAAATGATTTGTCAAATATGAGAAAAAATGTTTATTAGAGATATAAGTGATCATAGGGAGGGCTTTCATAAAAGATAAAATAAAACAAGTCAAGGAAAAAACTTCTGGATTTTTTCAGAAATCATTAAAATTTTGTGGCAAGGAAATTGCTTTGAACTCAAATCAACATTTTGACATTTGGCAAATACGAAATGATGAAAATTTGCGACAAGGTATATATGATTATCAAGTTCAATATGTATTTCCTCAATCTGGATATATTATTTTAGATTTTAGTTAAGGAGTAGAAAATAAAAATTTTTCCATAAATGAAATAACAGTTTATGTACCAGACTCTAGTGAAAATATTATTTCTGCAAATTTGGAATGATAGAAATTGCTAAAGATGCTAATTTTGGACTTGATATGGAAACAAAAGAATATATAGGTGCTTCAGAAATCGCTCAAAAACCAAACGCAATAAATTTGTTGGATTTTGCTAATAATGATTTAGAAAACGCAGAAGTTTTAGGAGAGTGTAGACTTGGTGTAGCAATGGGAAGGGAACGAATTCCTGTGTGCCAAAGTGTAAAAAAATCTTTAGACAACGGAAAAAACAAGTAATAGACTAATTTTATTAAATAATATTTATTCTCAATGATAATTATAACGCAGTTATTAAAAGCATCATTGGGAATTATTTGTATATAAAAACTAACTATCTCTAATTAGCCTTTATTACTTAAACTCGAATAGTTCAAGTATCAATGAATTTGGTGCCTTAAGGGAAGAAGTAGAACAACTTTTAGGACATAGTTAATAATTAGTAATAACTATAAACTAACTCGATTAATACTATAAAATTATTAAAATATCAAAAAATAATAAAATATGTTATAATTTTATAGGGAGGTAAAATTATGTCTGATAACATGTATGATAAAAGAGGTTTTTTAAAACCTGAATATGCTGTTTTGGCTGAATCTCAAAAAAAAACAATATTGATTAATAACGATATTAAAAAAATTGATCACCGTACTAATTTTGGAAAAGGTTTTGTATATAAAAGTGTTGATGGTGGTGAACACGATTCAATGGAATCTGTTGAACGAGTTAATAAAGCATATTTCGATAGTAGGATAATTGATAATACATCACACAAAGATTATGCTCGTTATGTTGAACTAGAAAAAGCATATTTCGATTGCTTTACACCAAAGTTTAATATTAACGATAAAGATATGATACAACAAGTTCTTACAGCACAACAAGAAAAATTTGTTGCTTACATCAAAGAAAGATATGCAAATTATTTATCAGAAATACTAGAACGCTTTAGTTATGATAAACAAGATTATAATAGGAGTCCAAAAAAATAATAAAAAAACATACTGATTATAATAAAATTTAGGATTTGAAAAGACAATCATTTTACATACGCTAATTGATTATGTCAATTTGCAAGTGTGTTTCTAAATTGTCAAAATAAAACTACTTTCAATTTAATTTGAGAGTAGTTTTTATATTATCTCGAAAAAGTTCGAGTTTACTATCAATATGGTGGAGCAGAGGAGAATCGAACTCCTGTCCAATATATCCTATTACATAACATCTACAAGTTTAGTTAGATTTAATTGATAAACATACTGGCTCTTAACACACCTATATGTTTATTTTCTTGTAATAATTCATTTTTATAGCACAAGAATCTATAAAAATATATCTTACTAAATCGAACCCATATACTCTACGTAAGAAAAAAGTAGATGAGTGCTCCCAAACTTAATTTAAATTAAGCAGCAAATGCTAGAGGAGCGAAACCATAATTAGTTTCGTCATTTAATTTTAATTTTGAGTGTTAGGCACTCAGCCACTTGCAGTCATGCATAGCAATACATGTCGAAACCATTACTGCCCCATGGAGTAATTATATCACATAATTACTTATAATTCTAGGATATTACACTTTTCTTTTTTTGAATATGATAAATAATCATAAGTTGTAAACGAAAAGGAATAAATCTTAACATAAATATTCCTAACTTAATTTTGAAAGTTGGCACTATTATCATTTTATTTTTCAAACATTTTTCAATGCCATATCTTGCCACATACTCACTTGTGGCACCTTTTATTTCAAAAAAGCCATTAGCCACCTTGTTAAAATTGGTATTGACCGGACCAGGACATAAGGCGCTTATATGAACATGACTTTTCATCCTGCGTAATTCCTCGTTTATAGCCATTGTAAGCTTCGTTACATAATTTTTAGTCGCATAATATGTATTTAGTCTAGGTCCAGCCATAAATCCTGCTGAACTACATACATTTAGTATTCTACCACTATCTTTTTTTACAAAGTCTTGTAAAAATAGTTTCGTTAACACATGAACAGCTTTTATATTTACATCAATCATTTCCAGTTCTTTTTCTAAATCTGTTTCATAGAATAAACCAAACAAACCAAATCCGGCATTGTTAATAAGAAAATCGATTTTGTTCTTATAAGTATCATATAATTTTCTTACTTCATTCATATTTTTTAAATCACAGGGATAAATCTCTGAAACAGTCTTTAATTCTTTTTGAAGTTCTTTAAGCTTTTTCTTATCACGTGCAACTAAAATAAGTTTATTATCACTTTTATCTAAATACTTTGCCATATCTCTTCCGATACCGCTTGAAGCACCTGTTATAAGTATATTCATTTTTTCATCTCCGCTTTCATCTCAAATAATATGTCTCTAAGCTCTGCAGCTCTTTCAAAATCCATATTTTTAGCCGCCTCTTTCATTTCTTCCTCTATTCTTATTAACATATTATTAAGTTCTTTTTTACTCATTTTTGGTTTACTTGATTCATTATCTATTTCATTAGATACTATTTCTTTAATTTCCTTTTTTATAGTTTTAGGAATAATGTTATGTTCTATATTATATCTATTTTGAATCTCACGGCGTCTAGTAGTTTCTTTAATAGCTTTCTCCATTGCTTCACTATAAGTATCAGCATACATAATTACATGACCATGTTCATTTCTGGCACATCTTCCAATTGTTTGAATTAAACTGCGATCACTACGTAAAAAGCCCTGTTTATCAGCATCTAAAATACAAATCAAGCTTACTTCTGGAATATCAATTCCTTCTCTTAACAAGTTTATTCCAACTACTACATCATATATACCTTGACGAAGATCTTTAATAATCTTTAGCCTCTCTAAAGTTTTTATTTCACTATGTAAATAGGCAACTTTAATACCCATTTCTTTTAAATAATTGGTAAGTTCCTCACTCATTCTAATTGTTAATGTTGTAATAAGAACTCTTTCATTTATTTCTTTTCGTTTTCTTATTTCTTCAATTATATCATCTATTTGATTATCGGTTTTCTTAACGGTTATAGTAGGATCTAAAAGTCCTGTAGGTCTAATTAACTGCTCAACAACATTACTTGCTTTATCAAGTTCATAATCACCTGGTGTTGCCGAAACATAAATAACCTGGTTTATTTTATTTTCAAATTCATCAAATTTTAGTGGTCTATTATCTAGAGCGCTTGGAAGTCTAAATCCATAGTCAACTAGCGTTTGTTTACGCACTCTATCACCGTTATACATACCTCTAACTTGTGGAATTGTAACGTGGGACTCATCAACTAATAAAAGATAATCGTCACCAAAAAAGTCCATTAGAGTACTTGGTGTTTCCCCTTCATTACGCAAGCTTAAATGACGTGAATAATTCTCAACCCCATTACAAAAGCCAGTCTCTCTAAGCATTTCTATATCATAATTTGTTCTTTCTCGTAATCTTTGTTCTTCAAGTAATTTATTCTCGTTTTTTAACACTTCAAGTCTATCTTTTAATTCATCTTCAATTCTTCTTATAGCCTCTTTAAGCTTTTCTGGTGAGGTAACAAAATGACTAGCTGGGGAAATGGTAACACTCTTTTTAGATTTTATTATTGCACCAGTTATGGGGTCAAATGTAAGTATTCTTTCAATTTCATCACCAAACAGCTCAATTCTTATACCTTCTTTTTTTTCATTGACTGGTATAACATCTATTACATCACCTTTTGAACGAAACGTTCCTCTATGAAAATCTAATTCATTTCTTTCATAAGTCATATCCACAAGCTTGTCTAATATCTGTTTTCGATCTATTTTATCACCTTGGGAAAGTATTAGCATATTCTTTTCATATTCTTCTTTTTCACCAATTCCATAGATACACGAAACAGAAGCAATTACAATCACATCTTTATAGTTTATTAAAGCACTGGTTGCAGCATGCCTTAGTTCATCTATTTCATCATTTATTGAAGCATCTTTTTCAATATATGTATCACTAGATGGCACGTAAGCTTCCGGCTGATAATAGTCGTAATAAGATACAAAATATTCAACGTGATTTTCGGGAAACAACTCTTTAAATTCAGCATATAATTGACCCGCTAAAGTTTTATTGTGAGCCAATACTAAAGTTGGTTTATTAACACTGGCGATTACGTTTGCCATTGTAAATGTTTTACCACTACCAGTTACGCCTTTTAAAACCTGATATTTTTCATTATTATTAATTCCATCAACCAATTTTTTTATAGCTTCCGGTTGATCACCGGTTGGTTTAAATTTCGAAACCAGTTTAAACATACAAACCTCCTTTATTTATAAATAATGTTGTTTTCTCTTAATATCGGTATCTTTTTAATTAAAGTATTATAAGCCTTTCTAAAATCATCAGTAGGAATTTTTATTTTATTAATAGTTTTATATTTTATGTTGTCTATAAGTTTCAAATAGGCATTTTGCTGATTAATGCTATTTTCTTTACTAAACGCCTGATATTGATGATGTTGTCTTATTATTCTATCTTCATAAATATCGGTATTTTTTAAATACAATACAACAAAATAAATATTATAATCTAACTCTGACAATTTTTTTAATAATCTTTCGTATACTAAAGTAAAATCATATGGTTTATAGCCCAATTCAGCAAACACTTGCTCAGTAAAAAATGTTCTATCAAAAACAAGATTCAATCCAGTTTCTTCTAAAGCCTCTATATAATTTATTAAACCCAAATACATGGTCTTACATTTATCATGTGCCGTAACTGATTTGTCGGGAATTCCACTTAGACGATAAAGATTACAAGCAGGCAAATTATCTCTTAAAAAATTGGCCATTGTGCTTTTACCGACGCCTTGTGGCCCTTCGATTATTATAATATTTCCTCTATTTTTCATACGTCCTCCACATCTATAATATAAATTTCATGATTTACATATTTTAAAAATTTATACAAATCTTCCATTTTAATTTTCATATAACCAGTTGTAGTGGTATCGCTACATCCGTAGTATGGCATCTTTAGAATATCTTTATCAATTACAAACGATGTAGCATTTTTCTTATCATTCAATAGACAAAATACACTAGTTGCTCCAATGTTTACTTTCATTTTTTCCATCAATAGCTCTTCACTCGCAAATGACACACGCGAAATCCCAAGCTTTTTACAAAAAATTTTAGTATCAAATCTTCTATTAGATTTTGTAACATATAAATAAAATTTTGTCTTTTTTTGATTACACAAAAAGAGAGTTTTAACTATTTCGGTTTCTAAAGCATTTTTTATATTTACACAATCTTCCATAGTTATAGCCTCATCAGTTACAACTCGGTTATATTCGATTTTTAGTTTATCTAAAGTATCATATACTTCTTTTTCAAGATCTGTTTTAAACACTTTTGGCCTATCATTAAATACTTTACTTACATTAATCATTTTTTATCCTTTATATATACACTGTTGGAATAAATTCTATCAAGTCTCTCATCGGGATATCTCTTATCCAAAAATTTATCCAACTTTGTTTTTGGCTTTCCTTTTTCTCGTCTTTTTTTCTGACGATAAGTTGCTAAAAAACTTATTATCATATCAAACATAAAAATTACTAACAAAACAGTAGCTATAGTAAACAAAAGATTTATATTGCAATTATAAACTATAAATAATGCCAATTTTTTCAAATTCTTTATAAATGCCACAGAACATAAGCCAAAACCTATGGAATACAATAGATTAATTCTTCCATGAAGATTTAGAAAAAATTTAGAATAATCCCATGATTTAGTATGGAATATTTTCTCTTGAAAATAACTACTAAAATACTCAACTATTGAAGCTGTAATAGCCCCTATAAAAAACACTTTTAAAAGATTATATCCAACTTTGTCAGCTATAAGTACAATTAATAATGCTGAAAAGCCATATATAGGAATCAGTGGTTCATATACCATACTTTTCCTTATTTCAAATTTATGCCTGGTTATTAAACACCATATCTCTTCAATAATGCACCCTAAAAAAGATCCTAAATAGAATATACTAAAACAAATTATTAATTTTTCCATTACTACACCTTCTTTTTATATTGTTTTTTATTCGTTTGTTTCACCAATCATATTTAAGAATTCTTCTTCTGTGATTATCTTAACTCCTAATTCTTTGGCTTTTTGGTTTTTTTGAGATGTTGAGTTAACATCATTATTTATAAGATAATTAGTATTTTTTGAAACACTAGCTGTTTTTTTTCCTCCATTTTTTTCAATCAAATCAACTAAATCATCTCGATTATCAAAATGATTTAGGGATCCTGTAATAACAAAGCTCAAATTAGCTAATTTTGCAGTTTTTAAGGTAGCATCAGCAAATTGTATTTCTTTTAAAAGATTAGATATTTCACTTTTTATTTGCTCATTATTAAAATAATCTATTATATTTTTAGCAATTATTTCACCAACGCCAATAATACTTCCTAATTCATCTAATGAAGCATTTCTAATATCATTAAAATTATTATGATAATGGTTACAAATAAGCTTCGCTCGAGATAAACCAACATCTGGTATTCCTAAAGCATATATAAAATTTGCTAATTTAACTTTACGACTTTTATTTATACTAGCAATGAGATTCAAATATGATTTTTCACCGAACCCATCTAATGTAATTATTTCTTCCTTGTAATTATCCAAATGATAAATACTATAATAATCGTATATAATTTTTTCGTCTATAAATCTTTCTAAAATTGCATCAGACAAGCCTTCTATATTCATTCCGTTTCTACTACAAAAAAGGCTTAATTTTTTAATTAATTTTGAAACACAGAATTCATTTAAACAATAAAGTGATTCGCTATCATTTTCTTTCTTTATTTCTGCTTTATAACCACATCTTGGGCATGTATTAGGGATAATTAAATTGTTGCTACGCGTTAAATTATCAGCGATTTGAGGAATTATCATATTAGCTTTATAAACTAGTATCTCATCATTTATACCTAATTCTAACTTTTTTATAATGGATATATTATGAATTGATGCTCTTGATACAATCGTTCCTTCAAGTTCAACTGGGTTAAATACCGCCACAGGGTTTATAAGACCAGTTCTTGAAACCATCCAATCAACACTTAGCAATTTTGTTTTAGCAGTTTCATCTTTCCACTTAAATGCAATTGAATGTTTAGGATATTTGGCTGTACTACCAAGTTTATTAGCATACTCTATATCATTAAAAGTTAAAACTAATCCATCGGATGGAATGTCAAAAGTTTGAATTTTCTTTTTATAGTTTTCCACCTCTAGAGCAATATTGTTTTTTGTAACTAAAACATAATCTACAGTTTGAAATCCATTTTCCTTTAAAAAAGAAAACTCTTCTTCTCTCTTTTTAAATTTTGTGTGTCCAGCTTCTATGAGAGCAAATATTATACAATTAACATTTCTTTTGGCAGTTATATTGCTATCAAGTTGTCTAACACTTCCAGAACACAAATTCCGCGGATTTTTATATGTATTCTCATCATCACCGAGTTCTCCGTTCATTTTTTCAAAATCCGAATACTTTATTACAGCCTCTCCACGAATAACAAGTTTTTCTTTAAACGGAATACTTAATGGAATATTTTTAAACCTTCTTACATTATCTGTTACTATTTCACCAACAACGCCATTACCTCTAGTAACGCCTGTTGTTAATAAACCATTTTCATATGTTAAAACAATTGTTAAGCCATCAAGTTTCCAAGACAAAAGACCATTTTCATCACCTAAAAAAGACTCTAAATCACTAACGTTTTTAGTTTTTGCAAGTGATAACATGGGTTTAGGATGTTCCACTTTTTTTAGAGATGTTACACTATCCGGTTCAACATTAATAGTAGGACTATTTGATAATACAGTATTAGTTTCTTGCTCTAAAAGAACTAGTTCATCATACAACTTATCATATTCATAGTCACTCATAACCGGTTTACTTTCTTGATAATACATAATTGACGCATTATTTAATACATCAATCAATTCTTTCATACGTGCAAGTTTTTCTTCCATAATATCTCCCTAACTTATCTACCTTTATTATACTATGAAAAGGATGTAAATTAAAAAAAATTGTGAACATTTCACAACTTTTTATACACTTTCTATCTTTTTATGGTGCTTATTCCTACGCCTAGACTAGTATATGTGCATGTATCTAAAAAAGATTTTATATTTTTAATATTTTCAGAATCTAAGAAAAATTCCTTAACTTTTTTTGTGGCTCTTTTTAATCCTTTAAAGTTTGGATTATAGGATTCATACGTATTTTCACTATTTCTTAATACAAAGCTATAAAGTTTATTAATAGTTTCCGAAGCAATAGCCATTCCTAGAGCACTTACGCCACGGCCCTTTCTTGAATCTATAACTGAGGACGAAACACCTAAAGCAAAGCCTAAAGCCACGGAAGCCACCCTCTTCCAATCAAATCTATACGTTGAATATAAATCTGTATCTTTTAATAATTTTGTTGAAATGTCAAAGTTTTTTTGACCATTATCACTTCTTTTCTGCCAAGATGATAATACCTTTGTAAAAGAAGCAGACTCATTAGCATTATTCTTAACTATAGCAAGATTCTTTTCATCAAGGCTTTCACCTTTTTTTATATAAAATGTAGATTTTTGATCCATTTTTTTGCCATAATGAAAGTTAACCCTTATCAATCTTAATAAATCACCGCGTAATATTATATCCCTAGTTACCGGTTTATTATTATCGTATAATTCATTATCTTTATCTACCCATCCGTTAAAAAGCCATTCATCAGGAAATTCTGGATTTTCATTTAATTTTAGAGGTGTTCCCTTCTCTGCCTTAACTTCTTTCCATACTTTAGTTTTTACTGTGCCATCCTCGTTAAACACTGGTATAATTAGAGTTACTTTGCAAAATTCTTTATTTTTTTCATCTAAATCCTCAAGAGGAATTTTAATCATGTCTGGCGTTTCAGGTTTAGGCTCTTTGTCCTCAATTTGTTCATTGTCAGTTTTTAATATGTTATCACTTACTTCGACGTCATTATTTTCGTTAACATTTTCGCCTTTTGCCTCATCCTGTTCATTTAATATTGATTCATTTTTAATATCATCATTTTCTTTTTTATATTTTTTTAATGCTTCGGCGGCCTCCGTTAGTTTTTCTTCTTGCCTATTTTGATCACTTTTAATTCTAAACATAATTCGATTATAAATATTTATTTGATGTTTATTTTCTTCAATCTTATCTTTTTTATGATTAATCTCTTCTTTTATTTTATTAATAACATCAATATTTGTTAAAGGAACACTATTCATTTCTTTAACTAAACGTTTAATGTCATCTTCCAAAGCTTTAATACTATCATTACTTATTTTCTTTCTTCTAAGGCCTTCCTGTATTAACTTATTATTTAAGCTGACTTTTTTTTGAAGTTCATTTACCGCATCTTCTAACTCTTCTTTGGTTTCAAATTTCAGCGTTTTAACTTTTTGAACATAAATAGCCATGTCGTAAGTTTTTTTTCGAAAATTGATATAATCGATATTCAGCTTTTTCTTCGATAGGTCATCATCTTCTTTTAGCAACGACTCTTTTAAAAACTGTTCGGCTTCTTTTTCTAGTTCTAAAATATTATCAATTGTTTGATCCAATTCTATAATGCTTTTATCTTTGTAATTTAATGTTATTTCGTTTAAATCTCTTAGAAAATCATTAAAGCTTGTCCTTATGGTTTTAATCATCTTAATTACTCCTTACGGTTATTTATCATATTACATGTTAATTTTACAAACATTCATTTTCTTTGTCAATAAATTAGATAAAAAAAGAGTCATCAATGACGACTCTATTTTTCTAATAAATTACTAAAAATCTCAATTAAAGGATTTATAATATTATCATCTTTTTCCATAGCAATAATAATTTTGTCATCATTATTGTCAACTCTTAAAATTGCCATGTACTCAGTTGGAGTATTTTCATCTTTTAATTCATTAGCAAACAAATAAATTTTACCATTGTAAAGGGTTTGTTTTACTACATAATATAAAGTATTATCTCCAACTTCAATTACTTTTTCTTCAAATAAACTATTATTTTCCATTATCTTACCATTCCTCCGGCTGTTTTTGCTACACTACCTAAACCCTTTAACAATTGACCATGACTTATCCACGAAATTGGAATTCCTTCTGGACTAACTAAATTGTAAGCCAACTTGTTAGGATCTGTAACATTAACCCCAGCATTTTTAAATGCGTTCATGATATCAGTTATGCTCATATTATCAGTTAATGGAATTCTCGTATTACCATAAAAGGCCTCGGCTATTTTACCATTACCAATGTATTGCATTAGTGGATTTTCTGCATGAACATTATTAACAGCATAAGATGCAGTGTCATAGACGTTCTTAATACTATTAGGATCAAAATCACCGATAGTACCACCATTTCCTATATTAGGAGTATTTACTGACGCTGTATTGGTAGGCGCTTGAATATTATTTGTTGGAGTAGTTGTTTGCGGTGTATTGCTTGGCGTATTACTAGGTGTTGGATTAGCTTTTACCTGAGAAGCTTGAAATTTACTATAAGCACCAGTTAAACCAGCAGTAATAGCAAATGTTTTAAGGAACGTATTTAAATCTTTAATGTGTTTATCTCTTCTAAAATAATTAACCAGGTGCTCTTTGGCTTTTTTTACACCTTTTAACTCTTGATTATCATATATAGTATAATCAACGTCTTTATGATTTCTTAACTTATATGATACAGCACCAGATGCAAGTCCTGCAACAGCTGCAGATATTCCTTCACCTAATCCTGGAGCAATAACGGTATCAAATGCTTTTGTTGAAACACCTAAAGCAACTCCTGCTGCGACAGCTGCAACCTTTTCCCATCTAAAGCCATATTTAGCATCAAGCTCTATATCACTTTCGATTGGTTGATTTAAATCTACTTTTGTTTGCTTGCTATCTCCAGAAAGATACCATTTTCTAAATTCTTGGGTTTTTTTGTGAAACTCAGGGCGATCAACTAGATCGGCAAGTTGTTGTTGAAATCCTTTAGAAAGTATTGTTCCTTTTTCAACATATTGAATATGTTGTTTTTTGTTGTCTTCACTTCCATAAGTAAATGTGATTTTCATCAACTTTTCTAAATTACTATGTAGTTCTAAATCTTCATTTACTGGAGTGTTAAGATCAAATGGTTGACTTAAGCGATCAACCCAACCATTAAATTTATATTCAGGTGGCAAGTTTGGTATATCAGTCATTAAGGCTGGCTCACCTTTTTTTACTTTTATAACTTTCCATTCAAAATCCGGATGATTTTCCTCTTGGAAATTTGGAACTATAAATTTTACAGTACACATATCCTTATCATCAATAGGCTCTGGCACTGGCTCCGGTGTTGGAGTTGGTTCTGGCGTTGGAATTGGTTCCGGAACAGGTTCTGGCGTTGGTTCTGGAGATGGTGTTGGCTCTGGATCTTTTTTCTGTGGATCTAGTCCAAAATCATTTCTTCCTCTACCAACTAAGACCCATTTTTCCACTTTTTCTTGGAAAAGTGGATCGTTTAAAGGATCATAGCCCATGATATATTCATCCTCTGATGGACTGAAATACCATCCATTTGCATTTTGATCATAACCAGAGTTACGATAATTTTGCATAGTTTTTTCTTTATCAATTTCGTACTCTTTTTTATAGTAATCATAAATTCTGAATAATGGGTCATTTATAGGATTATACCCCATAACATATTCATCCTCTGATGGGCTAAAATACCATCCATTTGCGTTTTGATCATAACCAGAGTTACGATAATCTTTCATTGTTTCTTCTTCATTTAAAACAACTTTTATTTGAGATATGTCTATACCTTCAGGTAATCCATTTGCAATTGGTGCCTTAACTCCATTTTCAAGATTATCTTTTTTCTTATCGTCGGAAGTAGGTGTTGTAGACGCACTACCAGTTGATGATGATTTTTTATTATTTGAATCGGTTAGAGACTGAGAATCATCTTCTACTGGAGTTTTTTTAGTTGGCTCAACCGTCTTTTTGTTGTCTAAATCACCTTCATTTAATATTTTGTCTTCATCAATAGTTGGTTTCTTAATATCTGTAGCTAAATTAACACCTTGATTCAATTCTTCTAATACTTTTCTCGCATCTTCAATAGCTTTCATTTGATCTTTAACAGATTTAACAGCTGATATTAATTTTCGATTTACATCCATTATTTTTTTACGTACATCTTCTAAATCTTGTTCTCTTTTTTCAATCAAATCTTTTAATTTATCGACAGAGCTTTCAGGAATTCCAGCATTATTATTAAGAGCAGCATTAATATTATTTATTTCTTTATTAATATCAACCATGTTCTTTTGATATAAATCTTTTTGCTTATTAAGTTCTTCAATGGTTTTATTTCCTAAAGCAACTTTGGCTTCAGCGTCATTTATAATTTGATTTTGCTCAGCAGTTTTTTCAGTTATAATGGTTTTTATTTTTCCAGCTTCAATCGTTTTATCATATAACTCACTTTTTAATGGCCAATATGCCGCATTGAAATTTTCAACTAAATCCATATCGTATGAACCACTTTGAACCATCTCTGAAATAGCTTGATACAAACCATCGGCATCCTTATCTATGCTTGTTAAAGACTCTATAATTTCATTTATTTCATTTATATTCATGTCTTTTAAATCAGCTAGATTGATTTCTTCAAGTTTTTTAACCATTTCGTTAATTTGTGAAATTTCCATTGCTTGTTCGTTTACATACTCATTAATTTTTTCTTCCTCAGTATTAATTACACTTTCGCTATTCATTACTACTATCCCCCAAATCTTTCATAATATTTTCAGCAAATTTATTTAAAAGATCATTAAGTTTTTCTTCATTTTTTATTATAGACATACCATTTTTTTCTGAATCATATTTAAATACAACATACGCATTTTCAACTAATTCGCCATCTCTAATTTCTTGTGTATATAAATATGTATTTCCATCAATTTTTAACACATCAACAACATAATAATCCTTTTCACCAATTTTAAGTTCCTGTTCTCTTTGAAATTCCATAGTCAAACTCCTTCTCTATCCTTGATATTACCATAAATATAGTTTTTTGTAAATATTTTCCTACCCTGTGATAGCTCTCACAGACACTTTAGCGCTAAACTTTTTATTAAGCAAATCATTTTGCAAATTATTTTCATTATTACTTAGCCAAATATAAAGTGTGTAATTATGAACATCTGTGCTACTAAGCTCTATTCTAGATTGATTCAATTGTAACTCTGCTTTGTCTAATTGAGAAAAGTTACCGTTAGCAATTGGCACATCTGCATCTGTTGGCTCATCTTTGTCATATAAAGCCCATTTCAAATCTTCACTCTTTAACTCTTCGTCCATATTAATATCAACAAGATATATATCGTAAGATAAATTATCAACTGTTGACGTTTCGGCCTTTTTTACACTAAAAGTGGTTTTATCAGCTTTAGTAAACATATCCGCATCATCTATTAAATCTACCATAGTATTATTTATATATTTACTTGTGGTTAAAAGAACATCAAGATTTCCGGTGATTACTTTGGCATTTGATTTTTCACCATTTGCATTTATCTTTTTTGTAAAAAATGCGTAAGATAATGCAATACCTATAAGCAAAACACACAAAACAATTATCACGCTATATAATATATTTTTTTTGCTATTATCCACTTTATCACACTTCCTTACTATAAAAATATTATACTAAAAAAAAAAGATATTAGCAATTATTTAATTGACAATATCTAGTGAACTTTTAGCATTTAAATCATAAGTTGCAAATTCTTTTCTTAAATAAAGTGGATATGCTGCCGCGCCAATCATTGCAGCATTATCAGTACAGTATTTTAAGCTTGGCACTTTTAAATTAACTTTATATTTACTACAAACCTTTTTTAATTCTTCACGCAAATAATTGTTAGATGAAACTCCTCCGGCGACAATTAAATCTTTTACCTCGTATTCTTGCAAAGCTTTGTTTACTTTGCGACATATTTGGTCTATGGCTCTATTTTGAAAAGAACAAGCCAAATCGTTTTTTCTAATAACATGATTCTTCATTGTTTCATTATTAACTAAATTTAATACTGCACTTTTTAAACCACTATAACTAAAATTGTAATCATCATGGCACGCAGGACATGGAAGATTATAAGTATCCGATCCTTCTTTTGCCATTTTTTCTATATTTGGACCACCAGGATATGGTACACCAAGAACTTTTGCTACCTTATCGTAAGACTCTCCTATTGCATCATCAAGAGTTGCCCCTAATAGCTTAAATTTATAATCTTCCTCCATAATTAGTAGTTCAGTATGACCACCACTGACCACCATACATAGAGCAGGATAATTAATTGTGCTTTCTATATTATTAGCATATATGTGACCTATCATGTGATTTACCTTTATTAAAGGCTTATTATATAAGAGCGCCAACGTTTTAGCAAATTCAACACCAACAAGTAAACTCCCCATGAGACCGGGTCCATAAGTTACAGCTATAGCATCAACGTCATTTACATTCATTTTAGCTTGTTCCAATGCATCTTTTAATACAAAAAGAATATTTTCAGTATGCATTCTAGATGCTAACTCTGGAACTACTCCCCCATATTTAGCATGAGTGTCTATTTGAGTATTTGTTGATAATGATAATACATTCTTACCATTTTCAACAATAGCAATACTTGTTTCATCACAACTTGATTCTATTGATAGTATTTTAACTTTATCCACAGAGACACATTTCCTTTCCATAACTATGGCATCGTGATCATTATAATAGTGATTTCGAATACCAATTTTTTTAAATTCAAACTTGTTATACAGATTTAGTGCATTAACATTGTTATCCTTTACTTCAAGTATAATCCTATTTTTATTATCATTATTTAAAATAATATACTCTATAAGCTTTTTAGCGATGCCTTTATTACGATATTCTTTTGTAACATAAAGTTCCATTATTAACACTTCATCGATTGTATTTTCAATTATTATAAAAGCAACTATCTTATCATCCACTTTGAAAACAAGTATATTGTGATACAAATCATTAATATAGTTATTAACATCATAAAGTTTACAGAAATCATCTTTATACTCGCAAGCAAAATTTGTAAATTCTTCTATATCTTTATTTTTTAAGGACTCTATCATTTTAATACCTCTATATTTTTTACATATAGGGGATTTACAAGTTCTGGAGATGTTTTTTTAAACTTATCAACATTATTTATAATCTTATCAAAAAGCATGGTAACATTAGTTGTTATGTCTAAATCTAATAATTCATCTTTGCTTAAGTATTTTAGCTCTTTTTTATCATACAAATACATTCCTTTAGGATCCTTAATTCCATATAAGCTGTGTTTATTATCATCCATTATAGCCATTAATCTTAGTGAATCAATTACTCTAATTTCAATATTCAGTAAATAAGAGATAGTTTTTGCAATAACAACACCTAATCTTACTCCAGTAAAGCTTCCCGGTCCATTGACAACTAGAACTCTATTGATATCTTTTATTTTTAACTTACAATCTTTTAATAATTCATCTAGTAATGGCATAATAATAGTGCTTTGTCTACCTTCATCACATATCTTACTTGCTAAAAGTGCATCATTATAAAATATTGCAATATTAGTTGTATCATGGGTATCTATAAATAGTGTATACATATAAACCTCCTAAATAAAAACTCCATTATAAAACGGAGTTGCAAACCTCTTCATATTGAACACCATGAGGTTCCAAAACTAGCACCCTGGTATTCTCATCTATAATTTTAAATTTAATATCTAATCTTTCATCAGGTAAATAGTCCTTGATTAAATCGGACCACTCAATTATGCAAACTCCACCTTTTGTAAAATAATCTGTTATTCCGATTGAATCGGCATCGCCTTCTATACGGTACATATCCATATGGTATAAATCCATTTCTCCACCATTATATTCTTTGATAAGATTAAAAGTAGGTGAAGTAATATTATCCTTAATACCCAGTGCAGAAGCAAAACCTTTAACAAAGATAGTTTTTCCGCTTCCAAGTTCACCATCCAAGCATATAACCATATTTTTAAATTTTTCACTCTCAATATTTTGAGCAAGTTCCATAGTATCTGTTTCATCTCTGGACGTATACTTATAGTTCATAATATCACCTACTACTAATTATAAAAGATTATTTCTAATGATACAATCATAAAAGATCAATTTTACAAATTTATTTAGCAACTGAAGAAACAGAAACAACAGCGTTAAATCTTCGACCCATTGCCTGATTATTAGCCAAAGAATTAAGCCATAATCTAAGTTCATACGATACGGTTTTCTCTTTATTTAAATCGCCTTCAAATAAAACATAACTACGTAATATATTTTGATTGTTGCTTTCGTAAACACTATCACTTAAGGAAACGCTAGAATTTGTTTGTAAAAGATCTGTTAAATTTTTTGCCTCAAAAGTCTCATTAGATAAATTATTAAAAGAATAAGATACATATTCATCGTTTAAAGTGGTATCATCAAGTATATTTAATAAGATAGAGTAATGAGCATTCAATGTACAATTATTTTTAATATTTAGAACATAAGGAGATAGTCTTTTGGCAGCATCATCACTAATTGGATAAGCATTATTAAGTTTAATAGAAGTTGATTGACCGTTTTCATTTAAATCGTTAACTTCCATCGAAAAGCACCCTGAAGAAACTTCATTTGTTTTACTCTGTGATAACCCATTTATCCACAATGAATATGATTTAAAAGAAAAGAATAAAGCAACTAATAAGCACAACAAAGCAAAGATAATCAATAAGCATTTAATTATCATTACGTTATTTTTGACATTTTTATGTTTATTATTACCTTTCTTCGTTTTCCTTTTCATAGTACCTCATCTTAAACATCTTAACACAATAATACACATTTTTCAATTTAAAGAAATAAAGTACATATTTTTTATATAAAAAAATCCCACAAGGGATTTTATTGCAAAAAAAAATTGGCAACTTCCTATTTTCGCTTATCACTATCGTCGGCGTTTTAGGTCTTAACTTCTCTGTTCGGGATGGGAAGAGGTGTACCACCTAAGCTATCGTTACCAATAAAGGATTTTGTCCTTTAAAAACAAGATAATGCCTCATCTATTAATTAAACAATAAATAAAGTTAAATCCTCGATCTATTAGTACTAGTCAGCTCAACGTATCACTACGCTTCCACCTCTAGCCTATCAACCTTGTCGTCTACAAGGAATCTTACTTCACGAAGAATGGGAAAATTCATCTTGGAGGAGGCTTCCCGCTTAGATGCTTTCAGCG
>CAKORR010000002.1:0-2500 GCA_934101595.1 uncultured Bacilli bacterium
GAACTTACCTGACAAGGAATTTCGCTACCTTAGGACCGTTATAGTTACGGCCGCCGTTCACTGGGGCTTCAATTCATCGCTTCGATGTTATCGACTTGCGTCCATCTAACAAATCCTCTTAACCTTCCAGCACTGGGCAGGCGTCAGCCCCTATACATCAGCTTACGCTTTAGCAGAGACCTGTGTTTTTGGTAAACAGTTGCCTGGACCTATTCACTGCGGGTTTCCGAAGAAACCTCCCCTTATTCCGAAGTTACGGGGTAATTTTGCCGAGTTCCTTAACCATAGTTATCTCGCTCACCTTAGAATTCTCTTCTTGACCACCTGTGTCGGTTCTCGGTACAGGTACTTATAGCATATCTTTAGAAGTTTTTCTTGGAAGCATAGCTTCAAAAGACTTAGCGGTCCGTAGACCACGACGTCATCACGTTTCAGCCTGAACGATATCACGGATTTTCCTATGTATCGGCCTAAGCGCTTAAACCCAAATCCAATAATGGGCTCTTCCTAGCTTTCTCCGTCACTCCATCAGTCCTATAAGCAGTACAGGAATATAAACCTGTTGTCCATCGACTACGCTTTTCAGCCTCGCCTTAGGTCCTGACTAACCCAGGGAAGACGAACTTTACCCTGGAAACCTTGGTCAATCGGTGGGTAGGATTCTCACCTACCTTACGTTACTCACACCGGCATTCTCACTTCTAAGCGCTCCAGTAGTCCTCACGATCTACCTTCAGCGCCCTTAGAACGCTCCCCTACCATTCGTGTAAACACGAATCCACAGCTTCGGTAATATGTTTAGCCCCGGTACATTTTCGGCGCAGAGTCACTCGACTAGTGAGCTATTACGCACTCTTTAAAGGATGGCTGCTTCTAAGCCAACCTCCTAGCTGTTCGTGCGACTCCACATCCTTTCCCACTTAACATATATTTTGGGACCTTAGCTGGTGGTCTGGATTGTTTTCCTCTCGCGTATGGACGTTATCACCTCATACACTGACTCCCGGATCTACAACACCTGGCATTCGGAGATTGATTACAGTCAGTACCCCTAGACGGGGCCATTCCATATTCAGTGCTCTACCTCCAGGCTGCATTATCCGAGGCTAGGCCTAAACCTATTTCGGGGAGAACCAGCTATCTCCGAGTTCGATTGGAATTTCACCGCTAGCCACAAGTCATCCAAACACTTTACAACGTGTCCTGGTTCGGCCCTCCATAAGGTTTCACCCTTACTTCAGCCTGCTCATGGCTAGATCACTCGGTTTCGGGTCTACAGCATTGTACTAAATCGCCCTATTAAGACTCGCTTTCGCTTCGGCTCCGTGTTTTCCACTTAACCTTGCACAATACCATAACTCGCCGGCTCATTCTGCAAAAGGCACGCTCTCACCCATTAACGGGCTCGAACTTTTTGTAAGCACATAGTTTCAGTATTCTATTTCACTCCCCTCCCGGGGTTCTTTTCACCTTTCCCTCACGGTACTTGTTCACTATCGGTCATTAGAGAGTATTTAGCCTTACGGGATGGTCCCCGTAGATTCCGACAAGATTACACGTGTCCCGCCGTACTCAGGATACACTCAAGAGATTTCATGATTTCGCTTACGGGGCTTTCACCCTTTCCAGCTGTCCTTTCCAGAACATTCAGCTATCAAGAAATTTTGTAACTCCGTATAGAGTGTCCTACAACCCCAGTCCAAAGACTGGTTTGGGCTATTACCGTTTCGCTCGCCACTACTAAGGTAATCGATTTTTCTTTCTTTTCCTCCCGCTACTTAGATGTTTCAGTTCACGGGGTTAACCTCACTAAAGCTATGAATTCACTTTAGGATACTAGCCGTAGCTAGTGAGTTCCCTCATTCGGAGATCTCCGGATCAAAGTATACTTACTACTCCCCGAAGCATATCGCAGTTTGTCGCGTCCTTCATCGTCTTCTAATGCCAAGGCATCCACTATGCGCCCTTATTAATTTAACCACCAAATTGTCAAATTTCTAATTGATGAGTTTGAGATCTTAATGTCATTTACTAGGACAGTAAATGACTACTCAAATTTGCATTATCTAGTTTTCAAAGAACAAAATCTGAGAGAATAATCTCTCAAAACCAAGTAAAAATAGTAACTTTTAAATAGTCTACCAGAAACTTTTCACATAAGTGCAAACCCCGAAGTTTCTACACGGTTCTTTTTCTATAAATATCTCCATAGAAAGGAGGTGATCCATCCCCACGTTCTCGTAGGGATACCTTGTTACGACTTTACCCCAGTCACCTGTCCTACCCTGGGCGGCCCCCTCCCTTGCGGGTTAGGCTACCGACTTCAGGTATTACAGACTCCCATGGCATGACGGGCGGTGTGTACAACACCCGGGAACGTATTCACCCCGACATTCTGATTCGGGATTACTAGCGATTCCAACTTCATGGAGTCGAGTTGCAGACTCCAATCCGGACTGAGACCGGCTTTAAGAGATTAGCTTCACGTCACCGTGTTGCA
>CAKORR010000002.1:5000-249194 GCA_934101595.1 uncultured Bacilli bacterium
TCTTTTTCGTTTGTTTCATCATAATAAGTTGAAATGTTGCTGTTACTTTCTAGTGAATAAATAGGTTTTCCCTTTTCTATAAACATACTCGCCACTTCATATGCTTGGACTAGATACCCACCAGAATTATCACGAACATCAACAATTATGTTTGAAATATTTTTTTTGTGCAAATCTACTAAAGCTTCTTTAACTTGTTCACTTAAAGTATTAGAAAACGTTGATATATAAATATATCCAATATTATTTTCTTTTACTTCGTAGGATATCGCTGGAGCATTTAATACATTCAATTCTAAATCAAATGATTTCTTTTCTCCATTTCTTAAAACTTCTAGGTGGACTTTTTTCTTATCATTTTTTATAAGAGCAACTATTTCTGTATTACTCAAATTTTCACAATCAGTATCATTTACCTTGGTTATTTTGTCATTAACTAAAAGGCCCGCTTTTTGTGCTGGAGAATTATTAAACACTGAAACTATTACTTTATCGCGAACCAATACTCCTATGCCTTCATATTTTCCTGATAACGTTTCATCTAAAATATTAGTTTCATTTTCATCTAAATATGTTGTATAGTCATCGCCCAAATATTTCATCATGGCTTTTATGGCAGCTTGAAGCATTTCTTTTTTATTAACGCTTTGATAATATTCTTTGCCAACTTTGTTATAAACTTCTAAAAACTCTTTTAGCTCAGCATCATTTGCTAGTTCACTATAACTTACTCCAGTTTTTTCACCATATGTATTAAAAAGTATAACACCAGTCGTAGCTCCGGATATAATCGCTGTGACTATAATTATTATTATAGTATCGATTAGAGAGAAACCTCTTGAGGTATTACTTCTTTTTTTCTTTTTAGTTTCTACATCTTTACTGTCCATAAATTCACTCCCTATTATTAATAATAGCATAAATTTAAAAAAATAACTATACAATATAGTTATTAATTTAATCCTAATTCTTTTTTTGCCGAAGAAACGTTATCAATTATTTTCTCGATTTTACCCTTTTTGATTTTAAATAATGTAAAATCTCCAACTAAAAGATCATCTAAAGATTTGGCATTTGTATTAACATCTTTTTTATTCTTAGCTTTGAATTTTTCATTTAAACTATTAGATAAATCAGCCCAGAAAACCTTCTTAGCATCATTTTTTTTCATATATGAAGCAATAATTGAATCATAATAAATTGCCGCAGCATTATTAGCATCATAAGCAAATACATAATAATCATCAAAACTTTGACTTAATAAACTACCAATAATAATTTTATTGTAATCTATTTTTCCTTCAGTTATTTTTGTATTATCGCTACCCTCTTTTTTTACAGCTTTTTTAGTAAAAACGTAGACACCGGCAATAAATACTATCACTACTAATAATATTTTGAAAAGCCTTATCATTTCTTCTTGATCTTCGGTTTTTATACTATTAACTTTCATTTTACTTTTTTTCAAATTAACCACCTTTAATTATTATATATCATAAAAACGTGGAAAGCAACTATTTGCTTTCCACTACAGATATACTATTAGTTAAGGATGATGCAACATTTAACATCTCTTCTGTACTCATGTCATTACTAGCCAAATAATAGTCAATATTATTACTTGTAAAGTATATAGAATTTGCTCCTACAGCAGCTACAGAAGTAGACATGACTTGTGGATCCCCATAGATTGGGATAATTTCAAATTCTTTGGAAACTTTAGCACTTTCTTCAACTAGTACAAAGTCTTTTTCTCCGCTAAATGTTAATATTACTCTGTTACCGTTATCTAAATCTATTTTTTCGCTACTTTTTAAGTATGTGTTACTTGGTACATATAATGGGTAAATTATATTATCTATTGCCGAAGTAGTTTCATTTTTCTCGCAAGAATCGCCTTCACAAGTTTCCTCTTTTACTAGATCTTCTAGCATAAAATCTTTTTTATCTAAATTAACTTTATAATTTAAATCATCAACTACCACTGTGATTTTTGCAACATTATTTTCCCCATATACTTTAATTTCTTTAATGTTCATATTTTTGTCACAGCTCACAATTTGATAAGTAAGATCTGTATTATTGGGATAATTTACTGTAGACTTAAAATTATAAGTGTCCTTTTTTTCTTCAACTGATAGATTTTTATCATTCTTCAAATCTTTTAAAATTGTTTCTAATATATATGCCTGGGAGCTGTTGTTTGGCCACTCGCTTTGAAATTTAAAACTTTTATTTAAAGCAGGAGTAACAACATACACGCCATCGTCATTTTTTAAGATGACTTGTTCATGATTATTTGTTTGGTTTACTAGAGCTACTTTATAGTATTTTTTGTTATATGAATTAACAGTTAAACCATAATCAAACTTTTCCTCATTATTAATAATCTGCATAGTGCCTTTTAAAATATATGATTTAACAGATAATTTTTTTTCGAGTTTAGATAGCGCGTTTTCCTTGGTAACTTTTCCACAGCCGCTTATAAATAAAAACATTATTGCTAGAACTAATAATCTTTTTTTCATATGACCTCTTTCCTTTTCTAATTAAATATATTTTTAAGATAATAAATTATTCATACATATTTATTAATAATTAGGTCATAATACTAGTAAAGGTGAGTGATAAGATGGAAACAATCCAAAAAATAGCGTTATTTATTACAATCGTAGGCGCTTTAAACTGGGGATTTATCGGGTTTTTCGATTTTAACTTAGTTGAAAGCTTGTTTACAGCAGGAAGTGCCATTACCAAAATTATCTACGCTCTTGTTGGATTATGTGGACTAATTAATTTAGGATTATTATTTAGTCATATTGAAAACAAAGTAAAATAAAAAAGCTTTACATAGTTAATATGTAATGCTTTTTTTATTTTTCGTCCAAGTTTTTTAAAAACTCATCTAAATCAAAATAATCCGTATCATCTAGTTGAGATAACGTATATTCTTTATTATCTTCATCTTTATCTAAATTAGTAGTATCTTTCAACGCTTGTTCTTCATCATCGTCGTTGATTTCAGCAAAAATAGGATTTGAAACGGTTTCTTTATTATTTTCTGTATTAGCATTATTTTCTACAGGTTTTTCATTAGCAGTTGAAGAATCATCATCAGTTATTTCAAAGAATGGAATGACTTCTTCTTCTTCGGCTTTTTCGTTATTTATCTCCGCTTCTTTTTTATCATTAGGAGCAATCGTTAATTCTTTAGCAGATTCATTCATGTTTGACGTAAGCATCATTTCTATATCATCAATTATTTGAGCAGGTGTTGCATCAAATGTTAGACGATGATTTATCGCTTTTATATCATCATCAATTTTTTGAGCAGCCTTTCTATCATCTTCTTGCTTAATAGCATTCTTAGATTTAATTCCTTTTTGCTTTAGTTCTTCAAGTTTATTAATCTCAGCATTTCCTTCTTCGATTTTTTCTTCAAGTTCAGAAATACTTTCGTTTTGTAGATTAACTGATTTTTCTATTAATAAACCTATACTCGTTTGATATTTATTTGCAATGTCAGTAATAACATTAAAGTCGCTTAATTTTTTATCTTTAGCTATCTTCATCGTGGAAATTGCTAAGGCTGATTTTGACTCATCATTAATAATACTATTATATTCATCAATTTGTTTTTCAGCGTTAAGAGCCTCAGATTCGGCGCTTTTAAGCTCTTTAGAGGCCGGTAAAACCAAATTATTGTCTATATACTTAATTTCTTCCTCATAAGCCTTAATTGAACGTTTATAATATATAATTAAGCTCTTTAACCAACTTATGCGATTATCTATTAAAGTAATGTCACGAGAAACATACTCATGATCGTTAATTGATGAAATAATTTCATCCTTTTGAGATTTTAAACGATCAAGTTCTTTTAGTAAATCTTGTTTGTTTTCAATATTCATATAAGGAATTTCATTAATGCTGTTTTCTAATTGTTTCAATTTATCTAAAGCTGCATTATCATCTTTATTCATTATCAAATCTTTAATATCACTTACAAGCATTACTGGATTCATCAAAATTCTTGATTGTTCTTCCTCTAAACGTTTTAAATCTTTATTAAGGGCTTCAAGCTCTTCTTTATCTTTGCTCATTGCTGATTTGTCTATATAACTCTTTTTATTAGAAAGACTAGAACGAACATCTGATAAACGAGCTTTTAGAGTTTCACATTTTTCTTTTACTGAGCTAATAGCTTGATTTAGTGACTCCATTTCAGCAGAGTTTGCTTTAAGATCATTATTTAAACTGTTCAATTCTTGTTCGTCTATTCCTGATTTCTTTTCCTCGTCTTGATATAAAGAACTATATAGTTGTTTTACATCTTCGTTTTTAGCAAATTTTACTCGATCATCCACTAGTGACATGTTACTTTTTGATTTTACAATTCTTTCCTTCAACTTTTCAATTGAAACAAGCAAATCTTGTTCTTTTTTTCTTTTTTCGTCAAGTTTTTTTTCTAGTTCTTCTTCTTCATATTCTAAATTAGCAAGTTTTTTTACGATACTAATTTCTATATTCCGATCAACAATCTCACTTGATGCATCAAAGTATTTGTCATCAGTCATACTAGAACTTAAATCATCAATAGCCTTTTTCAAATTATTAATCTCATCTAACAAAAGATTTCTTTTTGCCTCTAATTCTTCATATGTATTTTTAGTATTAGCCATTTTTAAAAGCAAATCTATCAATGAAAATATTTTTGATTGCATCACTAAGCACTCCCTTATTATTTATTCTAGGGTAATCTTACCATAAATTTATGCTTTTTGCAATTAAAAGTCTATTTCTAGATAATAAAAAACTTACATTTGTAAGTTATTTATTATCGATTGTTTTCCACTCTGTGGTACCACATTTTGTACAAATTTTGGGCGCTAATACTTTCTTGCCTTTGGGTAATTTCATATTAGTATCAATTTTGCTACACAAAATACCACTTTCTGGATCAATATATGCTATCCCAAACTTTGCATTATCACAGCAATCACAATTTTCATTTTTCATATAATTACCTCCAATTATATTATTGACAATATTGCAAAGTTTATACAATAACAGGTGTTACTAAAAAAGAATGATAGATATCATTCTTAAACTAGTTCTAATTTAACTTGTAAAGCGTCATCACCAATACGTTCTTTTAATTTGATGATTCTAGTATATCCACCATTTCTAGTTTCATATTTCTTTGCAAGTTCATTGAAGACTTTGGCCACTACATCTTTGTCATTGTGTAAAAAAGCTAAAGCTTTACGGCGAGAAACTAAAGTATTTTTCTTACCATATGTAATCATTTTATCAACAAATTTACGAACTTCTTTTGCTCTTGCTTCAGTAGTTACAACATAGCCGTTTGTAATTACATCTTTAGTTAAACCAGCAAGAATGCTTCTTCTTTGTCTAGTTTCTCTGTTTAATTTTCTATATGCCATAATTCTATTCTCCTTTAATCACGGAACTTAAGTCCCATTTCTGCTACTTTATCTAATACTTCTTTTAATGATTTTTTACCTAAGTTACGGATTTTTGTAACTTCTGATTCTTTTTTTGATATAAGGTCTTGAACAGTATGAATACCAGCTCTTTTTAAGCAGTTATATGCTCTAACTGAAAACTCTATTTCTTCGATTGAAGTCTCTAGTGTCTTCGTAATAGTGTCTACTTTCTTTTCAGCCATTAATCCCGAAACATCACTAATTGCATTTAAATCAGTAATAATATTAAAATGCTCTATTAAAATTCTTGAAGACAATGCCATTGCTTCTTCAGGAGTTATACTTCCATTAGTATTGATTTGCATAATTAGCTTATCAAAGTTATCATTTTGGCCAACACGAGCATCTAGTACTTCATATTTTACTAACTCTATTGGTGAGTATGAAGAATCGATTGCAATAATTCCGACTTTGTTTTCACTAAACATTTTTTGATTTGTCTTAGCATCAACATAGCCTTTGCCATTGGAAATATAAATTTCCATATCAATTTTTCCACCCTTAACAAGAGTACAAATAACATGATCTGGATTAATAATTTCAATATCAGCATCTTTTTCAATATCAGAAGCTTTTACTTCTCCTTCTTCTTTTGCTGATAATCTAACAGTTTTTATTTCATCAGAATGATTCTTTACAACTAATCCCTTAAGATTTAAAACTATTGCAGTTACATCTTCTCTTACACCTTCAATTTTTTGGAATTCGTGTAAAACGCCATCGATTTTAACACCTACAACGGCGCTTCCAGGTAAACTAGATAACATAACTCTTCTTAAAGCGTTACCAATTGTTGTCCCGAAGCCTCTTTCTAATGGCTCTAATTCAAACTTTCCATAGTGACTGCTTTCAACATATTCTGTAATTTTGTATTCTGGTTTTTCAAAACTTATCATATTCTTAACCCTTCCTTCATTAATTTCTTGGACGTTTTGGTGGACGACATCCATTATGTGGAACTGGTGTTTCATCATTTATACTTGTAATTTCTAATCCAACTGCTTGTAATTGTCTAATTGCTGTTTCTCTTCCAGAGCCTAAGCCCTTTACAAAAACATCAACTTTTACAACTCCTTGGTCCATAGCAGCTTTACCAGCAGCTTCAGCACAAAGTCCTGCTGCAAATGGAGTTTTTTTCTTACTACCTTTATATCCAATAGTACCTGAAGAAGCCCATGTAATAACATTTCCATCTTTATCAGTTACTGATACAATAGTGTTATTATAAGTTGAATGAATATGAACTTGTGCTTCAGGAATATTCTTTTTAACTTTTCTTTTTCTTCTATTATAAGCCATAGTCTAACCTCCTACTTTCCAGCTTTCTTTTTATTTGCTACAACTTTACCTCTACCCTTACGAGTTCTAGCGTTGCGGCTTGTTCTTTGTCCTCTAACTGGTAAACCTTTTTTATGTCTAACACCTTGATAGCAATTAATTTCCATTTTATTTTTAATGCTTAATTGAATTTCTCTTCTTAAGTCACCTTCAACAGTTGCGTTATCAACTTCTTTTCTTAAGCGACTAATCTCTTCTTCTGTAAGATCTTTAATTTTTTTAGATGGTTCAACTTTTGCATTTTCACAAATAGTCTTTGCTAAATTTCTACCAATACCGTATATTGCAGTTAAGCCAATTACAGTATGCTTTTCATTTGGTAATTCAATATTTTTAATACGTGCCATTATATCCTCCTATTAACCTTGTGTTTGTTTGTGTTTTGGATTTTCACAAATAACCATTACTTTACCTTTTCTTCTTATAATTTTGCACTTTTTGCATATTTTTTTTACAGATGGTCTAACTTTCATAATCTTCCTCCATTATTATCTCTTATTCCATGTTATACGCCCACGTGTTAAGTCATAAGGCGATAATTCAATTGTTACTGTATCACCTGGTAATATACGAATCATATTAACTCGCATTTTACCAGAAACGTAGGCTTTTACAGTATGTCCATTAGGTAATTCAACTAGATAATCACTACCTTTAAGTAGTTCTATTACTTTACCTTCAACTTCAATTTTACTCTCTTTATTAGAGTTTGATTTTTTGTCTTTCGCCATATTATTCTCCCGTTAAAATTTCATAACCGTCTTTTGTAACAAGTACTGTATGTTCAAAATGTGCTGATGGTTTTTCATCATCAGTTTTAATAGTCCAATCATCATCACATAAGTAAACATGTCTGCTTCCTAAGTTTAACATAGGTTCAACAGCAATAACCATGCCACTTTTTAAAACCATACCTGTACCTTTTTTGCCATAGTTTGGAACATCTGGATCCTCATGAACACTAGTACCAACACCATGTCCAACTAGTTCTCTAACCACTCCGTAACCATGTTCTTTTGCTATTTCTGAAACAGCATATCCGATATCACCTATTCTGGCTCCTTCTTTGATTACTGATAAACCATTATAAAGGCTTTTTTCAGTATTTGCAACAAGATCTTTAACTTCTTGCTTAACATCACCAACTACATAAGTTCGTGCAGCATCAGAATGATATCCATGGTAACCAACTCCAACATCTATGGATATTATATCACCATTTTTTATCTTTGTATTCCCAGGTATCCCGTGAACTATTTCATCATTTATTGATGTACAAATAGAAGCGGGATACCCTTCATAATTTAGAAAAGATGGAATACAATCATTTTTTTTGATAAAATTATAAGCAATAGTGTCCAATTCCTTTGTAGTCACACCAACCTTTATATGTTTTTTAATCTCTTCATGAGTTAAATAGTTTATATGTCCTGCATGACGCATTAATTCAATTTCTCTTTCACTTTTTATGCTTATCATTTTTACCCTTCTTTTATTATTTTTTCTACTTCTTTGTTTGTATAATCTGCTGACAAACCACTGTTTACTCGATATAATATAGATTTATCTTCATAATACTTTAAGATTGCTGGAGCATTCTGTTCATATACATCAAATCTAACATTAAACGATTTTTCATTATCATCAGTTCGATTTGTTAGCGGTTCTTTACAAATATCACATATGCCTTCATTTTTTGGCATAGTTTCTTCAAAATATACATTATAAATCTTATGACACTTATCACAGTTACGTCTGCCAAGTGTTCTTTTCATAGCAATTTCTCTATCAACATATAAATTTATTACTATGTAATTTTTAAATATAGTGTCTAATAGTTTTGCTTGCTCAATATTTCTAGGATATCCTTCAATAACTATGTTTTTGTCTCCCAATTTTGAAAGCTCATTTTTTAAAGCTTCGACAACAATATCATCAGGAGTAAGAATTCCTTTATCTTGAGTTTCAATTATTTTTCTACCAATTTCTGTTTCAGTAGAACGATTATTTCTTAAAACCTGACCAATAGAAAGTACTTTATAACCAAAGTTTTTCTCAAGTAATTCACATTGAGTTCCTTTACCCGCTGCGGGCGGTGCATACAAAACTATATTTTTCATCTTAACCTCTTTCTTTTTGCAGTATAACTACGACTTATCAAACCACTTTCTAGTTGTTTATAAGTTTCAATAGCTACTCCAACTACTATTAATATACCTGTTCCCCCGATTGTTACCGAACTTGGTAATTTGGAAAAACTAGATACTATAACTGGTAATCCAGCTAATACTACAAGGAATAGTGAACCAACGATTGTTAGTTTTCCTAAAGAGTTACTGATGTATTTTGAGGTTTCTGTTCCGGGTCTAACTCCAGGAATATATCCGCCTCTTTCATTTAAATCTTTACTCATCTCATCAGGATTCATACTTAAAAATGTATAGAAATAACCAAAGAAAATTATTAATACAATGTATAAAATAAATCCAACTGGAGATGTGTAAATAATATATTTATTAACAAACTCTATCGCACTTTTATTACCTATTAAGTTAACTATTGTTGCCGGAATAGTAGTAATAATTGAAGCAAATATTACTGGCATTACTCCAGCTGCATTAATTTTAATTGGTAAAAAACTTTGTTGAGCACCATATGCGCTCGTTGTTCTATTAGCGTATTGAATTGGAATTCTTCTCTCAGCTAATGTAATCCAAATGATTCCTACAATAATAAGAACATATAAAAGGATAAATAATGCAAAGAATAAAATTCCCAAAAATGAACTATATGTTCCTGCGGTAATAAACGCTTTATAAGCACCACTAAATACGCTTGGCATACTTTGAATAATACCTGCCATTATTAATAGTGATTGTCCATTACCAATACCCTTTTGAGTTATTTGGTCTCCCATCCATAGAAGGAAAGAAGTACCAGCAGTCATAACTAGAGAAGTTTTTAACATTGTTAAAGTATCTGCATTATTCATATAGAACACAGTTAACATATACGCTTGGAAAAAACCGATAATAATTCCTAGATATCTAGTTATTTTATTAATTTTTTGCCTTCCCACATAGCCTTGCTCTTTTAATTCTTTAAAATAAGGTATTATATCCATTTGCAAAAGCTGTGTAATAATTGAAGCAGTAATGTATGGGGAAACACCCAAAGCAAATATTGAAAAGCTTCGTAATGCTCCACCGCTCATAAGGTTAAATATTTCTAAAAAGCCTAATTCTTCATAAACAACAGATGCCCATGGAATAGTAATATTTGTTCCTAAGCAAAAGAATCCTAAACAAGCAAGAGTAAAGTAGATTCTTTTTCTTAGATCTTTATTTGATGGACTAAATAATTGTTGTAGTCCTTTAAACATCTAAATCACCTCTGCTTTACCGCCAGCAGCTTCAATTTTAGTAACAGCTTCTGAAGAGAATCTTTGAGCTTTTATAGTAAGCTTCTTAGTAAGTTCTCCACCAGCTAAAACCTTAACGCCACTTAGTTGTTTTTTTATTATTCCTCTTTCTTTAAGAATTTCAGGAGTAACTATGTCTCCATCAGCAAAATAACGATCTAAATCTGCTAAATTTATAGTAGCAAATCTAGTTGTAAATCTTGCATTGTTAAAACCGCGTTTTGGTAATCTTCTATAAAGAGGTGATTGTCCACCTTGGAACCATGCAGGTATAGAAGCACCACTACGTGCTTTTTGACCTTTTTCTCCTCTTGTAGATGTTTTACCCATTCCAGATCCAGGTCCACGACCTACTCTTTTACGGCTTTTGCTTTCTTTTGAAACTGGTAAATTTTCTAATTTCATATTATAGTTCCTCTACTTTCTTTCCGCGTAAAGCTGCAACCTTAGCAGGCGTTTTTTGCATCTTTAATGCTTCTAATGTAGCTTTTGCAACATTAATCTTAGTATTTGAACCTAAAGATTTAGAAACAATGTCTTTGATTCCAGCAAGCTCTACTACAGCTCTTGCTGCACCACCAGCGATAACTCCGTTACCTTCTTTAGCAGGCTTAATTAATACGGCTGCTCTACCAACTTTTCCAGTTGCTTCATGAGGTATTGTTCTGTTATCAACTAGAGCAACTTTAACTACATTTTTATTAGCAGCTTGGATAGCTTTTTTAATAGCCTCTGGTACTTCATTTGCCTTACCAGTACCAATTCCTACTAAACCTTTCCTGTTTCCAACAACAACAGTTGCTGAAAATCTAAAATGTCTACCACCTTTTGTAACTTTAGTTACACGGCCAATAGAAATTACCTTTTCTTCTAATAAGTTTTTTTTATTATCTAAATTTTGTTTTGGCATTTATTTGACCTCCTAGAATTCTAATCCATTTTCACGTGCAGCTTCAGCTAGAGCTTTAACACGTCCATGGTAAAGGTAACCACCTCTATCAAAAACAACTTTTGTTATTTTTGCTTTTTTGCATTTTTCAGCAATGTCTTTACCTACTAATTTAGCACCTTCAACATTGCCACCATTTTGCAATTTTAATTCTATTGATGATGAACTAACTAGAGTAGTTTGAGTTTCATCGTCAATAACTTGAACATAGATACCATTATTTGATCTAAAAACATTTAATCTAGGAGCAACTTTTGTACCAGATATTTTATTACGTACACGATCATGTCTTCTCTTACGAGCAACATTTTTTGATTCTTTTTTTATCATCTTAACTCTCCCTTACTCTATTTAGCAGCCTTTTTACCTTCTTTACGACGAACATATTCACCTTTGTAACGAATACCTTTACCCTTATAAGGTTCTGGTTCTCTTACTTTACGAACGTTTGCCGCAAATTCAGTAACTTTTTGCTTATCAATTCCACTTAGTGTTATTTCAGTATTGCTTACTAAATTAGCACTAATGCCTTGTGGGCATTCCATTACTACTGGATGTGAATAACCAGCGTTGATAGTAATTTTGCTACCACTTACTTGAAATTTATATCCAACACCAACAGCTTCAAGTCCAACTTCATATCCATTGGAAACACCTGTTATCATATTATTAATTAATGAATTAGTTGTTCCTTGCATAATATTAGCAGTCTTAGTATTTTTAACTTTAGCAGTTGTAATTTCATTATCAGCAATAGTCACCTTAACTAAATCACATACATCTAAACTTAATTCACCTTTTGAACCTTTAACTGTTAATTTGTTATTATCTAGTGTCGCTGTTACGCCAGCAGGCAATACAAGTTTTCTATTTCCAATTCTACTCATATATTTTCCTTACCAAATATAGGCAAGTACTTCGCCTCCTAATCCAGCTTCTCTAGCTTCTCTATCAGTCATTAAACCTTTTGAAGTAGAGATTATAGCAATTCCTAAACCATTTAATACGCGAGGAATTTCATTACTTTTAGCATATACACGTAATCCAGATTTACTTACTCTTTTTAAATTGGTAATAACTCTTTCTTTTTTATCACCATATTTTAATGTCAAAGTTAATTTATCACCAGTTACATTCTTTTCATAATCATAATCAGCAATAAATCCTTCTCTTTTAAGAATTTCAGCAATTCCTAAAGTCATTTTTGTTCCGATTACTTCAACTTTTTCATACTTCATTTGATTCGCATTACGAATACGTGTTAACATATCTGCTATTTTATCTTGTACAAACATTTCTAAAATTCCTCCTTTCTACCAACTTGACTTCTTAACGCCAGGTATTTGTCCTTGATTTGCTAATTCTCTAAAGCAAATACGACATAATTTATATTTTCTTAGCACACCATGAGGTCTTCCGCATCTTTCACAACGAGTGTATGCTCTAGAACTAAACTTTGGTGTTCTTTTATTTTTTACTACCATACTTTTCTTTGCCATACGTATCCTCCTAACCTCTAAAAGGCATGCCAAATGCTCTTAATAAACTTTCTGCTTCATGGTTTGTTTTAGCAGAAGTTACGAATACTATATCCATTCCACGAACTTTTAAAATGTTATCGTATTCGATTTCTGGGAATATTAATTGTTCTTTTATTCCTAATGTATAATTTCCATGACCATCAAAGGCAGTTTTTGAAATACCTCTAAAGTCTCTTACTCTTGGAAGTGCTACTTTAACTAATTTTTCGAAGAAATAATACATATTTTCTCCTCTTAAAGTAACTTTAACTCCAACATGTTGTCCTTCACGTAATTTGAATCCAGCGATTGATTTACGTGCCTTAGTAATAATAGGCTTTTGTCCACTTATAGTTTCTAGGTCTTTTAGAGCAGCTTCGATAAACTTTGAATCTTTTGAGCCTTCTCCAACACCCATGTTAATAACTATTTTTTCTAATCTAGGAACTTGCATCTTTGAAGTGTAATTAAATTCCTTTGTTAAAGTGGAAACTATTTTCTCTTCGTATAATTTCTTAAAATTACTCATGTTTCACCTACTTACTTTCCTTTTTTACAGCCTTTTTTGCTGCTTTAGGAGCTTTTTCTTCTTTAGCTTCTTTTTTTTCTACTTTTTTAGCAGTTTTTGTTGCTTCAACGACTTTTACATTTGAAACATGAATAGGTGCTTCAACATCAAATATTCCACCCTTATCATTTGTATTGTTAGGTTTAGAATGTTTTTTTACAATGTTAATTCCTTCAACAACAACTTTATCAATTTTCTTTAAAGTTTTAATTACTTTTCCTTCCTTGCCTTTATCTTTTCCAGCAAGAATTTTTACGTTGTCTCCAATTTTAACTTTCATGTTTACCTCCTATAATACCTCTGGAGCTAGTGATACTATTTTCATATAATCTTTTTCTCTTAGTTCACGAGCTACAGGTCCTAGTACTCTTGTACCAATAGGGCTCTTGTCATCTTTGATTAAAACACAAGCATTGTCTGAAAATTTAATATATGAACCATCTTTTCTTCTAACGCCTTCTACGCTTCTTACGATAACAGCTTTAACGACTTTACCTTTTTTGATATTACTATTAGGAATAGCTTTTTTTACTGTTCCTACAACAACATCACCAATATTTGCATATTTTCTATGACTACCACCAACACATCTGATTACTAATAACTCACGAGCTCCACTGTTGTCTGCAACTTTAAGTCTTGATTCTTGCATTAACATATGAATACCTCCTATAAGATTACAGCTTCAATTAGGACATCAACCAATTCATATCTTTTTGTTTTTGAAAGTGGTCTAGTTGATCTAATTCTTACTGTATCTCCTTCTTTAGCAATGTTTTTTTCATCGTGTGCAGTGTATTTTTTTGAATACTTAACTCTTTTTCCATAGATTGGATCTTTTTTGTAAGTTTCAACTAATACTGTGATAGTTTTGTCGTTTTTAGAGCTAATTACTTTTCCTACTAGTTCTTGTCTTTTATTCTCTGCCATCTGTAGCACCTCCAGCATTAAGTTCTCTTTCTCTTAAGATAGTTTTCATTTTAGCAACATCTTTTCTTAAATCCTTAAGAGTAGATGGCTTTTCTAAATTTCCTGTTGATTGTTTTAATCTTAAATCAAATAATGTTCTTTTTGTTTCAACTATTTTGTCGTTTAATTCTTTGTCGGATAATTTTCTCAAATCATTAATTTTCATGAGTAGCACCATCCTTTACTTCTTTTTTTATAAATTTGCATTTTACTGGTAATTTATGTGAAGCTAAGCGTAGAGCTTCGCGAGCAACTTCTTCACTAACGCCAGAAATTTCAAACATGATTTTTCCAGTTTTAACAACAGCTACCCATTCTTCAACGTTACCTTTACCTTTACCTTGACGAGTTTCTAATGGCTTTTTAGTTAAAGCTAAATGTGGGAATATATTTATAAATACTTTTCCACCACGTTTCATATAACGAGTCATTGCGATACGTGCAGCTTCAATTTGACGAGCACTTATCCAAGCACCATTTTTAGCTACTAAACCATACTCACCAAAATGTAGTTCAGTATTTCCTTTAGCATGTCCATCATATGTTAGACGATGAGGTTTACGATACTTAGTTTTTTTTGGCATTAACATGTTTATCGTCTCCTCTCATATTCTTTTTAGCACGAAGGATTTCGCTTTTATAAATCCATACTTTAACACCAATTTTACCATAAGTTGTATTTGCTTCACTTGTAGCATAATCAACATCAGCTCTAATTGTATGTAGAGGTACTGTTCCTTCAGTGTATCCCTCACTTCTTGCCATTTCAGCGCCGCCTAATCTTCCAGAAACTAACGTCTTAATTCCCTTAGCGCCAGCCTTCATAGTATTTCTGATTGCTCTTTTTTGTGCTGATCTAAATGGTGCACGATTTTCAATTTGTAGTGCGATTTGATCTGCCACTAATTGAGCATTCAAGTCAGGGTTTTTAACTTCAACTATGTTAATGTATACTTCTTCATTAACAAGTTTTTGAATACTTTTTCTTAATTTTTCGATGTCTTCACCACCACGGCCAATTATTACGCCTGGCTTTGCAGTGTTGATTGTTATATCACATCTATTTTTCTTTCTTTCAATAAGTACAGAAGCTATGCTAGCGTCTTTTAAGTTTGCTTGTAAATATTTTCTAATTTTAATATCATTGTTAAGATATTTAGCAAAATCTTTATCAGCATACCATTTTGATTGCCAATCTTTATTAACTCCAAGTCTGTATCCTATTGGATTTACTTTTTGTCCCATAAATTAAGCTCCTTCCTTACCATTTTTATTGTCACTAACTTTAATTGTTATATGACTTGTTCTTTTATCTCTTCTATCAACATTTCCACGGCTAGCAAACTTAATTCTCTTAAGTATTGAGCCTGGGTTAATATAACACTCTTTTATAACTAGTTCTTCTTCTTTTGCGCCTTGGTTATTTACGGCATTTGCTACGGCTGACTTTAATACTTTTTTAATTAAGCGGCTTGCTTTAGTGTTAGTATTGTCTAAAATTGCTTCAGCAGTAATAACATTCTTGCCTCTAATTAAATCCATAGTCATGCGAGCTTTTTGAGGTGCTATGATAGCACTTTTGTGAATTGCATATGCTTCCATATTTTACCTCCTACTTTTGTCCTGCGTGTCCGCCAAACTTACGAGTTAAAGCGAACTCACCTAGTTTATGTCCAACCATATCTTCAGTTACATAAACTGGTATAAATTCTTTACCATTATGAACAGCAATAGTATGTCCTACAAAAGCAGGATATATTGTTGAACGTCTTGACCAAGTTTTAATAACTTCTTTTTTATTATTTTTGTTTAATTCTTCAACCTTTTTTAGTAATCTGTCGAAAACGTAAGGCCCTTTTTTTAAACTTCTTGCCATAATAACCTCCTATTTCTTCTTACTAACAATAAGTTTGTTAGAAGCTTTCTTATTTTTTCTAGTTTTATATCCAAGTGCAGGTTTACCCCATGGAGTAAGAGGTCCTTTTCTACCAATTGGCGCTCTACCTTCTCCACCACCATGTGGATGGTCATTAGGGTTCATTACAGATCCACGGTTAGTAGGTCTTATACCCATATGACGTTTACGTCCAGCTTTTCCTAGATTTACTAATGAGAAATCTTCATTACCAACAACACCAATTGTTGCCATACAAGTTCCTAAAATTTTTCTAGTTTCGCCAGATTGTAATCTAAGCATTACATATTTGCCTTCACGGCCTAATATTTGAGCACTCGCTCCAGCACTACGGCAGATTTCAGCGCCCTTACCAGGCTTTAATTCGATGCAATGAACAGTTGTACCAACAGGGATACTTTCAAGTGGTAAAGCATTACCAACTTTTATATCTGCATTTGCGCCATTTTCAATTATCATTCCAACAGTTAAACCTTTTGGAGCAATAATATATCTTTTTTCACCATCTTTATAATTAATTAAAGCAATATTAGCACTTCTGTTTGGATCATATTCTATTGAAGCAACACGTCCAGTAATACCAGTTTTATTTCTCTTGTAATCTATTAAACGGTATTTCCTTTTTGCTCCTCCACCGATATGTCTAACAGTCATTCTTCCTTGATTGTTTCTTCCACCACTCTTATTTGATGATACTAAAAGTGATTTTGTAGGAGTGCTAGTTGTTATTTCTTCATTAACTAACGTTGACATACCTCTACGGCCATTAGTCGTAGGTTTGTATTTTTTTATAGCCATGTTTATTCACTCCTCACTAAATTTCTATACTTTCGCCATCTTTTAAAGTTATGATAGCTTTTTTATAAGTTTTTGTTTTGCCGGTATATTTACCAACTCTTTTGTCTTTTGGTTTTGTTATTAATGTATTAACTTTAACAACGTCTACATTAAAAGCTTTTTCTACTGCCCATTTAATTTCAGTTTTAGTGGCACTTTTTGCTACTTTGAAAGTGTATACATTATTGTTAGCGTTACTTGCACTTTTTTCAGTTATAACTGGTGCAATTAAAATATCAGTATAATCTTTCATTATTTAAGTACCTCCTCAATATATTTTACAGCAGCTTCATCGCAAACAAGGTAATCAGCATTTACTAAATCATAGCAATTAATCTCATTTGCAAGAATAACATATGTATAGCCTAAATTGCGGCTAGCCATGTATAAATTTTCATTATCTTCAGCAGTAACAATTAATGTTTTGCCATTTAAATCTAAAGCATTTAATACGTCTTTTAACTCTTTAGTTTTTAAAGTATTTAATTTAATTGAATCTAATACAACTAGTTCTTTAGAAACATTTTTTAAGGTTAATGCAGTTTTTAAAGCAAGTTCTCTTTCTTTTTTATTAATCTTAAACGTATAATCTCTTGGAGTTGTTCCAAATACAATTCCGCCACCACGCCATAATGGACTTCTATTAGATCCAGATCTTGCTCTACCAGTTCCTTTTTGTTTCCAAGGCTTTTTTCCGCCTCCTGAAACTTCTGCTCTAGTTTTAGTTTTAGCAGTTCCTTGTCTAGTAGCAGCAAGTTGTAATTTAACCATTTTCTTTAAACAATCATTATTTGGTTCAATATTCCAAATGCTATCTGTTAAAGTTAAATCTTTAACTTTTTCATTTTTTAAATTCTTAACGTCTATCTTTGTCATATTTACCTTCCTCTAGAGAACGCTTATGCGTTTTCTCCTTCAGTTTCAACAGTTTCATTTGAAGCAACTACTTCATCCACAACAGTTTCTTCTTCATAAGAAATAACATCCTTTTTGTTTGCCTCGCGAGAATTTTTAACTGCTTGTTTAATTAAAGCCAAAGAATTCTTTGCTCCTGGAATATTTCCGCTTACTAAAATATAATTTTCATCAGCATTAGCCTCAATAATTTCCAAATTTTGAATAGTGATTGTTTCATGTCCCATATGTCCTGGTAGGTTTTTACCTTTCAAAACTCTTTTTGGTAACATTGTACCTAATGATCCAGGCCCTCTGTGATAACGTGATCCATGAGTCATTGGTCCGCGAGATTGGTTATGTCTCTTAATTGTTCCTTCGAATCCTTTACCTTTTGAAGTTCCGGTTACATCAACAACTTCTCCAGCTTCGAATATATTTGCGCTTAATTGATCACCCAAATTGTAGGATCCTTCAACATCTCTTATTTCTTTTAAGAAGCGCTTAGGTGTTGTGTTTGCTTTTTTAGCATGGCCAACTGCTGGCTTATTGCTATTTTTTTCTTTCTTTTCAAATACGCCTAGTTGAATGGCATTATATCCATCTTTTTCAACTGTTTTAACTTGCATTACCACATTTGGTTCTACTTCAACAACAGTTACAGGGATAAGTTTTCCGTCATGAGTGAAAACTTGTGTCATACCAGCTTTGCGTCCTAAGATTCCTTTCATAATTAATTCCTTTCTTTAAATTATAATTTAATATCGATGTTTACACCGCTTGGTATATCAAGATGTGTTAATGCATCTATTGTCTCTTTAGATGGATCTTTAATATCGATCAATCTTTTATGAGTACGTTTTTCGAATTGCTCTCTTGAGTCTTTATATTTATGTACAGCTCTTAATACTGTAACTTTCTCAATTTCAGTAGGAAGAGGTACAGGACCCGATACAATTCCTCCAGTTCTCTTAACTGTTTCAACAATTTTTCCACAAGCCACATCAAGCAATCTGTGGTCATATGCTTTTAAATTAATACGAACTTTGTTCTTTGACATTTTACATGTCCTCCTTTCGCCTATATCTAGTACAGACTCGCTCCGTGCAAATTCCCTAATACAATAGACGTTTTAATCAACGTCGCCTAGCGTATCAGCAACCTCGCACATCTAAGCAGTCATACAGCATCAATCTTACCATGAAATTATATGAAATGCAAGGGGTAAATTATGCTTTATTAAATATTAAAACCTGACATTATTTTGTCAGGTCTAGGTTTATTGTTTAATTTAATTAATCGCCATCAATAATAATGGATTCGCGATCAGCCATTTCTTTTGGAACAGCTATATCCATATAGTCTAATATTGATGGAGCTACATTAGTAAGATCTCCGCCATCTTTTACGCCTACTTGCCTATCACACACAATAAAAGGCACTTTAGCTGTTGTGTGAGTTTTTACCGGATTATTATTTTCATCAAGCATCGTATCCGCATTACCATGATCAGCAAGAATTATTAGCTTATAAAAATTGTCTTCAGCAGATTCATATATTTTTCCAAGACACATATCAACAATCGAAATCGCTTTTATCGTGGCATCTAAATTCCCGGTGTGTCCAACCATATCAGGATTTGCAAAGTTAACCAGAATAAAATCATAATCTTTTTCCATGCAGCTTATCGCTTTTTTGGTAACATCAATTATACTCATTTCAGGTTTTAAGTCATAAGTCGCAACCTTAGGTGAAGGAATTAAAAATTTATCACATTTATCAATTTTTCCTTCATATTCTCCATCAAAAAAGTATGTTACATGTGCATATTTCTCTGTTTCTGCAACTCTTGCTTGGGTAAGGCCTAATTCCGATAAATATCTTCCTAGTGGATTTTTTACAATATCTCCCTCTAAAAAGTGGTAAACGTATATAGGCTTTTCATGGGGAAAGAATGTGAATACTTTTGAGTCTGGCAATTTCTTTTTGTTAAATTGACCGAATTCACTATTAGTAAAAGCTTCCAAAATCTGAAGAGACCTATCATCCCTAAAATTTAGCCAAAAAATTGTATCGCCATTTTTTATCAAAGAATCTCTATTAACGATAATCGGCTTTAAAAATTCGTCGCCCTCTTTATTTTTATAGCATTCTTTTATCAACTCCACATAATTATCTGTGGATATTGCCACTCCCTTGGTGATAGCATCATAATATAGTTTTGTTCTATCCCAGTTTTTATCTCTATCCATCGCATAATATCGTCCACATATAGTTCCTATTTTCCCTAACCCAGTCTTTTTAATTTTTGACTCAAGCTCTTTTAAATAAGTTAAAGAAACATTTGGGGCTGTATCTCTTCCATCGGTGATAACATGATAATAAACCGGGGAAGTAATTTTATCTTTAAAGTAATCCATCATTCTAAATAAATTATTACAATTGCTGTGTACATCTTTATCACTTAGCATGCCAACAAAATGCAAAGGTTTTTTAGATTCATTAACATAGGAGATAAACTCTTTGATATTCTCACTTTCATCTAAGTTTGAAGTAAACTCTTCAACTCTTGATGGTCTTTGTTTTAATAATCTTCCTGCACCTATCGTTTTATGCCCTATTTCACTGTTGCCAAACTGTCCTTCTTTTAAGCCAACATAAGTTTCTGATGCAAATAACGTTGTATGTGGATAGGTAGAAAATAAGTGGTCAAAGTTAGGCGTCGATGCCATTTTAATCGCGTTACCATGTTCTTCTTCCCTTATACCAAAGCCGTCCAATATTAGTGTAATCACCTTTTTCATAAAATCACCTTACGCCTTTATATTAACATATTATTATAAAAAAGTTCAAATTATTTATCATAACTTGAACTTATAGACTAAATAGTTACTAGAGTTTTATCCATTCGAAGTTTATCTGCTAACGTTGCTATAAATTCCGAATTTGTTGGTTTCGCTCTATCATAATCGACACTATGACCAAATATATCTTCCATCAAATCATAGTCTCCTCTATTCCAACTTACCTCAATAGCATGTCTAATAGCTCTTTCAACTCGTGACGGAGTTGTATCAAAGCGATCCGCTATTTCTGGATAAACTTCTTTAGTAATTCCCCCAATCATATCTGGATTATTATACATCATATAAATACTTTCTCTTATATATTGATATCCTTTTATGTGAGATGGAACTCCAAGTGAATGTAAAAGCTTACTAATTGCTAACTGAACATCTCTAGATATCTCACTTAATATTGTACTATCATCAGAAGAAAGATCTAAAATTCTTTTTTCTAATGATTCATAAGAAAACGGCTTCATCATGTAGTAATCTACATTATATTTATTGCATGCTCTAATAATATTATCCTTTTTGTAACTCGATAAAATTATTATCTTAGCATCAATACCACTTTCTCTTATTTTTTCTAAAATTTCCAACCCGTCAACTTCTGGCATTAAAATATCCATTAAAATCATATCAAATTTATTTTTATTCTCTAATATGATATCCAATGCCTCTTTTCCATTGTTAGAAACTCCTAAAACATTAATTACCGCGTGACCTTCAAAATACTTCTTCATACTACTGGTTAGTGATTCGTTATCATCAATAACGAACAAATTAATTTTCCTTTCCATGTATTCCGTCCTTTTAAATATATTTACAACACGCAATTTCATTATAGGATATATACAGACAAAATACCAGAAAAAAGATTGTCAATTCATGTAAATAAATGTCAAAGGTTTACGCAAAATGTCGAATTATATGTAATTAATTAAAACTATCACAAATTTTTATTAATTCCTGAGTATCTAAAGCACTTTTTCCTAAAAGCACGCCATCAACATCTAAAGACTTCAAAAACTCTATATTTTCAGAGTTAACACTCCCACCATATAAAAGTGGAATTTCAATATTATAATAATTTTTTATTAAGTTCTTAATAAATGATAATGTTTCATTTAAGTATATACTATCTAGTTTATTAAACTTTTTTGACATGTTACTTATTAAAAAAACTGGCTCATATGCAATAACTATATTATTTAAATTATCAACGTTGTTTAAAACCCGCGCAATTTGATGTTCTAACACAGATAATGACTTACGCCTTTCAAACTCTTCTAAAGTTTCCCCAACACAATATATAACTTTTAAATTATTATCTAATGCAACATTTATTTTTTTTACAAAATCCGTTTCTTTTTCACCATAATAATTACGGCGGTGGCAATGCCCAATTAATACGTATTCGGCATTGGCTTCTTTTATAGTACTAGCGGTAATTTCCCCAACCTCATAAAGAGAATTATTAAAGCTAATATCTTGTGAACATTTTTTTATTCCTTTACTATCTAAGGCCATATATGCAACCGGGGGAGCAAATATTATATCAACGTTTTTTTCTTCATAATGAGAAACATCCTCAATTATTTGTTGATAATCATTTAATGATACAGCTGTTTTAAAATTACAGACTATCTTTTTCTTTTTCATATTTTTCAATTTCCTCTAAAACATCAAGTTTTTTTTGAGCGATATATATTAATGTTGCTCCGCCTCCACTCGAAAGAAGAAAAAAGTTGCTAAATCCCAAAACATTGACAGCCCCAACCGTATCTCCTCCGCCAATTAAAACAGTGGGAATATTTTTTAATTTTTCAAATATTTTTTCGGTTCCATTTGAAAAATCCTTATTTTCATATAAACCCATCGTTCCATTCATAAACACAGTTGATGCATCAATTAGCAAACTATTAAATTTATTAATTGTTTTGTTTCCAATGTCTAAAGCATTGTCATGAGCGGCAATTTCGGTTACTTTACGATTTAAAGCCTTTCCGGAATGAAGGACTTTTAAATCCACTGGCAAAATAATTTTTTCATCATAAAGCTCTAAAAGATATTTTAACTCACTTAAAATTTCTTCATCCATAGTAGCTAAACTTTTGCCTATATTAAATCCTTTGGCTTTTAAAAATGAATTAGCGATTCCTCCACCAAGAAGAATTTTATCACATGAAGGTAATAACGTTTTAATAAGAGGTATCTTATCATCAACCTTAGCCCCGCCCATTATAACAATAAACGGCTTTTGAGGATTTTTAACCACCTTTGCTAAGTTCTCCAATTCTTCTTTTACCAAAAAGCCAATATATGTTGGTAAAAAACGAGCTATACCTGCAGTTGAAGCATGTATACGATGACTAGTTGCAAAAGCATCAAAAACAAAAATGTCCGCTTTACTCGCAAATTTTCTTGATAACTCTAAGTCATTATTGCTTTCTAAATTGTCCGGATAATCAAACCATCTTGTATTTTCAAATAATATGATATTATCATCAATTTTGTCTAATTCATCAATGTCGGTAACAAACGTTACTTTCTTTTCTAGATGCTTTTCTAGCACTTCTTTTATAGGATATAAGGTGTACTTCTTTTTATCATCCTCACATTTTACCCTTCCCAAATGACTTAATAAAATAATTTTACAATTTCTTTCCAACAAGTAGTTAATCGTCTTTAAACTTTTAACTATTTTACTATCATCTACGACTACGCCATCATTTATAGGGACGTTAAAATCACATCTTACGATAACTTTTTTGTTTTTTATATGTACATCACTTAAATATTTCATATAATCACCTCAATTATTATACTATTATTTTCAATTAAAATAAATTAAATTAAAAAAGTCAACACTTAGTTGACTTTAAACAAAATCCTAGCTGTTCTCATCATTTGTGAGGTATATCCATATTCGTTATCATACCATCCAACTATTTTTATAAGTTGCTTGCCATTTATTTCAACTATTTTTGTTGATAAGCCATCAATTAAGCATCCTAGGCTTCTTCCAAGAATATCACTTGATACTATTGGATCAAATGTTATATCAATTGTTTCATTTTTGGCCTCTTTTATTAAGTTGTGTATTTCATCTATTGTCGTATTTCTTTTAGGTTCAATAGTCAAATCAATTAATGAACCATCTGAAACCGGAACGCGATATGCTACGCCGTCTAATTTATTTTGCAAACCAGGTATTACTAAGCCTATTGCTTTAGCTGCTCCTGTTGATGCTGGAACAATGTTTTGAGCACATGCTCTGCCTCGTCTTGATGATATACCCTTTTTGTGAGCAATATCAAGCGTAGCCTGGTCATTAGTATATGCATGAATTGTTGACATAAATCCCTTTTCAATGCCAATAGCATCTTCAATTATTTTTAAAATTGGAGCTATACAATTAGTAGTACAACTAGCTGCAGACAAAACAGTTTCTGTTCCATCAATAATATTATCATTGACATTATAAACAATTGTTTTAACGCCTTCAGTGCTACTTGGTGCAGAAATAAGGACTTTTTTAGCGCCGGCAATTATATGCTTTTCTGCATCTTCTTTCTTAGTAAAATGACCTGAACATTCTAATACCAAGTCAATGTTCAATTCTTTCCAAGGTAAACTTTCCGGGTCCTTTTCACTATATACTTTAATTCTTTTGCTATTATTAATAATTATTTCATCGTCACTAAAAGATATTTCATCAGGATGAAATCTACGATGATTAGTATCATATTTTAGTAAATATGCTAAGTCTTCAGCTTTTGTTAAATCATTAATTGCCACAACATCAAAATCAGTTGTAGTAACGATCTCTCTAAAAGCCAATCTCCCGATTCTTCCAAATCCATTTATTGCTACTCTTATCATTACGATCTTCCTTTCCATAAACCATATCCAATGAATTCTCTTAAAATTGATTCTTCACTTATATATTCCGCAGGTATTGGTAAAAAGCTTTTTAAAAACCGTAGTAACCTAGAAGATTCTTCATAATAAGGGCTATCAGGTTTTACTGAGTATAGTAAAGGTTCAACAAAAACCTTCATCACCCCAAGTTCATAAGCAAAGGCGGTATTTATTATTACATCTGCTTGATGTATATAAGGGAAAATATATTTTTCTTCTCCGCTCCGTACACTTTGCCACTTACAAATAGTGTCACTAACACTTAAACCTCTTGTACGATTGTCTCTTATAATTCTTCTAAGCAATCTTAAATCAACCGTAGAAATATAATTATGGCGATCAATATTAAGAGGAATAAAAGGACTTAAATATATTTTATATTTACAATTATCAGGTATTAAAGGAGTTAAATCATCATTTAAGGCATGTAATCCTTCAATAACAATAATACTATTATCATCTAATTTACAGTAATTATCCTCATATTTACGTTTACCTGTTATAAAATCAAATGTTGGTAAATTAACCTCTTTATTATTTAGTAAATCTGTCAAATCCTGATTAAACTTTTCAATATCAATTGCTAGTAAGCATTCATAATCATATTCTCCATGTTCATCTTTTGGAGTCTTTTCCCTATCAACAAAATAATCATCTATCGAGATTCCAATTGGTTTAATTCCCTTCACTTTTAAGTATGAGCTTAATTTTTTCATTGTAGTTGTTTTACCCGAAGAAGATGGCCCTGCTATCAAAATAATTTTCTTTTCTGGATTATCGGTTATCTCATCAACCACATCTGAAATCTTTTTTTCAAATAAAAGTTCATTAGCTTCAATCAAATTACTTATTTTACAGCTACTAACTAATTCATTTAAATCGGCCACATAAGGTACTTTCATTAAATTAAGCCACTTTTTGCCTTCCAAAAATGATTTTATTATATTATCGTAATGAACATACTCTGGTATTTGTCCATTAGTTCGTTTGCTAGGAAATAAAAATATTATGCGATTTTTGCCCAAATAAACTATATCAAACTTATTTATTGCCCCTGTGCTATAAGGCATTTCTGTATAAAAGAAATTCAAATTATTTCTAAGTTTATATATTTGTAATACTTCATCGCTTATATTTTCAATATTTCTGGCTTTTTCATCTTCGTTATTATTTCGATAAAATTCAATGATGTCTCTTTTTTCAATGTTATATTTTTCAAACTTTAAGTCTTCATCAATAATATGCGCCATCTCGCCTTTAATGGTTGCTATATCTTCATTGGTTAAAATTTTGCCACCTGTTACCTCTGCCAAAATTCCTTTAGGTACACTATGCTCGTAGTGAACCTCTAAATCTGGAAAAACTGTTTTAAGTGCTACTTCAAAAATAAACTTTAAACCTGCTTGATACATCTTATAGCCAGCCAAGTCACAAAAATCAATAAATTTTACAGTTGCGTCCTTAGTTACCTTATCATTAAGTGACGCCAAAACATTATCTACTTTAGCACCTAAAATATCAAAGTCGGATTTATAATCTTTGCTAATTTCGTATAATGTTGTATTTTTTTTATATTCTTTAACGCCATTATTATCAAACTTTAATTTAACTGTATCCATGTCTAACACCCTTATCTTAGTAAAGTATAACATAAAATTTAATCTTTTACACTTTTTTTGAATAAATACCTACTTTTTTTTATATTATAATTATAGGTGATACATTTGAACATTATTCCAACGGTTATTGAAAAAAATAGTGATCATGAGTATGCATACGACTTATATTCACGTTTATTAAAAGACAGAATTATTTTTTTAAGTGATGAAATAAATGATAGTAGAGCAAATATTGTAGTTAGTGAATTATTATATCTGGATAGTCTTAATCATGATGATATTTCTTTATATATTAACAGTCCTGGTGGATCTGTAACAAGCGGAATGGCTATTTTTGACACTATGAATTATATTAAAAGCGACGTAAAAACAATATGTATCGGTATGGCCGCCAGCATGGCTGCAGTTCTTTTATGTTGTGGAACTAAGGGTAAGAGATACAGCTTGCCAAACTCAGAGATAATGATTCATCAACCACTTGGAGGGGCCGAGGGTCAAGCTAGTGATATAAAAATTGCAGCAGAGCGTATTATAAAATTAAAGGATAAAATTAATTATATTTTAGCTAAAAGAACAAATAAAAAAATCAGCGAAATAAGGAAGGACACTGAAAGAGACCACTTCTTAAGTGCTACTGAAGCAAAAAAATATGGCATAATTGACGAAGTCATTTAGCCATTTTTTTGTTGGTGTTTTTCTATTAAATTTTTAATTTTAATAAAATGATGATTTATGCCAGATTTTCCAATCTTATAATCAGTTTCCATAGTAATAATATCTGCTAACTCACTAAAAGAAACATCGGGATATTTTTCACGGTATTTAATTATTATTTTAGTTTTTTCGTCTAATAAGTCTAAAAGATCATTTTCTTTTAAATACTTAATCTCTTCTAGTTGCTTTACAGCGGCGCTATATGATTTTTCTTGATTAGCAATTTCACAATTATTTAATCTATTTACCATGTTTTTATGATCTCTATAAATTCTAATATCTTCAAATTCAAATAAACTATTTGTTGCACGTATTATTTTTAAAATATCACTTATTTCTTCTGCTTGTTTAAGATAAACCATATATGAATTTCCTCTCACTAATTTTTTAGGAGACAATAGGTAATACTTAAGGAGTTTTAACATACTGGTAGCTTCTTTTGATTTTTTGAAAACCAATTCAAAATGATAGCCGCTAGTACTAGGATTATTAATGCTGCCACAAGCTAGAAACGCACCTCTTAAAAAAGAACTTTTTTCTTCATCGGTTTCTAAATACTTTAAAAAATCCTCATTTAAGTATAATGATTTTTTTATTAACTCTAATTTTTCGGTAATTAATAACATATATATGGTTTTTACACGAAATCTTTTTTGAATACGAATAATTATTTTAACATCAATCATAAAAAGTTCTTTCAAACTTTTATAAATTCTCCTAGCTACCGAGGCATTTTCAACTGTTATCAAAATGTTATCTTTTTTTATTATGCCATCATAACGAATTAAAGCGGCTAATTCATTATACATTTCAATTCTATTTAAATCTATTTTTGTTACTTCATCTTTTATTTTAGTACTAAAAGTCACGTAAACCACCAAAACAATTATAACAATTATAAAAAGAAAAAGATATTATTTTTTAATATCTTTTACCTCACATAAAACCATGAACCTTTTTTAGGAAATCCAGGGGGTTGAACACTTTTTGCAACAAATGTGTTATATGAATAATATGATCCACTACCGCCACCTAGATAAAATCCATTTGATATGCCAAAGTGAAGATGGGCACCTGTTGAACATCCGTCCCATGTTGATTTCTTTCCTCCACCAACATGTCCTATAACGGTTTCTGTGGTTACTTTATCACCAACTTTAACTGTATAATTTAGTAAATGTGCATAATAATGGGTATATGGTTTTCCATTTACATAAGAGTGAATATAAACTATATTACCACCACATCTTGATTTAACTGTGATAGCAGCAACTGTACCACTTGCAGCGGCATAAACGTTTGTTCCTTCACCATTGCCACCGATATCAATTCCGTGGTGAAACTTTCTAACTCCATTTAATGGACTAATTCGATAACCCCATGGAGACGTTGTAAGTCCCCTTTTTAAAGGTTTCCTCCATCCACCATTGTTACTAATACTAACGCATTCACTCAATAATTGATTTTCTTTACATCCCATATCAACATATGATTGTATTAGGTTTTTTTGATTTTTTATTTGAGCATTTATATCATCAGCAAACTCAGTTAATTTAGTCAAGTCCTCGCCCAATGAATCAATGCTTTTCTCATAGTTTGAAATCTTAACTTTTAAATCTTTTTGTTTATTACGTAAGTCAATTTTTAATTGACGATTATATTCTATTAATTCCTCAAGATTTTTAAGCTTTTCTCGATTATAATCTGCAATTTGCTCAACAGCTTTAATACGCATCACCATATCCGTAAGACTACTTGCTCCCGATATGTATTCTACATACGCATTGCTGCTTTCTAATACTTGCGAATATCTCAAAAGTTCTTCCATTTCTGCTTTGGTTGATTCTATTTTAGCATTTGATAAAACTATTTCCTCTTCTGCATTTGATATATCTGTTTCAGCTTTGGTAATATCTTGGCTAGCTTGATATATAGCATTTTGGTTGGCTTTGATTTGTGATTGTGTACGTTGCTTACTATTAGCTGTCTTTGTTTTTTCTGCTTCCAAATTTTTAAGTTGCACTCTTAATTCGGCCAGGGTTTGAGCCTCTTTGGCATTGGCCGTCATTGGTTCTAAAAAATAAGGAAGTAAGACTACTATTATAAGAAAAATCCTGCCGATAAATTGTCTTAATTTCTTCATCATATTTTCAAATACTTTCTCACTGCTCTAAAACTAGCAAACATACCAACAGTAGAGCCTATAATAAGTAATATAACTGAAATCCAAAGTATAAAGTTAAACGGATTAACTAAAGTAATAATACCTCCCATAAAACTTTGAGATTTTTCAAATACTATAATGTATCCATATATACTAATAATAATAGGGAGTAAAGATCCAACTATTCCAATTATTAATCCTTCAAAAAGGAACGGAAGTTTAATAGCAATATTGCTAGTACCAACGAGCCTCATTATTTCAATTTCATTTCTTCTTGAAAAAATTGTTAACTTAATTGTATTACTTATCAAGAATATTGTTACTAAAACCAAGCCAATAACAATGATATAAGTTATTTTCTCAGTCAAATCAAAGATGGATATAATTTTTTCAGCCATTCCCTCGCCATATTCAGCGCTTTTTACTTCTGGTATTTCTGATATTTTATCAGTTGTGTTTTTTAATTTAGTTACATCTCCAACACTTACTATGAAGGAATCTAATAAAGGATTCTCATCTAAATAATCAAGTGTGGTTTCAAATGATTTAGAAGAAGCTTGCATTTCAAGTTTCCACTCATCTTTACTTTTTTTTACGACATTTACAACATTTTCAATTGATTTAATTTCATTTTCAATTTCGGGTATTCGTTCTTCGGAAGTTCCTTTTACTAAATAAACAACTATGGTTAACTCATTTTCAAGTCTTTTGGTATTTTTATTAACATTATATGAGAATATTAAAGCAGCCGAAACAAGAATCAAAGTTATTGTTGTACAAGCTATGGATGCAACACTTAAACTAAAGTTTCTGAATACGCTTTTAAAAGAATCTCTTATGCTTCTACCTAATATTCTAATTGCCCTCATGTGCTTTATAACTTCCCTTCATGTAATCTCCTGTCAATACCCCTTGTTCTAATAGAAGAACTCTCTTCTTCATTCTATTAACTATCTCTTTGCTGTGAGTTGCCATAATAATTGTTGTTTTTAACTCTTTATTGATATCATCGATTACTTTCATAATTTCTTTACTGGTTTCTGGATCTAAATTTCCTGTGGGCTCATCACATATTAAAAGTTTTGGCTCATTGACAATTGCTCTAGCTATGCAAACTCTTTGTTGCTCTCCGCCTGATAATTGATTTGGAAAACTTCTTATTTTTTCTTTCAATCCAACATGATCTAAAGCTTTTATTACTTTAGGGCGAATTTCGCTCTCCTTAATTCCCATGGATTCCAAAGCAAAAGCTACATTTTCATAAACTGTTAGTTTTGGCAACAACTTAAAGTCTTGAAATACAATTCCAATTTTTCTTCTTAATTTATATATTTTGCCATTTCTTAACTTTGCAACATTTACCCCACCAACTAAAACATTTCCTTTAGTGGGTTTTTCTTCCCTATAAAGCATTTTTATAAATGTTGATTTACCTGAGCCAGACGCGCCAATAACGAAGACAAACTCTCCTTTGGCTATTTCTACCGATAAATCTGCTATGGCAGTTACTCCATTTTTATATACTTTGTAGCAATTCTTTACAGAAATAAACTTCATTATATACCACCTCTATAATCATACCACTATTTTTTACATTGAAAAAGGAAAAAAGCCTTTTTGAACACCACCGTTTACATCGTAACAATCGTTGACTACTATAAATGCATTTTCATCAGCACTTAAAACTAATTCTTTTAAATGATAATAATCTCTTGTTTGTAAAACGCACATGATCATTTCACTTTTGTTATGAGAATATCCTCCAACAGTTGGTAAAATCGTATATCCTGATTTAAGCTCTTTAACTATTAAATCTTTAACCTTTTCTGTATTTCTTGTATATATAAAGAACATTTTACTTTCAGATATTCCAATTACTAATTTATTTGTAATTGTAGAGCCTATATATAATATTAGTAATGCATATACCATTTTACTAAAGCCAAATACGTAACCTCCTAAAAATATAACAATTGAATTTGCTATAAACAAAGCTTTTCCCTGAGGTATTTTAAAGTATTTTGTAATAATATTAGCGATGACATCAAAGCCACCCGTTGTATACCCCGTTCTAAAAATTATGCCATTTGATAACCCATAAAATAGGGAGGCTAATAATATGGTGATAACAAATTCATCAAAGATTAAATGATTAGCTAATAAATCAGATAATGGTTTTGATAATGATACAAATATTGGGTACATAATTGAACCGACTATAGTATTTTTGCTCACATCAAAGCCTAAAAATATGAAGCTTATAATTAATAATACAAAAGTTGCTACATATATAAAAACAGTTGGGTTAAAAACATCTTTTAGTATTACAGAAAGGCCAGTAGTACCTCCAATAACTAAGTCATTTGGTAAAAAGAATAAATTATATGTTAAGGCTAATAGAAAAACTCCTAACACAAATAATATCTCATTTAAAATTATTTTTTTATCCATATCTAGACAACTCCTACTATATAATTATAACTAAATTTGTGATAATAAGCAATTTATAATAAGCATATAATTTTTTAGAAAGGTGATTATTATGAATGGAAGTTTTTACAAAAATCCTACATTTCCTACGGAGGACAGCAATAATTTGCCACCAGGAAATATAAATTATATGGATAGCATGCCAATGGAACAAAGCTATATTGAAAACATATTACGTTTAAACAAAGGAAAGAAGGTTAAAGCATACGTATCTTATCCCGATTCTGTTGAGTGGAGAGATAAAATCTATGATGGAATAATTGAGGAAGCAGGAAGAGATCATTTAATTATAAGTGATCCCAAAACAGGTAAATGGTATATGATAAGAATGATATACTTAAATTATGTTGAATTTGAAGAAAAAATCAATTACAGTCATAGTTATTCTGAAAAAAATTTTTAGCGCAGCGATGTGCTTTTTTCATTTACTACAACTTTCTTACATGGTATAATTTTTTATAAGATAGGTGGAGTTATGAAAAAGTTTTTTATTGCATTGATTGCTTTTTTTATTGTTTTATTTGGAGCATATTTTGGATATAAAAATTATCAAAAAAAACAAAAAATGGAAACGGCTGAAATCGAAAAGAAACAATTAGATAACGTTTTATCTAAATACAGTAAAATAGCTAAGACGAATAAAGATGCAACATTATATGCAAAAGATAATAACGATTACGTAACAGTTGGCTCTTTAAGTAAAAATTATCCTTTAAATTTAACTGAAGAAAAATTTAATAAAGATACCAAATATTTTAACATTGCGAATACCGAATACTATGTATCTATTAATGATGTTGAAAAATTAGATAGTTTAAATGAATATAGTACGAGATACAAAAGCTATATACCTTTTGATCAAAATATCGAAACTAAAGACACAGTAACATTTACCGATGAATTTGATAACAAGATAACACTTAACAAATCATTTGAGCTTCCGATAATAATAAAAGAAGATGACAAATATGGAGTTGAGTTATATGATCACATTTATTACGTAGATAAAAGTGATGTTGCAAACGTTATAAATCATGTAAATTCTAATGCGAAGAAAAAAGATAAAATATTAACTTTGACATATCACTTTTTATACGATAAAGAAACTGATAAATGTAACCAAGGAATATGTCAAGAGCTTGGTCAATTTGAAAGCCATTTAAAATATATGAAAGAAAATAATTTTTTAACTATAACGCTTGATGAAATGGATCTATTTTTAGACGGTAAAATTAATTTGCCATATAATAGTGTCGCAATAACAATTGATGACGGCACCATCTTCAATACTAAAGCAATCAAGTTATTGGAAAAATATGACGCTCAAGCAACTTTATTTGTTATAACTGGTTGGGTTACCAATTTAGAAAGATTTTCATCCAAAAATTTAAAACTAGAGAGTCATACAGATAAAATGCATAATCAATATGAATGTAAGGGAATGGGCCTTCAAGGCGGTGGTATTCTTTGTAAAGACGAGGAATATGTATTGAATGATTTAAAAACATGTCAAGAAAAATTGGGAGGAAGCAAATATTTTGCCTATCCATTCTTCGATGTAAATGATAGAGCAATCGCGTTACTAAAAAAAGCTGGTTACAAATTAGCATTTGTAGGCCAAGCAAACACTAATGGATTTGCCACCCCAAACAAAACAAACAAATACAAGGTTCCACGTAAAACAGTATTTAGTTTTACAACCATGAATGATATAAAAAAATTATTAAGTTAATAATTAGGAGTAGATTAATGAAAAGGAAAAAAAAGAAATTATTAGAAAATATTTTCCAAATTGTAAGTATAGCTTTTATAATTGGATGTTTTATATTTTATGGATGTCGTTTAGTTAAATATTACAAAGTCTTTAATCCAAAGAAAACTGAAAAAAATAGCGGATTACTATCTATAGCAATACCTAAAAATAGTTCGATAGTAACTAGCGGCGACGGTTTATATCATATTGGGGGTTCATACATATACAAAGGCAAAGTTAAAAACAACTATATATTATTTAATGGGCTTACGTATAGAATTTTAAAAATAAATTATGGATCAACTGTTGAAATAATTCTTGATAATGAAATAAACGAATTTAGTTACGGTGACACTTTGGTTAGTTATGATAAATCAAGTATAAATACCTATTTAAATAAAGTTTTCATTAAAAATGTCAACAAAGAATTGATGGAGAAAAGTAGTGTTTGTTTAGACAGAGTAAATGATATTAAAAGTATAAATGACAAATGTCAAAAAGCATATAGCGATCTTTACATTAAAACGCTTGATATAAATACTTATTTGAACACTCTAAATAACAACGAAACTTATTTAAATGAAAATAATAAAGATATTTGGTTAAGTAATATTAATGATTCAATGGTGTGGTATATAAGTGGTAGTAACATATCAACTTCTCAAGCTAGTGATACTCATAAAATAAAACCAATAGTTACTTTGAATATGGATACCGAATTAATTAGTGGTAAGGGAACTAAAGATGATCCTTATAGAATTGATGCAACTAAAGATTATCATATAGGTTCTTATGTTAAACTAGATAACGACTTATATAGAGTAATTGATAGTAGTAATGATTTATTAAAGCTTGAACTAAATAAACCTTTAGACAAACTAATGGCTTATGGAAATAATACTATTTATGACGAAAGCAATGCAAACTCTGTTGCAAGCTATTTAAATAAAGAGTATTTAAATAGTCTAAGCTACAAGAATCTAATTGTTAAAGCGGACTATTCTTTCGGATTATATGATGGAAAAATAAATGATGGTTCATCCAAAGTAAAAGCATTTGTTGGATTACCTACAATATTTGATTATCAATTTAATGATGATAACAATGAATTCTTTTTAGCAAATTATGATGAAGATAATAATATTTATGTTTATAGTAACCATGTTGGTAAAGTAAAAAGCACTCTATCAAAAGCAATTAAGCCAGTTATTACAATTAAAAGAAACAGTCTTACATCCGGGAAGGGTACTCTAGAAAGTCCATACACAAAGGAGAATAAATAATGAAGAAGAGCACAAAAGTTATCATAGTTTTAGATATATTAGTAGCAATTTGTTTTTTCTTAGTATATGGGCCAATTACGTATATTAAGAATACAATTATTTCGACAGCTCTTGTTACTAAAACTCATCAATATATTGCATATACTTTTTATAGCAAAAAAACTGTTCAAAAAGTAATGCAAAAGGATTCATATATTCCATTTGACGAAAATGTTAATTTAAACAATATTGTAATTGACACAAGTCCAAAAGATTCTTATGATAATCCATATGATGAACAAATATTAACAAGAGATGGCAATAACAATGATTATAAAGTAATCGAACTTGAAGTTGGAGGATACAAAGCATTTTTAGTTGCAATATATGATCCATCTAAAGTTAAATTAGCTACATCGCCTTCATTTAACAACAATAAAAAAGGATCAGAAAGAATGATCAACATGTGTGAAAGACTTGGAGGACTAGTTTGTATAAATGGTGGCGGTTTCAAAGATCCAGATGGATGGGGAAGCGACATACCAAGAGGATATTTAATTAAAGATGGTAAAGTAATTTGGTCTGATAATAATAAAAAGGCCAACTTAATAGGATTTACTACTGACAACAAATTGCTTCTTACAAACGCTACTGGTGAGGAAGCAATTGAAGAAGGTATGAGAGATGCACTTGAGTTTGGTCCATTTTTAATAGTTAATGGAGAACAAATAAAATTTAATGATACAGCTGGAGGTTACAACAGAGCAGCTAGAGTTGCAATAGGTCAAAGAAAAGATGGCGTAGTCTTATTTCTAGTTACTGAAGGTGTTCATGCAAATGGTCCAAGGTTAATTGAAGTAGCTAGCACATTAGCTCAATACGGAGCAATAAACGCTGCCAATTTAGATGGCGGAAGCTCTGCCCAACTAGTAATTAATAATAAATTGGTTAACAACCCATTAAATGTAGCCGGAAAGCCAATTAAAAACGGCCGCAAGGTTGTTAGTGGTTTTATACTTATGCCTTAAGCTCTAATTTAGAGCTTTTTTATTTTTGCATTATTATTGATTTTATTTATAGTTTTTGCTATATTTCTAAAGGAAAACAAAAGGAAATGATTTTTATGGATGCAGTGGATATTGAAAAAAGTATTATAAAAAAATTTAGAAAAGAAATATGGAGTAATTTTGTTAAGGCTATAAAGGATTACAATTTAATTAGTGAAAATGATAAGATTGCTGTTTGTATATCCGGAGGAAAAGATTCATTTTTACTAGCCAAGTGTCTTCAAGAAATATTAAAGCATGGAAAAATGCATTTTAGTCTATCCTTTATCGTTATGAATCCAGGATACGATAAAGAAATCTTAAAAAAGATTAAAGAGAATGCAAAAAAGCTTAATATTCCAATTAAAATATTTGAAACTGATGTATTTAATGTTTCTAATCTGTTAAATAGTGAGAAACCATGTTATATGTGTGCAAGAATGCGTCGTGGTTTCTTATATAGCTATGCTAAAGAACTAGGATGTAACAAAATAGCTCTAGGGCACCATTTTGATGATGTTATAGAAACAACTCTATTATCAATGCTTTACAGCGGCGAATTTAAGACAATGATGCCTAAATTACATAGTGAAAACTTTGATGGTATGGAATTAATTAGACCATTATATTTAATTAAAGAAAAAGATATTATTGCATGGGCTAAGTATAACAATTTAGAGTTCATTAATTGTGCTTGTTCATTTACTAAGAAAGAAAATGCTGGTAAACGCTTAGAAATAAAAATGTTAATAGATACACTACGAAAAAAAAGTAAGTATATAGATCAAAATATTTTTAGTAGCGTTAATAATGTTAATTTAAATACAATTCTGGGATATCACAAAAATGGAAAAAAATGGAATTTTTTAGATGACTATGAATTAAAAAATGACAAAACCGACTTATAGTGATATAATAGTAACATAAGTTACGGTAAGGAGGTTTTATGGCAACAGCATGTTTAATAGATAAAAAAATTATTACCAACACAGCAATTTTAATGGTAAAAAAATATGGCTGGGAGGCTATTAATGCACGCAGTCTAGCAAAAGAATTAGGCGTTTCGACTAAACCTTTATATCGGATTTATTCTGGTATGGATGAAATAAAAAAAGACCTCTATGAGGCCATATATAAAATATATGATGAGTTTATTAATAAACGAGTTGATAATAAAAACGCTCTAGTGACTCTTTGTGTTGCTTATGTAGAATTTGCCAAAGAAAATAAAAACCTCTTTAAATGTTTATTTTTATCAAACAATTTAAATTGGAAGAGCATTGAAAATGTTTTAGACGAAAAATGGAATCAATCAACAATTATTAATCTTGTTAATAAGCATAATTACACATTCGAGGAAGCTAAACAAACATTTATGCAAATATGGTTATATTCAAATGGCCTAGCCACTTTAATTGCCACAAACGATATAAAAATTGATAGCAAAGAAATAATAAAAAAACTTGTAAAAGTTTATAAAGATTTTACAAGTTAATGAGTCAAATTTAATTTGGCTTTTTTTATTCAAAAGTTGATGATACTTGAGTATCTGTTTCTTTGTTTTTAGCAATTGCTTTATTTAAATAATCTACACATTCAACAATTTTACTATAAAACATATCAAATTTTGGTCTTAATGTATCAAAAGTACTTTTATACATTTCAGCTGAGCTACCTTTCCATGCTCCGTCTGAAACATTAGTAGAAGCAACTGTTACTTGATCCAATTCTTCTCTTATCGCATCAGCAAATTTTGAAAGTTGTGCAACTGTGCTTTGAACTTCTTCATAAGACATTGAAAATGTATTTGTATCAGTATTCATATTTTAACCTCCTATTATAATCTAGACGCTTTACCAGCTAAATCTGTTTCATTATCTTCAAATGCATTTGCAGCATTTTGAAGAGCTCTACCCATATTTTCGATAGCGCTACCTAAATTGTTTAAATCTGTTCTATGACTATTAAATGCTGTCATATATTGAGTAGATGCACCACCTGACCAATGACTTTGTAAGTTATCAATTACAGAAAAAATGCTTGTAATGTTAGATTTGTAGTTTTCACCTAAATTACTAATAGTTCTTCCTGCTTGCGATAAGTCTGCTGTGTTTGCAGAAAATATTGCCATTTAAAACACCTCCTATTGTTATCTTTCTACAATTTCATTATAGCATACAAATTGTAGGTATAAAGAAAAAGTGACAAACTTTACATTAAGCTTGTCACTAAAATAATACCAATGTGTCACCATTTTTTATGTTCGAATCCATAACAATTTTTTCTGGATCCAAAATTTCATTATTTTCTGGCTTAATAAGTACAGCATTTTCCTTATTAGGAATCATTTCTACATTCAAATCGATAATAGCTTTTTGAACTAATTTGGTAACCTTACCAATTGTTTTATTAAGCGGTAAAAACATTTCATATTCTTGAGAAATTAATGGGCATTTTATTCTTACTAATATTTTATTCATTATTATCCTCCACTAACTTAACAAGAGTAGCTATACCATTTTTAACACTATATCCAAAACCGGCTGGAATTAATTCACGTAACTCACGTGGAGTTTTAGCAAGCTTGATAGTAAATTGTTCAGCAATTCCATCGCCAATCCAAACACCACGATTTGGTAAAATAATTGATTTGTACCACCCTTCATACTCTTGTTTTTTAAGATTTGCTGCATTATCAACAAATACAAATGAAACTAAATTGATGTCTTTTCCAGCTTCTAAGCTTTTTGTAAATTTAGCTTTATCATCTGGAGATATTCGCTTAAAGAATTCATCAACACCTACCAAGAATACGGTATATTTTGGATCATTTTCAAATATTGATCTACTATAATTAGCTTCAATATATCTCTTTTGACCATTATCAATATAATCACTTAATTTATTAATAATTTCCGTAAAACTGTTTGTAAGATAAGTGACATTATCTAATTTCTTTTTAGCAAAATAATCTAGGGTGTCTAATACTATTACATTAGATTTTTTAAGGGCAGCTGTTTGTTTAACAATAGCACTTACAAACTTAGGTGATGATTCAATATCATTTCCTGTAATTAAAGTTGTATACCTTGTTTCCAAATCAATAAAGTCAATTTTTAGACTCTCTTTTTGGACACCAATTGGTATAAAGTTAAGACCAAGTAATTTATCTTTAACATACTCTAAGTCAACTATAGCAGGTAAAATAGGTATTTTTTCAGCTTTTACGGTATATTTGGTTTTTAATTTATCACATATTAAACGAATGTAATTAACCATTTCTTCTTCTTTGTAGGCATATGCTGTTTGAAATTCATAAACTTGCTCTAATTTAACAATACCTCTACCTTTGATATTAGATGGATATACTTTACCAGTATTACCAAAAATAGTTATATAATCTCCTTCATCATTCATTTGAAGAGCCAATTCCGTTTTGAAATTTTGACGTAATCTATATTTAACAGCATTTGTTCCACTAGTTGTTAAAATAAAGATAATTCCATACTTTAATCCTTCTCTTGTTAATTGTTGGATCATATCTTCATATTCATAATAAAGTTCAGAGAATACTTCATAGTTATTTATTATAACTATTAGTCTTGGCAACGTTTTGCCACTATTTTCCACGTAAAAATTATAATCACCATTATAATCTACAAATAATTGTTTACGTTCATCAATTTTTGTTTGTAGCATTTTTAACAAGTTAATAATCTTTTCATTTTCTGATGAAAAGACAACATCACCTATCTGAGGAGCTTTGCTAAATACTTTTAAAGTTTCGGCGCCAAAATCTAGAATATAAAAATTTACTTCTTCTGGAGAATGATCAGTTATTAATGAATATATAATGGTGGTTAATAATAATTCCTTACCACTTCCAGCAACACCATAAATGATTGTATTACCATCTTGGCTTAAAGGAACAGTTAATATTCCTTGACGCTGATTCTCTGGATCATCAAATTCACCAATAACCGGTGTTAATACAAATTTAGTAGGAGCAAAGTTATATTTTTGCTTCAAGTTTTCTACATAAATATGCGATGCTAGTTTTTCTAGCCATAGTTGATTTACTTTAACATTATCTTCTTTAGCCAAGTTTACTAAATATCTTAATATGTTTGGTAATTCTTCACCCTTTGAAGGCAATGCAATACTTTTCTTGGCATCATCCACATTCTTTATTACCTGTCCAAGAGAATTAATAAATCCTATCGAGTTATCAACCTTTTTCTTTACTTTATCAGTTGGATAATATTGAGCACCACACCAAGCGGATTGACCTAATCCAAAGTATTCATTATAACCAACTTGTAAATAGAATCTTCCGACATTTTTTAGCATAGCCGCATCAGGACATTTAATCATGTCCATACTATCTGATTTATCTTGAACTTTTAAACACACCCTGAATTTAGAGTTTGACCATATTTGATCGTCAACAACTCCAGCTGGTTTTTGAGTAGCCAAAATCAAATGGACTCCTAAACTACGTCCTATACGAGCAGTTTGTATTAATTGGGCCATAAATTCTGGTTGCTGAGCTTTTAATTCCGCAAACTCATCACTTATTATAAATAAATGGGAGATAGGCGTTGAAACAAGACCATCTCTATATAATCTTTGATATTTATAAATATCGATTGTACTTTCATTTAACTGGTCTCTCGCTTGATTAAACATTCTTTGACGTCTACGTAGTTCACTTTGAATTGATGCTAGTGACCGTTTCATTTCCATCGTATCCAAGTTTGTTATTGTACCGGCTAGATGAGGAAGTTTTATACCAGTTTCTCGATTTTCAAAAGCGCCCGCAAGGCCTCCGCCTTTATAATCTATAAGAATAAATGATACTTCATATGGATGAAAATTTACTGCTAAGGAAAGAATATACGTGATTATGAATTCACTTTTTCCAGAACCTGTCATACCTGCAATTAAACCATGTGGTCCATGATTCTTTTCATGCAAATCTAAATTGAATAACTCACCATTTTCATCAATTCCCACTGGAACATTTAATGAAAGCGTAGGGTTTGACTGCTTCCAACGGGTTTGAGAGTTTAATTGCTCTACTTTTCCAACATTATACATTTGTAAAAAACTTATCGAATCAGGTAAATTAGCATCTCTTCCTGTTATTTCAAGAGGGATATTAGCAAGTGTCTTGGCAAGATTCATAAGATCTATATTATAATCAATATCGGCCGTAAAACTTTTTTGCTTCGTAGAAACTAACTCATTTTCAAATAACCCTGATCCATTTGGATCTATATTTAAGAATGTTGGACATTCACCAGGAAGATTAGCTAATCTTTCATTCTTTATGATAAAAGAAAATCCTCTATTTATCTTTTGAGATAATATTTTTTTTACTATATCAACATTTCTAGCAACCTTTAAGTTGTCTGTTATTATGACATAATAAGGTTTATAACTTTTATAATCATTTGTTGATTCTTTACCATTCTCACTTGAAAATGCTCTATCATTATATACTTTTTCTAAGTAACTAGATACTTGCTTCATTTCTTCGGCATTTGTAGCAAAAAACCTTATACTTTTTAAATCGTCCCAACAATGAGGCAATATTTTCATGTATTCCCACGAATTTGCTTTTGCATCGCTAGTAAATATTACTATTTTTAACTCGTCATAGCTATGAAAAGTTATTAATTGCAAAATTAAACCGTCAATAAAAGCTTTATTAACTTTTTCTTGACCAACCATAGCGACAATGTTTTTTTCCACAAGCGAGATACTTATTGGTACATTATCCATAGTTTTAGAAGAATTAACAATTGTTTGAACAATTATATTTAATTCATCATCTTCAAGAGAAAAGTGTTGTTCTGGGGCTTTAACTACTAAATCTGGTGTAGAAGATCCGACACCAATTCTAACGCTTAAAAAGTCTTCATCTTCTATTTCACGTTCCCATAGGTTTCTCTTACGGCTATTAATGATATTAGTACAATCCTGCAAAGTGATATTATTATCTATTACAATTTGTCTTTGTTTAACTATTGCGTCATTAATATTCTTTTTCTTTTCTTCCAAATAAGCTTTATATTTTGTTGCTCTTAATTCTTCTCTTTTAAGTTTTTGCTTTTTCGTATAGCGGCGAGTTAGGCTTGGCCAAATTAGTACAGATGCTAACATCGCTCCGGCAACTAAAAGACTCGGAATTGCGCTATACCATGACTTGTTATTCGCATTTATATTTGATAATGTGGAGAAAACCGTAACCAAAGATGTCATAGACATTGTTATCATAGGGCCGATTGTATATAAAAGTGGCATTTCTTGCATATCTTGTTTTGCAGGTGGTGCATCAATTTGAATCTCTTCTTTTTCAATAGTAGACTTAAAACGAGGTTGCCTTAAAAAGTAATCCTCAGGTTTATAAAGTTCAAGATAATTGTCATCGTCATCATCTAAATTTTCTAAAACTTCTGTTTTGGGAAAATCAAAAGTTGTTAAAGACCCATCTATTTTAACTTTATTATCAGGATTATTAACTGCTATAAAATCAGTACCTATTATAATCTTTAAGCCCATTAAAAATATAATGTCACCGCATATTAATTCTTTGGTTTCAGTTAACAAGTTATTAATATATGTTAAAGAATTTTCTATTTTATTAAATATAAATTTATTGCTTACAAAAGATATTTTACAATGACTTTTAGAAATAGCTGGGGAATTATAACAAATTACATTAGCGGGGTCACTACCAATAGTAATTTCTGAGTTTTCTGGGATTTTATAATATTTAGTTGTTTCATCATATGTATTAGAACAATAAATGATTAATGTTTCACCAGTATCTAATTTTTTTAATGTGCAATAACTGTTATTTAAAAGAAAAACTGAGTCAAGAATAATTTCATTATTTATTATTTTTATTTCATCATTACTTCTTAATACCCATTTTCCTTGGGATGCCTCTATATTAACAATATTATTATTTGCATCATCTGTTATCCAATAATTTCCGAATACTTTAGAAGGCAAAAAGAAGATTCTAATCTTATCTTTTTTGATAATATGTAACTCCATATTAGACCTCCTTTTACTCTATATATTAGTATACAGCAAAACGTCAATTCTTTCAACGGAGTAATTAAAGGTTTTTCATAATTTCATTAAAAATTTTTTGATGACCATTGTAATTTAAATGAATATTATTGTTTAAAAAATAATCATCTTTATTAATTACTTTATTTAATTCAACATAAACACAATTATAATTATTAGCTATTTGCTTAATATTTAGATTAATTTCTTTAATTTGGTTAATATTATCCCCATAATAACCTAGTATCAATATTTTAGATGTAGTTATTTTGCGAAAATAAATTAAGAGTTCTTTAAAATCTTCATAATATTTTTTACGATAAATCCTATTAACATTGTTAATTTCACTATTTAATACTAATTCGTCTTCTCCGATGGCAATTATAATTAATTCTGAATCTTTAATGGCTTTTTGAATGTGATTATTGTTTAATTCTATATTTTCCTTAATATTAGTTAATAAATTTTTCAAACCTAGATTATTTTTTGAAAAAGAAAGATTGTAATTTCCTAGATGTTTTTTCTTTAAATCCTCTTTTAGAAATAAATTAAAAGTAATTCCGCTGTTTCCATACTTAGTATCACCTGTTACTATGCTATCACCTATTACTAACACATCGTATTTATTTTGAACACATATTTTATAAATAAATATTGAAATAAAACTACCAATTATAAATATTATAAGTGCTTTTTTCATAATCCTCCTAAATAAAAAAATATAGATAATATCTATATTATTCTATGTCTAAAAGTTCTATTTTTGCACCTACATTACTTAGTTTTTCTACTATGTTTTCGTAGCCTCTTAAAATATGATCAGCCTCTAAAATAGTTGTTTTACCATCAGCTATTAATCCGGCTAAAACAAGACTTGCTCCTCCTCTTAAATCGGTTGCTATAACTTCACAACCCATAAGTTTCGTTGGACCTATAATTACAGCGGTACTTTTTTGAACAGTAATATTTGCTCCCATGTTTATAAGATGTTTTACATGTCCCATTCTATTTTCATAAATAGTTTCTTCAAAAAGACTTACTCCGTGTGCTTGGGTTAAAAGCGTTGCCATGGGTTGACCCAAATCAGTCGGAAAACCTGGCGCAACTAATGTTTTTACGTTAATATTTTTTAAGTTTTCACATTTACTAATTTCGATTTTGTTATCATATACTTTGAATTTTACTCCCATATCTTTTAGTTTTACAAGTAAAGAGTCTAAGTGTTCTTCAATAATATTATTAATAACTAAGTTTCTTCCTATTAAGGCACCAGCGATTATATAGGTACCAGCTTCAATTCTATCAGGTATCACATCAATGATTGCTTTACCTAAATGTGATACACCTTCAATTTTAATTTCACTTGTTCCTGCTCCAGTAATATGAGCTCCCATATTGTTTAAAAAGGTGGCAACATTGACAATTTCTGGTTCTCTTGCCGCATTGGATATGATTGTAGTTCCCTCTGCTTTAACAGATGCAAGCATTATATTTATAGTTGCCCCAACACTTGCAAAATCCAAAAATATATGATTACCAATTAGCTTTTCCGCATCAATTATATATTTATCATTTTTTACTGTAACCTTAGCACCTAGAAGTTCAAAGCCTTTTAAGTGCAAATCAATTGGTCTTGCTCCAATATTACATCCGCCCGGAAAATGCATTTCAACATGTTTAAATCGACTCAATAAAGCTCCCATAAAATAATATGAAGCTCGTAATTTTTTACCTAATTTTTCGGGTATGAACATATTTTTTAAATTGGTACTATTTATAGTTAGTGCATCACCAACTTCATTGATATCACAATTTAAATATTTTAAAATTTCTATTAGTGATTCCTTATCTGAAATATTAGGAATGCCGAAAATTTTAGTTGTTTCATCACTTAATATAGCTGCCGGAATTAATGCAACAGCACTATTTTTAGCACCACCAATAGTTATTTCGCCTGAAAGCTCATGCTTACCCTCAATAATTATTTTTTTCATAACTCACTTCCTTATTTAGTCTTTAATAATATGTCTCTAATACTTATCTATGAAAAAAATAGATTTTTGTTCCATATTAATAAATTAGATATGTCTTAAGCTCAATATACATCATTATAAAGCATGAGTCAACTTTAAAAAAGATATTTTACACTCATTATTATTAATAAAACAATGCCTACATAATCACTTTTGTCTTTAATAAGTTTTGTTAAAATATTTCCCAACACTATTCCTAAAATCGAAAAAGTAAAACTACAAGTAGAGAAAATTGTTGAAGATAGTATTGAATTTTTAACATTATAAAAACCTATACCCGTTGCAAAACTATCAATGCTAACAGAAATTGCTAAACTTGCTATGCCAAACATGCTTGTTTCGATCACTTTGTCATTATCTTTCTTATCAAGTATCATTTCAATCGCAAGCACAAGAAGAATTATTCCTAATATACGATCACTATTAATGAGAATTGAATTAAAAAACTTAACACCTATTGTTTTTCCAAGTAAAGGAAAAATAAAATGTAAAATACCTACTAATATGGCAAATGTAAGCTTTTTGACTTTATTTTTAGTGCAAGTACTAAGGGTTATGGCAATAGAAAAAGCATCCATACTTAATGCTAAGGCTACAATAATAATTGAACTTATATTCATATAAAAACCTCTCTAATGTAATTATATTAAAGAGGTTGATCATAATTCTTTTATTTTTTTAAAACTTCACTAATTAAAAACTTGTATTCTGGTTTTTCATATTCATCACTATTTAAATCACAAAGTGGAGGAAATAGAATGCACCACCAGTTATCTCCCTTATTTTCACCCAAGTTTATCACTAGTGAATCATAATTGCCTTTTTTTAGCTTAATTCCATTCAAGCTTTTTTCAGGAAAATAGTTCTTTCCAAATGAAATACTATATTTAATATTATATTGAGATACAATATTGCTAATTAAAGGAAGATTATTTTTGATTTCATTTTTGACCGATGAAGAAGAATTAAAATCCATTTTTTGAAAAACATTTGTTACGATATCTTTTTTTATTTTGTTTTTTAAAGCTTGATCTTCAACGCTATTGCTATTTGCAACTATTCTAAATCTAAAAGTATCGTTCATATAAAGCACATTATTTTTTCTCTCTGCTAACAAATAAAATAACGACACTAAAAATACTATTATTATCCATTTTTTCAAATTTATCACCAGCACAAACATCATGTGGCATTTTTTTTAAATTCATTCAATTATTTAAATATTTCCGAAATAATTACACGGTCATTGTTTGAAAAATCTTTTATACAGCTTGTTTTACTATTAGGAAAACAGGTTTTAATTATATTAATAACATCTTCTTTTTGACTTCTTCCAATCTCATATATTATATAAAAATGATTCTTTTTATTATTTTTTGCTTGTCTTGTTATTGCCTCATAAAATTCTAAGCCATTATTCTTAGCAAAAATAGCTATACTAGGCTCGTATTTTATTTCTGGCGAACATTCTTCATCTTCCATAACATATGGAGGGTTAGAAATAATAAAATCATAATCCATTGTTAATGAGGCTGATAATATATCATTTTTTTCTAAAGAAATATAAACGTTATTAATTAAAGCGTTTTTTTTAGCTACATTTAATGCATCATCACTAATGTCAGTAGCTGTTACTAAAGCCTGGGTGTTTTTTTTTATATTTATAGCGATTGCTCCACTTCCAGTGCCAATATCAATTACTCGACAATTATCAATTTGGCTGTCATTTATTAATCGAATAGCATTTTCTACAAGTATTTCTGTTTCAAATCTTGGTATTAAAACATTTTCATCTACTATTAATTGAGTGTCATAGAACGTTACATCACCTATTAAATATTGTATAGGATAATTATTTTCTAATTTTTTATAAACATGATCCGGTATATGGCCATTATATTTGTTTTTTAAAGCATTTAATTCTGCTAAACCATATTTATTATTTAAAGGATTATTCAAATTTTTCCCCTGCTAATTTTCGTCTTAAATCCTCAGTTATAAGGGCCTCTATTATAGGTTCTAAACCTCCATCCATAACTCTATCCAATTCCATTATAGAGAAATTTATACGATGATCAGTGACACGATTTTGAGGATAGTTGTATGTTCTTATTTTTTCTGATCTATCACCTGTACCTATTTTAGTTTTACGTTCCAAACCAAGTGATTCTTCTTGAGCACGAACTTGTTCATCATGTATTTTTATTTTTAAAAGATTTAATGCTCTTTCTCTATTCTTTAATTGACTACGTTCTGTTTGGCATGTAACAACAACACCGGTTGGAATATGAGTAAGTCTAACCGCACTATTAGATGTGTTTACTGATTGACCACCAGCACCACTTGAATGGTATACATCCATTTTAATATCGCTCTCTTTAATATCTATATTAACACTTGTTACTTCAGGCATAACTAATACTGTTGCCGTAGATGTATGAACTCTTCCTTGAGTTTCTGTTACTGGTACTCTTTGCACACGATGAGAACCACTCTCATATTTAAGCTTTGAATAAACATTTTCGCCTTTAACCATAAATTCTACTTGAGAAAATCCACCACTAGTTCCTTCTATTTCATTTATTGGCTCTATTTTCCAATGGTTTTTTTCAGCATAATAAGTATACATTCTATAAAGATCCCCTGCAAATATATTAGCTTCATCGCCACCAGCTGCACCACGAATTTCCATAATAACATTTTTACCATCATTTTCATCTTTAGGTACTAGCATTATTTCTAGTTCATTTTTAATTTTCTCTAAAGAGGCTGTTAAGCGTATTACTTCTTCTTCAGCAAATTCTTTTAAATCTGCATCTAATAAGAGTTCTTTGGCTTCTTTTAGTTCATTTTCTTCTTTTTTGTATTCTTTATATTTTAAAACTATTTGTTCTAAATCGCTTTGTTCTTTAGATAAATCTTTAACCATGTTATAGTCACTTATAATATTTGGATCACTTAATTTATTTGTCAATTCTTGATACTTTGCTTCAACATTTTCCAAACGTTCAAACATTTTATCATCTCCATTTCTTTATTATTATATCAGAGTTAATAAAAAGAAAAAAGCTAAATTATAAACTATTAGCTTCTTCATCTCCATCAATTACTACTAAATCTTTTAAGTCATCTTCTTGAACATCGTCATCATCATCGCCATCATAGAAAATGTCTTCTTCCTCTTCATCATCTATTTCTTCATCTTCGTCAATAGAATCAACTATCTCTTCATCATCTTCGTCAATAATTACTTTAGAATTATGTTTGCTTTTCAAATCCCAATAACCATTTTCTAACATAATAAAATTTTTATTTGTTGATAATAATTCAAAAAAGTCACCAATTCTTTGTTCATATTCTTTATCACTCAAGCCCAAAAGATTACATACTTTTTTAAATAAATCTGTTATTTTCATTTTCTTGTTTACTTCTTGAAGTACTAAAACAGCTATATCATCATATCCCATTAATTCTAAATCTTCTTTTTTATAGTCTTTTAATTTCATAAGCTCCTCCTACATTTTTTCAAATGGATCTACTCCAATTAAATTCAAGGCATTTTTGATAGTTATTTTCACTGCTTTAATTAGATATATATTTTCAGCCTGTAACTTTTCATTATCAACTAATATTCTATTTTTTGAATAATATGAATGAAATAAACTTGCTAATTCATAAACATAATTTGTTATTAAATGAGGCATTTCTTTTAAAGCAGCATTCTTAACTACCTCTGGAAAATTATATACACAATTTAATAATTCTTCAACATTTTTTTCTTGTAAATAAGTAAATTTGTCAATATTTATACAATCACTATTTTCTTTTAGTATTGTACATATTCTAGCATATGCATATGAAACATAAAAGAATGGGTTTTCGTTAGAGTTTTTTTTGGCTAATTCCATATCAAAATCCATTTGGGTATCTAAGCTACGCATCGCAAAGAAATATCTAGCTGCGCGAACGCCTACTTCATCAATTAATTCTTTTAGAGTAACAGCATTTCCAGTTCTTTTAGACATTTTTACGATATCTTTGCCATTCATTAATCTGACTAGTTGGAGTAGTTTTACTTCAATTTTATTTTCATCATAACTTAAAGCCTTCATGGCACTTTTTAATCTTGCCACATATCCATGGTGATCTGTACCTAAAACATCAATCATTTTATCATAGCCTCTTTTGTATTTATCTACATGATAAGCTATATCTGGTAATAGATAAGTATATGAACCATCAGTTTTTATTAATACATGATCTTTATCATCTAGTAACGCTGACGTTTTAAACCATGTTGCATTTTCATTTTCATAGATGAATCCCTTTTCTTTTAAGTTTTCAACAATATCTGTTAGAGAATATTTTTTATAAATGGATTTTTCGCTTGTAAAAACATCATAAGTAATATTATACTCTTTTAAAACATCAATTATCTTAGCAAGTAATTCTTTTGTTCCTAGTTCTTTATAGTACTCTAAATCTTTATTAATATACTCATCTTTATGCAAAGAATATATTTTTTTGGCCATTTCAATTATTTCTGGACCATGATAACCATTTTCTGGCATATCTTCATCAATATTGCACAAATTTAAGTATCTTGCTCTAATAGATTTACCTAAATTTGTAATTTGATTTCCGGCGTCATTAATATAGTACTCTTTGGTAACGTCATACCCGGAAAATGATAAAATTCTAGCCAAGTTATCACCATATGCTCCGCCTCTAGCATTACCTAAATGTAAAATACCAGTCGGATTAGCACTAACAAATTCTATATTGTATTTTTGGCCGTTTCCAATATCACTTTTTCCATAATTTTCCGCGTCTAAAAGGACTTTAAATATATTGTCATATAAGTAACTGTTATCAACAAAAAGATTAATAAATCCTGGATTTTTTATTTCAACTTTTTTAATTTTCGAATTGTTGATGTGACTTTTTATTTCCTCAGCTAATTCAATAGGCTTTTTTCCCAATTTTTTAGAAATTTTTAAAGCAATATTTGAAGTAAAATCTCCAAACTCTGTATTAGATGGAATGGTAATTTCCACATTTTCATTGATATTAAACATTTCTTTTATTAAATTTTCAAAATATGTTTTTAATTCCGTTTTCATATTATCACTCTTTCAATGAGATTACTATTTTATAAGTAACTTGTTCATCCAACTTATAAATTATAGTAATATTATCATGTTTGTCAACCACTTCTGAATATAATAGTTCTGCTTCGGTTGAAACATTTTCTTTTATAAGAAAAAACTTAAGCTTTTTTTGACTAAAATCCATGACAATGTTGTAATCTAATTCATTTTTTATAAACGTATAATTATTATCATTTCTTAATAAGTATAAATTTTCATTTACCATATATTTATTACCCTGGAAAGTAACATCATTAGTTTCTACTAATAAATCGTCTTGATAGAAATTCCAAATATAATGCATTTGTTCACCACCAATTAATTAATGCGTTCATTATAACATGTTTTCTTAGTAAATGCACTTATATTTTTAACAACTTTATTCATAATAATAAAAGGTGTTATAATGAAAACTATTTATAAAATATGGAAAATTAATTTATTTTTATTCATAAGTGGCATAATAGCGATTTTGGGCCTTTATTTATATGCAGCATTATGTCCCAAATTGGAACTAAAAAGTGCTAATAGTTTTCAAATTTTTGATATCCAAAACAATATAGTATCTGAAGGGTCAAGTAAAGAATCTTGGACAAATCTAGAAGATATAAGCAATTATTTAATTGACGCGACTATAAGTGTTGAAGACAAAAATTTTTATAATCATAAAGGATTTGATTATTTCAGAATTTTTAAAGCGATGATTATAAATATAAAAAATAAAAATATAATTCAAGGAGCATCTACTATATCTCAACAATATGTAAAGAATTTATACCTAGATTTCGGGCAAACTTGGAAAAGAAAGGCTGAAGAAGCTTTTTTGACGATGCAACTGGAGCTAGATTATGACAAAAATGAAATATTAGAGGGCTATTTAAATACTATTAATTATGGCCAAGGAAACTATGGAATTAAAAATGCTAGTAAATATTATTTTAATAAAGAGCCAAAGGATTTAACTCTTGAAGAAGCCATAATATTAGCGGGTATTCCCAAAAGCCCTAGTAATTATAATCCAGTTAGCAATTATGATAAATCCATACAAAGAGCTAAAGTTGTAGCTAAAAGTATGTTAAATAACAATAAAATCGATAATAATACTTATAATAGTCTATTTAAAAATGAAATTTCTCTGTATAAAAAACTTAACGATACCGATAATGACATGATTTTATATTATAGAGATGCCGTTATGGAAGAACTTAAATCATTAAAAGAAATACCTAATATATTAATTGATAGTGGTGGTTTAAAAATATATACTAATTTAAATAGAGATATTCAATCTACCTTGGAAGAATCGATAAATAAAAATATCAAAGATGAAAAGGCTCAAATTGCTAGTATAATCATTGATCCCAATAGTGGTGGAGTACTAGCTATGTCAGGTGGGAGAAATTATGCAAAAAGTCAATATAACAGAGTAACCCAAGCAAAAAGGCAAGTCGGTTCGACTATGAAGCCATTTTTATATTATGCAGCTTTAGAAAACAATTTTGTTTCCTCCTCTACTTTTACAAGTGAAGAAACTACTTTTAGTTTAGCAAATGGTAAAAATTACACTGTTACTAATTATGGCGATAAGTATGCAAATAAGCCTATAACAATGGCGGCCGCTCTAGCCTTATCTGATAATATATTTGCAGTCAAAACTAATATGTACTTAGGTCCTGAAACACTGGTAGAATTAGCTCATAGAGCCGGTATTGAAGGAAATTTACTAGCGATTCCATCACTTGCTCTTGGTACTAGTGAATTATCAATGATTGATTATGCAAAAGGCTACACAACTTTTGCAAGTGGTGGTGAAAAAAAAGATATACACTTTATAAACAAAGTGGAAGATTTAGAGGGAAATATCTTGTATGAGTGGAAAAATAAAAAAGATCTTGTTTTAAATCCAAACTATGTTTATATATTAAATGAAATGATGACTAATACAACTAATTCTAATTTTATTGATTATGCTAAGCCATCAGCACTAGGAATTGCTGGAAAATTACATCATAAATATGCCATAAAAACAGGAACTACTGGAACTGATTTCTATTTAGTAGGATATAACAAAAAGATTCTTATGCTAAATTGGGTTGGGTACGATGATGGGAGTGAAATAGCTTTAAATGAAAATATGTACACTAAAAATATATTTGCAGATACAGTTGAACAAATATTAAAAGATGAAGAAGATGTATGGTATGAAAAGCCTAAAAACGTCATTGGTATACCCAAAAATGCCATAAGTGGTGATGAAGTAAAAAATAATAAGAATTCTGCAATTTACTACTATATTAAAGGAACAGAAAGTTATGTTTTTAGCGAAGAAAAAAATAGAGAATAAATAAATTAATCTCTATTTTTTAATCGTTATATTTATTTGATATTTATCATTTAAATCTATTTCATAAATATTAATGTTATCAGAAGATAAGCCTTCTACAAATTCCCTTATTTTAGTGATAGTATCGCTTATATCAAAATCACTACTAGACGATATAATTTTTTCAGCTTTTTCATTTGCTTTTTCAACCTCAGGTGTTATATCAAGGACTTCAATATCCTCAAAAACAGAGTTATTCGTAGTATTTGAGTTATTCGTAGTATTAAAGTTGCTATTATTAAAAGCATCATTATTTGATGGTTCACTAACAGACATATTAACTGGCTCATCATCTAATATTTTGAAAAATTTATTTTCTTTATGATTATTTGAATTTGTGTTATTAGAACTCATATCCTTGCCAAAATCCATATTATTATCTTCCTTTTCACTTTCTTTTGCTTTTTCTTTTAAAAGGGTATCTAACTGTCTCACAGTTAGCCTTTCGGATAAAATTCTACTTAACCATTTTGTTTGTTCAAGTTTATCATCTACTTGTAAAAGAGCTCTAGCATGACGTTCAGATATTTTATTCTTATGAAGTGCATCTTGAACTTCATCTGACAAATTAAGAAGTCTTAATTTATTAGCAACTGCAGATTGACTTAACCCCATTTTTTTAGCTACTTCTTCTTGAGTTAACCCATTTTTATCTATTAAATTTTTATATGATTTAGCCTCTTCGATAGCTGTTAAATCTTTTCTTTGCAGATTTTCTACCAAAGCAACTTCTGCACTAGTTTTATCATCATAATTCTCTACAACTACCGGAACTCTTTCCAAACCAGCCATTGTAGAGGCTTTATATCTTCTTTCACCGGCAATAATTTCATACTTATCACCAACTTGTCTAACAATGAGTGGTTGAATTACACCATGTTCCTTGATCGACTTAGATAGTTCATCTAATGCTTTTTCATCAAAATCTAACCTTGGTTGATATCTATTAGGAATCAAATCTTCCACAGGTACTTGTAATACTTCTTTTTTTGGATTCACGCTATCAAATCCTCTCTTCTTATTCTATAAACTATTTTATCTTAAAGTTATTACTTTTTCAATGGGTATTTTAATATTTTATCATACACTCTTGGATAAATATTGGGAGTTTCTTTTACCTTTTTTACAATTATAAGTACTCTTTTTCCAAGCTCATTACTAACTTTTAGATTTACAACTTCTGGTTTATCTCCGCCTAAAATATTTATTGTATCTAAAGACTCATTTATTTCACTTTCAACAGATGACTTCATAAAAATCAAATTTCCACCTTTTTTCAAATATGGTAGTGATAACTCAGATAATATTCTTAACGAAGAAACAGCTCTGGAAGTAATAATATCAAAAGTATTTTTCTCTATTAAATTCTCTACTCTATCATTTATGATAGTAACATCTTTAATATGCAATTTTTCAAGTAATAACTTTATAAATGTTGTCTTTTTATTATTAGAATCTATAACGGTAAGTTTTATGTTTGGGCAAATTATTTTTAAAACAATACCCGGAAAACCTGCTCCTGTTCCTATATCTAACATAGATTCATTTGTAAACATTTTATAAAAAAGTAAAGAAGCAGAGTCATAAAAGTGTTTTAAATACACTCCATCAATGGTTCTAATGGCCGTTAGATTTGTTTTCTGATTGTAATCTAATAAGAAATTAGCATATATTTTAAATTGCTTTATTTGCTCTAAAGATAAAAATATATTATTCTTTTTTAACTCTTCTATAAACTCTGTTTCTTTCATTTATTACCATATTCCTTTTTTAAATACACTGCCAAGATAGAAATATCTACAGGATTAACTCCACTAATACGTGATGCTTGCGAAATTGTCCTTGGCATTACCTGTTTTAGTTTTTGTCTAGCCTCACTTGCTAAATTTTTTACATCATCATAACTAATATCAAGAGGTATTTGTTTTTCTTCTAAATTACGCATCTTTTCGCTTTCTTTATAAGCCTTACTTATATAGCCCTCATATTTTACTTCAATACTTGCAAATTCAAAATAATCTTTGTAATCATTTATATCTATCAATTCGTTTATAAATTCTAAATTAATCTCAGGTCTTTTAAGTAAATCATAATATGTCATGTTGCTATTTGGAATTCTAATATTATTTTTATTGAATATACTTTTTACTTTATCATTTATCTTTAAATGGTTGTTTTTAAGAATAGTTAATAATTCTTCAATTTTATTTGTTTTGATTAAATAATTCTCATATTGACTTTCAGTTATAGTATTGTTTTCTTTAGCTATGCCTCGCAATCTTAAATCGGCATTATCATGTCTAAGTATAAGGCGAAATTCGGCTCTACTAGTAAGCATACGATAAGGTTCTTTCGTTCCTTTAGTGACTAAATCATCAATAAGTACTCCTATATAAGCTTCATCTCTTTTTAAAATTAATGGCTTCACTTTATTAAGTTTATTGACAGCGTTAATTCCAGCAATTAAGCCTTGTGCTGCCGCCTCTTCATAGCCACTTGTGCCATTAATTTGACCAGCAGTAAATAAACTATCAATGACTTTAGTCTCCAATGATGGGTAAAGTTGTAAAGGATCAATTGCATCATATTCTATTGCATATGCATATTTAGTTATAATAGCATTTTCTAAACCTGATAAACTATGAACCATTTTTTCTTGAATATCTTCGGGCATACTTGTTGAAAAGCCTTGCAAATACCATTCATCATACTCTCTACTTTCAGGTTCTAAAAAAAGTTGATGTCTGTTTTTATCACTAAATCTTACTATCTTATCTTCAATTGAAGGACAATACCTTGGACCTACTCCGCTTACATATCCTCCATACATACTAGACTTATTTAAATTATTTTTAATGATTTCGTGTGTAGTTTCATTTGTATAAATTAAATAACATTTTTCTTGATTATTTATGTCATATTTTGGGATATCATCAAAACTAAAAGTATAATATTTATTAGCTCCTAATTCCTCTTGCATCTTTGAAAAATCAATAGAAGAAGCTTTTATTCTTGGAGGAGTTCCAGTCTTTAACCTTTGAATTCTAAAACCATATTTTTTTAAGTTGTCACTTAAATGATTCGAACGTTCTTCACCATGAGGTCCTGATGGAGTATTTTTAGAGCCAATTAAGATGTTACCTTTTAAGTATGTACCTGTAGTTAAAATTACGGCTTTAGCAGTGATTTCATCACCGTTTTTTAATACTACCCCTTTAACTATATTATCATCTATTATTAAATCCTCGACCATACTTTCAATTATTTTTAGGTTATCATGCTTTTTTAATCTTTTTAACATATTGCGAGGATATACTTTTTTATCAGCTTGAGCTCTTAAACTTCTTACAGCTGGGCCCTTGGCGTCATTTAACATTTTAATTTGAAAATGACTTTCATCTGCTACTTTTCCCATTAATCCGCCTAAAGCATCAATTTCTCTAACTATTATTCCTTTGGCTGTACCCCCAATCGAGGGATTACATGGCATATCCGCAATATTATTAATATTTCCTGTAATAAGAGCCACTTTTTTACCTAAAAAAGCAGCAATATTTGCAGCTTCACAACCAGCATGACCTCCGCCAACAACAATAATATCATAATTCATAATTTTCACTACTTTCCTAAACAAAAGTTACTAAATAAAATATCTAGCAGTTCCTCTTCATAAGTGTCCCCAGTAATTTCTCCTAATAGCTCCCAAGCATCTCTTAAATCGATTTCTAACATGTCAACTGGCATCGTATCAACATTTGATAGTACGCTTTCTAATTTGTTAATACTTTTATTAATTAAATCTTCTTGACGTATATTTGCTATTAGAGAGTCATTGTTTATTTTAATTTTATCTAAATTAAACAATTTAATTATTTCATCTTTTAAACTTTTAATTCCATCTAAATCTTTTGTGTTTCCATAAACGATATTAAACGATGTATCAATGTCTATTATCGTCTTTAAATCAGTTTTGTTAATAAAAACAATTGTCTTATTTTTATCAACTTTATTTAACAGATCAATTTCCGCAGAGGCTAACTCTTTACTACCGTCTATTACTAGAATTACTAATGAAGAATCTAATATAGCTTTTTTTGATTTTTCAACGCCTATCTTTTCAATTGGATCTATTGTTTTTCTAATTCCTGCTGTATCTACAAAATTAATTTTTATATCGTCTATAATTATACTTCCCTCGACTATATCTCTTGTAGTACCTGCTATATCAGTTACAATTGCTTTTTCTTCATCTATTAATGCATTCAAAAGACTACTCTTTCCAGCATTTGGTGAGCCAATTAGTGCAACATTTATGCCATCTTTTATAATTTTATTTTGGTTTGATGATTGAATCATAAGTTTTAATTTTTTAATAATCTCAGTAACATCTTTTTTCACTTTTTTTTCAGTTATAACTAAGTTATCAACATATTCTGGATAATCTATGTTCACTTCTATATTTGAGATTAAATCACCCATGACTTTTCTTATTTCTCTTATTTTTTTGGTTAATAAACCATTAACATTATTAATAGCTATTTTTCTTTTACTTTCAGTGTCAGCAAGTAGTAGGTCGTTAATTGCTTCGGATTCCGTTAAATCAATTCTTCCATTTAAGAATGCTCTTTTAGTAAATTCTCCTTTATCGGCTAGACGACATCCTAATTCTAATAAAATACTTAATATTTTTTTTGTCGTAGCTATTCCACCATGGCAATTAATTTCTACAACATCTTCACATGTATATGATTTAGGAGCTCTCATAATTGAAACTAATACTTCATCTATAATTTCTCCATTATATATTATTTTTCCATAATTAATACTTTTATCTTTCAAAGTTGTTTTTGTAAATATTTTTTTTAATATATTTAGAGAGTCATTCCCACTCATTCTTATTATTGATATAGCTCCGACTCCCAAAGCAGTAGATATTGCACAAATAGTATCGTTCATAATTATCACCAACATCGCATGTATTATAGCATTACGTAAATTAAAAATCAATTATCAAAAAAAAGCACTACAGTGCTTATCTTTTTTGGCCAATATTCAAATTTTTTTCAATAGCAAAATGTACAATTTCTTCTAAAGTCATTAAAATTTCTTCAGCTTTTCTTGGCCCCATCAACGTTGGATTGTTACTGATCATTTCACGAGTATTTTCGTTACTTGCATAAACACCTGCAGCATAAGTTAAGATGTTTAAGATATCATATGCAGTATACAATTCACTCATGTCAAGCTGTCTAGTTATTTCATTTGAAATTGCAACTAATTCTTCTTTGGAAATTTCATAAGATTCAACAATATTATTAATTGATTCATTCGGAAAATCTTCAAATATACCCATAAACTATCCTCCTTTATTAATCTCTTGGTTTTATAACAACATGCCTATTAGGTTCTTCGCCTTTACTTTCTGTATAAGCATATTTATTATTAGTTAGAGCGTTATGAATTATTCTTCTCTCATATGAATTCATATTTTCTAATTCAACTTCTATTTTAGTTTTGCCAACTTCTCTAGCTACATTTTTAGCAAGACGTTCTAGTCTAGAAATTTGTTTTGATTTATAGTTTTCTACATCTAAAGATATGTAAGGATATACTCCTAATTCATTGTAGATAAGTTGTTTTACAATTGTTTCTAAAGCCTTTAATGTTTGGCCATTTTTACCTATTAATATGGGATTATTGTTAGAAAACATACTGATTACTAACTGATTATCACGTATCTTAGACTCAAAAGAAACTTCAAGATTCATTTTTAAAAGAAGATTTTTTAGAAAGTCTTTTATTGTTAAAGCTATTTCATCATAAGTTGCAGCTTCGATGATTGTTTTGGTTCCTTTTAAAAGTCCGCCTTTTTGTTCATATGCTTTATAAACAATATCCTCTTCTTTTAAATTATTTTCTTCTAGTAGTTTTTTTATAGCATCATCTTTTGTTTTTGCTTCACTCTTTAATATATTCATACCACTTACCTCTTTTTTCTATTTGCTTTTTCTTTTATTGAACTTTTATTCTTTTTTCTGTTAGTAATTAAATAATCCGAATCTTTTTTCTTTTTTTCAGAGCGTTCAATTGATTTTTTTATTAACACATTTTGAATTGCAATAAATCCGTTAGTAGAAACCCAGTATAAAGCAATTGCTGTAGATAAATTGAATGAAGCCATTCCTATGAAAACTAACATAAATATTAACATATATTTCATTTGGTTATCTTGTTCTGGATTACCAGTTGAAGACATACTCTTTTTAAATGATAAATAAGTTGTACCAAATACCAATATTACAAGAATTATATAGATATATTGACCATTCTTTATTCCAATTAATGGCGTTGTACCTAAGTACATTCCAAGCAAACTATCCTCAAATATAGCTGGAATCCTATTCAAAGCTTGAAAAAAAGCAAAGAATAACGGTAATTGAATAAATGCTAGTAGACAACTTGAAAAAGGATTAAAATTATATTTTTTATATAACATCATCATTTCTTGACTTTTAGCCATCATTGATTCATTATCAGTTTTATCACGATATTTACGTTCTATTTTCTGAATTTCAGGATTAATTTTTTTCATGCTTTCAGCTTGAATTTGAGTTTTTTTAGAAAATGGTACAAGTAACAATCTAATTAAAACACCTAATATAATTACCGATAAACCATAATTTTTTACAACTCGCTGCAATTGAATTATTAAAAATGCTAATGGTTTAACAAAAAGGCCTTCCCATATACCGCTACTTTTGTTTGAATTTATTTTAAAATTCTTACATGTAGGTAACTTATCAACTTTAATTTTTAATTCTTTATCGTACTTTTTATAAATCTCTAATAATTCTTTATCTTCAGGCTTACACAAAATATCTTTTGGTAGGGTTTGCCCTGTTTTTTCATATATGACATTTTTTTTATCTTTGTCTTGTATATAAGAACTTTCACAACCACCCAATAATACTAAGCAAGCTAAAATGACTCCTAACTTTAATCGTTTTTGCATATATTCTCCTTTTTAATTAAATTAATTAATTCTTTTTCTTTTTCACTATAAGAAATATCTAAATATTCCCTCTTTACCATTATAATATAATAATACCCATTTGAAAATAAAAATTTATTATTTGAAATTAACATTCTAAGCTGTCTTTTAATTTTATTTCTTAAATGAGCTTTACCTATTTTTTTACTTATTGCCAAACCAAAGTGTGGATAAGTATTATTCATTTTATTATAAAAAATTGTGTAATAATTATTAGATATTTTCTTTCCGTTGTTGATAACTTTATCAAAATCTAAAGATTTCTTAACTACCTCATTCTTTTTCATATAATCACCTAAATAGTAAAAAAACCACATATGTGGCTTATTTTGTTAGTCTTTTACGACCTTTTTGTCTTCTTCTTTTAATAATCTTTGTTTCTTTACGTGCAAAAAAACCATGCTTTTTACTTTTTTTTCTATTATTTGGTTGATATGTTCTTTTCACTTTAAGCACCTCCATCACTAATTAAGCTTTTTAATTATAATAATATATATGCTTTATTGTCAAGCAAAACTAATTCTTTTTAGCTATTTTTTAGTTATAAACATTATTTTTAGAAATATTATTATGATATTTATGAAAAAAACTGGTAGTTTATAAATTGTTAGTAATTATGTCACAATATATCAAAAGAAGATTGCATTATCAACATAATCTATTTATCAACAATTTACCTTGTACACAATGTTTATTATAAAACACTAAAAATTGTTAATAGTGTTGATAAATAGTATTTTTTTAGTTATTATAGGTGATAAATTGTTTATAAGTTGTGTTAATAATTGTTAATAATTATATTTTTCTTTTCTTTTAATTTTTTTTGAGATAAAATTTAGTTAGAAATTAGTTGTGGGGTGGTGGAATGAATACAGAAGAACTATGGAAAAACTTCTTAGCTGAAGTATCTGAAGAAGTTAGTACAACAACATATAATGTTTGGTTTAATGATTTAACATTGCTAAAAATTGACAATGACTCTGTTACTATTCAAGTTCCTATGGAACTCCACCAAAAAATGTTAGGTGAGGTTTATTATCAACTAATAGAGACTATTTTCTATAATTTAACAGGAAAAAATTATAATTTTAATTTTGTTCTTGAGAGTGATAATGTATTTTGTACTCCAGACGAAAATGAAGCAGAGGATAATTCGCTTAAAGTATGGGATACAAATTTAAATAAAAACTTAAATTTTGAAAATTTTGTTGTTGGTAACACAAATAGATTAGCGTATATATCTGCTAGGGCTGTTGCCGAAGCGCCAGGTAAAATTCATAATCCCTTGTTTTTATATGGAAAAAGTGGATTAGGAAAAACACATCTAATGCATGCAATTGGTAACTATATTGTGGAAAACTCCAATAAACGAGTTTTATATTGTACTAGCGAAGATTTTATGACAGATTTTACGGGTATTGCTGACATTAAAGGTAACAACTTAAATTATGCTAAAGATTTTAAAAATAAATATCGTAATGTTGATGTGTTGATAATTGATGATATCCAATATTTAGTTGGAGCTGATAAAACACAACAGGAATTTTTTAATACTTTTAATGCCCTTCATAAAATGGGAAAACAAATTATAATTAGTAGTGACCGCTCTCCAGATGATTTGAAAATACTTGAGGAACGTTTAAGATCTAGATTTATGTGGGGATTGCCTGTTGATATCTATCCTCCTGATTATGATTTACGATGTAGAATTATCAGAAGTAAGTTAAGTAATACTAGTATTTCTAAAAAAATTGATGATTCTGTAATAGAATACATTGCAAATAGTTGTACAAATGATGTTAGACACATAGAAGGAACCATAAATCGTTTAATGGCTTATACAGCTATGGTTGTCCCTGAGAGAGTAACCTTAGAGTTTGCAGTAGAAGCATTAAAAGACTTTGTTAGTACAAATATTTATTCTGTTAGTAACATTGAAAAAATTCAAAAAGCTGTAGCAGATTATTACGGAATAACAGTTGAAGATCTAAAAGGAAAGAGGAGAAGTAACAAAATTGCTTATCCACGACAAATTGGAATGTATTTATGCCGAATGGAAACCAACGAAACTTTTCCTAAAATAGGATTAGAATTTGGTGGCAGAGATCATTCAACCGTAATATTTGCTTGTGACAAAATTGAAAAAGAATTAAAAACAGATGAAAAATTAAAATTATCTATTAACGAGATTAAAAATAAAATGTGAATTATTTGTTTATAAAAATGTAGTTATCAACTAACAAATATTACTAATTTACTTAGAATTTTGGATTTATCAACATTACTAACACTAATAATATAAAAAATATATAAATATATAAAAAAGAAAGAAGGAATTAATATGAAATTTACAATTGAAAAAAGTGTAATTTTGGAGGGGTTAACAAATGTTATTAAAGCTATTTCAACTAAAAATGTAATCCCAATATTAAACGGAATTATGTTTACTTTAAAAAAGGATGGTTTATATCTTTTAGCAAGTGATAGTGAATTAACAATAAAAACTTTTATTGACAAAAAAGAAATTAAAAATATTGAAAATGAGGGTAGTATTGTTGTTCAAAGTAAATATATAATTGATATAGTTAGAAAAATGCCTAGTGATTTAATTAATTTTGAAGTATTAGATGGGTTAAAGATACGTATTTATACAGAGAATAACCAATATAATTTAAATTGCTTAGATTATAATGATTATCCAAATATAAAAATTGATGAAAGTAAAACCCCAATTACTTTAAATGCAAAAGAGTTAAAGTCTATTATAAATGAAACTTCATTTGCAATATCTACTCAAGAATTAAGACCAATATTAACAGGAATTAATATAAGGATTAATGGAGATTTATTAGAATGTGTGGCAACAGACTCATATCGTCTTGCTAAGAAAAATGTTAAGTTATCCACAGTTACTAACAATCAAATAGACATAGTAATACCTGGAAGAAACATTAATGAACTTGAAAAAATTCTTACTGATGATGATGATGTAACAGTTCACGTATTTAACAATAAAGTATTATTTATGTACAAAAACATTATGTTCCAAAGTAACTTGTTAAACGGTAATTACCCCAATACAAGTAATTTAATTCCTACTGATTTTTCATATATAATTAAAGTAGGGCTAAATGAGTTTAATGCTGCTATTGATAGAGCTGCGTTATTAACACAAGGAAAAGATAAAAATATCATAAAAATGAATCTTGATGGGGATAAGATGGTTATTAGTTCTTCATCAAGTGAACTTGGAAGAGTGGAAGAAAAACTTAATATAGAAACTACAAACAAAGAAAAATTAGAAATTTCTTTTAGCTCAAAATATATGCTTGAAGCATTAAAAACTATGAAAGATGATGAAATACTAGTTTTATTAAATAGTGATAATAAACCTATAATAGTTAAATCAGTAAAAGATGATACATTAATTCAACTAATTTTGCCAATTAAAACATATTAGACAATATAAAACAATTTTTTTACATCTTTTGTGGTATAAGAAAAGCAATTTATTTGCGAGGGGGTGAGTAAATTGCAAGAATATGAAATCAATACGGATACTTTAGCGTTAATTAATGAAAATGATAAAACTAAAGTATATGAGAGTAACAATTCTTTCTATGTTTATAAGAATGCTAATAAAATAATGGAAGAAAGTTGCCAATATTTTGGAAGTTCCTTGACTGGTCGTCAGAAAGGAACTTTTAATTTAATTGGAGTTAGTCATAAGTGTCCTATTATAGTTGAAGAAACAAAGGAAATAATATTTTTTCCGACTACTTCACCACGTTTAAAGAACTGTTGTTGGATTTCATTAAATAATATTCTTAGATATTACAGATTGAAAGATAGGGTAATTATAGAATTTAAAAATAAAGAAAAAATAGAATTACCACTTTCTTATGGTTCAATAGATAACCAAGTACTTCGTGCAACGAGGTTAGAATCTGTACTAAGAGGTAGAAAAAATGCAAAAAAACTTTAAAACAACTTAAATTTGTAGTATAATTATTAATAGGTATGGATATACACATATACCTATTATTTTAATTATATGAGCTAATAGGGGGTTAAAATGAAATTAAATAGTTTAAAGTTAATAAATTTCAGAAACTATCATAATGTCAAATTTAACCCATCATCAGGAATAAACATTTTATATGGCTTTAATGGCTCAGGTAAAACCAACATAGTCGAGGCAATATATATTTTAGCTTTATCTAAATCATTTAGAACTTTAAATGAGAAAATACTAATTAATAACAATGAACAAAAAGCTAAAATAGAAGGAAATTTTTTTGTTAAGAATAGGGAATCATCGTTTAAAATATTTTTTGACGGTGATGGAAAAACTGTATTTATTAATAATGAAAAGATTAAGTTATTAAGCGATTATATTTCTAAGATTAATATTGTATTATTTAGTCCTAGTGATTTAAAAATAATTAAAGATTCTCCAGGGTTTAGAAGAAAGTTCCTTAATATTGAAATTTCACAATTTAATAAAGAATATTTGTTTTGTATAGCAAATTATAATAAGCTCTTAAAACAAAGAAATGCTTATTTAAAACAGTTATCAACAAATTATAATAACAGTTTTGAATATTTGGATATTATAACAAAAAAAATTATTGATATTGGTTTGAAAATAAATAAGTATAGAACAAGCTTTGTCGACAAGCTAAATAGCTATATATCTGACTTCTATTTCAAAATAGCCGGAGTTAATAATGTTAAAATAGTGTATGATTCAAGTTTTAATGATGAGGATGCTAGTTCTATTTTGGAAGCTTTTAAAAAAAATCGGATTCGCGAATTGAATTTTGGAAAAACATTAATTGGAATACATTTGGATGATTTTAAAATATTAATTGACGACTTAGATATTAAAGATTATGGATCAGAGGGTCAGCAAAAAAATGCAGTTTTAGCTATAAAATTTGCCGAAATTGAATTATTTAAAAAAGTAAAAGGTGAATCGCCGATACTTATCTTAGATGATTTATTTAGTGAGTTGGATTTACAAAAAATTAATAACATTTTTAAATTAATTTCTGATGGTATTCAAACGTTTATTACTACAACAGATGTTAATAAAATCAATAAAGAAATAATTAAAAAAAGCAAGTTAATAAAAATTACAAATGGTTGTGTAGAAGAGGTGTTAAAATGAATAACGAGCAACATTATAATGATAGTGATATTCAGGTTTTAGAAGGACTTGAAGCTGTAAGAAAAAGACCAGGTATGTATATTGGTTCAACAGGAGAAAGAGGATTACACCATCTTGTCTGGGAAATTGTTGATAACTCTGTTGATGAATCTTTAGCAGGATATTGTGATGATATCGAAGTAATTATAGAAAAAGATAATATAGTATCTGTTCGTGATGATGGTAGAGGAATGCCTACTGGAATAAATAAAAAAACAGGATTATCCACAATCGAAACTATTTTCACTGTGTTGCATGCAGGTGGAAAATTTGGTGGTGGAGGATACAAGGTATCTGGTGGACTTCACGGTGTTGGAGCGAGTGTTGTAAATGCTCTATCTGAGTGGCTAGAAGTTTATGTGTATCGCGAAGGTGAAGTACATTACCAAAAGTTTTCTAACGGTGGAAAACCTGTAGAACCTATGAAAGTTATTGATAAATGTGCAATTGAACGAACAGGAACTACAGTAAGATTTAAACCAGATAAGGAAATTTTTAAAGAGACTACAGAATTTAACTATGAAACTTTGTATAAGAGATTGCAAGAAATATGTTTTTTAAATAAAGGCCTAAGAATTACATTGACTGATGAAAGACCTTTAGAAAAAAAATATGATGAATTCTTATACCATGGTGGTATAAAAGAATATGTCAAGATGTTAAATGAAAACAAAAGTCCATTACACGATGATATATTATATTTTGATGGTGAAGAAAATGGCGTTCAAATAGAAGTAGCTATGCAATACAATAACGGATATAATCAGTCTATTTATTCGTTTACTAATAATATTAATACCGTTGAAGGTGGAACACACGAAGATGGAGTTAAGCTTGCATTAACTAGAATTATCAACAATTATGCTAAAAATGCTAAAATTTTAAAGGATAATGATGATAATTTAACAGGTGATGATTGTCGTGAGGGCTTAACTATGATTGTTTCTTGTAAACATCCTGATCCACAATTTGAAGGCCAGACAAAAACAAAGTTAGGCAACGTTGAAGTTAAAAAAATAGCTAGTGATATTTTTGGAAACGGTTTAGAAAGATATCTTATGGAAAATCCAGCTGTTGCAAAGCTAATTGTTGAAAAATGTATGACTGCATCAAAAGCTAGAATGGCAGCAAAAAAGGCAAGAGAAGCTACAAGACGTAAAAGTGATCTTGATATAGTTAATTTTGGCGGTAAGCTTGTTGATTGTAAAGAAAAAGATCCTAGTGTATGTGAAATTTTCCTAGTCGAGGGTGATAGTGCCGGAGGTTCAGCAATTAAGTGTAGAAATAGTATGACACAAGCAATTTTACCTTTGCGTGGTAAAGTTTTAAATGTTGAAAAAGCCAGACTTGATAGAGCATTAAGTAATGAAGAAATAAGGAGTATCATTACAGCATTTGGAACAGGTATTGGTCAAGAGTTTGATTTGAATAAAATGAGATATCATAAAGTTATAATAATGAGCGATGCGGACGTCGATGGTTCACATATTAGAGTACTTTTATTAACATTATTTTATCGATTCTTTAAACCTATTGTAGATGCTGGATATGTATATGCCGCTCAACCACCTCTTTATTGTATAAAACATGGTCAAACAATGAAATATGTTTTAAATGATGATGAACGTGATGAATATATTAGGGGATTAAATGAAAAAAATGTGAGATATGAAGTTGCGCGTATGAAAGGTCTAGGTGAAATGGACGCTGAAGAATTAAATGCTACTACAATGGATATTAATCATCGTATTTTGAGAAAAATTACTGTTGAAGATGCAATTTCTGCTGATGCAGCGTTTAGTATGTTAATGGGTGAAGAAGTTGAGCCAAGAAGAAAATTTATTGAAGAAAACGCAACTTATGCGAAAAACCTTGATTTTTAGGAGTGAATTATGGATCACAGTAGAGATAGATTAGAAGAAAATAATATTGTAAATGAGATACAATCGTCATTCATAGAGTATTCTATGAGTGTAATAGTATCACGTGCATTACCAGACTTACGTGACGGACTAAAGCCTGTTCATAGAAGAATCATTTATGACATGTTAGAAAATGGTTTAACGCCTGATAAAAAATATCGTAAATCGGCTACCATCGTTGGTGATGTAATGGGTAAATATCACCCACATGGAGACTCATCAATTTATGAAGCTATGGTAAGAATGGCTCAAGATTTTAATTATCGTTATCTATTAGTAGACGGACATGGTAACTTTGGTAATATTGAGTACCCGGCACCAGCAGCTTATCGTTACACTGAGTCAAAATTAGCAAAAATATCGATGGAATTATTGAGAGATATAAATAAAAACACAGTAAATTTTATACCAAATTATGACGATACAACGAAGGAACCAGAAGTTTTACCATCTAGATTTCCTAATGTTTTAGTAAATGGAACTATGGGTATTGCTGTCGGTATGGCAACTAATATACCACCTCATAATTTAAGTGAGGTTATTGATGGATGTATTGCATATATTGATAATCCTGATATCACTGTTGAAGGATTAATGCAGTTTATTAAAGGTCCCGATTTTCCAACTGGAGCGATTATACTTGGTAATTCTGGAATAAAGAAAGCATATGAAACTGGTCGTGGTGTAATAACTATAAGAAGTAAGGCAACAATTGAAGAAAAAAATGGCCGTCATTACATTGTTATTGATGAAGTTCCATATGGTGTTAATACACATGACTTAAAAAGTAAAGTAGCAGAACTCGTTCACAATAAAATATTAGATGGCATAACGGACTACCACATTGATTTAAAGGATGGCGTTAAAATAACTATTACATTAAAGAAAGATGCCAATCCTCAAGTAGTTTTAAATAACTTATATAAACATACTGCATTTCAATCTACATTTGGAATTATATTCTTAATGCTTGATAAAGGTGTACCAAGAACCTTAAATTTAAAAGATATAATTAGTAAATATGTTGATTATCAACAAGAAGTTATCATTAGAAGAACACAATTTGATTTAGATAAAGCTGAAAAGAGAGTTCATATTTTAGAGGGCTATAAAATAGTATTTGACAATCTTGATGAAGTTATCAAGATCATTAAAGAATCAAAGGCTGATGGTGAAGCAAAATCAAAATTAATGGAAAGATTTGGCTTAACGGAGGCGCAAACTGATAACATATTAGAAATGAAGTTGCGTCGTTTAACTGGTCTAGAACGTGAAAAAATCGAAGAAGAATTATCAACTTTAAGAATTGAAATTGAACGTTTAAGAGGAATTTTAGCTGATAATAATAAAGTCCTAGGCATAATTAAGGATGAAATGTTAGAAATAAAAAACAAATATGGGGATGATAGACGTACAAAGATTGATATGACTGCTATTGATTACATTGAAGATGAGTCCTTAATTCCTGAAGAAAACGTATTAATTGCCTTAACTAAAGGTGGTTATATTAAGAGAACGCTTCCAGATGCTTTTAAAGCACAACGAAGGGGCGGCGTTGGTATTAAAGGTATGTCTACTAATGATGAGGATATTGTTGATCAAGTAGTTTCTTTATCAACGCATGATTATGTATTGTTCTTCAGTAATAAAGGTAAGGTTTATAGGACAAAAGGTTATGAAATTCCTGAATTCAGTAGGCAATCAAAAGGGTTACCAATAGTAAATCTTTTACAATTAGAGAAAGACGAAAAGATTACTTCAATTATTAGTGTTTCTAAAGACGATGATTCTAAATATTTACTATTTGCAACTAAAAAAGGAATCGTTAAGAGAACATTATTGAATGAATTTAGTAATATTCGAACTAATGGTAAAATGAGTATTTCACTACGTGGTTCAGATGAATTAATAGCCGTAAAAAAAACATCTGGAGATGATTTAGTATTATTAGGCAGCACAAGCGGAAAATTGGTTAAATTCAACGAAAATGATATTCGTCAAATGGGTAGAACTGCAAGTGGAGTAAAAGGTATCGATTTAGGTGAAGATAATTGTGTTTGTGCCGAAATCGTTTCAGATGAAGACAAGATAATAATGGTTACTGTAAATGGTTATGGTAAGCAAACTAAAGTTTCTGAATTTAGATTAACTAAACGTGGAAGTAAGGGTGTTAAAGGTTTAAATATTACCGAGAAAAATGGTACAATTGCTTCAATAAAGGTTATTGAAGAGAATAAAGACTTATTGATAATGAGTTCTTCTGGAATAACTATTAGAACAAAGCTTGATCAAATTAATACATTAGGTAGGGCAACACAAGGAGTTAAATTAATCAACTTAAAGGATAATAGCACTGTTTCAACAATTAGTTTAGTTGATTGCGTTGAGGAAGATAATTCATCAGTTAATACTGAAGAAGCGGCAAATATTAATACTGAAAATTAATTTTATTGTATATGTTCCACGTGGAACATATACTTTTTTTATTTCCCGGGAAATAATTTTTATAATGTTCCACGTGGAACATTGAATAAAATTGATAAAATAGCAATAATATGATAATATTTAATCGTGCAACAGACACACCGTAAATTGGTCAGGATAGGAATATAGCAGCCACGTCGGTCAATATCTGTGTGCACTTTTTTGATGGAGATAAAAATGAATAAAGAAAAAATTGTTAATGAATTAATAAAGTTAAGTAATAAAAGCGTAAAAAAGAAAGAAGTGCCTGTTTCTGCTATTGTTATTAAGAATGGTAAAATTATTTCTAAAAGCTATAATAAACGACAAAAAGCCCACAATATCATGGGCCATGCGGAAATTATTGCAATAAATAAAGCTCAAAAAAAACTAAAAGACTGGAGATTGGATGATTGTGTTCTTTATGTAACACTTGAACCATGTAAAATGTGTAAGACTATAATAACTCAATCGAGGATAAAAGAGGTATATTATCTTCAAAAAACAAAGTTTAATGTTCAAGAAGATACGGTAAGCTACATAGAATTAGATACTGATGATAGGTATGAAAAAATATTAAAAAACTTTTTTAAAACATTAAGAAAAAAGTAATTATTATGGTATAATCATAGAGGAGGAAACATCATGGAATATAAAGTGCTATACAGAAAATATAGGCCAAATAATTTTGATGATATAATTGATCAAGATTATATTATAACTATATTAAAAAACTCACTAAAGAGTAAAAAAACTTCTCATGCATATTTATTTTCGGGGCCAAGAGGAACTGGAAAAACAACAACAGCTAAGGTATTTGCTAAGGCTGTTAATTGTCAAAATTTAAAGGATTCAGGGCCATGCAATGAATGCGAAAATTGTAAAAATTTTAATAATAATCCTGATATCATTGAGTTAGATGCTGCCTCAAATAATGGTGTCGATGAAATAAGAGAAATTATAGATAATGTTAAAGTTGCTCCGACATATTCAAAATATAAAATATATATTATTGATGAAGTTCATATGTTAACAACTAACGCATTTAATGCATTGCTTCTTACATTAGAAGAACCACCAGCAAATGTGATTTTTATATTAGCAACTACAAATGTTGAAAGCGTTCCGGTTACAATATTATCAAGATGTCAAAGATTTGATTTTAAAAGAATTAGTGTTAAAGCTTTAATTGAACGATTGAAATATGTTTGTCAAAAAGAAAATATTAACGCAGAAGAAAATGCACTAGAAGAAATAGCAAAATTGTCCGATGGTGGAATGAGAGATGCTCTTAGTATATTGGATCAAGTTCAACAAGAAAATAACGTTGTAAATATGGAATGTATAGAAAAAATATACGGAATAGTACCAGTATATTTGATAGAAAATTTAATATCTTTTTTTAAGAATGACAATATAAATGAAATTGTTGATCTTGTTAATCAATTTAAACAAATGGGGATAAATTACAAATCATTAATAAAACAATTAATAGAAAAATTAAAAAAAGAAGCAATTGATTATCTAGAAAATAAAGATTATGATAATTTTACAAAATTTAAAAATTGCGTTATAGAATTAAATGAAACGCTTAATCATGTTAATGTATATATAGATCCGTACACTATTTTTGAAATGACTATTTTAGGTTTATGCAACAGTAATTTCACATCCGTGAACAATAAAGTACTTGAAATAACTGATACTAAGAATGAGTTAAAAAAAACAATAGACACTGATAGTAAACAAAATTATTTCCCGGGAAATAATTTTGAAGACAAAGAACTTGATAGAATCAAAAAAATTAGAATAAATAACTGTTTTGTTAATCCTAAAAAAAGTGTTTTGGAAAATATAAAGCAAGAATGGGTACAATTTTCAAATATTAACCAGAATTCTCAAGTACTTTCACTTCTTGTTGACGTTGTACCAGTAGCTGCCTCTGATGAGGTTATAATTGTTTCCACTACATCTAAAGGAACTTGTGAATTATTTAATTTAAATTTAACAAAATTAGAAAATGAATTATTAAAAGAAAGAAATTTGAATCAGAAATTAATAGCGTTAACTGATAGCGAATGGAAAAAATCACGATCTGAATATGCAACTAATTTAAAAAATGGCTTTAAATATGAATATATTAAAGAAGATGAAGCAAAAAAGACTTCATTAACCAAAGAGAAAAAAGATACTGAATCATCAAATATAGAGAAACTTGCTCAAGAAATATTTGATAAAGATAAAATAATTATTGAAAAGGAGAATGAATAATGAATATGCAATCAATTATGGCTCAAGCCCAAAAAATGCAAAGAGATATTACTAAAAAGAAAGGTGAGTTAGATAATACCGAATTTACAGGAAAATCCGAATGGGTAAGTGTTAAATTTAATGGTGCAAAAAAACTTATTGACATTAAGATTATCAAAGAAGGTAACTTAGACGAAGATGATAAGGAAGCTTTAGAAGATATGTTGAAAATAGCTATAAATGATGCTATGAGTCAAATCGATAAAGCTACTGAAAAAATAATGGGTAATTTAAGTCAATTTGGAGGACTATTTTAATGATTTATCCAGAACCTGTAGAATCTTTAATTAAGTTTTATACGCTTCTTCCAGGTGTCGGAGAAAAAACCGCTGAACGTTTAGCACTTGCAACATTAGATATTAATGATGATGACATTGAAAACATGATTAAAAATATTGTTAAAGTTAAGCAGTTAAAGAGATGTGAAATTTGTGGTAACTTATCATTAGATAGTATATGTTCAATTTGTAAAGATGATGATAGAGATAAAAATCTAATTTGTGTAATTGAAGATTATAAAAGTATTGCTGCTTTTGAAAAAGCTGGAAACTATAAGGGCGTTTATCATGTTCTAGGAGGATTGATTTCTCCTTTAGATGACATTACTCCTGATGATATCAATATTTCTTCACTGGTAAAAAGAGTTAGAAATTTGGAAAATCCCGAATTGATAATCGCGTTAAAATCTAGTATTGAAGGCGAAACTACGACGCTTTATATTAAGAAAATATTCGAAGATAAAAATGTGAATATTTCTAGATTATCTTATGGCATTCCAATTGGAGCTGATATTGACTATCTAGATTTTATGACGTTAGACAGAGCGTTGGCAGATCGAAAAAAAATATCAGAATAAAAAGAGTTTAAATATCATACCTATTAGTAGAGGTGATATTATGTTTAAGGTGATTCTGAAAATATTAAAAAGATTAGTTTTTTCTTTTTGTTTATTATATAGCTTTAATGTTATAGGATCTTCATTAAACATGATCATACCAATTAACTACTTTTCTATAATAACTACTTCCTTTCTTGGTATACCCGGATTGATAGGATTGATAGCAGTCAAAATGATAATATATTAAGGAGATAACATGGCAGTAGATATAATTAAAGTGATTCAAGATAAAATTCGTGAGAGCAAGCTATCTCACGCTTATTTAATTGAAACAAATAATATCGAAAATACAAGAAATAAAATAAAAAAAATAGTAAAAATGTTAGAATGTCCTAAAACATATAACGATGAATGCAGTGATTGTGCTATTTGCAATCTCATTGATAAGAGTAATATGCCTAGTTTGATTTTTATTAATCCGGATGGTATGTCAATTAAAAAAGAGGCTATTACCAATTTAATAGATTCTTTTGGCACCAAGCCTGTTATAGCTAAATATAATATATATATTATCAATGAGGCTGATAAATTAAACGCTTCGTCATCAAATGCTCTTTTGAAATTTTTAGAAGAACCTGATGACGATATAATAGGTTTTTTATTAACAAACGGCGTAGATAAAATGCTTCCTACTATTACTAGTAGATGCCAAATTTTTTATGACATATATGATGAAAAAACATCGAGTTCCGTAGATGAAAAAAAATTGGCTGATAAATTATTTAATTGTTCAATGATAGATATTTTAAATAATAAAGATATTGCTGATAAAATAGATAGAAATAGTTTAATTAAGGTTTTTGAAGAAATGATAGTTATTTCTAGAAATTCAATAAAAAAAGATTATTGTAAAAAGAACATAAATAAATTATCAATAATAAGAAAAATCCTTGAGAAAATTAAATTTAATGTTAATATAGAGTTGTTGTTAGATGAATTTGTAATAGAGATGAGTGAATTAAATGAAAAAAATATATGAAGTGGTTTTTAAGGAAAAAGGAAAAACTTATTTGTTTTCTCATGATAGTGATATAGAAGTTAATACAAATGTTGTTGTTGAAACTGAAAAAGGAATGCAATATGCAAAAGTATTAAATCTTGCAAATACTGTAAATATTCCGGAAGAAGATATTAAAGCAATAGTTAGAATAGCAACAAAGAAGGATTATGATACTTATTTATCTAACGCAAATGAAGCAGGTAAAGCATTAGCAAAGGCCAGAGAGCTTGCAAAATCACTTAACTTAAATATGAATATAATTAACAGCTTTTATACACTAGATAAAAAGCAATTATTATTTAACTTTATTGCTGATGATAGAATTGATTTTAGGGAACTTGCAAAGAAACTAGCATCACTTTATAAAACCAGAATTGAATTAAGACAGATCGGAGCTAGAGATAAAGCTAAAGAAATTGGTGGAATAGGACAGTGTGGAAGGCAATTATGTTGTTCACTGTTCTTAAATCATATTGATTCTGTGTCAATGAATATGGCCAAAAATCAAAATTTGGCTTTGAATCCTTCTAAGATTAATGGCCAATGTTCAAGATTACTATGTTGTTTAACTTATGAAGACGAAGAATACAAGAGATGTTCAAAAGGCATGCCTTCAGTTGGGCAAACAGTTACTATTGATGAAGGTAAAGGCCAGGTAGTGTCAATAAATACATTAAAAAGAGAATATAAAGTGTTAGTTGGTAATAATGTGATTGAGGTTAAGCTAGATAATCATGAATAAAGTACTTAATGATTTATATGACTATGGATTAAAAATTTATCAAGATTGTGATGGCTTTAAATTTTCACTAGATTCCATACTTTTGGCCGAGGCCGTAAAATTGAAAAAGAATGATGTGCTTTTAGATTTTTGCTCCGGAACTGCACCTGTATTATTGATTTTATCCACAAAATACTCAAATAAAATGTATGGTATTGAGCTCCAAAAAGAAATTTGTGATCTAGCACGTGAAAATATAGAAATTAATAATCTAGAAAGTCAAATAAGTATCATTAATGACAACATTAAGAATTCACTAAATTATTTCCCGGGAAATAATTTAGATGTAATTACTTGTAATCCCCCTTTTTTTAAAGTAAATGATACTGCGCTTATAAACAAAAACTTAACAAAAGCAATCTCGCGCCATGAATTGGCCGCATCCCTCGAAGATTATATAAATATGGCATACAAACTATTAAAGTCAAATGGAACATTATATTTTATCTATCGAGTTGAAAGATTGCAGGAGTTGTTTTGCTATTTATCTAATTATAGTTTCTCTGTAAAAGAATTGATATTTTTTAAAACAAATGAAGCAAAAAATGAAATAACTATGGTTTTAATAAAAGCTGTAAAAAATGGTAATATTGGTTTGAAAACCAGAGTTGTTGAAACATATCGAAATTTATCATATAAAAATATAATATGAAAGGAATCGCTATATGAAGTTAATTGTAGGATTAGGAAATCCGGGCAAAGAATATTTAAATACTCGTCACAACGTTGGTTTTATGTGTGTTGATAACTATGTTGATAACTTATCTTGGCATAATAAATTTAAAGGCTTAGTTGCTGAGAAAATGATTAATGGTGAAAAGATATTATTCTTAAAGCCCCTAACTTTTATGAATCTATCTGGTGAATCTGTACAATTGATAGTTAAATACTATAACATTGATTTAAAAGATATTTTGATAATTCATGATGATTTAGATTTAGCTCTGGGATTCTATAAATTAAAAGTAAACAGTTCTAGTGGGGGCCATAATGGAATTAAGTCTATAATTGAAATGCTAAAAGCAAATAGTTTTGCACGTTTAAAAATTGGAATAAGTCATGATCATAGTGTAGACACAAAAGATTATGTTCTTGGTAAATTTTCGACTAGTGAATTAGAAATTCTTAATAGAACCATCCAAAGAAGCAAAGATATAATAGATTGCTATATCAAATACGGAATAGAAAAGACAATGAATATCTATAATACTAAATAGAGGATACTATGAATTTTATAAGTGACTATATAAAAATCGAAAATAATAGGGTAATATCAGGTTTAACGAGTGAGTTAAACATTTTTTGCGTTTTAAAAGCTTTTGAAGAAAGTAAAAAAAATGTATTAGTTCTAGTCGGATCTTTATATGAAGCTAATCGTTTATACAAAGACTTACTAACCCACACTAATCAAGTATTACTTTATCCAATGGATGAGCTTCCTAGCATTGTGGCACTTGCTACTTCACCAGAATTAAAAATAAATCGTTTGGAAACACTTGATAAGATTAAATCTGATAATCATTTTATAATTGTTACAAATTTACTTGGATTTATAAAAAAAATTCCCAACTATAAAGAAAATTCTGAATTTAAAATTAAAGTGGGTAGTTTAATTAAAAGAAATGATTTTCTTAGTATTATTGAAAAATATGGATATAAACGTGAATCCATTGTAACAAGTACTGGTGAGTATGCGGTTAGAGGCTATGTAATAGATATTTTTCCTTTTCAAGAAATTCATCCTATTCGATTTGAATTTTTTGGCGATGAAGTTGAATCAATACGGTTTTTTGATGAAAATACTCAAATATCTAATGAAAGTCTTAACTCTGCAACTATTAAAGTTATAGATGAAGTAACAACTGAAGATATGATAAGTCTGTATGACTATGCAAAAATGCCATTTTTAATAGTTTATGACATTGATAAATTAAAAACACTTTATAAGAAGTTTAATGACGATTTAATTGAAGTACGAAAAGATGGTGATACAACATCGTTATCTTTTACTGATTATTCAACAACATCTGTAAAAGAAAAAGTCTTTATTAATACCATAGATAATTACGAAAATGCTATATCTAAAGAAATAACAAACTATAATGGCAATTTTGATTTACTAAAAAAGGATGTTAATGATTGGGTTAGATCAGGGAAAAAAATATTTTTTTGCTTTTCTAAAAAATCTCAAATTGAAATAATTAAGAATGAAGTTACGGAAAATGCCACTTTTATTCAAAAAAGAATAAATCATGGATTTATTATAGATAAATATGTTATAATTTCTGAAAATGATATAGAACAAACTAATAATACTGAAATTAAGTATAAAAATAATTTCCACTTAGGAAGAAAAGTAAAAGATTATAACCAATTAGAAATCGGTGATTATGTTGTTCATTTAAAACATGGCATAGGAATTTATAATGGGCTTATAACTTTAGAAAAAAATGGTCTTAAGAAGGATTATATCCAGATTAATTATTTTGGAAATGATAAAATATATATACCTGTAGAAAAAATTAGTAATATATATAAATATTCTGCTAAAGATGGAATGAAGCCAAAAGTTAATAAATTAAACTCAACTAGTTGGCAAAAAACCAAAAATTCGGTTCGAAAACGAATTAAGGATATTTCAGATGAGTTAATAAAACTTTATGCTGCTCGATCAAAAATTAAAAAAGATCCTTATAAAACTTATGTTGAGGAAGAAATGTTTGCGGAATCTTTTCCATATACTGAAACTGATGATCAAGCTAAGGCAATTTTAGAAATAGACAATGATTTAAAAGCTACAAAACCCATGGATCGTTTGCTATGCGGCGATGTTGGATTCGGAAAAACTGAAGTTGCTTTTAGAGCTATGTTTAAAACAGTTTTAAATAATAAACAAGTTTTCTACTTATGCCCAACTACTATATTATCGAAGCAACAATATTTGTCTGCTATAAATCGTTTTAAAGATTACCCTATAGAAATTGCATTATTAAATCGTTTTACTAGTAAAAAGGATACTGAAAGAATAATCGAAAATTTAAAGCGAGGTCGCATTGATATTGTAATTGGTACTCATAGGTTATTAAGTAAGGATATTGAATTTAAAGATTTGGGTTTATTAATTGTCGATGAGGAGCAACGTTTTGGTGTTACTCACAAGGAACGTTTAAAGGAATTCAAAAATGATGTTAACGTTTTAACTTTATCTGCAACTCCAATTCCTCGAACCATGAAAATGGCTATGAGTGGATTAAGAGACTTGTCAATAATAGATACTCCACCTGTTAATAGATATCCGATACAAACATATGTAATGGCTGAAAATGATTTTATCCTAAAAGATGCAATATACAAGGAATTATCTAGAAATGGCCAAATATTTATATTATATAATAATATTTCTCTTATAAATGACCAGTGTGATAGGCTAAATAGATTAATACCCGAAGCTAGAATAAGAGTGGCTCACGGTCGAATGAAAAAAGAAGAAATTGAAAACGTAATGGATGATTTTGTGAGTCATCAATTTGATATTTTACTATGTACGACAATAATCGAAACGGGTATTGATATACCAAACTGCAACACCTTAATAGTTTTTGATGCTGATCATTTTGGACTCAGCCAACTATATCAATTAAGAGGAAGAGTTGGTCGAAGTGATAAAATTGCGTTTGCTTACCTCTTTTATAAAAAAACAAAACTCTTAAATGATATAGCAGTAAAAAGACTGAATGCTATAAAAGAATTTACCGAACTTGGTAGTGGCTACAAAATAGCAATGAGGGATTTATCAATAAGAGGTGCCGGAGATCTTCTTGGTAGTGAACAAGCCGGATTTGTGGATGCGGTTGGGATAACTCTATATTTAAAAATGGTTGATGACGAAGTAAAAAGAAGTAAGGGAGAGTTAATATTAGAGGAAGACGAAGAAAATGATAATCAAAGTTTAGTTCAGGTTGATACTCATATTAGTAATGAATATGTAAGTGACGAAGATTTAAAAATAGAAATACATAAAAAAATTAATGAAATTGATTCTTATGCATCTCTGGTAAATGTTAAAAACGAATTAGAGGATAGATTTGGAAAAGTAAGTCAGGAATTACTTATTTATATGTACGAGGAATGGTTTGAAAAGATAGCAAAAAGGCTTAATATTAAGCGGGTTGTTCAAAATGATCGATTTATTGAAATTGAGCTACCTCCCGAAGTCTCTTCAAAAATCAAAGGCGATAAATTGTTTTTAGAGGCGTATTCAATTACTCCGAAATTTCAATTAAAATATTTTAATAAAAGAATTATAATTTCTTTGCCAATTAAGCAAGTGGAAAAGCATTTCTTAATATATATAATTCCACTAATGGATAAAATTTTGTGTCAAGTAAATAATTGATTTTTTGGGAATGTTCCATTCTTAACGAATTGTTTACAAATTAAAAAAATATTGGGAATAGTCCCAATATTTTTTAGTTATCAACATTCATGCAAATGTCAAACAATATTATTTGACAGTATTTTTACTATCTTCAAATCTTTTTTTGCATTCTTCTATTAAAACCTTAGTTTCTTCAAGTCCATGAAGTTCTCCAATTTCAACTTGAATGTCTTGTAAATGTTTATAAGTTTTGAAAAACTCTTTTATTTCTTTAATAGTATGCTCAGGTAAATCTTCAAGTTTTTGAATATGATTCCATCTTGGATCACTATTAACAACTGATATGACTTTTTCGTCATTATCACCGTTATCAACAATATCAAGATATCCTAAAACTCTAGATTCTATGATACATCCCGGAAATGTTTCGGTACTTGATAACACTAGTATATCTAATGGGTCTCCATCATCCGCAAGTGTATTTTCAATGTAACCATATTCACATGGATAACCAACACTACTGTATAATACTCTGTTTAATCTTATTTTTCCTGTGTTATGATCGACTTCATATTTATTTCTAGTTCCCATTGGAATTTCAACGATTGCATCAATTAACATATACTTTCCTTCTTTCTTTACGATATTATAATAACATAAATAAAAATAGTCAAATATAAGTATATATTTTTTGTAATCGCAAAAAATATTATTAGAATGGAGTGAAGTGGTGAAAGCATCTGGTTTATCCCGTAGGATAGATGAATTGGGAAGAATTGTTATTCCTAAAGAAATAAGAAAAAACCTTGGAATTAGGGAAGGTGAAAATTTAAAAATTGAAATCGAAGATAATAGCATTGTCCTTAGTAAAAATTCGATTTTAAAAAGCCATGAGGAAATTGTAAAAAAATTGGTGAATTGTTTAACAAATGTTATTTCGGATGATGTATTTGTGTGTGACAGAGAGAAAATAATAGCTTATACATGTGATATATATAACACATATATTTGTGAAGAACTTCATAATTTAATAAATGAAAGAAGATCCATTATTCAAAGCGAAAAGAAGACATTGAAATTTAAAGATGAAATTTTAGCAAATTATATATTAATTCCTATTATTTCAGATTCGGATTGTTTTGGTTTAGTCGGAATAGTAAGTGATACATTTAAGAAAGAAAATGAAATACTTGCAAAATATTTGTCAATATTAATATCTTGCAAGATTGATATTTCTTGATATATCACTTTTTTTGTGCTAGTATATATCATGTATTAAGCAGTGAAAGAATGAGTATTTTTATTGACCATTTATAGAGAGCTTTTGTTTGGTGGAAAAAAGTATATCATAAAAAGAAGATGACTCTGGAGCTTAAGCGTTTTGTTTGCGTTAAAAACTAAAGTGCATGTAAATCATGAATTAAGGTGGTACCGCGGGTTTTACTCGTCCTTAGTTTGTGATTTTTTTATTGGAGGCAATTATGAGAAAATTTGAAAAAATAAGTTATCCAGAATTTGTTAAGGTTTTTGGTGATAACAAAACTTTATATGATGATTATATGCTCCCTAAAAGGGGAACTAAGTATAGTGCGGGTTATGATTTTTTTGCCATAAAAGATTATGTAATTAAACCAGGAGAAATAGTAAAAATTCCAACTGGATATAAATCTATGTTTAATTGTGATGAAATGCTTATGATTGTCGTAAGAAGTAGTATGGGATTTAAATACAATGTTAGACTTACTAATCAAGTAGGAATTATTGAAAGTGATTATTATAATAATACAGATAACGAAGGACATATGTGGGTATGCTTACAAAATCATGGTGATAAAGAATATATAATAAATAAAGGAGATGCTTATGCTCAAGGGATCTTTGTTAATTTTTTAACAACTGATGATGATAAAGCTGATGCGGTTAGAACTGGTGGCATAGGTAGTACAAATAAAAAGAAAGAAGGAAATAAAAATGAATAAAAAATATTACATAACAACACCAATATATTATCCAAGTGCTAATTTTCATATTGGTCATTGTTATACAACTATAATAGCGGATGCTATTGCAAGATATAAAAGATTAAATGGTTATGATGTGTTTTTCCAAACTGGAACAGATGAACATGGTCAAAAAATCGAACAAAAGGCCAAAGAGGCTGGTGTGACTCCAAAAGAATATGTTGATAAAATTATAGAAAATGCTAAAGATTTATGGAAAAATTTGGATATTTCGTATGACTATTTTATTAGAACTACAGATGAATCGCATGTTAAGGCAGTTCAAGATATATTTAAAAAATTATATGATCAAGGTGATATTTATAAAGGCTCTTATGAAGGATTATATTGTGTTCCTTGTGAATCATTTTGGACTGAAACACAACTTGTAGATGGTAAATGTCCCGATTGTGGTAGAGAAGTAAAATTAGTCACTGAAGAGGCATACTTCTTTAAGTTATCAAAATACCAAGATAAATTAATCGAATTATATGAAAGCAATCCAGATTTTATATTACCAGTGTCAAGAAAAAATGAACTTGTAAATAATTTTATTAAACCAGGTCTTGAAGATTTATGTGTTTCGAGAACATCAGTTAAATGGGGAATTCCCGTGGATTTTGATCCAAAACATATAGTTTATGTTTGGATTGATGCTTTAACAAATTATATAACTTCTTTAGGTTATCCTAATGAAAATGCCGAATTGTTTAAAAAATATTGGCCAGCTGATTTACATTTAGTTGGAAAAGAAATAACAAGGTTCCATGCTATTATTTGGCCAGCATTATTGTGGGCCCTTGATTTGCCTCTTCCAAAACAAGTATTCGGTCATGGTTGGTTGATTATTAATGGAGGAAAAATATCAAAATCTTTAGGTAACTATAAAGATCCGCGAGAATATATAAAAGACTATGGTGTGGATGCAGTTAGATATTTTGCTTTAAGAGAAGTGCCTTTTGGTAATGATGGAGCTTTTTCAGAAGAAGCCCTTATAAACAGAACTAACTCCGATTTAGTAAATAATTTAGGTAATTTGGTTAATAGAACTATAAGTATGGCACATAAATACTTTGATGGCATTGTTGTAAAGAAAAATTTGAATGATGAGTTAGATAGCGAATTAATAAATAGTGTTACAGAATTACATTTTAAAGTAGACAAAGCTATGAATTCTTTGCATGTTGATGATGCATTAAATGAAATATTTGATACACTTAGAAAATGCAACAAATATATTGATGAAGCTACACCTTGGGTTCTTGCTAAAGATGAAACAAAAAGAGACAAATTAGCAACAGTAATATATAATTTACTTGAAAGTATAAGAATTTGTACTGTTTTACTTTCGCCATTTATTCCTACAACCGCAGAAAAAATATTTAAGCAATTAAATTGTGATGGTAGATCTATAGAATCAATTAAAGAATTTGGATATTTAACTGATGGATCCAAATTAAATGAACCAATCCATTTATTTGATAGGATAGAAATAAACAAGTAGCGAGCAATCGCTATTTTTCTTATATTGTAAATAACTAATTATTTGTGATATATTTTATTTGGTGATATAAATGTTTATAGATACACATTGTCATTTGTTTAAAGACTATTATGAAGATATGGATAATATTATTTGTAAAATAAAAAACCGTGGGATAATTGCGTTAATAAACAATGGGTGTGATAGTAAAACTAACCAAGAAGTATTATCTTTGCTAGATAAATATGATTTTATGTATGGAGCTATAGGTATTCATCCAGATTATGCTGATAACTATAATGAAGATGATTTAAAATATATTATGGATAATATAGGAGTAGAAAAAATAGTAGCAATCGGAGAAATAGGTTTAGATTATCATTATGATAATTTTTCTAAAGAAAAGCAAATTACACTATTTAAAGCTCAACTAAAAATTGCTGAAAAAAATAATCTTCCTGTAATTATACATATGCGTGAAGCAACAAATGATGTTTTAAACACTTTAAAAGAATATAGGGTAAAAGGGGTCATTCACTGCTTTACTGGTAGTGTAGAAACCGCCAATATTTTAATTAAGATGGGCTTTTTCCTTGGCATAAATGGGGTAGTGACATTTAAAAATTGTAATTTAATTAATACAATTAAGGAAATTGGTATTGACCATATTGTTTTAGAAACGGATGCTCCTTATTTAACGCCAGTACCTTTTAGATCCGAAAAAAACGATTCTTCTCATGTTGCTGATACTGCTAACTTTATTGCTAATAGTTTAGGAATTGACGTAAAAAAACTGGCAGACATTACCACTAATAATGCCAAGTCTCTTTTTGACATTTAATTATAATTATGGTACAATAACTTACTAATTGAGGTGAAATATTATGAGGAAATACTTATTAGCTGTTAGTAAATTTGCCAAGTTAGCTATTTTTACTTTAGCTTTGATAGTAGTTCAATCAAGTACATTTGTTTTTGATAATAATGTAGAAAATGAAAACGTTAATAAGAATGTTAATTTATCAACAATGGCCCTTAAAATTGATGAAATTGAATCAAATAAATTATATACTGCAATAGATACGTACACTGGTGATTTGACTGCTTATGTGTTTAATTGCCCCCTTTGTGGAGGAAAGTTAGCTTGTAAATCATCTTATGATATTACCGATGGCAGAGATTACTATGATGATAATTCTTATGGAAGAGTTAAAATAGTAGCATCTTCAAGTAATTTAAGCTGTGGATCTATAGTTAGATTTAATAGTAGTAGAATATCTGATGAACCTATTATTGCTATTGTTCTTGATAGAGGGGTTAGGGGCAATTCCTTGGATCTTTTAGTCCCAAGTTTAGAATACGCAAATAAATATGTTGGAAGATCTTCTATAACTTACGATGTATTAAGACAAGGATGGGAATAACCCATCTTTTTTAAGGAGTGTAATTTATGAAATTTCAAACTAAAAAGTCTTTAGGTCAAAACTTTTTACATGATCCAAATATTTTAAAAAATATTGCCCGATCAACTAATGCCACTAAGAAGGATCTAATTGTTGAAATTGGTCCCGGCATGGGGGCATTAACTAAAGAATTGGTTAAAACAGAATCCAAAGTCATCTCTTTTGAAATAGATACTAGATTAAAAAAATACCTTGATAAAATTGATGCAGATAATTTAAAAATAGTATATGATGATTTTATGAAAGTTGATTTAAAAAAGTATATATCCGAAGATAAATATGATAATGTTTATGTAATTGCAAATATTCCATATTATATAACAACACCAATAATAAAAAAAATATTATCCTCAGATATTTATATTAAAAATGTTGTTTTATTAGTCCAAAAGGAATTCGCTGATAGAATATGTGCTAAATGTGGAACAAGGGAATATGATTCGTTAACCGTTTATTTATCATATTATTATAATATTAATAAATTATTTAATGTAAGTGCCTCTTCTTTTTCGCCTCGACCTAAGGTTGATAGTGCAGTCATAAAGCTATCTAGAAAGAGTAAAGATATTAAGGATAATCCTAAATTATTTAAGATTGTTGATAATGCATTTAAGTTTAAAAGAAAAACTTTAAAAAATAATTTAAAAATGTATGATTGGAATATTGTTAAAAATGTTCTAAATAATTATAAAGAAAGCGAGACAGTAAGGGCCGAGCAATTACCGCTAGAATTTTATATAGAGCTATCACAAGTATTGTAAAAAAAGGTATAATAAATTATACTTTTTTTTCATATAATTTAATGGTGGTGTTATGGAAATAAAAAAAGGCATGTTAGTTACTAGAAATAGTTATAATAACGATATTGTCTTTAAAGTACTTAGAGTAAAAGATGGAATATGCTATTTGAAAGGCTCTGAAGTTAGGTTACTCGCTGATGCATACGTTGAAGACCTAAATGAATACGTGCCTACTGATAGGGGCGAAGATGACTTAACAGGTGATGATAAGAAGTTAGTCAGAAACGAACTTCTAAACGCTCAAAAAAATGATTTCTTTTTTTTACCAGCAAAAGTGTTACATATAGACGGAGATAGCGACTTTTTAGAAAGATGTTTGAAATTTTACAAAGAAGCTGGCATTTATGCGATTGGTAAAAAAATAAAAGAAGATAAGATATATGAACAGTTAAGAAGCCTTTTAAATGAATATCATCCAGATATAATCGTTATAACGGGACACGATGCCTTTTTTAAGAAGAATAATGATAAAAATGATTTAAAAAACTATAAAAACACTGAGTATTTTATAAGAGCTGTTAAAGAAGCTAGAAAATATGAGAATAGCCATGAAAAGTTAGTTATAATTGCTGGAGCATGTCAAAGTGATTATGAAGCATTAATAAAAGCTGGGGCGAATTTTGCATCTAGTCCCAAAAGGGTTAATATACATGCTTTAGATCCTGCTATTATAGCTACTACACTTGCTACAACGGCTAGAGATGAACCTATAGATTTAATACAGTTGTTGAGTAAAACTAAAAATGGAAAGGACGGTATCGGAGGAATCCAATCCAACGGGTTAATGTATATTGGTTATCCTAGAGAATAATGAATATAAGCACAGTTAAAGAAGAAATAGAAAAAAATATTGGTAGACAAGTTGAAGTTAAAATATATGGAATGAGAAACAAAACTGATAAAATTATCGGAAGAATTGAAAAGACTTATCCAAATTTATTTATTATAAATAACAATAGGGAAACAAGAAGTATTAATTATTCTGATGTTTTAACAAAAGAAGTAATAATAAAGTATTTATAACTTTTTCTTGAAAAACCTTGTAGGTTGATATAAAATGTAATTAGAAGGAGTGGACATATGGAAATTACATCTGTAACAGTTCGTAGAATTGAAAAAGAAGGTTCTCGTATGAAAGGTATTGCATCAGTATTATTAGATGACTCTTTTGCAGTACATGATATCAGAATCATAGAAGGAGACAATGGATTATTTATTGCAATGCCAAGCAGAAAAACTGCTACTGGTGACTATAGAGATATAGCACATCCTATTAATCCTGAAGTACGTAAACAATTTCAAGATGCAATAATTGAAGCGTATAACAAAGCTGAAAGCACTGAGGAAGAATAATAAAGCAACACTTTTGTGTTGTTTTTTGTTTTAATAATTTTTTTTATGAATATAATTCTTTAGGAGGAATTATGGAAGAAAGAGAAACTATTAGTTATGGTAATCATGAATTAAAGCTTACAGATCGTACTAAAATTGTAATCAGTGGTATAAAAAAAATTATTAATTTCGATAGTGAAGAGTTTTTAATGGAAAGTACTCTTGGAATAATACACTTGAAAGGTTCAAGCCTAGAGTTAATACGCCTTGATACTCAAGATGGTAACGTAAAAATTAAAGGTAAAATAAATAGTATTACTTATGTTGATGGTAAAGAAAAAAGAAAAGAGGAAAGTTTACTAGCTAAACTATTTAAATAATGAATTATAAATTACAAATTATTTCTTTATTGTATTCTTTTGGATATGGGATGTTTTTTAATTTTGGATATAAGCTAAATATGTCACTTTATAAGAAAAATAAACTATATAATATTGTTTTAGATATTTTATATATTGTAATTACATCACTTCTTTATGTTACTATTCTCTATAAAATCAATAAAGGAATTTTTCATATTTACTTTATAATTATGCTCTTACTAGGATATTTTTTATCAATTTTAATTAAGAATAAGATAATACGATTTAAAAAAAAGTCATAAATATAATCACTTTGTTAAATTTTGTCAATTCCTGATATTTTTTAAAAAAATAGTTGATAACTGTGTTATAATAAAAACGATACTAGGTGATTATGATGAAAAGAAAGGTTACCAAAAAAGATAAAAGGCGTATATTTTTAATATCTATATTACTATTTGCTACAATTGGCATTTTAATAAAGTCTGTTTTTAGTGACTGGGTTGTCATTTTTCGTAATCAAAAAGAAACAGCTAATCTTAAGGAATATTATGAGGATCTGCTAGTTGAAGAAAAAGCTCTAAAATCAGAGGTAAAAAAACTTCAAGATCCTGATTATGTGGCTAGGTATGCAAGAGAAACTTTGTTATATTCATTACCTGGCGAAATAATCATTAAAACAGACTAGGTGTAATATGAAGAAGGATGAAGTTAGATTAGCCGCTGATTTACAAACTGATAGTATTGTAGATGGCCTTGGCATTAGAACAGTTATATGGTTTCAGGGATGTTCACATAATTGTAAAGATTGTCAAAATCCACTAACGCATAATTTTAATGGTGGATTTGTAATTCCCCTAGATCGCTTACTAAATGAGATTGCTAAACTAGAGGGGCAAACTGGGATAACCTTGTCGGGAGGAGATCCATTTTTTCAACCTTATCAAGCTTATATGGTTAGCAAGAAGGCTCATGAAAATAATTTGAATGTCTGGGCCTATACGGGTTTTACTTTTGAGGAACTTTTAAGTAAAATGGATACTAATCAAGATTTAAAAAACATGATGAATGAAATAGATGTTTTAATCGATGGAAAATTTGATGTTAATAAAAAAACTTTAAATTGCCGATTTAGAGGCTCAAGCAATCAGAGAGTACTCGATTTACCAAAAAGTATAAAAGAAAAAAAAGCAATAAAATATATGGAATAATTATTGCTTTTTTTGTATAATAACAAGTTGGTGAGAAATAATGGAATTATTATATGAAAATTCACTATATAAATTAAAGATAAAGAATGAAAATGTAACTATTATTTTAGCTGATGATATATTAAGAAATTCATTAGTAAATAAAATGTTTTTAAGTGGTATAAATGTTATAGCATTATCAAACAAGTTATATACAAACAATTTAAGAGATGAATTAAAACGTCTTGATTTAAACGATGAAGTGGTTAAAACTTTAAATTGTGATAGAATTATTGATACCGATTTTAAATCGCTGTCGATGCAAGATTTAGCCTATGTACATATTATCATTGGGTTAAGTAAATTACCTAAAGTAATATTACTATATGATATTTTAACTTATTTAAAAAAAGATGACAAAGACAAAGTAATAGAATTCTTAAAGCAAAGAAACATTACGATTATCAATTTTACATCTTGTGAAGAAGAATTTTTATACTGTGAAAATATGATAATAATAGATGGCAATAAAGTAATCATGGAAGGTTTAACAAAAGAAGTACTAAAAAATGAGAAGGTTATAAGAAGATTAGGCTTTAACTTACCATTTGTCGTTGATTTATCGACACAATTAAAATTATATGGAGTATTAGATAAATACTATTATGACACGGAAGAGTTGGTGGTTGTATTATGCAAAAAAGTAGATTAACGGACAAAGCTATTAAAAATACTACAAACGCTTTTTTAGGAAACTATAAAGTAAATAGTAAAACAGTAGTTAATGGCTTTATCAATTTGAAAATGTCGACTTTAGAATACCTTATGTCCGTAAGTAGTGAAAAAAAAGCATTATCTGCTTTGAAGATGGTATTATTTAATGAAAGCCCTAAAAAATACATTGAAGACTTAGACTTTGTCAACAAAAAAAAGTTACAATTAGCGTATCTCTTATGTAAGAGGGAAAGCGTAATAATTCTTGATTATTTTGAAAAAGGTTTATCTTATAAAGAAAGAAATTATTTTAAAAAACTATTTAAGAGGTTAAATGAATATAATATAACTATAATAATTAATACAAATAATTTAGAGTTTTTATTTGATTGTTGTAATAACATTTTTATACTTCAAGATGATGATTTCGTTTTAGTTGAAAAAGATTGGTATAACGAAGAATTATATAGTGTAATATCTACACCTGCAATTGTTTCGTTTGTAAACATGTTTAACAAAAAAAAGAAATATGTGGATAATTATTGTGACATTAAGGAATTGTTAAAAGCAATTTTTAGGGTGATGCCATAATGAAGTATTTGATACAGTTTAGTTATGACGGAAGCAAATATTTTGGCTTTCAAAGGCAGAAAAGCAGAATTAATATTCAATCTCAATTAGAAGAAGCCCTGAGTGGTATTCTAAATGAAGAAATAATTATTAAAGGTGCAGGACGAACTGATAGAAATGTTCATGCTATAATGCAGTGTGCTCATTTTACAAGTAATAATGCTATTAACAAGGAAAGACTGCTTTACTATTTGCAAAGAAAATTGAAACCGTATATTTATGTTTATAGTATTAATGAGGTGGATGATAATTTCCATGCTCGCTTTAGCGTAAAAGAAAAAACTTATGTCTACAAAATTAATAGTGGAACATATGACCCTTTGCTTGCTAACTACGTTCTTCAAGATGTTCATGTATCTATGTCGAAATTAAAAAAAGTTGCTAAAATATTTAAAGGAACTCATGATTTTACAAATTTTGTTAGTGGCGCTAGAGACAATAGTACTAGCATAATATATGATATTAAAGTAAAGAGAAAAAAAGAAATCATATATATCTATTTTAGAGGCAAGTCATTTTATAGATATATGGTTAGAAATCTTGTTGGTGCGATGCTTTGTTATTGTAATGACAAAATAACATTAGAAGAAATAAAAACAATGCTTAATTGCCCAAATGTTAAGAAACAAACGGAAACCGCGCCAGCCCAAGGATTATATCTGTTAAATATAAAATATTAACAACTTTTTTATAAACTTTGTTCTGATTTTTCTTTTTTGTTGACAAATATGGTCATAATTAATACAATGTAGTTATCATAATCCTCTGTATCGCTTAACAAGTAAGCATCATTTGACTATGAAACAATACGAGGATATTAGGAGTGAATACAATGAAAAAAATGTTAACATTATTTGTAGCGTTGAGTCTTGTGCTTTTTGCATCTTCTTGTGGCAGAAATAATAAAGGTCGAATCAATGACGATGATAAAAAACAACCTTCTTCAAAGATTGATAAGGCAAACTTCACTGATCAGGAAGAAAGCGACGATTCCGCATCTCAGGATGTCTTTTTAACAGACGAGAGCGAAGATGGGATTCGTATCACAGGGTACAAGGGTACCGCAAGCGAGATAAATATCCCGGAAAGTATTGATGGCAAACCGGTGGTGGGAATAACATATCTTGCTTTTTCGGGTAAAAGTACAATAAAAAAAGTTACCATTCCAAATTCCGTTAAAATAATTGAATCAGGAGCCTTTTGGAAATGTGAGTCGCTGGAAAGCGTTTCGCTTGGGGATGGCGTTGAAACTATCGGCGAGGGAGCTTTTTGCGACTGCCCTAAAATAGAGAGCATAATTTTTCCAGCAAGTGTAAGAGAAATATACTCTAATGCTTTTGCTAACTGCAGCAACTTGAAGACGGTTGAGTTTGTTGGCTCACATGATTTATCGCTCGATCAGTATATATTCTACAAGACGGCCATTGAAAATATAAGATTACCGGAAGGAGTAACAGCAATCTACTCTTTGACATTTGCTTATATGCCTCTGAAAAGTATATATATTCCCGAAAGTGTAACATCTATCGAAGATGGCAGCTTTATGTACAGTGCTGATAATCTGACAATAACTTCAAAAGCAGGTTCTGTAGCGGAAAAATATGCAAAGGAAAACAAGATACCATTTGTTTCCGAATAATGTTGTCATGGATGAACTTATGAATAATAGTGAATAATCGCAGTTGTTAATCATATATTAACAACTTTTTTGTCGATTTTATTTGACTTTTTGTCAATAGTTTCATATAATTTTGAATGGTACATTTTATTTATCAAGTTATTTTGACCCTGGGAAAGTTAAAAGGATGAGATAGTGAAAGGAAAAAATATGAAATCATTTATGCAAAAAAAAGAAAACGTTGATCGTAAATGGTATGTAGTGGACGCAGAAGGTAAGACTTTAGGTAGATTAGCTACTAAAGTTGCAACTGTGTTAAGAGGTAAACATAAAGTTACTTACACACCATATGTTGATTGTGGAGATTATGTTATTGTAATTAATGCAGACAAAATCAAATTAACTGGAAATAAACTAATCGATAAGATGTATTATAATCACAGTGGATTTCCAGGAGGATTAAGAGAACGTAATGCTAAAACTATGTTAGAAAGTTATCCAGAAGAGATGGTAGAAAGAGCAATTAAAGGAATGCTTCCTCATAATAGACTTGGTAGAGCTATGGGCAAAAAGTTATTTGTTTATGCTGGTAGTGATCACAAGCATGCTGCTCAAAAGCCAGAAACTTTGGTAATTGATTAGGAGGGTAATTTATGGCAAATAAACAAACTTGGAGTGCTACTGGTCGTAGAAAACGTTCAATCGCTCGTGCTACATTAGTTGGCGGTACTGGTAATATTACTGTTAATGGAATTGACGTTAATGAGTATATGCCTTATCAAACATTAGTAATGGATTTAAAACAACCATTAGTAGCTACAGATAATGAAAACAGATTCGATGTAACCATTAAGGTTGTAGGTGGTGGCTTCTCAGGTCAAACTGGAGCTATCAGACTTGCAATTACTAGAGCATTACTTAAATTTGATGAAAACACTGATCAAACAAGAGAAGATTCATATAGACATATTTTGAAAAATCAAGGATTTATTACTAGAGATCCTAGAGTTAAAGAACGTAAGAAATATGGTCTTAAAAAAGCTCGTAGAGCACCACAATTTTCAAAAAGATAACGTATTTTGCTTCAAGCATTGGCTTGGAGTTTTTTTGTGTATATCGATTAAGAAGAAATTAAAGAAAAATTGGGAATTACTATTTCTGAAAATGAAATATTAATTTTAATAAATAATAATGGCAATGTAAGAAAAACAAATATAGATGCGTTCTTAGATATAATAGAAAACTATGATTAATTTAAGAATGAAATGTAATTTTAAAACGTATAATCTAATATGAAAAGATATGTGTTTATATTATTTATTTTTTTGATATTGATGTTTTCTTCTCCTGTGTGGGCTAGCAAATCATTAAGTAAAAAAACTATTGTAATTGATCCTGGACATGGTGGAATGGACCCTGGAACAGTAAGTGGCAAAGTTTTAGAAAAAGACTTAAATTTAGCGATATCATTAGCTCTTAAGGATGCACTTATAAAAAAAGGGGCTCACGTCATATTGTTAAGATCTGGAGACTATGATTTAAGCATGCCTAAAGCAACTCACCGAAAAAAGAGTGATTTCGATAATCGAATTAAAATTATTAACACTAGTAATGCTGATTTGTACTTATCAATACATTTAAATTACTTGACTGATTCAAAATATAAAGGTATTCAAGTTTTTTCACGGAAAAAATATTTATCTGATGCCAAAATACTACAAAATAATCTTAATAATAAATTAAATTCCAATAGGGATGCAAAATTAATACCTTCCTCGACTTATATGTATTCTCGCCTAAATAAAAAAGGCTTTTTAATAGAGTGCGGTTTTCTTTCAAATTCTGAAGAAAGGACTTTACTTATTAGTAAAGAATATCAAAACAAAGTGGCCAAATCTATATCTGAAGCTGTTTCTGTTGTACTCAAATAATAGTGGCATAATTTCTGAAATTTTGCTATATTTATTTTGAGAGGAGAGCAAATGAAAAAATATTTAGAGTTACTTGTAGTTATCGCTTTTGCACTGGCAATGCTCGGATGCGGTAATAAAGTAATGACTTTTGGAAGAAAAGACTTTACTATTACTTTGCCTAATAATTTTAAAGAAGCCGAAAATAAAAGTACTACATTGTACTATAAAAGTGATGAAGCAATTGTAACTGCTTTGAAGGAAAATTTTGCGGATTTAGAAAGTGCCAATATCAATAAAGATAGTACTGAAGAAGATTATGCAAATGCCGTTATAAAAAATAACAATGTTAATAGTAAGGTAATAAAAAAGGATAATCTAACTTATTTTGTTTACCAAAAAAAGACATCAAATGGTAATGCATATTTTGTAGCTTTTGTAAAGAAGGGCAAGGATGCATTTTGGCTTGTTAATATGGGTTGTGAAACAATAAAATCTGAACAATATAAGAATAATTTTACTAAGTGGGCTAAAACAATAAAAGTAAACTAAAAGAATTGTGTTTTTCACAATTCTTTATACATTTTAAGATGTCTACTATCAAGTTTTATTCCGTTTGAATATGTTATATTTAAAATACTACGACTTAGTTTACCGAAAGCTATTTTATCTTTAAAATACAAGTCGCATAGATTAATAATTTTTATGCTTTTCAGTTCGGCCTTTTTAAACAAATCGTCCCATGAATAAGTATATTTAGTGCCTTTATAACAAATGTTATTCCATGCATTATGGTCAATATTAAGAAAAGAGGTATCAATTTGCTTTATGTTAAACGAGCAAGCTGAAAATGAAAAGTCAAATTTAAATGGAATCAAATCTATTATTTTATAAATTGCTTTTTTAATGCCTAATCTATCTTGCATAGCTAACTTAAATAATATATGGCTTTGGTTATAACTCTTTTCATATATTTTGCCAATGTTATCAACATTAAAAGTGGTTTTATAAACTGTATCCATACAACTTTTTAGAGTGTTTGAAAAACTTATTGGTGATAATAAATCCTTGGCTAAATTATATTTATAAAAACATTTATGTGTTTCTTTTTCATAATAATATGCATCAATGTTAAATTCAATTTTGGTATGCATTCCCTTTTTATTCTTTTCTTTCGCAAGATAGTTTATGTATGGATGCATTGTTGAGTCACAGGTGTAATGATTAATTGAGCCATATAAATATGCTAATAGCTCTTTATTGTGTGTTAAGTTGTTATCTTTTAGGTATTTAATAATATTTAATAAATAAGCTTTGCAATTATTTCTATGACAAAATCTTCCGAAATTTCGGATATAAGAGCCACTTTTAATTGATAAAAAGTTATAATAAAATAAAAAATCAAAACTTTGTGAAAACAATTCGTATAATTTAGTTTCACTCTTAATACTCTTTTTTATATTTGAAGGCAGTTTTTTTAAAACATTTCTTGCAAATACTGTGTGTGTATAAATTGCTGGCATATAATCACCTAAATAATTATAGCTTATTCACCAATTATTCACAATATATTTACTTTAATTCCATAAAATCATTATATTATTTAATTGTAATGTGTGATATAATTAACATACTAGGGTGATTGTGTGAAGATTAAAGAATTTAAAACTATTGATGAACAAATAGAACTGCTTCAAAAAAAGGGTTTAATTATATCAGATATTAATGCCACAAAAGATATTTTATTACGTGAAAATTATTTTTTTATAAGTGGTTATAGACATTTGTTTTTAAAGTCGTCTGTTGATAAAATATTTATTTCAGGTACAACTTTTGATGAATTATACGCAATGTTTTATTTTGATAGACAGCTAAGAAATATTATTTTTAAAAATGTCTTAATAGTTGAAAATAATTTAAAAAGTATTTTATCTTATGTTGTATCAAAAAACAGGGGATTTAAAGAATATAATTATTTAAACCCTAATAATTATGCTAAAAGTCCCAAGAGAAGCAAACAAATCAACGATTTATTAAAAAAAATGGCAAGGCAAATAAAAACTAATGGTATTCAACATTCTGCAACAGCACATTACATTCAACACTATGATTATATTCCTTTATGGATTGCTGTTAAGGTGTTGTCTTTTGGAATCGTAAGTGAGTTATTCACGATTTTAAAAGGTGAGGATCAAGAAGAAATTGCTGATGAATTAAATGTTAGTACAGAAAATATTTTAGACTATTTACCAATACTAGCTAATTATCGTAATTTATGTGCTCATGAAGACTTATGTTATGATCATAAAACGCAAAAGATAATCAATGATACAAGATATCACTATTTACTTAATATTCCGAAGATGAATGGTGATTACATTTATGGCAAAAATGATATGTTTTCTGTTGTACTTATTTTAAAGCAATTGCTTGCTAAGGATGTATTCACATTGTTTTTGAATGAAATATCATATGAGATTAATTATTTAAGTGGCAAATTAAAATCTATAAATATCAATAAAGTGCTTGATAGAATGGGCTTCCCAGAAAACTATAAAGAGATAGTGAGGTTATAATATGGTTAATGAAAAAAAAGAATTAAATATTGGTAAAATAATTGTTATATTTGTTGCTTCTTTCTTTTTAGGAGCAGGAGCATTTTATGGTGTAATAAAACTATATCCTGCAACATTTATTAAACAAATTACAAAGTTAGAAAAAGATGTTACTGTAAATGAAAATGGAATAGCTGATGCCGTAGAGAAAATATATGACGCGGTAGTTGTTGTATTAACATATAAGGGAAATAACTTGTATGCATCAGGAACAGGTTTTGTGTATCAAACTGATGCAAAAAAGGCATATATATTAACTAATTATCATGTTATTGAAAGTGGTAGCGAAATAAAAGTATCATTTACTAATGAAACTGTTGAAACGGTTAAAGTTGAAGGTGGAGATAAGTATTCTGATATTGCTGTTTTATCTTTAGATAAAGATAAAGTAATTAAAGTAGCGTCTATAGGTGATAATAGTAAAACAAGAGTTGGAGATACTGTATTTGCTGTTGGTGCTCCTCTTAATGATACTTATTCATGGTCTGTTACAAGAGGTATAGTTTCGGGAAAAGATAGACTAGTTGAAGTATCTTCGACTAAAAATACTTATCAAACAGATTATATTATGAATGTTTTACAAACAGACACTGCTATCAATTCTGGCAATAGTGGTGGACCATTATCTAATTCTAATGGTGAAGTTATAGGAATAACGTCAATGAAATTAGTTAGTAACGGTGTTGAAGGTATGGGATTTGCAATTCCTATTGAAACGGCTTTGGATTACGCGAAAAAAATTATTAATCACGAAAAAATAAAAAGACCATATTTAGGTGTTAGTATGATTAACGTTACGGATGCTTTATCATCACCAGAATATAATGCCATATTAAGTGGTATGAAAATCACTAGTGGAGTTGTGGTAGCAAATATAGATTCTGATAGTGCGGCTTCTAAAGCAGGATTAAAAGCTGGTGACGTAATAACCAAAATAGGAGATAAAAATGTTAAGTCTATTGCCTATTTAAGATATGAACTATATAAACACAATGTTGGCGATTCGATTGATATAACATATATCAGAAATAATAAAACTAATAAAGTAACTGTAAAATTAACAGCCAAGTCTTCCTAGGCATTAGCAAAAGCTAGTGCTTTTTTTTAAAATATGATATTATCATCTTGGTGAGTAGCTAGTGAAAAAAGTTTACCTAAATAAATTAAAAAAAGCATCAAATATTTTATTTAAAGATTATTTTATTATAACAAATCAGCGTAATTATTTTGAAACTTACAACTCATTATATTATAGTTCATTATTTTATGACAATGATACTTTGGTGTGTGGCTTTTTGGTTTCTGATAATTATGCTAATAATGAACTAAAGGCAAAATTTAAAAATGAAAAGCCAATATATATAAATATATATATTAATTCATTATATATGACACGTAGTTTGATTAAAAATATCATAAGAACAATAAAGATATATGCTTTAAAGAATAATTATTCAACGGGTGTCCTAGTTTTTGGTAATAATGATGAATATATAGCCAATTATTTAGGTGAAGAGTATAATTATAATGAAATCGATGATAATCTATCATATACTTCATTTCCAATTGTAAAGTGGGTTGAAAAATCATGCGGGTGCGTGGTCGTTAACGATGATAGAGTTCTTTTAATTAGGCAAAATGATAACTCCATTGGATTTCCTAAGGGACATATGGAAATTGGTGAGACCGAGATTGAAACTGCAATAAGAGAAACACGGGAGGAAACTGGCCTAGATGTAAATATAATTAGTACAAAAAAGTATAAAATAAAGTATTATGTTGATGAAATAATTTTAAAAGAAGTGACATATTTTTTAGCAAAGCCAGTAAATCCTAATTCAAAAATTATAGTTCAAAAATCTGAATTAATTGATGTTAACTGGTTTTTAAAAGACGATGTTGGTAACCTTCTTACTTATGAACAGTTACGTATGTTATGGGAAGATATTTTTTTAGACTTGACAAATATTTAATTATGAACTAATGTAGATTTTATTAAAGGAGAGTTTACATTTATGAACGACTTAATAAAAGAAAAGCTTGATAAATTTAGTAGTGAAATCGAAGTAAACAAAAGAAAAATAGAATCTTTAAATTTAAGGTTAGAAGAATTAAAGGAGCAACGAGTTGGTGGCAATATAAAAAATATAGTTATCAAGGCCTTCACATTATATATTGGCTTTCTATTATTAGCTATGTGCTTTCCTATTGCGTCATTAAGTGGTTTAGCATATTCGGCAATTTTAATGTCTTTATCATTTGCTTTAGCACATGGCTTTAATAATTTTAAAAATAGGGATAAAGTAAAAAATCCAAACAGTGACTTGGATGAAATTAATTGCTTAATTAGTAAGGCACAGCTTAAAAATAGAAATAAATCGCTAGATAAAGCAATTAAACTGATTTATAAAAGAATACTTGTTAAAGATAATGGTAAAACAAGAGATGGCGGTAATATATCTTTTAAAAATAATGATAATTCAATGAATAACGAGAATGATCTAAATATTCAGATTGATTTTCTTAATGCTTTATCAGCTAAGCAAGTATTTTTTGAGCTTGATGATGAAATAAAAAAGAATTGTAACAAAAGTATAAAACTGGATAATGTTATTATAATTGCATTTATGACTCTTGCCATGTTCATTTTGCCGTTTATTACTTTAAACTCAATGCATGCATTTACTGGTTTATCAAAATTAATTACGATACTTATTCCTTTGATTACTTCAGGAATTTATACCCGTCAGCAAAAAAGAAGCAGTGAAAAAGCCAGAAAAATTTGTGATAATTATTTTAATGCCTTAAAATTGCCAGATTCCATAAAAGAAGAGCTAACTAGAAACAAATGTGAATATTTAATAGAAAAACAAGTTGAAAATGTTGCTCTATGTGAAAATAGATTGTTGGAACAAGAGATTAAGGAACATGAAATTTCGAGTGATGTAATTGTACCTTTAAAAAATATTAGAGATTTTCAATCCTCAAATAAAGTTGTTAAAGAAGATGATATGAGCCGTAAAAGAATATTAAAATAGTTAAAAGCTTTTCATAATAATAGACTAAAATCATATGGTTTTAGTGGAGGTATTATGGTAAACATTTTAAATAATATATAACTGTAGACGCCTTAGTAGTTACGATGATAGACGGCTTAAAAATTACCAAAACTGCAGATAAAATGGTTTGGCTGTGAGCTTGCTTACTTATACAATAGTAGTACAAAACGATTCGAATACTGTGTATACGGATACTTTTAGATCCATAACTTGCATCATTTGTTTTATATTAATTCTGAAAAAGCCGATACTTCTAATCATAGTTTTGATTCGCCAACTAAAACTTTGAAAATTAATTTGGATAATAGAGCACCCTCATCAATGGTAACAAGCGTTTTTATAACAGAAATATAAACAAACATTATTGTTCGTCCCCTTATTGGAGATGGTAAAATCAAGTTATTAAAAACTTGATTTTTCTATTCTATAGACCACGTTATTGTGGTGCGATAATTTTTTTCATCAATTACTTTATCACCATTTTTATGAATAACTTCATTTTCTTCTTTAAATACTATTGAATCACTAATATCAAATTCGTTTCTTTTTGCACTACTGTCTTTTATCGCTGCATATAAATTCCACGTTTTGCTGTTAATTCTTGAATCACGAACTACAAATTTAAAAGGTTCTTTTTTAGGACACAAAAGAGGGCTAAAATTTATAGGATTCATTTCAAATGTTACTAAAGAAGTGGCATTTTCTTTTATTGTAAATATTAGTTTGTCGGTACCATAAATAAACTTTCAGTAAACGCTTGCAAAATTAATAGTAGAATTAGCATTTACCATTAAAGATGGATCGTTATTCCTAAACCAAAAGGCTGAATTACTTTTCGAATTATGAATTATAGAAGTATTTCTTCCTAAGATTATCTTGTTACACTCACACACTTCGTTTCCCACAGTTAGACTTGTATCTATTATAGTAATTTTAAAATCAATAATACTTGTTATACCTGTCGGATGAAAGCTCAGCTGTGGGCCTTCATATGAAGATAACATTTAATTTACTAAAATATTACTTTAGTATCATTTATAATTTCCATGAAATCACCTTATAATAAATTATATGCAAAGAAATAAGTTGTTAACTTGATCACACTAGAGATTATTTAGTAGCAAAGGACTTTTTAAATACATATTATACAACAGGTGATTAATATGAATGATAGAGCTAATAAAAAAGTAATCGTTGATGCTGGACATGGAGGTAATGACGGGGGAGCTAGTGGAAATAATATTTTGGAAAAAGATTATACTTTAAAAATTAGTAAATACATTTCTAATAGATTAAATCAATTAGGTATTCCTAATGAATTGACGAGAAATTCCGATGAGACATTGGATCAAAACGCAAGAATTAAAAGAATCAAGAATTTAACCAATTTGGATAAAGATGTTATAATTGTATCTAACCACTTAAATGCGGGAGGTGGCGATAATCATTGTGTAACAAATAAATGTATAACAATTAAAGCCAAAATATAGAAAGAAATGAGGAAATGTTATGAACATTAGTTACACTAAAATTGGTAATTATTTATTACCAGATTTAAAATTAGAAGATAAAGAAAGATTTAATGTAGGAAAATATGGATTATTAAGATTAAATTATATTAAGAAATATAAATTAGGATTATATTTTGATTTACTTGCTAGTGATAAATTAAATGAATATCTTCATAATATCGATACTATTGTTATGGAGAAAGTGCAGAAGTTAATCAAAGAACTCACTGAAAAAGAAAATATTACTGAAGAATTAAAAAGTAGTAATCAAATGTTATGGATAAGTAAAATGAATAATATAAAAAATATAGCAAACGAAATAATTTTAAAGGAATATATCTATGTGTGATATAACTAATAAAAAATTTGAAGAAATATATTTACCATTCTATAATAATATTAATAATTACTTAAATAATTATGTTATACCTGATTTAGTAGCATTCTATTTAGCAAATGGATATAGCAGACATTGTTTATCAGAATGTAATTTAATAAATCATATTAACTCTGCAATAGATATATTTAATTGTAGATGCGATATTAATAAACTTATATCTAAGATAAAAGAAATATTAAAAATAAAATATAATTTAGTAATAGTAAAAAATAATCCAATGATATTAAAGAAATATTATTGAAAAGTAGAACTCTGTCAGATAAAAATGATAGAGTTTTTTTATTGAAACTAATTAGTTTGGGAGTAGATTTATTGTCTAGCCAGCACTGAATTTGTACTCCCATACGAAATTCTCTTGTGGGATTATTCCCAAGCCATTGATTAATTTTGTAAATAGTGATATCATAATATCAAGATATAATGATATCATAAATAAAGAGGGATAATATGGAAAAAAAGAAAGAAGAAAGAGTTCCAATACCTTTGAGAATGTCTAACGACTTGTATAAAAAGATTAGAAATATAGTTAACAATAAAAAGGATAAAGAACGAGGCTATAGTATTAACAAATTTGTTATTGAAGCTATTGAAGATAAAATGAAAAAGGAGAATAAGTAGTATGGCAAAAAAGGAAGTAAGAACTGATTTATGGGTTTATGATTTATTAAAAGATGCGGGGATATCTTTAGACGCACAGGGAAGTAATGTTAAGGAATTAGATGATGCATTAAAGACTGCATCAAAAAAAGGTACTGGGAATGTTGGATTTCCTGAATATTGTGGTGTTGTTAAAGATTTTATTCTTATAATAGAAGATAAGGCAGATATAACAAAACACATAAAAATGAAAGAAGATATTATAAGTACTGATAAAAATGATATAATTGATTATGCAGTAAATGGTGCACTTTTCTATGCACAACATATAGCAAAAAATACGAACTATAAAAAAATAATTGCTTTTGGTATTTCAGGCGATGAGAAGCGTCATAAAATAACTCCATTATATATTGATGACAGAGAATATTATAGAGTATTAGATGATGTAGAATCATTTATATCATTTAATGAAAATAATATTGATGAATATTATATTAGAGAAATTTTAAAAGAAAATACTGATATAGAAAAAGAAACTGCTGAAATTTTAAAAGATGCTGCAAAATTACATAAAGATTTAAGAAATTATGGTAATTTGGGTGATAAAGAAAAACCCTTAGTTGTTTCTGGAATCCTGTTAGCTTTAAATGAGATAGAATATAAGAATTTTTCAATAGAATCTTTAAATTGTGATGACACTAAGACAGATGGTCAAAAAATTTATGAGGCGATAGAGTCAAATTTAAAGAGATGTAATGTTGCACCAGAAGTAAAAAGGGATAAAATACTAAGTCAATTTTTGATAATTAAAGATACACCTATATTAAATGAAAAAAATAGACAGTTAGAAAAAACACCTTTGCGCTATTATACGGAATTCCTTTATGAAAAATTATTTAAAAGTATTAAGTATACTGATTCACCAGAGGATTTTTTAGGAAGATTTTATAGTGAATTTATGAGTTATAGTGGTGGTGATGGTCAAACACTTGGAATAGTTTTAACACCAAAACATATTACACAATTATTTTGCGATTTGTTAAATTTAAAATCGGATGACGTAGTATTAGATCCATGCTGTGGTACAGCAGGATTCCTTATTGCAGCGATGCACAATATGATTCAAAGTGTGGTTTTAGATAAAAAATTAAAATCTAGAAAAGAAATTGATAATGATTCTGATATAAAACACATTAGAAAAGAACAACTTCATGGTATAGAATTGCAACCGTATATGTTTACTATTGCTACTACTAATATGATTATAAGAGGAGATGGTAAGAGTAATTTAATACATGAAGACTTTCTGAGTCAAAGTGCACAAAAATTACAATTAAAGGGTGCTACTGTTGGTATGATGAATCCCCCATATTCACAAGGGTCAAAAGAAAATCCTAATTTATATGAATTATGCTTTGTTGAACATCTACTTGATTCATTAACAAAAGGTGGCAGATGTGCTGTAATTATTCCACAATCATCAATGAATGGTAAAACAAATGAAGAAAAAAATATAAAAGAGAATATTTTGTTACACCATACATTAGAAGGAGTAATAACTTTAAATAAAGATACATTTTATGGCGTCGGAGTAATGCCATGCATTGCAATATTTACAGCTGGTGAACCACATTCAAAAGATAAAATATCTAAATTTATTAATTTTGAAAATGATGGATATAAAGTTTCTCCTCACATTGGACTAATAGAAACTGAATCTGCAAAAGATAAAAAACAGCATTTGTTAGATGTTTGGTTTGACAAAATTGATTCAGAAACAAAATTTTGTGTAAAAACAAAGGTAGAGTCATCTGACGAATGGCTTCATTCATTTTATTATTTTAATGATGAACTTCCCACAGAACAAGAAATTGAAAATACAGTTGCTGATTATTTAACATTTGAATTTGATATGATAGCTCATAACAGGGATTATTTATTTAAGGGTGATTCAAATGAATAATAGAAAATGGAAAGAATTTGATTTTATAGAAATTTTTGATATAAATGGTGGATTTTATAATAAAAAGCCAGAAAATAAAGAGAATGGTACTATTCCATTTATTGGTGCCACTGACTCAAATAATGGAATAACTGAATTTTATTCATATGAAACAATAGAAAAAAGTTCTAAAACAGGTGATAATAACAATACGGATATATCAAACAAATTATTTAAAGGAAATTGTATTTGTGTAACAAATAATGGATCTGTAGGATATGCTTATTATCAGCCAACGTCATTTACTTGTAGTCATGATGTTAATCCATTATATTTAAAAAATTATAAATTGAATAGAAAACTGGCAATGTTTCTTATTTCTGCTATTGAAAAACAGAGGGTATGTTTTGAATATTCACGTAAGTGGCGACCTAAAAGGATGAGAAAATCTAAAATTCTTCTTCCGGTTGATGAAAATGAAAATCCTGATTATAAATATATGACAGATGTTATAGTTGAGTTAACTAAAAAAGATATTAATAATTATATCGATTATTGCAAATCTGAATTGGGTAAAATACGAAATGAGAAAATAGAAAAATATGAATCGTTAACTTGGGAAGAATTTAAGATATCTGATTTATTTGATGTTGTTATTGGTAAAAATGTTGATGGTAATAAGATAGATAAATATTCTGGTAGTATGCCATATATAACAAGACGTGAATCGTATAATGGTTTGGATGGATTTATAAATTACAATTCTATTTATTTAAACAACATTTATCCCGTGATTACAATTGGCAATGAAACTGCAAAACCTTTTGTTCAAGTATATCCCTTTTATACAGGTACAAAAGTAAATATAATGATTCCAAAATTTAAATCAAATAAATACATATTGTTATTTATCTGTAGAAGTTTAGAAATGCATAGAGAAAAATATTCATATTCTTATACAATTAACTCGACAAGATTAAAAGAGCAGACAATTTTACTGCCAGTTAATAATGATGGTTGTCCAGATTATAAATATATGGAACAATATATAAAAAATGTTATGTATAAACAATATAATAAATATTTAGAATTTTTAGGTAATTAAGTAAAAAATTATAATTTAGCAATATAAACTTTAGAGTGCTATTGCGTTAATTGCATTTTTATGATAATATGCAATTATACGGAAGTAATAGTACCTGAGTTTATCTTGGTAATGATGCAATATAAAAAATGAAAAAGCATTTGTTTCGAGATAAACAAATGCTTTTACTTTTGTATAAGTGGTTGCAGCCACCATACTAAATGAAAATCAAAGACTAACAAACAAAATGTTAGAAAATGAAAAATTACAGGAGAATATGAATTTAAATACATCCGTGACTTTCGTCATTCCTGCTATTATTAGCATAGCAGAAAAAAAAGACAAAATCAAGTTATTAATCGTAAAAAATTCTATTATTCAAGTTTAAATGAAAAGGAGGTAAAATATATGGCAAAGAAAAAATGTAACAAATCAGTTCATGTTAAGGCTCATAATAGATGTAGACCTGGTACACATAAAAAGTAGAAAATAATTAATCTAAGTATGGTGGATGCTCCAAAAATAATAAATGGAGGATAAATATGATTATAAGTAAAAAAAGAATAATATCGTTAGACTTTTTAGATAAGTATAAAAATGATAATATAAAAATAGGCATTCATGTTACAGATAAGGAATATGAAAAGCTAGGCATAAAAGAATTTGTAGAAGGAACTGCCATACAACCATCTCCAGAATTTGGTATTAATTGTAATAGAAATTCAAATGGTTATTCTTTTCCGGATAAAACAAAACCTAAAGAAGATAAGGTAATAAATACCATTTATTGGACTTGGCAAGATTGGGGTGGAAATGAGCATGGAGATTTCTTTGATATATCGAGAAAAGTATATCCTAGAGTTGAAGTTCCAGCAAGTAATATAGAATTTTTATTAACAAAAAATAATTCTGGTGAATCTTTTATATTAGCAAATGTAGATTCAAAGACAGATAAAGAAATAATAAAGCAAACTATTAATATGTTTTTGGAAATATTTGGCTTTTGTGAAATATTTAGCGAAGATTTAGATTTAATTGATATACACAATAAAATAAAAAGATGTAATTGGGAATTATTGCCGCCAGGTGTTAGGACTTTAGTTTTAACAAATATTAATAAGAAAAATGAAAATAAAAAGAAAAAAAGACCTGATTATAACCAGTTAAGGTTAGATACTTTAAATTCTTATAAGCCATCTGAGATATTCGTTGGCTCTGGTGGATTTACTGGTTATTATGCATTTGTTTTCAAAAATACTTGTTTTTTAGAAAATGGTTACTATGGAAATGCAACTTATGTTGTTCCAAAGGATAAATGGAAAGAACTATCTCAATTATCTAAACAAGAAGTGTTATCGACACCATATGTTATTGATAAAGTTAATCATACAAGTGAATGGTTTGATAAAATTGATATACTAATGAATAAACATGAATAATAGCGAATTGTTGTCGAATATTGTCGAACAATTACATATTGAAAATGCAATAATTAGTGTTATAATTATGATAGTCATACGGGAATGTGACTATTACATATAAACATATATAAATATAAAATAGTAAATATTAAAAAGAAATTAGAAAGCTTTATTATACATAAAAGATAATGTATGATAATTAATCAGTGAAGAACTGAATACATATTAATCCAACAAAAAAGATTGGAATATTCCCTTATTTTTGTTGTGGACTAATGTGTTCAGTTCTTTTTATGTGTTCCTAAAAAGGCTGGTAAAGAAAGGAGGATAATATGGAACTACTAAACTTGATAATCTTATATTGGAGAAATAATGGAAAAAGAGCCATTTATAAGTTTAGTATTACCAGAATCAGTATTAGGAGATAATAGATTAACTTACTTTGAGAGAATATTATTAATAGACATTGTGTCACTATGTAAGAAAAATGGCTATTGTTGGCCTACTAATAGGTATTTTATGAAGAAGTTTGATTGTACCAAACCAACTGTATCAAAAAGTATAAGTAGTTTATCAAAAAATGGATATATTGATATAGAAATTAATAATAGTGAAACAAATAATTCAAAGAGGATAATAAAATTATCCGAAGTATTAAAGAAAAGAATAACAAGTATTCAAAGAAATGCTAATACTAGTATTCAAAATAATTTTAACCATTATAATAAATATAATAAAAAGAAAAAAGATATATTAGATAAAATTTATTATGTGGATGAATTTGGTATTGAATACTGGCATGCTGAACCTATTGAATCAAAGAAAGCAACTAAAGAAGAACAAGAAGAGATGGAGAAAATGCTAGAAAGTTTTAAAGAAATGGAGGAAGATATAAATTGATAAAGACACTCATAAACTTAAATGAGGTGGCTTATGTTTAATATAATAGAAACTTTCAAAGATGATTCTCCTAATTTTAATGAACTGGTAATTAAATTTATTAAAAGTAAGGTAAATAGTGACTGATACAATGTGCCAAATTAAATTTGTATGGTATAATTTAATTGGCTTTAGTTGTTATACAACAAGGAAAGGAGAGTAAGCTTGTATAACACTTTAAATGTGATGCCAGATTACTACAAAGCAGGAATTTATATAAGATTATCAGAAGCTGATGAGGGTAAATCTTACGAATCTGAAAGTGAGAGTGTCCTTAATCAAAGAAATATACTAATGAATTTTATCAAAGAAAAAGGATTTATTTTTGTAGATGAATATGTAGATGATGGATATTCTGGTACTACTTTTGATAGACCGGGATTTCAAAGATTAATTGAAGATATTAAAGCTAAAAGAATTAATCTTGTAGTAGTAAAAGACTTATCAAGATTAGGTAGAGATCATATTTTAACAGGATATTATGTTGAAACTTTCTTTCCAGAAAATGGAATAAGATTTATTTCTATGTTGGAAGGATACGATAATGCGATTAATCAAGCAAGTAATGACTCAGCAACATGGTTATTTGCTTGTAATGATTATTATAGTAAACAAAATTCTATTAAAATTCGTAATGTTTTAAATGACAAAAGAAGAAATGGCAAATTTATTGGAAGTGCTCCAAGTTATGGATATTTAAGAGATCCAAATGATAAAGGGCATTTAATACCAGATCCAGAGTATGCATGGGTAGTAAAAAAGATATTTGATATGGCTTATAACGGAGTAGGACTTTCTGAAATAACTACTTATTTGAATGATAATAATATAAAAACACCTAGTAGTTTGAAGAGAAAGAATCCTAATTCAAAAGCTAAATATAATCCTATGTGGACTATTTCTTCTGTTAAAAAGATTTTAAAAAATCAAATGTATGTTGGTGATATGGTACAAAGTGTACAAACTAAAGTATCATATAAATCTAAAAAGAAAAAATCATTACCAAAAAGTAATTGGGATATTGTTAAAAATACCCATGAACCGTTAGTAGATAGATTTATATTTGAAAGTGTTCAAAATAATATTAAAAGAACTACTAAAACTACTATTACTAAAAGAGAAAAAAGGCTATTCGAAAATTTATTATATTGTAAAGAATGTGGCAATGCTTTAACAATTTCTTATAGAAAAAATCATGATTATTGGACTATTAATTGTAATAGATATTCAAGGGATCCTAAAAGAAGAATGTGTGAGCCTCATTTTAGTCCGTATGAAAAATTAGAGGAAGCATTGCTAGAAGTTATTAGAAATACTTGTAAAAAGTATTTAAATAAATTAGATGTATCAGAAATATCTAAAAGTATTAATAAAAAAGATGACAGTGAAGTTAACAACAATATAAATGATTTAAAAAAGCAAGAAAAAGCCTTAATTAGTAAATTAGATATGTTATATCAGGATAAATTTAATGGTATAGTATCTGAAGAAATGTATTTAAGAATTTCTAGAGAAACAGAAAATTCTCTAGTTAGAATAAGAGAAAAGATTCAAAGTCTACAAGATGCAAAAAATGATAAAAAGATTAATAAGAATGAGTTAAAAAATTACGAAGATAAAATAAGAGAATTAATTGATATTGATAATCCATCAAGAGAGTTAATTGGTGCTTTAATAGATAAAATTATTATAGATAAAGATAGAAACATAGAAATTATCTATAAATTTAGTGTGTTAAATGCTTAGAACTTTGTCGCAAAATGCGACAAGGTATACATAAAAAATTGATAAACTACTTATACAAGGCAAAAAAATTGCAACAAGAACAAATGTTTGGTATAATATATAGCAAGGGAGGTTAGTTAAAATGAATAATATAGAAGAATATACTGAAAAAACTTTTGAGAGTATAAAACATATTGATGAATATGGAAATGAATTTTGGGAAGCAAGAGAATTAATGCCTTTACTAGAATATAGTAAATGGGAGAATTTTCATAAAGTTATAAAACGTGCGATGATTGCTTGTGAAACCAGTAATAACAAAGTTAACGATCATTTTCCTGAATTCAGGAAAACGATAGCAATGCCTAAAGGTGCATCAAAGACAGTAACAGATTACAAATTATCAAGATATGCATGTTATCTAATAGTTCAAAACGCAAATCCTAGAAAAAAATCAGTAGCACTTGGTCAAACATATTTTGCAATACAAACAAGAAAGCAAGAAATTACTGAATTAGAATATTCAAAGTTATCAGAAGATGAAAAGAGATTATATACTAGGATTCTTGTTAATAACAAAAATAAATATTTATTTAAAACTGCTAGGGAAGCAGGTGTAGAAAATTTTGGCAAATTTAATAATTATGGATATAAAGGACTTTATAATGGAGAAACAGCTAAACAAATAGCAAAACGTAAAAACATAAAAGAAAACGAAGATATTCTTGATTATATGGGTAGTGAGGAATTAGGTGCAAATTTATTCCGTATTACACAAACAGAAGCTAAACTAAAAAAAGATAATATAGATAATGAAGATGATGCTTGTTTAACTCATTATAATGTAGGTAGAACCGTTAGAAAAGCAATTGAGGAACTTGGTGGTAATATGCCAGAAACTTTACCAACTCCAGAAAAATCTATAAAAGAATTAGAGAAAGACGAATTACAAAAAATTGGAAATAATTAAGTAGATTATTAAAAAAGGAGAAATGAATATGGATAGAGATTACACAATTTTCATGCAAAGTATTAATGAAATTAAAGATAAATTGGAAAAGGAAAATAATGATAGTTATAAAAAAATATTAAAAGCTTTGAAAGATTTTATAGATGCTGTAGATTCTATGCACGACTTAAATCCAAAAGAAGCAGAAGAATTTATTAATATTGTTAGTTCTTCTTATGCTTTTTCTCAAATTACAAAAATGTAAAATATCTATAAGATTTACTTAAATTAAGAAAATATAGATTATTTTCCATTTTGGTGTAAACACCAAAATCGTAAAAAATAAAAAGTAGTTACACTTTGACCATCACCAGGTGGTGATGGTGCTGAAATAATATATGCATTGCGCAACACCGACGCCTTATCAAAATTAATTGCAAGAGAATTTGAAAATAGTGGTCAAAATGTTAGAAAGTATTACCAACGAAGGCTTCCAAGTAATCCTTCAAAAGACTATTATTACATAATGCGGGATACACCTAATGCTGAAGCTATAATAGTTGAATATGGTTTTTTAGATAGCTCAGCCGATGATGTTGATCAGCTAAAAAATAATTGGCAAAAATACGCTGAGGCTGTAGTAAAAGCAATAGCAACTTATGCAAATGTTCCTTATAAAGCAGTTACTACTAGCGAAAATGATTATATTGTAAAGAGTGGCGATTCATTGTGGAGTATTGCTAAAAAGTTTGGAATTACAGTTGATGAACTTAAAAAGGCTAATAATTTAAAATCCAATCTTCTGTCAATAAATCAAGTGTTGACAATTCCAAAAGGAAGTTCTACTGAAGATAATAATGATTATTATATAGTAAAAAAAGGCGATTCATTATGGAAAATTGCTAATCAGTTTAATACAACGGTTGACAAACTCAAGGAAATCAACAAGTTATCAACAAACGATTTATCAGTTGGTCAAAAGCTATTAATAAAAGAAAAGACAACTTCAACTACTAAAAATAATGTTTATAAAGTAAAAGCTGGAGATAATCTTTATAAGATAGCAAATATGTATAATGTCTCTGTGGATGACGTAAAGAAAGCTAACAATTTGAATTCAAACTTATTAACTATAAATCAAGAATTAATTATTCCACAAAGTAATACTATTTACACCGTTAAAAGTGGTGATACTTTGTATAGTATAGCTAGAAAATATAATACAACAGTAACTGACATAGTGAAATTAAATGATTTATCAACAAATAATCTTACAATTGGTCAAAAATTACTAATTCCGTAAACATAAAGAAGTCTTGAGCTAGACTTCTTTTACCATATTTACTTGTATAACTATTAGTGGTAAAATAAAGTCAACGAATAAGAAAGGATGTAAAAATGAAAAAGTACAGTGATATTATTTGGGGTTTAGCTTTAATTGCCATAGGAATAATCATAGGAGGTAACTCTATTGGCCTTTTTGATATTGATCTATTTTTTGATGGATGGTGGACATTGTTTATAATTGTTCCATGTTTCTTTGGTCTTATAACGAATGACGACAAAACCGGAGATATCTTGGGAATTATACTTGGTGTTCTTTTACTATTATCAGCGCAGGATGTTATTAGTTATGACACTTTGTGGAAATTAGCCTTACCAATAATCCTTATTGTTATTGGTCTATCAATTATTTTTAAAAATGCTATGCGCCCAAAACTAAACAGTAAAAATGGCAGTAAATCGGAAGTTATGGCATTATTTTCAGGCCAAAATGTTAAACCAGATAAAATGCCAGATGGCGCTATCGATTTAAATGCCATATTTGGCGGTGTTAGTTACGATTTAAGAGATTTAAACATCAAGAATGATATCGAGATAAACGCTTTAGCTATTTTTGGAGGTGTAGAAATCTTTGCTCCAAATGAAGTTAAAGTTATAATTAAGTCTACCTCAATTTTTGGAGGAAGCACTGATAAAAGAAAAACAGTTAGTGTTGAAAAAGATTCTAAAGTAATTTATATTAATGCTGTTGCCATATTTGGTGGAATAACTGTAAAATAAAACGTTTCTTTAAAAGAAACGTTTTTTAATGAATTTGTTTACAAGTTCCTTCTGCGGGAAGATAAAAGCAATGATTTTTGTATCTTCCGGATAACCTTTGATTGTACCAAGTACTTTTGCATTGTTCATTATTAGCAGGCGCATAAAACCATAAAGCATTAGTAGCGGGATAGTAATATTCTCCGTTTACAATTCTTTTAGCAAGGTTTTTTTCATATGTTGTAGCGCTTCCTTGAAATAATGACCCTTGAGTACCAACAAATTGATTCCTTTGATATATGGCATCATATATTGAATCAATATTTTTAAAAGTCAAACAGTCAGCTAAAACTCTGTTTGCAACAACATTTCCTACCATTAACATTCCAAGTTCGCCTTCATTTAAAGCTTCAGCTCGCATTATTCTGGCCAATAAGTCCAATTCCTTAGTTGTATAATTTATTAACATATAATCACCAATTAATTATATGAAACAATTGCTAATTCTTGTCGCATTGTGTTACAATTATAGCAAGTAGTGTGATTGTATGAAAAAAGTGTTAGTTGGAATATCGATTTTATCTTCTTTAATATTATTATGTACTGGTATATTCTTATATAGAAATCACAAAAATAATGAATTTAAAGAAATAAAAACTATTACTTATGATAAAGATAAGCCGGACGATCAAAATACTCAATTCAAAAGTACTAAGCCAATTTCAATTACAATAAGTGCTATTGGTGATTGCACCATTGGTTCTGACCCTAATTTTGGGTATACTAATTCGTTTCATCAAATTTTTGACAAAAATGATAGTACTTATTTTTTTAGCGGTGTAAAAGGCATCTTAGGCGAAGACGATATAACTCTTGCCAATTTAGAGACAACATTTACTGAATCTACCGATAAGGAACCTAAAGCATTTAATTTTAAGGGACCTAGTAAATACACAGATATTCTTAAAAGTGGTAGTGTTGAAATTGTTAATATTGCCAATAATCATATATTGGATTTTAAAGAGCAGGGGTATAAAGACACCTTAGAGGCCTTAAATAATGCTGGTATTTATTATTCTGGTGAAGACAATTACTATATTTATTCAGTTAAGGGTTTGAAAATTGGGTTTGTTGGCTATTATTCTAACTTTAATCCAAATGTTTATGATGATTTAAAAAAAGGTATAGATTATTTGAAAGATAATGAGGTTGACCTAATTATTACTTCTTTTCATTGGGGGATAGAAAGGGAATATAAGCAAAATGATAAGCAACGTAAATTAGCTGAATATGCCATTGATCTTGGTTCTGATCTAGTGATTGGTCATCATCCTCATGTTGTGCAGGGAATTGAGGAATATAAAGGAAAGTATATAGTTTACTCATTGGGTAATTTTGTATTTGGTGGAAATAAAAATCCTAAAGATAAAGATACATTTATTTTTCAAGAAAAATTTGATTTTATTGATAACAAGTTATCATCTTCTAGTATAAATATTATTCCAGCTAGTCTATCTAGCAAAAGCAATATTAATGATTATAGACCTGTAATTCTGGAAGGAACCGAAAAAGAAAGAGTAATGAATAAGATTTTAAAGTATAGCAATCTAAGTGTTGAATAAGTATATTTTATGTGTTATAATTTACTTATCTCTTAGGGGCGTAGTTAAATGGTATAATAATGGTCTCCAAAACCACTGTTGGGAGTTCGATTCTCTCCGCCCCTGCCATGGATAATTCACGGTTTAGCTTATATGTTATGGCTAAATCGTTTTTTTATTAACTAATATTTTTATTAGTTTTTTTGTGTAATAATTTAAAAAGTTCGTGAAAATGATTTGCTTTCACGAACTTTTTATGATATTAAATAGTGATTAAAAGTATCTACAGAAACTCTTTTATAATCAAGTGATGCATGGACATAAATTGATTGAGTTATTCTCCAGTCTGAATGGCCTAGCAATTCGCTAATTACTTTAATATCAACATTTTGCTCTCGTAACCTTGTTGCAAATGTGTGTCTTAAGGAGTGAAAATTGAGCTTTTTAATGCCAACTCTTTTTAATACACTTGTAAAATATTTTTCTAAAGATCTTGGATCTTTAGGAATTGATTCACTATTTGTAAAAATATAGCAATCTGATTCTTTTTTGAATCGCTTTAATATTGAAATTAATATTTCAGGTAATGGTATTACTCTTTTAGATGATTCGGTTTTTGGCTTATCGACAATTAGTATTGTTTTTCTAGTATTTTGATCACTAACATTTTTTATTCTCTGAGCCGTTCTCTTAATACTTAAAGTATTATTTATAAAGTCTAAATCACTCCATCTTAAACCACAAATTTCACCAACTCTTATACCGGAAAAAAGTCCCAATAAAATCCCCAAATTTCTTAAATTCATATTATCGGTTAAATATTCAACCAATAATGCTTCCTCTCTTTTAGTAAAATACGTTATTTTATTTGGACTCTTTTTGAATTGTATTTTTTCTATTGTAAATTTTTTCCTATATTTTTTCTTAATGCCATATTCAATAGAGGCACTTAAAATTATAAATATATTCTTTTTTAAAGATTCAGAAAGAATATTAATTCTATCATTTTTAAAGTATAATTTTATATCTTCATCTTTGAGCTTTTTAAAATTAATATCTCCTAACCAAGAAATAATATAAGTTTCAACGGTCGTTATATATTTAGAATATGTTGATTCCTTAACAGTTCCCTTTTTGCTTTTTAGCCACTCATATAAAACATCTCTGTAGCTTCTAATTTTCTCTTTTTTAAATAACAATTTAACACTTCCTTTTCCAATAAAATATTTTATTCTAAATTAGCTTATTTTAAAATTTATTATTTTTTATAAAAAATGTCGAATAATATGATATAATTGACGAGGATAGAGGACTTTGTTCGTGAAAGCAAATCATTTTCACGAACAAATATTGTAACACTAATAGTATTGTTGTTTAACCTTTATCATTTTATACATTGCAAATTAGAAAAGGGGGCTAATATTGCAATTGATTTATTGTTATGTGGAGGTGAGAGTTAAAGTATTAAAAAAAGAAAGAGATACTGTCTTTATTTAAATATTGAATAAAGATATAGTAAAAATTTAAATTTACAAATAAATTAAAAATCGAGGTAAAAAAATGAAAAAATTATTAAATAATAAAAAGTTATTAGCTGGAATTATAATTTTAATAATTGTATTAATCGTTGGAATAATATTTTTTTCAACAAGAGAAGTAGTTATCGACTCAAAAGATGAGTTATATGAAGCAATTGATAATACTCTAAAACTGAATTCTTTTAAATTATCTAAATCAGATGAATTTGCTCGTATAAGCCAAGAAGTGCTCGTTGAAAGAAATACGGAAGTTGGTAATATTGAACTTGTTAAATATTGTGATTATGAAACAAAGTCTTGTGATCGTGGCGATAAATATACTATTGCTGGTTTTGACGTTTTAGATGATGATGATATGGTTTATGATAATAACGATGATAGATACCACTATTATTATAAATATGGGGAAGTATTATTCGAAATTCCAGGTGATGATGAATTAGTAAATAAATTTTTAAAGAAATTGAAAACATATTACTATACTAAAAAAAATAATGAATATACTTTGAAATTGGAAAAAAATGAAGACGAGGAGTTCAATCTGCTTTTAAGGTATTTTATGCTTTTTTATCTTTATGATGATGTAAACACTGATTTAAAGATAACACTTAAAAATGGCTATATTAATACTATTAAAATTCCTTTTGTTTATGAGTCAGAGATTGACGAAAGTAGAAGCGTTTGCTACCTTGAGATTACGTTAGAAGATTACAATAATGTTAATATAAAAATACCTGAAAAAATGAAAAAATCATTAGCTCGTAACTACTATAATTTCGTTAATTACGGTTTTAATCTACCAGCGTCATGTGATGATTCTAATGGTAATTGTAATGGCATTAAAACATATAATGATGTAACCAATGTTTGTTCTAATGGAGATAGTAAAATATCTTTAAATGCAGGAGCAGGAGACGATTATGTATATCAAGTATATTTTAATATAAGTGATTGTAATGGAAATGAAGAAAAAAAAGAGTTATACATAAAGAATACTTCTGAAGATTTTAATCCTTTATCTGATCATAAAAACGATGTTTATAATTTATACGATAAAGAGACAAAGGAATTAATTGGAAAACTAACATATGATGGAAAGAATACTATGAAAATTTTTGATAGTCAATTTTATGACGGCGATTACGTAAATAATGATGATTAAAAATTGAAGAGAATATTGTAACAATTATAATATTTTAGTTATGGTTAATTAAGTTGTGAGTTTGTTAAAATATGCTTAGTGTTGTCGCACTGAGCTTTTTTATGTATTTATAATATGGTAACAAGCGTTTCTATGGTATTATATAGATATAAATTCATGAGAGGTGGATTGCTTTAATGATTAGATTAGTTGATTTCGATAAAAATAATAATGATCATGTTCTTTTTTATAAAAAATTAATTAATGATGAAACAATATCAAAACGATTTACAGGCTTATTACCAAATTTAATGAGGCCAGCATCTAATGCTCCTTTTAACAAGGGCTATTTAGTAAGTATTGAAAATACTTTGGTAGGGTATATTGATATAAGTAACTATAATGATGTAGAAAAGGCTGTTTATTTAAGAGCGGCAATTGAAAAAAGTGCTAGAAAACATAATTATGGTTCTCAATTATTGATTTATATATCTAAATATTTATTCACAGCATATCCACAAATAGAACATATTAAACTAAAAATAGATGTTGATAATATAGCTAGTCAAAAAGTTGCGGAAAATGCTGGTTATAAGTATTTGTATAGTGATTATTATGGCCTTGATAACCCATATTTAGATTTTGATAATAAAAAAAGGTGATTATTTATCACTTTTTTCGTATTTATTTATCATATCTTCTTCGAATGTGTGGTCGTTAAAATATGCAAGCTTCATATGTTTCTTAATTGCTATTAGATTGCTTTTTGAAACGCTATTTGCATAATCAGTACCTTCTTTTAAATAGTTAATAACTTCACTTATTCTTTCTTCGTAATATTTTCTTCTTTCTCTAATTGGACTTAGCAATTCATTAAGTATGTTAAATAAAAAGTTTTTTATTACCATGTCACCTAAGCCACCGGCTTGATAATGATTCTTTAAATCGTCTAGTGAATTATATTCTGGCAAATATTTTTTAAAATGTTCATCTTCACAAAAGACATCTAAATATAAGAAAACAATATTTCCCTCAATAGACCCTGGATCACTAATTTTAATATGATTTGGATCTGTATACATTTTTTTAACTTTTTGCTTTAATACATTTTCATCATCAGATAAATAAATACAATTATCTAAAGATTTACTCATTTTAGCAGTGCCATCTATACCAGGAAGTCTAAAACATATTTCATTTTTAGGCAGTACAGCCTTAGGATATGTTAGAACATCACCATAAGTTGAATTGAAGCTTTTAACTATTTCTCTAGCTTGTTCAATCATAGGCAGTTGATCATCTCCGACCGGTATGTCCGTAGCCATAAATGCTGTAATATCTGCGGCTTGACTTATAGGATAGTTAACAAATCCCATTGGAACACCTTTAGTTTCGTTATCGAACCCTCTGTACGCTATTTCTGTTTTTACAGTAGGATTTCTTAATGCTCTAGGTAGGGTAACTAAATTCATGTAATAGGTTGTTAATTCTGGCAAAGCTTCTATCTCTGATTGTACAAAAAAGTGAATTTTCTTTGGATTTAATCCAATTGATAGATAATCAAGCATAACTTCAATAACGTTATTTCTAATTTTCATTGGATTATCTGCATTATCAGTTAATGCTTGAGCATCGGCAATCATGACAAAAAAGTCGTCATAATCATTTTCATCTTGTATTAATACTCTTTGCTTTAGTGAACCTACATAGTGACCAATATGCAATTTTCCAGTTGGCCTATCACCTGTTAAAATAATTTTTTTCATAAAATCAACCTTTCTTAAAAAAGACTCTTGTTCATAAAAAGAACAAGAGTCTTGTAGCCATCTAATTATCAATATGTACTATCATACATCCTAATTTATAACGGGTTTCGTTCCCGACTTTTCCTACTGACTTCAAAAAAGCACTCGCTAGTCCATTCATTCACTAATTAATTACAGCTTTGCATCAACCAGCTGCTTTCTTAAAATCTTTTAGTGATTACTAATCTAGCTCATCGATTTATTTAATGTTATCACTTTTTTTACTGTGTGTCAAAATATTTTAGTTGTAAAAAATATTTTTTAGTTCTTCTTTTGATGCATTTTCACTCATTATTGAGCAAAACCCTAAATTTTTATACTTGATTTCCTCTAATTTAGCAACACTATCACATAACAGAATTGTTTTTATTGAGAAGCCTTTTATTCCTTGCATTTTCTCGAATGTGCGTATTCCATCTAATTTTTTTAAGTCTTTTTTAATAATTATGCGGTAGTATTTTTTTCCACTTCTAATTAATTTTAGGGCCTCTTCACCAGATGATGAAAATGTTATGTCATATTCATTTAATAATTTTTTAAAGTATAATTTTTCTTTTTCGCTATCTGTAACTATAAGAACGGCCTTACTTTTTTCATTGTTCTTGTACTTATCAGCCAAATCTATTATTTTGTTTTCAGCTTTTTGAATTTTTTGATCTATTATGATTGTGAATTCTGTTCCTTCATCTTTTGAAGTTTCAACGGTAATTGTTCCACCTATAACGTTAAGCATTTTTTTAGCAGCAATTAAAGTTAATTCTTCGCTATCGATTTCAAGGCTTTCATTCTCAACAAGTTTATCATCAAACATTTTGTCTATTTCTTGAGATGGTATTCCGTATCCCGAATCTTTTATTGATATTATTAAACGGCATACGTCATATTTAATAATGCTATTAACATTAAATTCAACAAATCCTTTTTCAGTGTATTTTATTGCATTTATCATTATTGCATTAATTATTTGCTTTAATCTTATAGAATCTCCAAGTAGTATTTCTGGAAGGCCACTATCAAAGTTTTTACGGAATATAAGTCCCTTGTCTTTAGCATACATTTCACCTTTTTTGCTTAATTCTAACAGTATGTTATTTATTTTATAAGGTGTCATGGTTAATCTTAAATTCTTTGTTTCAAGGGAAGTTATGTCTAGCGAATTATTAAGAATAGTAATTAATTTATTATTCTCTTCTTTTATTACATTTAAGTTCTCTAAAACTTCATCTTTATTATTATTAACTAAACTATCTTCTACTAATTCATTAATCTTATATAATGGATTTTTAATTTTTTGAGACATATTAAATATGAAAATTGATTTATCGTTATTGTATTTTTCAGCCTTATCACGTGAATCTGCTAATTCCTTTAACATTTTCATATCTGGATTTTCGATTGTGAAATACATTATTAAATTTATAAATGAAATCATAAATGGTTCTAGTACCATTGTTGGCCAAAATTTTCTTAAAAATAGTGAAAGTGCTATTAAAACAATAAACACAAAAATTGGATAATACTTTTTAATATTAAATTCTTTTTTTCCTTTTCCAAGAGAATTAATTATTAATAGGATTAACATTAATGCGGAATATATAGCACAAAATATCCCGACAAGTGTAGGGGCTAAGCCATTAGTATCGATAATATCATCGTAATTTACTACTGTGAATTTTGAGATAAATAATATTATTATAGTAGCAACATTCACATATAGCATAGCATTTTTAATTTTTTCTTCTTTTTTATCTAGTGATATTACGGTAACGTATTCGAATAAACTGCTACACCATAAAGTTATAAACACGAAATCAAACTTGTCTAAAAAGAATACTATTTCATTTAATTTAAACACTTTAGCGCAAATGATAATTAAAATGGCGGCAAGTGATTCAAATATGTTGATAAAAATCATTCGAGAGTAAATGCTCGTTTCGGCATTAACTTCATTTTCTTTATCATAATAAACAATTAAAAGCAATACTGCCACAAAAATTGCTGCAATTGGAAAATATAAACTTGACATCTAAGCACCTTCTATTCTCCTAAATTTTATCATAATCTTAATTATTTTGCCATAAAAAAATCAAGTATCTTATCTCTGACTTGATTTTCCGCTATTTTTCTCTCTAATTCTTTTTATAGGAGCAAATACTTCATCTGCACTAACCTTATCTTTTGGCTTAAATATTCTTTTTTCAAACATTTCCCTTGTTGCATAAGGCCATTTAGCTAATTCACTATCAACGAACTTTTCCCAATAATCATCTGAAATATCATCTCTATTCATGTGAGAATGTTTATCCCATATATTATATTTAAGAGTTGACATCTTATCAACTACAATTTTCATTGCCTCTTTTTTATCTTCAAAGGAGTTAACATCTTTACAAATTTGCTCTGGATATATAGTGTCTCCTATATTAACATAAAAGTCTTTATTATTTGAATCTATGGCTACAGGTACAATTACAAAATTAGCATCTTTAGCAATTTCTATCATTCCAAATTTGCAGTCATACATCATCATGTTTTCTGAAAAACACCATCCGGCTTCTGGGTAATACATTAAATTAACACCCATTTTTCCTAAAGTAATCATAGTTTCTTTAGCAACGTATGCATCGTTTGAATATTTTGTGTCACCATCCACTTGATGGCTATAGTCACTATCAACGTATACAGCACCTTCAAGCCAGGTAAAGAAGCCGTCGATTGAACGATACATATACTCTTCATCATCGGAAAGTAGATAATAATGTTTTCTAATAGCTTCATTAACTAATTCAATATCAAATTTACCCATGTGAGTAACTGAAAAAATTATTGGCCTATTATCAGTATTTTTGCTGCTTAAATGTTTGTGAACATCCAATTTGCTAGCTTTTTGACCGTTTATGTAAGTAGTTAGAGTTAGTTTACTTTTAAACACTCTTCTTAAAGTCATTGATAAATTGATTAATGGATGCAAGGCCTTCCTTACTTTTGTTCCTTTGGGCTTTATATTATTTTCAGCTTGATATCTTCTAAGCTTTCTTTTATACTCGCATAATTCATCCATAGTTAATTTTCTTGTTTCGAATGCGTTTAGCTTTTTAAATTCATTCATACATATATCCCCCTTAAAGATATTTCATTAAAACTATAAACATAGTATATTTTAACTTTTCATTTTTGTCAAATTATAAATAAAAAATAGACTCATTATAAATAAATCTATTTTTGTTTATTACTTTTTTTACAATATTTTTTATTAATTAGTTTTACTTTTACACCCTTTGATGTAGAAAACATTTTTTTTACGCCATCAGGAAGATTTTTCTTTAATACTTTCATAATTACCTCCAACGTAACAAATTATATCATAAATTTAAATATTGTAAACTATTTTCAATATTTAAAATCTAAAATATATAAAAGGATTATAGCTATCTACAAGTATTAATAATGTTGATAATAAGAATATTATAATTAATACAGTATCTTTTAATACTGGTTTTTTTATTAACTTTTTATCAACAATTTTATAAATAGGTGCGGATAGAATTATGCCTAGAATAAGTGGAATTAAGTATCTTAAAGTTAATACTTGGGTTTTCGCAATAAATGATACATTACCTAAGCCATTTTTAAAGAATATTGATTCCATCATATCTTTAATCATTGTTAGATCTGTTGACATGAATATCACCCAGCCAAACATTACTAGCACCATTGTGTAGATATGCTGTAGGAAAGAAGGCATTTTTTTAAGCCAATCTTTTAAAACAAATTTTTCTAGTAATAATATAATACCATAATATATTCCCCATATTACGAAATTCCATGATGCTCCATGCCATAGTCCTGTTAATAACCAAACAATAAAAATGTTTCTAATATTTTTAAGTATGCTTACACGATTACCTCCAAGAGGAATATAAACATAGTCCTTAAAGAATGATGATAGAGAAATATGCCAACGTCTCCAAAACTCTGTAATACTTTTTGAAATATAAGGATAGTCGAAGTTTTCTAAATAATGGAATCCCAACATCTTTCCAAGCCCTATAGCCATATCAGAGTAACCACTAAAATCAAAATAGATTTGCAAAGTGTAGGAAATCATAATTAGTAAAGCCCCTATAAATCCGTAATTTGATGGACCTAGTGTTAGTAAATGATCACAAATAAATGCAACTTTGTTAGCAATCAAAACTTTTTTTCCAAGTCCCAATATAAATCGTCGTAATCCTTCAGCAAAATCTTTTGTATTTTCTTTTCGATCATTTAATTCTTCATTAACTGTTTGATATCTTACAATAGGCCCTGCGATTAATTGAGGGAATGAAGCAATATAACAACCTAGATTGATAATGCTTTTTTGAGCAGGTACTTCTTTTTTGTATACATCTATAATATAGGTAAGAATTTGAAATGTATAGAAGCTAATACCAATTGGAAGAGCAAGATTTATAAACTTAATGTTTAAGTTAAAAAGATTATTAAGGTTATCTAAGAAAAAATTAAAATACTTAAATATTCCAAGTAATAAGAGATTAAAGCAAACACTGGCTATAAAAATCCCCTTTTTATTTGTTTTTTCTATAAGAAGTGCAAAGAAATAATTTACAATAATAGAGAAAATCATTAGTAGTGAATATATTGGCTCACCATATGCATAGAAGAATAATGATGCCACTAAAAGTATTATATTTCTCATTTTACGATTTTTAAATGCAAAATAAAGAATTAAAAATATAGGTAAAAATACGTAAATAAATATTAAACTCGAAAAAACCATCTAATCACTCACAATCTTTTTACTTATTTTATAATCGTATTGGTCAAAAATAATTGACTCACCTTCATATAAGAATAAGACATCTTTTATATTATTCTTTTTAATAAACTCTTGATAATTAAAAGTTCCATTTTTATAATCATCAAATCTTAAATTTACTACATATGTATTTTTATATTCTTTAGCGATCAAATAATCGATTTGCCAAGCATATGAATCACTAAATATTAAGAGGTTATCATCAAAATCATTATCGTATGTATATTTGACTAAGCCATATTGACCATCAAAGTAATGGATATAGTAATCAAAAAAATCATTGCTTTTATTATATCTAATACTTCGTGGTTTAAACTTATCAGGAGCTTCTTTTCCGTTTACTTTAACTGTGTAGTTGCTTGTTGCGTTAACGTCATAAATATTATCACTTGTAAGTTTTGATAGAGAACTTTTAGCAAGAGAACCATAATAAGGTTTTTTATTTACTTTTACGATATCATATGTAACGTATTCCTTGTTTAACATAGTTAGAATATCTTTATATCCTTGATAAGCTCCATACATATTCCAATGATGATCTGTTTTATAGAATTTTTTAATATAATCATCGGTACTTGAAATACTTAGCTCTGCAACATTTATATTTTTGTTTAATCCATTTTTAAAATTATCGGTAAAATTAGCTAAATTATCATTTAAAAATTTTGTTTGTTCATAGCGAGGTACAATATAAATATTTATATTAACATTAGGGTTACTATCTTTAAGATTATTAAAGAATTGGACTTGTTTTTTAACTCTATTACTTAAGTCTTCGTGACTACGATTGTTTATCAAGTAATAAAAATTTTTTTCCTTATTATAGAAAACATATTCTTTAGAAGAGTTAAGTCCTAAAGGAACGTCACTATAAAATAATTTATTAGTGTTATATATAACATTATAATATTCTTTAGTTAATTCTTGATAAAATGGAAAATAATTTGTTACTCTGTTTTGAATACTTGTTTTTAATCCTTCGATTCGATCATCTATTTTTCCTAAAAAATCTGTTTTAGTATATTTGAAGTAAATCCAATTGTCCGTAGTTTTTAACTCTTTAATGTTAAATTTAATTAATACAAAATTAACAAAAAAAGAACACATTACAAGGGCACTAATTGAGGCCATTACCAATAAAAATCTTTTATCGCTTTTGTTTTTCATATGATCACCATAAAGATTATATCATAAATAAAAAAAAACTATCTAAAAGATAGTTAAATAATATGAATTTTAGTTAATAAAAGTAATATTACGCCAGATATACTGCCTATTAAATAAAGAAGAGAAGTAATTTTTAAGTTTTCCTTGAAGTTGTTGTTTGATTTATATAGTACTAGCAAAGCGACTCCGCTACCAGTTAAAAGGCCACTAATAGCTGAAGCAAAATTAATTGCTCCACTTAAGAAAAGCTTTGTAATTGCAACACTAGCCCCACAGTTCGGAATAAGTCCTATTAATGAGGTAATAAAGGGACTAAAAACACTGCTTTTCAAAAATAGTTTAGAAACTGCATCGTTTCCTTTGTAATACATTACTAAATTTAAAATAAAAGATACAGCTATTAAAAATAAGAATGTATTAATTGTATGTTTCATTACAGAGATAAATATATTACTGTTGCAGTGACATTCATCATGTTCGCAAATTGCATAGTCTTCCTTTTTTGCTTTTTTCTTCTTTAAGGCAAAATCTATTAAAAATCCCCAGAAAATACCAAATATCAATTTGGTGATAATAAATTTTAAAATAATTGAAGCCTCAACGTTTTCACTCAATAATATTGGAAGCATTTCATCACTAGTGGATAAATATATTGCTATTAAGGTTCCCAAACTAATAATTCTTGTTATATATAAATTAGTAGCTACTACTGAAAAACCACATTGGGGAATAACCCCAAGAATGCTTCCTAAAAGTGGCCCGAATTTACCAGAAGAAGCAATAACTTTTTTGCTTTTTTTATCTACTTTATGCTCAAGTAATTCAATTATAAAAAAAGCAAGTATTAAAAAAGGTATAATTTTTAAATTATCAACTAATGTATCTAAAATAATATCTTTCATAAAATCCCTCTTTTTCATGCTAAATTATATATTACAAATATTTTTAAGTCAATTAAATCTTAAATTATAAAAAGCTAATTTGTACATATATTTATAATAAAAGCTTGCATAATAAGAAAAATATGATATAATACTTTTGCAAGTGCAAGACTATGCAACTATGTCATAATGTGACATGGCGAAAGGAGAGTTTATGAAAGCGAATATCCATCCAGAAGTTAAAGATGCAGCTGTAACTTGTGCATGTGGTGCTACATTCAAAACTAAATCAACAAAAGAAAAAATTGATGTTGAAGTTTGTAGCGAATGCCATCCTTTTTATACAGGTGCTCAAGGAAAAATTAAGAAGACTGGAAAAATCGAGAAATTTAATCGTAAATATGGTTTAAATACTGAAGATAAAACTGCATAACAATTGCGGTTTTTTTATTGTTATTATATAATAGACATGGAGGATGAAATGAAAATATTTATCGGTGCCGATCACGGAGCAAAAGAATTAAAAGAATACTTAATTGAAAACTTACGAAAGGAAAATCATGAAGTAACAGACTGTTTTATAAAAAATGAAAGTGAAACTGATGATTATCTCGATACTGCTTATTTAGTGTGTAAAAGTGTTATGAATACCAAAGACAGTGTAGGCATAGTTCTTTGCAAAGATGGTATTGGAATGAGCATAGCAGCTAATAAATATAAGGGAATACGTTGTGCCAGAATTTTAAATAAAAATGACGCATTTAAGTCACGTAGTCATAGTGATGCTAATGTTATAGCGATGGGCAGTGAAAATGGGCTTAATTATCCAGAAACATTAGAATTAGTTAATATTTATTTAAATAGTGAGAGACCAACTGAAGAAAGAAGAATTAGAAGAATTAATAAAATAATGCAGATAGAATCTGGAGAATATCGTGAATTATAAGATATATATTTATGTAATATCTATGTTTATATCAGCATATGCTTTAACAGGTGTGAATTTTGATGCTTTTATAAAAAAGGGTAAAATTGTTGAGGCCAGAATTCTGTTAATGGTTTTAGGAATGTCTTTGTCATATCTTGTATCAAACTTTATTATTAACTTTATTGAACTTAGTAAAATAATATAAGGAGGATTATGAAAAACAAGCTTCTTTCGTTAATAGTAGTTATCTTAGTACCATTTGTAGTAATTAGTTTTAGAAGTGAAAACGAAAAAACTAATTTTTATTTGCCAGAAATTAAGGGATTAAAAGCTAGCAAAGAAAATGAATTAACTCGTAAAGTCAGAGTTAAAGATAGTAAGAATGATGTTGTTACAGAAATGGATTTGGATGAATATTTAGTTGGTGTTGTGGCCTCAGAAATGCCAGCTTCATTTCATATAGAAGCTTTAAAAGCCCAAGCCGTTGCTGCCCGCAGCTATGCTATCTATAAGATGGGTAAAAGTAGTGGATCATACGATGTGGTAACAGATGTTTCTAATCAAGGATTTATAACTGTTGATGAAATGAAAGAAAAATGGCAGTCAGATTTTTATAAATATTATGAGAAAATTAAAAACGCGGTATATGACACTCATAATGAAATAATTACATTTAATAATAATGTTATTGAAGCATTTTATTTTTCGATGAGTAATGGATATACAGAAGACGCATCACTTGTATTTAGTGAAAATGAACCTTATTTGGTAAGCGTAGCGTCCAAATGGGATAATGAATCATTAAGAGGATTTAACGCTGAGTTAATATTACCAAATGAAAAATTCTTAGAAAAATTGGGATTAAGTGGAAATATAGTAATAAATGACATTGAACGTTCATCTACTAATAGGGTAAACAAAATAACTATTAATAATATGGAATTTATTGGTACAAAATTTCGTAAATTACTTGATTTAAGATCAACCGATTTTGATATAACGCTTTTAGAAGACAAAGTAAAAATCACCACACACGGTTATGGTCACGGGGTCGGATTAAGTCAATATGGCGCTAATGGAATGGCAAAGGAAGGCTATAAATATAATGATATAATACCTTATTATTATAAAGGGACTGAAATTACCAAAATTTAGATGTATAAAAATTTTTAAAACAACCACACTTTTATTAGAAAGGTGTGGAATTATGAAAAGAAGAAAATTAAGAAAGTTTGTTTTACCAACAATTTATATTATGACTATATCCGCTTTATTTGTTGGGATAAGTTTTATGGCTACTCAAGCTTTTAGAAGTTCCGACAAAAAGTATTTGTTTTCTCTAAATCCTCTAGTTAAAGAAGTACAAAACGTTGTAAATGATGTTAAAGAAAAGAATCCTATTGAGCCTGTAGATGAGAACACAGCAGAAAAAAGCGTTCATTTTTATGATATGAATGATACTGAAGAGGCTCAACAGAAATCATTAATATTCTATGAAAATACTTATATGGAAAGCACAGGCCTACTCTATTCAGCAAATGAAGAATTTGAAGTATTAGCAGTCCTAGATGGTACTATAAAATCAGTTAAAAAAGATGATATTATGGGTAATGTAGTTGAAGTAATGCATGATAATAATATATTAACTGTGTATTATTGCTTAAAGGATGTTGCTTTTAAAGAGGGAGATAAAATAAATCAAGGTGATGTAATTGCTAAGAGTGGAACAAGCAAACTAGAAACAAATAGTACCAACAATTTATTCTTTGAAGTATATAAAAATGGTAACGCAATGAATCCTGAAAAGTTTTTTACAACAAGCATTGAAGAATTAAAAAAATAATGAATAAAAATAGTATTAGAACCTTATTACTTGGAAAAACTTTATATGTTGTTAACCAAAATGGTTTTTATCAAATTAGTTTATCAGATGGTTCTGTAAAAGATGATAAGCCATACAATTATGATGAATTTTTGACAAAACTAAAAAATAGCAAAATAATTAAAGATATGACTAAAAAAGTTTTAAGTCCAAGACTCAAGTTGTATGTTTGGGATAATTATACGGATATCGATAAAAAGTCAATGAAAGATGTTTTCGAAAATCTTAGTTTTCTGGTAACTGATATTGTACTAATTAATAACTTAATTAGGCGTAGTATTCCAACGCTGGTTATAAGTATTGATGGTATTCATTATATACACGATTCATCTATATATTATGACTATTACAGTCATGGTAAAAATGTTTGTGATTTGGTAAAAAGCATAAAAATTAATCTTAATTTTTCAAAGTATGTGCAAATTTGTGCCAATAATATTGACTATTTAAAAGACAAAGATGCCTTGTATTACGAAGAAAAAAGTCAAATTATTGAAAAAATATTAAAAATATAGGAAAAAAGCCTGTATTTTTTTGTAATTTTGTATTATAATTAAATTGCTTACAGTAAACCAGATTGGTGAGGAGTTTATGATTAGAATAATTGTAGTTGATGATGATGCAGAAATGCATACAAAAGTAAGAAAGATTATTACGAAACTTAGCTTTAAAGTAGATACTGAGCTTAGTGTTAGCTGTTACACAAAACTAGATAACAAATTAGAAGAAATGATTCTTGATGATTCTTGTCACAAAATTTATATACTTGATATTGAATTAGCTAATAACGGTTCAGGTATACAAATTGCTAAAAAGATTAGAGAACATGATTGGGATAGTCAAGTTATATTTATGACAAACCATGATAAGATGTTTGAAACTGTCTATCGTAGTGTCTATGAAGTTTTCACATTTATTGAAAAGTTTCACAACTTTGATGAGAGGCTTGAAACTAATATTAAAAAGATATTAGATCAAAAGTTTGATAACAAAATGTTTTGCTATTCAGGAAGAAATGTTGATCTTCAATTATACTTAAAAAGTATATTGTACATTTACAGGGATACAACAGAAAGAAAAGTGGTGTTAGTAACGGACAATAATATTTTTTCTGTTGGATTATCAATGCATGAAATTATGAATTATCTTGATGGAAGATTTAAGATGGTTCATCGTGCTTGCATTGTTAATATGGACCATGTCCAAGTATTTAATTGGTCAAACAGAACATTTTTGCTTGATAATGGCCAAATAATACCACTTCTTTCTAGAAAATACAGAAAAGAAGTTGAAGGGAAATGAATTTAAATACAATAATTTATTATATTTGTGCAGTTATTAGTTTGGCCAATATGCTTATTATAGTTGCTAGATTTAGTGGTAAAAAATACAACCGAAATGGATGGATGGTACTTGAATGTCTGTTTGGCGCAGTCATTTTAACATTATTAAATTACATTAATATGTTGATGATAAGAATGATTTTATCAGTCATAGCAATAATCGTGATGTGTGTATTAAATATTAAACAAAGTTTTAAGAAGAATGCCTTTTATTCTTGCTTTGTATGGTGCTTTGGCATGTTATTTGACTTTATATTTATGCTTATATTTTCTTTAATATATGAATTGCTACCAGATTTTGTTATTCCAATGGAGTATTCACTTACTGTAGTATTACAAATAGCTATAAACTTATTGTCAAGGATAAAGATTTTTAAAACTATAGCGAGAAAAATGTATAATTTTTACTCAAAAATAAATGTCTTGGTTTTTGTTGTAGTAGTTATTGTTATGTTGTATTTTGGTGCCAAATCAGTTATGAATATAACTAAATCTGATCAAGTTACTTCTCTTTTAATTACTTGCACTTTCGGTGTGGCATTATTGATATTACTTCCATATATCAAATATTTAAAAAAGGTTAACAAAGAAGCCTTACAAATTATGGCTAAAAATAATAAACATTATATTGATCAAAATAACGAATTAAGAAAATACAAACATAATATTCATCACAAGTTATCATTGATAAAATCTTACGGAAATGAAAGAATTACACGAATAATTAATGAGATTGAAAAAGAAAGCGGTAGTATTGTAGATCCAAAGGTAAATTTAGAAAAATTACCAGTAGGAATAAATGGTTTTATTAGTGATAAAATATTTAAATATACTTCAAATAATTTATCTGTAACAGTTGATAATTATTTAACTAAAGATTTATTTGATTTAATATCTTCAAAAGATTATATTTCTTTGTGCGATGCACTTGGCGTATCATTAGACAATGCTTTAGAAGCAGCGTCAAATTCTAAGGATAAAATGATCTATATGAATTTTTATGAATCTGAAGAAGAAATTCTCATAATGATAGAAAATTCATTTTCAAATAATTTAGACATTGATAAGTTAGGAACTGTTAACTATAGTACCAAGAAGATAAAAAGTGGAATTGGTTTATTTTCCATACTAAATCGTAATCGAGTTGTAACAAATGTGAGGGTTAAAGAAAATCACTTTATTACAACAATTAGTGTATATAAAGAAGGTTATGAGAAATAACATGTTAAAAAGTCTCATCTTTAAATGAAGAAACGAGACTTTTTAATTTAACATAAAATAAAAATTGAGGCTTACAAACTCAATTTTTAATTTTTTTTAATTATAATAATTCATCTGGGCACTCAGGTTCATCCCAAGCAAATAAAACGGTTCTAGTGCTACCTTCACTTGCAGCAGCAGTTGAGATTCCAGCTAGTATATTAGCTAAAAATTCTAACATTTTATCCTCCTTTTCTAACTCTTAATATATTTATTTAATTAACATTAAGGCCATTATAAAATTGATAATTATTGAATTTAGTTTTCGTTATTTTATAAATAAATGGATTTACGCAAACTAATTCAACTATTAAGGAAAAAGTAATGGAATTAATAATCAATGTCTCGTTCGTCTTAATGAGAATTAATAAGTAAATTAAGCTGATTAAGCAAGTTTTCATTTTCATTTTCATTCTTTGCTTTTTTCTTATTAGAGGTCTTTTTGGGGTGTCCGCTGGTGCCCATAAGATGAATGATATAAATGCTAGCATCCATATTGCTATTGCTGTATTGTGAGTGAATACACTGTATTTTACAAACGCTGCTCCCAAAACATACACAGAGATAGTCGTTATCCAGCATTTAAGTGAGCTATCTGCGTGGATTCCAAATCCAAACAATCGTAAGAAAGAATAAAACACTAATATGAGTAAAAACTCTTTTTGCGTTCTTAAAATCATTGTTATTAGAAGGACTACAATTGTTTTGGTTACAAGGTTGTAAATTGCCTCAAGACCATACTTGTAGATTCTCAAGTCTTTTTCGGTAGTATGCTTGTTTTTTTCTATGATAGATAAGAGACCGCTTAAAATTTTATCTTTCATATTTCCCTCACTGATTAAATAATACCTCAAAATAGTAAAAAAAATCGCAAATGGTCTTAAAAGTGAATAAAATGTCGATTTTTGTTTGATGCGTAACTATATATGAAAAAAGTGGAAAGTTTAAGCAAATTATAGAGTGTTTTAGACAAATAGTGCTTTTTATGTTAAAAAGTCTGATATCATCATATTGCCATTCGAAAAGTATGTATTAATTTGTCGACTTAATTTAATTGCTTAGGTATACACTGTGTGATATGGTTTAATTAATGAGAAAAGAGGTGTGTTTGTGAGAGGGAGAGTTAAGTGGTTCAACAATGAAAAAGGCTACGGATTCATAGAATATGAGAATTTAGATGATATTTTTGTTCATTATTCTGCTATTCTAAAAGATGGTTATAAGACTTTAAAAGAAGGTGCTATTGTTGACTTTAAATTAATTGAAACTTCTAAAGGCCTACAGGCAATCGAAGTATCCGAAGCTGCATTAACTACTGTATAGTAGTTTTTCTTTTTCTTTAAAGTTTTATAAATATTTGATATAATTAACTTAGGAAGGTGATATAATGGAAATTACATTTAGAGGAGATAAAATAACAGTAACATCGGCAATTAAAGATTATGTTAATGATAAGATGAAAAGACTTGATAAATATTTTGATAAACCAGATGAAATTAAAGCTAATGCATTAATAAAGGTAAAAAATAGGTTACAAACTATTGAAGTTACTGTACCAACAAGTCGCTTTACTTTAAGGGCAGAAGTTAGCCATGAAGATTTATACGCTGCAATTGATTTAGCTATAGATGTTTTGGAAAGGCAAATAAGAAAGAATAAAACTAGGTTAAATAACAGATACAAAGATGCATTAGAAACGGATTTCAATTTGGATTATGAGATTGAAGAATCTGAAGAAGATACAAATAAAATTGTAAAAAGAAAGAACGTTGAAATGAAGCCAATGGATGAAGAAGAAGCTTTATTACAATTGAATTTGTTAGATCACGATTTCTTTGTATTCAAAAACATTGATGAAGAATGTGTTTCAGTTATTTATAAACGAAAAGATGACAATTTTGGAATAATAAATGTAAAATAGGAGTGAAAACTCTTATTTTTTTTGTTATAATACTTAAATGGAGGTATTAATAATGGGATTTTTAAGAAGATTATTAGATACGGAATATAAAGAATTAAAAAGGTTTGACAGAATAGCAAATGAAATTATAGAAATGGAGCCATCTATTGAAAAACTTACTGATGAAGAATTAAAGAATAAAACTAAGGAATTTCGAGATGAACTTGCAAATGGCAAAACAATTGATGATTTAGTTGTTCCTGCTTTTGCTGTTGCAAGGGAGGCTTGTTTTAGAGCGATTGGTGAAAAGCCATTCTATGTTCAGTTAATAGGCGGTTTAGCTATTCATTTTGGTAATATAGCCGAAATGAAAACTGGTGAAGGAAAAACTTTGACAACGGTATTACCTGCTTATTTAAATGCTTTAGAGGGAAAAGGTGTACACGTTGTAACTACTAATGAATATCTTTCAAGCAGAAATGCAGAATGGATGGGACCTATTTATGAATTATTAGGTTTAACTGTTGGAGTTAATTTAAGAGATTTATCACCAAAAGAAAAACAAGAGGTTTATAACAAAGATATTACATATTCAACTAACAATGAGATAGGATTCGATTATTTGCGCGATAATATGGTTGTTAGAAAAGAAGATCGTGTTCAAAGAAAATTAAACTTTTGTATTATAGATGAGGTAGACTCTATACTTATTGATGAGGCTCGTACGCCATTAATTATTTCTGGTGGACAGTTAAATACCGCTAGTCAATATATAGAGGCTGACCATGCTGTTAGAACTTTGAAAAATGAAGAAGATTATACAATAGATGAAAAAACTAAATCTGTTTCTCTAACTGAAGAGGGAAGCGAAAAAATGGAAAAATATTTCCATTTAGCAAATTTGTATGATATAGATAACACTTCTTTAGTTCACAATTTAAATCAGGCGTTGAAGGCTAATTATGGTTTTAAAAAAGATGTCGATTATGTTGTTAGTGATGACGAGGTAATTATAGTAGATCAATTCACTGGAAGATTGATGCACGGACGTCAATTTAGTGATGGCCTTCATCAAGCACTTGAGGCTAAAGAGGGCGTTACAATAAACAGTGAAACTAGAACGATGGCTACAATTACTTTCCAAAATTTATTTAGAATGTACAACAAGTTATCAGGAATGACTGGTACAGCTAAAACTGAAGAGGAAGAATTTAGGAATATTTACAATATGTATGTAATAGAAATTCCTACTAATAAGCCAGTTATTAGGGAAGATTTAGCTGATTTAGTATATAGTAATGCTAAAGGAAAGTATAAAGCTATTATTAATACTGTTAGAGAAATTCATGAAACGGGAAGGCCAATATTAATAGGTACTATTTCCGTTGAAGCCAATGAATATTTGAGTTCTTTACTTAAAAAAGCTGGATTGAAACATGAAATTTTGAACGCCAAGAACCATGAACGTGAGGCCGAAATAATTGCTCATGCTGGAGAAAAAGGTGCGATAACACTTGCTACAAATATGGCTGGACGTGGAACCGACATTAAACTAGGTGAGGGCGTAAGAGAGTTAGGCGGACTTTGTGTTATCGGAACAGAAAGACATGAATCTCGTCGTATAGATAATCAGTTGCGTGGACGTGCTGGAAGACAGGGCGATCCTGGTATGAGTCAATTTTTTGTTTCGTTTGAAGATGATTTAATGAGAAGATTCGGAACTGATAGAATTAAGGTAATGCTAGAAAGTATAGGTGTAAAAGATGATCAAGCTATAAGATCTAAAGCCCTAACTAGAAGTATTGAAACTGCTCAGAAAAAAGTTGAAGGAAACAACTACGATATAAGAAAAAGTTTACTTGATTATGATAATGTTTTGAACGAACAAAGAGAAATAATATATAATCGACGTAATGAAGTTTTAGATCAGGAAAGCATCCATGATAGAGTTTTGGAATCATTCAAAAACACAGCGGAGGAACTAGTTTCTAGTCATATTGACCCAGAGGGATATTTGACTGAAGATGATAAAAAAGAAATAGTAGAATATGTAAATACAAATTTCTTAAAGAAGAGTAATTTAAAAGTTAAAGATATAGAAGATTTAAGTGTTGAAGAAACAATTGATTTTATAAATGATTTAATTGTTAAGGATTATGACAAAAAAATGAAAGATGCCCCAATGATTAATGAATTTGAAAAAGCTATTACTTTGCGTGTTATCGACAATAGTTGGGTAGATCACATGAGTGCCATGGAACATTTAAAAGAGGGAATCGGATTAAGAGGATATGGCCAAGTTAATCCAATCCAAGCTTATACTATGGAAGGCTTTGAGATGTTTGATCAGTTGTTAAATAAAATTGATAATACAGTGGCACAATTTTTACTTAAGGCTGAGGTAAGACAAAACGTTGAAAGAAAACAAACATTAAAAGGAAAAGCAAATGATGGAAAAGAAAAATTAAAATCACAGCCAAAAAGAGTAAGTAAGCGTGTTGGAAGAAATGATCCATGTCCTTGTGGCTCAGGACGCAAGTATAAACAATGTTGTGGTAAATAGCTAAAAGCCCATAAAATAAGGGCTTTTTTGATGTATAAAAATAAAAAAATATTTTAGATACCCAAAAATAAGGTTAAAATACAAAATTTTTGTACGGCTAAAAATCGTAATATTCCCTTTATTTATAAGGATTTGCAGAGATTTATACAAGAAAAAAAGGTGAAAATGAAAGAATAATTGATCCAGCGGAAATGTTTTTATTTCAAGATGGTTGGTACTGCGCAGCTTTCTGTGAAAAGAAACAAGATATTAGGCATTTTGAATTAAAAAGAATAATAAAGTACGAATTATTAAATGAAAAATATGAGTAGACGAAATATTACCTCTTTTTGAGTTATATTGAACTTGAAAGGAGATTTTTTATGGAAAAAAACATGAAAGTTAATTTTGATTTTTTAAAAGCAAGGGTGATAGATTCATTAGACAATACTGACTTAGAATTTATTAGAAGTGAATTATCTAAATTAAGTGAACCAACATTATTTAGTGGTGTTGGAGGATCAAGTGTAGTTAGTGAATTTGGCGCTAAAGTTATTAATACTAAAAATGGTATAATTTCAGTAAATAGTGAACCAAGAGATTTTTTATACCGAAACAATGGTGAATTTAGAAATGTAGTAGCATGTAGTTATAGTGGAAATAATTATGGAGTAGAATTAGCCTTTTTAAATGGCTTAAGAAAATACTTGTTATCAAACAATTCATTCGATGATAGTGATGTGACTTATTTAAAATATGGTACTACCATCGATAAAGAAAGAAGTTTTATATCACTTGGTGCAACATTGATTCCTATAAGTATATTAATGAACTATTATTTAGATGGAAAAAACAATCCAATGTTAGATTGCATAGGAGAATCATCGTTCAATTTTGATTTAGAAAGTGATGTCTATGAAATATTCAGTGGCTATGATACCAGTACCGCATCAAAGTACTTAGAATCTACAATGGTTGAATCTGGTATTGGAATACCTATAGTTCATGATAAGTATTCTTATTGTCATGGAAGAAGTACACTTGGTATTAATTATAATGGTATAGCGATTTATTATAATAGGAATACTGAATTCGATCTAATGATATTGGAGGAACTTAAAAAGTATTATAGTATGATCATCATTGTTGATTCTAAATTTAAAGATCAAATACTAGATGATTTTCAGATGCTTATCCAAAGCATGTATCTAACAAAGTATATTGCAGAGAAAAAATTAAAAGATTTATCCAAAGTAGAATACTCACCAATAGTAAAAAAATTGTATAAATATAGTGGACAAATTTAAGCACACTAATTTTTGTTTTTATGTTCAATTGCTTACTTTTTAAATTATAGTATAATTTATTTGGCAGTATATTTATAAATATACTATATTAAATAAAATTTTTAGGAAAGAAATTTATATCTGCACACGACAGTTCCTATTAAAATGGGAACATTGTGCACATTTTGTGCTCATTAACCTAAAAACATATAGTAAAAATAATACTATATGTACCATTTATACAGTATCTGTTTAGACCTTTTAAGCCTTGTAAAATCTATAATACTACATATATTTCATAGTGTTATATGTAAAGGAAAAGGGTGAACTTGTGGCTCTGGTAAGAAGTACAAACAATGTTGTGGCAAATAACTCGCAGCCTCTGATAAAATAAGGGAAAACGCGAGTTTTTTTTATCAAAAAATTGCCCAAAATATGGGCTGGAGCCACTTTGGAGCCATTTTGATTTAAATATTGGACTATACAAGTAAAATTTATTATGGCTTCATGGTATAATTATGTATGAAAGTTGGTGATTAAATTGAATTATGAAATAATTGATGTAAAACAAGAGGAAAAAGAAAAGTTATATAAATTATTACAGTATGCTTTATATGATGGTTCGCAATACATTGATAATGACATAAATGAAGATTGTATATTTGAATATAGATGGTTTGATAATTATTTTACCGATAATGATCGAAATTCATATTTTATTAAAAGTGGAAATGCCTGTAGGAATGGTTATGGTAAACGAGAATTTGAAATTTAATAAAGACGGTAAATGCATTGCCGAGTTCCTAATAATGCCAAGATTCAGAAGAAATCATATTGGTAAAAAGGTTGCATATGAAATATTTGAAAAATTTAAGGGCAATTGGGAAGTTCAACCGATGGAGAATAATCCTATTGCACATTCATTTTGGAAGAATATTATATCAGAATATACAAATGGTAATTATATAACTAAAAATGATGGAATAGAGGATGTATTCATTTTTAATAATAAATAGAGGTGTTAATTTATGCAAATAGTAGAATATGAAAATAAGTATTTAGGAGATGTCAAAGACTTATTGGTTGAACTTGAAGAGTATATTGTATCAATAGATAAAGATCATTTGGATCAAGTTCATCCTGAATATAGGGAAAAAATGGCAGTTTTAGATTTAGAAGAAGTTAATAAGAACAACGGTAAATGTTATTTGGCAGTAGAAAATAATAAAGCAATTGGCTTAATCATGGGTTGCATATTCCCATATGATGAATATGATTATCTAGACTATAAATGTCCAAAAAGAGGAGAAATTACAGAATTAATCGTTACAAATAAAATTAGAAGTAAAGGCATAGGTCAAGAACTAATAAATAAAATGGAAGAATACTTTAAATCCGTTGGATGTGAATATGTAATAGTTGATGTATTCGCCTACAATGATATTGGTAAGAATTTTTATAATAAAAAAGATTATCATGCAAGAATGGAAACAATGATAAAGAAAATATAGTGATCGAAGTAAACAATATGAAGCACAAAATGAAATTAAATAATAATCCGTTTATGTGTATTAAAAATGGAACTAAAACCATTGAATTGCGATTAAACGATGAAAAAAGAAAGCAGTTAAATGTAAATGATGTAATTGAGTTTACTAATAAAGATACACAAGAAGAAATGATTGTTAAAATCAAAAATTTATATCATTATGATTCTTTTACAGAATTGTACAAACACTTTGATAAAGTAAAAATGGGATATGGTGAAAATGATATTGCTGATCCAAAAGATATGGAAGAATATTATGCAAAAGAAGAGCAAGAAAAATATGGCGTTTTAGGAATAGAAATAGCAGTCGTGCAAAAAAAGAAGCCCTAATTTACGAAAATCTGACATTACCTATTGAAAGCGGCATAGCGATAGGTTTAATTATGGGATCAATTCCATCTTATAGTGAATTTGATATCTATATTATAAATGTCCAAAAAGGATATCATTTTAGAAAGTTTACGGATATTAAAAAAATTAAAATAAGAAAGTTTAAGCTATTATAAACTTTCTTATTTTAATTAAACAATAAAAGTAGTATCATCAATAAATTTATAATTTGTTTTATATTTTATATATCTCACCAATCTAAATAAGCTATCATCTTTTGCTTTACATTCCAGCATAATGTCAACATCTTTGTTATAAACTTTTAGTATTTCAATGAAGTTTATAAAATCATCTCCATCAATATATTCGGCGTGACTTCTAAAGTCCTTTTTATTTTTTGGCGTTGAAAAATGCATTTTAGCTGTCATATTTTTCCAACTATTAAAAATATCTTCAAAATTAAGGTTACTTTTGTTGCATAAATGATGGTGATAATCAAAAACGACAGGAATATTAGTTGATTTAGAAATCTCTAAAACATCTTCGACGTTAAATACTTTATCATCATTTTCAATAGCTATACATTTCTTTAGGTAGGATGGCAACTTATTATAAGAATTAATGAATCGTTTAATGGAATTTTCTTTTCCAAATACACTACTACCAACATGAATAACTAACAATTTGTTCTTGACATTTAATGCATCCAATAAATTATAGTGATAGTTAAGAATATCTATGGAACTTTTTATAACTTCATTTTTAACACTATTGATAACGCAAAATTGGTCGGGATGAAAATCGACTCTCATATTACTTTCTTTAATTTTTTTTCCAATAAGATCATAGTAATTTACATATTTTTTTATATAATCGAAAAAAACATCTTCTTTAGTAGCTAGTGGAATAATTCTTGAGGATAGTCTATAAAAATGAATATTATTTTTGATATTATAATCAATTATATTATTTAAAGCTTCTAGATTAGAAATAATTACATTATCTAGTTTTTTCATATCTTTATTTTTAATATACTCGCTATAGGTAAATGGGCTTGATGAGGTATAATTTATACCATTACATATCGAAGCATATCCAAGTCTAACTTTCATGCAATCACCAATATTAATATAACCAAAACAAGCAAATTAAAACATTTTAATGATTTTTAAATACTATTTTGATATAATTATTATGAGGAGGAAATAATATGGCGTTGATAACTTGCCCTGAGTGTGGTAAAAAGATGAGTGATATGGCAGAAAAGTGCCCTCACTGTGGGTATTCTTTGAAGAAGGATTCCAGTAGTAAAAAAATAAACTTTGAAAATATAAAAGGAAAATGGGATAACAAATATTTATTAATTATTTTAATTATCTTAATAGGTGGTTATTTTTTATTTTTTAATAATCCGACAAAGAATGGTAACAAAACAAATAATCCGTCCGAATTAAAGCCTAATGCTAATGGGAATTATGAATTTAATCAAAATGGCAAATATTTTGAATTTCCAACTAGTTATAAGGTTTTTGTTGATAGTAATGGTACTATTTATGTAGGACAAAACATTGATAATCAAGGTGCTTTAGTTCCATATATTATGATTGAAAAATACAAAGGTTATAGTGATTGTGCAGAATTACTTAAAGAATTAACAAATGAAATTGGTAAATCCTATATTGATGCAAGAATATTAATTGATTTAGTGAGTGCTAATATTGGAAATAAATTTGTTTATGGTATGGCGTTTGGTTATACTTCAAGCAATCATGCAGTGGTTGATAATAGATATGCATTCATGGTTGGAAACAGTATGTATTTAGTTACGAGTAAGGAAGAGAATGTAAATTCCGATGAGATTAATAATGTTGTAAAAATTATAATAGAAAGTTTAAAAGAGGTTGGTTAAAATGGCTCTAATTAAATGTAAAGAATGCAATAAAGAAATATCTAGTACGGTAAAGACTTGCCCACATTGCGGATTTAAAAATGATAAAAAAACTTGCCCCGAGTGTGGAGTCGTTGTTAAGCAAACTGATAAAAGTTGCCCTGAATGTGGATATCCTTTAGAAAAGAAAAGCGCTCAAAATATTATAAACGAAAACTTAGACAAACTTACTGGGGCTAAAAGTGAGAATTACGTAACATTTAAAGATTTGTTTAAAAATACTTTTAAAAAACATACTGAGGAAGAACTTGATGAAGTGTTCATTTGTGGGGGAAAAAATACCACGCCTGAATTAAAAGATGTAGATCCTAATAATGCAAGCGCATGGGTATATTTTAAAATACTGGTTTTCTTTCTAATAGCCTATATACCAGTTAGAATAGGCTTTATTTCCTATGGCAATGCCAATTTTTTACCTGCAATGGTTGTATTAGCAGCTTTCGCTGTTCCAGTTACAATACTTATATTTTTCTTTGAAATTAATATTTTTAGAAATATACCGTTTTATAAAGTAATGAAATACTTTGTCTGGGGTGGAGGATTAAGTTTAATTTTAGCAATTTTGTTCTTTTCACTAGATATAAATACTGATATTAGTACGTATTTTGGAGCTTTGATGGTTGGTTTAATTGAAGAAGTTGCGAAGGCTGCAATAGTGGCTGCATTCTTATTTAAAAGCAAAAAGAGTAATTATATTTTAAATGGATTACTTATAGGTGCTGCGGTTGGAGCTGGTTTTGCGGCATTTGAAACTGCTGGTTATATTTTAAGATATGGATTAAGTAGTGGCCTTGAAACAATGTTAGGCGTTATTAAGCTTCGTGGTTTCTTAGCTCCAGGAGGTCATGTAGCATGGGCTGCGATAGAAGGTGCAGGACTTATGTATGTTAAAGGCTTTGAAAAACTTGATAAAAAACATTTAAATGATAAAAGATTTTTACTTATTTGTTTAATTCCAATTGTTCTTCATGGAGTTTGGGATATGCCAATTAATACCCCATACTATTTACTTCAAATATTTTTAACAGTAGCAGCTTGGATTGTAATAGTTTATTTTATAAATTTAGGTTTAAAACAAGTTGATGAGGCAAAAACATTAGCAACTAAAAACGCTACATCTAAAAAAAATAGTTAAAATTTTAATATATATGCATACACCTTTTGTGTATGCATTTTAAATGCCATAAGGTTTTTAATATGTTATAATATTTTAAGGAGAAGTAGCTTATGAAAGTAAAGAATAATTATAATGAATGCTTAACAAACTTAGCTTGTTCTATAAGAAAATATTTTGAGTTAGACTATAAGCATAATACAATTGATTATATAGATGAGATACTGAATGAAAATAAACCTAAAAATGTTGTAACAATACTGTGTGATGGAATGGGGTCTAATATAATGGATAGAATTTTATCCAAGGATTCTTTTCTTTTAAAGCATAGGATAAAGTCAATAAATACTGTGTTTCCAGCAACAACTGTTGCAGCTACTACGTCTATAATGACTGGTTTAAATCCGGTTGAAACAGCCATGTTAGGGTGGGACATGTATTACAAAGAAATAGATAAAACTATTACGACCTTTTTAAATTGCGAAAAAGGTGATAAAGAATATACTCCATTACAAGAAGCAATTGAATATAAAAACAAGCATATGATTACTAAGTCTATAATGGAAGAAATTAATGAACAAGGAAAAGATTCAGGATATATTTTATTTCCGTTTGGCAAAAATTCATATGTCGACAGGGAAGACTTATACAATAAAATAGAAACATTATGTAATGAAGAAGGGAAAAAATATATTTATGCATATGATACTGAACCAGATCATACAATGCATGAACTTGGAACTGATGCCCATGAAATAAATGAAATTATTGAAAATATTAATTCTAAAGTAGAAGAATTAAGTAGAAGATTAAAAGATACAGTAATATTTGTTGTGGCTGATCATGGACATAAAAATGTAGAAAACATAATGCTTGAAGATTATCCTGATATAGTTGATTGTTTAGAGAAAAATACTTCAATTGAATCAAGAGCAATAAATTTTTTCATAAGGGAAAACAAAAAGCAAAAATTTGAAGTGTTATTTAATAAATATTTTAGTAACGATTTCGATTTATATACTAAAGAAGATGTGATAAATTCTAATCTGTTTGGTAAAGGTAAAGAAAATGAAATTTTTCGTGATATATTAGGAGATTATTTAGCAATTGCTAAAACAGATAAAGCAATCGTTTATGGTGGATCAAAAGTATTAAAATCTCAACATGCTGGTTATACAGATGATGAAGTTTTAGTGCCATTAATTGTAATTAATGTAGATTAATAATAGCAAAGTAACAAATTTGAAATGGAGGATATTACATATTAATGTGATTTAAAAGAATTATGAGTGATTATTACAAAGCGTATGAAAAAAGATATGAAGTAGTACATAAAAGCGGGAGCTTATGGGAAATAGATAAACCAACTCTAGAAGTATACGATACAATTTTAAAATATAACATAAAAAAAAATTCTAAAATACTTGATATTGGTTGTGGTGAAGGCAGAGATGCTAGGTATTTGTTAGATAAAGGATATAATGTTTTAGGTATTGATTGTGCTAGTTCTGCTATTAAGAAGTGCAATGAGCTTACTAATTATTCTTATGAACCACATTTTAAATGTTTAGATTTTATAAATGATAGTTTAAATGATAAATTTGATTTTATATATTCCGTATGTGTGGTTCATATGCTACTTGAGGAAACCCATAGAGATTCCTTTTATAAATTCATATTTAATCACTCAAAAAATGAAGGAATTGCTTTAATTATCGCAATGGGCAATGGGCAAGATGAATATAAATCGAAAAAAGAAGATGCCTATAAAAAAACAAATCGGGTTAATGTAAATACTAAAGAAAATATTAAAGTGGTAAATACTTCATGTCGAATTAAAAATTTTATTAATATGAAGTCGGAAATAGAAAGAAATAATTTAGAAATAGTTGAATATGAACTTGTCCATGATTTACCGGGTTTTTCTTCATGTTTAGTTTTTGCTTTAAGAAAGAATACTCAAAAGTAACATATGTTACTAGTTATATTTACTATTAATTGTAAATAATTTTTAAAAGCGGCTATTTTTTATCTAATTGATTATATTTGCATGTATAATTATATTTGAGGTGTAGTATGAAAAAACAACAAGATTATAATCCATTTATTGATATTTTAAGAATATTTGCGTGTATATCAATTTTCTTATATCATTTAGGTTTATTCGATGGTGGGTATATATGTGTGTGTAGTTTTTTGGTCATAAGTGGCTATTTAAGTTGGAAGACTGTGGACAAAGATAAAAATTTTAAGTTATTAACATATTATAAAAAACGAATATTAAGAATTTATTTGCCTCTTGTTATTGTTATTTTTTTGAGCTTGGGAATTGGTTCTTTTATACCTGATTCATCATGGTTAAATATTAAGCCAGAGACTATGTCATCGTTATTTGGTTATAATAATTTTTGGCAAATAAGCGCTAACATGGACTACTTTAAGAGGCATACGTCATCACCGTTTATGCATCTATGGTATATTTCTTTTATAATGCAATTTGAACTTATATTTCCGTTATTATATTTGTTTTTAAGAAAGATAAAAACTAGGTTTAATAAATATGTTTTAGTTGTATTAGTTTCATTGTTAACTATTTTAAGCTTAGGTGGTTTTTTAATATACAGTAAGAGTAATCTTATTGTAAGCTATTATAGCTTTTTTACCAGAATTAACGCGTTATTTGCGGGAGTCTTGCTTGCCATAATATTTAGTGACATATTAAAAATAAAAGTTCTAAAAAAAGAAAATAAAAAATATACCTGTATATATATAGTATTATTAGCTATATATTTAATATTGCAAATAATTACTGGTATGAATAGTAGTATTTATGCTACTGCAATTATTTTATCAACATTATTATCTGTGGCAGCCATTTATGTTAGCAATAAAATTAAGATTAATAAGAATGATAAAGCATCTAAAATCATAAAAAGGGTATCAAGTTATACATATGCATTTTATTTAACTCAATATCCTGTACTTTATTATTGTGGTTTTTTTAAAATTGCTAATAAAATAGTTTATATTGCATTAGTTACTTTGTTAACGCTTATTTTAACAGTTTTAATTAATTATATTTTTTCGTCAAGTGAAAAAAATAAATTATTAAAAAATATTATAAGAGTCATTATTTGTTTATTTTCACTTTATGGAGTTTATGTGTTTATTACAAGCAAAGATTACACAAAAGAAATGAAACAGCTAGAAGAACAAATGAGCAAAAATGAACAGGTGATTTTGCAAAAACAAAAAGAGTATAGTGCTTCAATAAAAGAAGAAGAAGATAGGTTAAATGAGGCGTTAAATAAGCTTAATCTAGATGAGGAAGAATTAAAAGAAGTAATTAAAAAATCCCCAGTTGTTGGTATTGGCGATTCTGTAATGTTAGGAGCTATTGATAATTTATACGATACATTTAAGGGTGGCTATTTTGATGCCAAGGTATCTAGAACTGCTTGGGCAGTTGGAGACATAATAGATAAGATGAAAAGCGATGGCAAATTTAATGGACCGGTAATTATTAATTTAGGAGCAAATGGTGATTGTTCAAAATCATGCAAAATTGAAATAATGAAAAAATGTGAAGGCCATCAAGTATTTTGGGTTAATACAACTAATTTGGATTATGTTAACAGGGCACTAAATGAATTTAAAAAGAACTATGATAATCTTCATATCGTTGATTGGAAAAACATTTCAAAAAATCATCCTGAGTATTTTGTGGCTGATAAAATTCATTTGAAACCAAGTGGTCGAAAAGCATTCACAAATGCTATATTTGATGCTATATATAATGAATATAAGATTGAGTATGAAAAGAAAAAAGAGAAACTTCTTATTGAACATAATGAACACTTGAATGAAAAAATTACTTTTTATGGTGGAGAACTTTTATTAAATGCTTTTAATACAATTCATGATTCATATAAAACAGCTAATTTTGTTGTTTCAAAGGATTATACATTTGATACGCTTTTAAAAAAGGTTGAGTTAGATAAAATTACTGGCACGATAAGTAAAAATATTGTTCTTGTATATAATGTTAATACTGTCATTACGGAAGATATGATTAATAATATTTTATCTAAAACGGAAGGTTTAAATGTTTATATAGTGGTAAGTAATAAAGAATCTGTTAATATTACAAGTGATAAGTTACATGTTATCAACTTTTACAAAGAGTTATCTAAAAATAATACTTATATATTAAAGGATGATAAACATTTGTCTTTAAGTGGTGAGGAAGCTCTTAAGAATACATTAATAAAATATATTAAATAGTTTTTGTTTAAAAATATTATTATTTAGTATATACTATCTCTAAGGAGATTATTATGTTAAAAGTTAATGGTAAGGGTTTGTTAATTGTTATATCAGGTCCTAGTGGCGCTGGAAAAGACACTATTTGTAATAAATTAGTTCATGACAATAGTAATTTATGGATTTCGGTTTCGATGACATCTAGAAAGCCACGTGGTACAGAAAAAGAAGGTGTTGATTACTTTTTTGTAACGAAAGAAACTTTTGAAGAACGAATCAAAAATAATTACTTTTTAGAGTATGCATCTTATAATAATAATTACTATGGAACTCCAAAAGATAAAATTGAAGATTATTTAAATAGTGGTATAGATGTTATTTTAGTGATAGATATTCAAGGGGCTATTAATATAAAAAAAATTATGCCTTCAGCATTATTCATATTTATTATGCCACCAGATATGGAAACCTTAAAAAACAGATTAATAAACCGTAAAACAGAATCTCGTGAAAAAGTGGTCGAAAGGTTTAAAACGGCATATAACGAAATAAATAATTTTAAAAAGTATAACTATGTAGTAGTGAATGATACTGTTGATAGTGCAACTCATAAAGTAAAATCAATTATACAAGCTGAAAAGTGTCGTGTTGATAGAATTGAAGATATCCACCTTGATAATCAAGAAGAGTTGATACATGAAATCTTAATCGATAAAGAATTTTTAAATGATGATATTAAATTATAATATTAGATAATGAAAACCAACTAGCTAGCTAGTTGGTTGTTTATTTATTTATACAAAGTTGAAGGATATTGACTATCAAACCAGTCCCAATTTTCTTCTATTTTAAATGGATCTGTGGCAGTACCACTACCGGATAAGATAGTATCACTTTTAATGTACATAACAGGACGATAATGCGCTACATAATATCTAGTTTTTGATAATATTTGGTTTCCATTATCTGATATCCAAAAGTCATTATCTGTTGCAGTAGCTCTTTTACCATTCATTGTCCATTCTTCATTTGTGGATTTTAAATAACTATTTTTCTTAAAACTAGATTGATTTGTCTGGGTGGTTCTTATGCTATATATATTACTTTGATCGTTGCATGCCTTTATGTAGTCTGATACATTAGGAAAGGCAAAGTATGACTCGAATGAAGCAGTATATTCTTTAATTTTATTACTTAATTCTTTATTGGCGGTACGTTCTAAATTTACGATATTTGCTATTGTACTAGCATCGTTTCTTGAAAATCTACCGGCGTAGAAGGTGGCCTTTTCAATATGTTTTAAATCGTTTTCGGTAAAGAAAACTCTATCTGCCTCGGGTGTATAAATATACATACCATTAATCCATTTAACTGTCCAATCCTCATATTTATCAGAGTCGTATATATATCTTGTATCCCAATCGGTACTTTTTGCACCTTTTGGCGCAATTATTTTTATATCATCATTAACTGATACATTAAGGACTCTCATTTCTAAATTTAAAAATGATAAATAGTTATTAACGTTTTCACCAGAATAATAATATTTACTTGAAAATGGTAATGTTTCATCAAGCCCAGTTTCTTCGGTATCTTTATATAAACCAGACAACGTTGTATCAGTTGCTAATCCTTCTTTAACAATGTTATCTCCATATAGTTTTGTCCAAGCAACGATATATTTTCCACCGGTTGGAAACCTTATAAGTATCTCCCTTTTATAATCTTTTTCATTTCCAACATTATCATAAACTTTATAAACAATTTCATAACGTCCAACGTTTGTAAAATAATTAGAATTGGTAATCAAAGTATCGTTATAATAAGTTTCAATATTCTTTATGCCGCTTTTATCATCACTATAAGTCATATTTTTTAGTAGTTGATTATCTTCATTTAAAGTTACTATTAAAGTTTCATCAATAGTGCTATCTGGCTGCTTATCAAAGTTAATAACTGGTGCTTCCTTGTCAATTTTAGTAATATCTATATCTACAGTATCACTTACGGTTCCGTCATAGTATTTGACTTTAATTTGAGCCGTGGTATTTTCACTATAAGTATTTTTACAAACGCTTGCCAAACTATTTACGGCAAGGGCATTAATCCAATTTTCACCATTATCAAAAGAGCAATATTCAATTTGATTATTTCCTTCTAATGGCACAATATTTAAAGTTACATCATCTTTAGTCCATTTTGTAGGGTTACCAGTAACCTCAAAACCATCCGGAGAAATAATATTTACTTTATACTTCGAACATTTTTTATAGGGAGTAGTTGAGCATATTTCTAAGTTGATAGTTTCCTTTACAGGACGTTCGCTTTCTTCAATAAGGCCAATAGTAATTTTATCATTGCTTTTTATATTTCCCTTAAGTGTTTTATTAATTGATGATTTTGTATCTTGATAAGCAGTGCCATTAATAATTAAACCATATGTACTGTTGTCCCAAGATATGGTGTATCCGATATCTTTTTCAGTTACTAATTCTCCGTTGTAATTTAATACGTTAAATTCAAAAGTTGCATCACTACGGTATGATAGGGTAAGATCACTTGCAGTGTCATTAAAATAAAATGGGGTGCTTTCTAGGATTAATTGTGCATTATACTTTTTATGATATTTTGCATAAGAAATGGGTATTAAAATTAACGAAAGAAGTAAGATAGCAATTATTATTTTTGCTTTAGTTATATTATATTTCATAACTTATCACCTCTTTAGTCTACTTGAACAACATCTATAAGTAAGCTTATATTATCGCTTAAAGATGCATACTTATAATCATTAAGAGTACTATCCCAAGATATTTTAATTGTGTAGTTGTCAGTTGTTTCCTCGTTAATATTGAGTTTTTGATCTTGTACTTTGTTTTCGGCTACTTCAATATTATCTTTATATAAAGTAACATTAATAGGTAAATTGTTTGTTTTTTCAACACTTAGTGAGTACTTTAAAGAAACATCACTTTTTTTATCGCCCTCAAAGTTTTTTATAATGAAATTATATTCATAATTTATTCCTGGATACATTTTTTCATTTAAAACTAGAGGAACGTTTAGCTTAGTATTTGATAAAAATACAAAGGATGCAACTTTCGATGAGTTGTTTTGATTAATAACACTGTAATATTTTGAATAACTTTTTGTAGGATTTTGAATAATACAAGCCATAGATAAAATAACTGCAAAAAGTTTAGTTTGTCTTGAAATTATCATAAATCCTCCTATTCCTATTTTTTCCTTATAAATGATGTTACTATTAAAAGCAAGAAAGCTAAAAATATTGTTATTGGCTCTTTAATGATGGATATTAATATACCTAGATATCTTAATTTAAATATTACTTTTCCAACAATGTCATTTTTAGTTATTTCATCATCGGAGACATTATTGGCGTCTCCCTTAGTAGTCACTATATTATCTTTAATTTTTTCTATGCGATGAGTAGTATAAAAACTGTCATCTTTGAAGGTGATAATGTCACCTTTTTTTATGTTTTCATTACTTAATTTAACAACTACAATATCACCTTTTTTTAGTTCCGGATACATACTGTTACTAGCTATCTCAAAATAGGAATAGCCAATTATTATTGGGTAATCTTGTTTTAAGATTCCTCTAGTTGTTATAACTATTAAATTAATTATTACTATAAATCCTATAAATATATACGATATTATCGATATTGTTTTTTTAAATGTTTCCATTTTCGGCCTCGCTAGAACTTATTATGATTGATAGGCTATAATTGTTTGTATTTAAAAATCCAGCTTTAGTATCAATTTTATCATTTTGACTATTTGTACTATAGGTCCATTTCCAATCCAATATATATGTATTGTAGTCTTTTTTATTTAATGAAATATTATCTAATTTTAGTTTATCGGCTTTAACCCAAGTGCTATCATCACCTATGATATAATTGTTATTTTCTTTTAATCGATACACCATTGTGATATTTATATCGTTTTTTTCCACCATTTTTATATTAAGATTAATATTAAAGCTATTATTGTTTCTTATGATAAAATTATAGGAATTACTTGAACCAGGAGCTATTATACTTTCATATTGGTAGGCGGGATTTTCAAATATTCTAAGTTTTTCTTTACCATAAATAGTATATTTGTCATATACAACTAAATTATTATCTTCATTAAATGTTGGATTAGTATTATCGTTACAAGTGCTATTATTACTTTTGCAATTAATATCAAATATATCTACATTACCGGTTGGTACTAAATAGTTCTTATGTTCAATTTTGCCAAGAAGTGAGCTATATATATGAATGAGTAATAAAATAATTATAATTATCAATAAGAATCTTAGAAAATAATCTTTTTTCCTTTTATCATCCATATCGTAAACTCCTTTCTATAAATAGCGCTCAACAAAGAATACATTGTATGTATTCTTTGTTGAAAGTTATTAAAACTTTCAATTTATTTTAATTAGTTCTTTTGTGTTAAAACTAATTTAGCAGTAACAATAACATCATTATTATTTTCAGCATTTGCTCCTGCATTTAATCCAGCTTGTGTATCTAGTTCATCTTGAGATTCACTTTCATCATAAGCCCATTTCCAATAAATAGTTGCGTTATCAGTTCCAGTTTCTTTTGCAATATCAGTTTCAGTTTTGCTTAACATAGCTATATCACTAGTCCATTCGCCATTTTCGCCAACTTTAAACTGTAATTTTGCATTTAGGTTATTTTCAATAGATAAGTCATATTTATAAGTTGCATCAACTTGGGATTTATTAGCTATAGAAATTGTGAAACTTCCACCTGTACCAGGAGCAATATTATTTGCTGATACATGTTCTTCGCTAGTTTTAGTATCTTCTTCATAAATAGTATCAAATAAACTTAAAGAATATTTTGATTCTTTTGTATCAATTATATTTTTTAAGTCTTCATTTCCGATAGTCCATTTCCATCCAGCAATTGATGCATTACTAGTACCACTAATTTCAGAAGTATATTTTGCATAAGTTCCTGCAACAAAATATCCACCTAATACTACTAACATTAAAGCAATGATTAGCATAACACTTTTTTTGTTATTTTTCATAAGTCACCTCCTTATATCTATCTGGGAGTAGTACTTCATAATAGCTACTCCCTATAACTATCATGTTTGCTATGAAATAGCATTTATGTAAACAACTATAAAGTTGGTTACAACTGATTATTTTTTTGCTTTTCTCGGAATTTTTTTAATTCTTCCAATTCTTCTTTACTTAATTTGTTTGCACTTTGGTTTTTTAATAATATATAAATAGTGCCACCCATCAATATAACAGATAAGCATATTATTAATCCTAGAGGCTTTTTAATAAACATTAGAACATATCCTATGTTTTTGATTCTAAGAATGTATTTTCCTTCAACTTTTTCAGGATAAACATATCCTTCATCATCAGTGTTATTATTATCACCACGAGTTATAAAAGCACTTTTATTGTTAATTTCTGTAATTCTTTTAATTCGATGGGTTGTAACGGTATTATCACTATTTCGAAAAGCGATAATGTCATTCTTTTTTAGTGATAAAGGATCTACTTCTTTAACTATAACTAAGTCACCTTTATATATTTTCGTTTCCATTGAACCAGACATTACTATTAACGGTTTGTACCCAAATATATCTGGAATGTCATTTGGATGCAGTTTAGCTTTAACAATGATAAATATAAATAAAAGTATAATAAGCGTGATTATACTAAAAAATAATACATAAAAAAAGCATAATAAAGGATTCTTTCTTTTCACCATACTACCTCAATATGAAATTCATTTCATCTCTCTATTTTCACTATAAAATTATATAATATTTTCTATTTTATTGTCTACGTTTTTTGCGTGAAAATTGTCATATTTTGTCGAAATTTGTAATTACTTGTCGTAAACGTTATAGAGTGATTTATTTGATTAAAATAATAGATAATTTTTTTAGAAAAACTAGAAAAAATGTGGTATAATACATAAAAGTTGGAGGAGATTTCATGGATTTTGCTAATCTGAGAAAAGAAATACTTGATAATAAGGAAAAAATTATTGCTATTGGGAGGTCTCTTTGAAATAGATAGTAAAAGAGAACTATTAAAAGAATTAAAGGCTAAAGCAAACACAGATGGCTTCTGGGAAAATCAGGAAGAGGCATTTAAAACTAATAAAGAAATTTCTAATCTTGAAAAGAGTTTAAAAGAATATGATGATTTACTATTTGAGATTGAATATTTAGAATATCTTGTTGAAGAGAATAATGATTTAAGTGAAAATGAAGTAATAGAATCATTTAGGCAGTTAATTTCTAAAATAGAAAGATTTGAACTTGAAACGCTCATGAATGGACCTTATGATAAATGTGATGCCTATTTAGAGATTCATCCTGGTGCTGGTGGTACCGAAGCCTGTGATTGGGCACAAATGCTTATGAGAATGTATGAAAGATATTCTCAGTTAAATGATTATAATTTTAAAATTCTTGATGTGCAAAAGGGCGACACGGCTGGTATTAAAAGTGCTATTATTGAAATTAGTGGGAATTATCCATACGCTCATTTTAAAGGCGAAAACGGGGTTCATAGATTGGTTAGAATTTCACCATTTGATTCAAATAAAAGACGCCATACATCCTTTGCTTCCGTAACGGTAACACCTGTTTTCGATAATAATATTGTAATAGATATTAAGGATAGCGATTTAAAAATAGATGTATATCATTCAAGTGGCGCAGGTGGCCAATCAGTAAATACATCTAATAGCGCTGTTAGAATTACTCATATTCCAAGTAAGATTGTAGTTACTTGTCAAACAGAACGTAGCCAACTTAAGAATAAAGATCAAGCTATGAAAATGTTAAAAAGCAAGCTATATAAATTAGAAATGGATAAGAAAAACAAATTGGTGAGTGATGTTAAAGATACCTCAAGTGATATAAATTTTGGAAGTCAAATTAGAAGTTATGTTTTGGAGCCTTATAAGCTTGTCAAGGATAATCGAAGTGGATATGAATCATCAAATCCCCTAAAAGTTTTAGATGGATATTTAGATGAATTTATTACATCTTTATTAAGGATGGACAAATAATTATGAACAAAGCAATTAGTTTATTAAAAGAATATGTAAAAGATTCTGATACTGTAGTTGTTGCCGTATCGGCTGGGCCAGATTCTATGTGTTTACTAAATATCATAATTGATTTAAAAAAAGAGCTTAATTTGAATGTAATTGTAGCGCATGTTAATCACAAATTAAGAAAAGAGGCTGATGAAGAAGCGCTATTTGTAAAAGATGTTTCTCAAAAAAATAATTTGATTTTTGAAAGCATCGATTTGTTAGACATAAATGGTAAAAGTGAATCTTATTATAGATTGAAAAGATATGATTTTTTCAAAAAATTGGTAAACAAATATAGCGCTAAATTCCTTTTAACTGCTCATCATGGTGATGACTTAATTGAAACGATTTTAATGAGAATTGTAAGAGGAAGCAATTTAAATGGTTACATTGGTATTAAAGCGATTGATAAACAAGACAACTATTTAGTATTAAGGCCTTTAATTTTCTACAATAAAGATGATATTATTAAGTATAATGAAAAGATGAATATTACTTTTTATAACGATGCTAGTAATGACACCGATTTATATACTAGAAATAGGTATAGACATCATGTTTTACCATTCTTAAAAAGCGAAAATAATTATGTTAATGAAAGATTTAGAAAATTTAGCGTTGATATTGAAAATGCATGCAATTTTATAAATAGATCAATTGAAGCAGTACGTGGAATTATTTTTGTTGATAACAAGTTAGTTATCGATAAGTTTAAAAAAATAGATGAGTACTTGCAAGAGAAAATTGTAGAGGAAATGCTTTTAAAAGTTTATAAAGAAGAGCTTTATCATGTTGGATTAAAGAATGTTCATCAAATTATCACATTTATTTGTAATACTAAAGTTAGTAATGCAAAAATTGATTTGCCTCTTTCATATGTTGGAGTTAAATCTTATAATTATTTTTATATTACTGAAAAAAATAGTTCGAAGACATATAAAATAGAATTGTGTAAAGATGTCAACATATCTGGATATGGTAGTATTTATTATACAAGTGATCTTTCAGATACATCAAATTACACAATTAGATTATCATCTAAAGAAATAAAATTACCCTTATATATAAGGAATAGAAAAAACGGTGATCGGATAGCTATTAAGAATTTAAATGGTACCAAAAAAATTAAGGATATTTTTATAGATGAAAAAATAATTTATGAAAAAAGAGCAAATTATCCATTACTGGTGGACAGCTTAGATAAGATTTTATGGATACCAGGAATAAAAAAATCAAAATTTGATAAGGAAAAAAAAGAAAACTATGATATAATAGTTAAGTACGAGAAGGAGAATGTTTATGAACAAGAAAAATAACAATATAACAAAGAATGTTTTACCATATGCTGTGTTACTTGTTATAATTGCTGCAACATTGTTTTTATTAAATTTGAGTAGCGTTAAAGTTAATGATTTATCTGCAGGTGAATTGTTAAATGAGTTATCAAATAAGACTGTTACAGAAATTAAAGTTACACCTAAAAGCAGTGAAAGCATTTATTATGTTGAGGGTAAATTAAAAAATTATAAAGAGAATGAATCTTTTAAAACTAAAGTTATAGAAAGTGAAATAGATACAATTTCTAAATATGTTACGGAGAACAAAATAACAAAATATGAAAACAAAAGTGATCCCGGTAGTAGTTCTATTGTTTATATTCTAGTTAATGTTGCACCGTTTGTTATCATATTAATAGTATGTTATATATTCTTTACAAAAATTGCTAGTGGCAATAAAAATTCTATGGACTTTGGTCGTAGCCGTGCTAAATTGAGTGATGGAAACTTTAAAGTTAAATTTAATGATGTAGCTGGTCTAAAGGAAGAAAAAGAAGAAGTTGCGGAATTAATTGATTTTTTAAAAAATCCAAAAAAGTTTCAAAGACTTGGAGCTAGAATACCAAAAGGTGTCTTATTAGTAGGCCCTCCAGGAACAGGAAAAACTTTACTTGCTAAAGCGGTTGCTGGAGAAGCAAATGTACCTTTCTTTTATATAAGCGGATCTGATTTTGTTGAGTTATTCGTTGGTGTTGGAGCATCAAGAGTTCGTGACATGTTTAAGGAAGCAAAAAGAAGTGCTCCATGCTTGATATTTATAGATGAAATCGATGCTGTTGGTCGTCAAAGAGGAACAGGTTTAGGCGGTGGACATGATGAAAGAGAGCAAACGCTAAACCAATTATTAACCGAAATGGATGGATTTGGGGCAAATGAAGGTATTATTATAATTGCTGCAACAAATAGACCAGATGTATTAGATCCCGCTTTATTAAGACCTGGAAGATTTGATAGACAAGTAACAGTTAGTTTACCAGATTCAAACGAAAGAGAAGATATTTTAAAAGTTCACTCTAAAAATAAGAGTTTGGCTAAAGATGTAAATTTAAAAAATCTAAGTCAAAGAACTCCAGGATTCAGTGGCGCAGACTTAGAAAACTTATTAAATGAAGCAGCTTTGCTTGCTGTAAGAAGAAACAAAGATGCTATTACAATGGATGAAATAGATGAAGCGACTGATAGAGTCTTAATGGGACCTGCTAAAACTAGCCGCAAAATAACTGAAAAAGAAAAGAAATTAGTAAGTATTCATGAGGCTGGCCATGCTGTTATTGGAATTAAACTTGAAGATGCCAATGAAGTGCATAAAATAACAATTATTCCAAGAGGAGTTGCTGGTGGCTATACTATGATGCTTCCTAAAGAAGAAAAAATTGGTATAATGACTAAAAAAGAATTAGAAGCATCAATTGTTGGTTTATTAGGTGGAAGAGTAAGTGAAGAGCTATTTTTACATGAGACAACTACGGGAGCTAGTGATGACTTTAAAAAAGCAACTAATATAGCGCGTAGTATGGTAACAAAATATGGTATGAGTGATCTTGGACCTATTCAATACGAACAAGAAAGTGAAGGCGTATTCTTAGGAAGAGACTATACTAAAACTAAAAATTTCTCAGATCAAGTTGCTTTAGAAATTGATGAACAAGTAAGAAAAATTATTGAAGAATGTTATGCTAAGGCTAAAGACATTATTAATAAAAACAAAGATTTAGTAATGTTATTAAGTGATGCGTTAATGGAAAGAGAAACATTAACTAAAGAACAAATAGAATCTTTAGTTAAAACTGGAAAAATTTCTGATGATTTGGATGTCGAAGAATTAAGCAAATTAAGAGAACTTGCTAAGGAAAAAAAGATTAAAGGCTATACAAAGATGACTAAAGAGGAATTGAAAGAAGCTTTAAAAGATGAATAAAATATTGAGGTTGCTCAATATTTTTTTGTATAAAAAAACATCACTATGTGATGTTAATTCATTTCATCTAATAAGTTTTTTATACTTTTACAATAATCAGTTAATAACTTATCAATGCATTCCTTTTCGATTGTTGATAGTGTACCTTCTTTTAAAGTGATTCCTTTTTGCTTAGCTGATATTTCGATGCTTCCACCTGAAGCTTTATAGAAATCCTTAACCATACATTGTAAAAGTTTGATGTGAGTTTCTGTTAATACACCAGGTTCTTCAACTTGATTCTGTTTTTTTAATATTTCTTCCATAGATGGAAGTTCAAGTTTATTTAAGTAATCACTAATCATTCTTTGAAGCATATAGTTTGCTTGTTTATCATCAGACATAGTGCCAATGCTTTCGATTGTTTCTTCACTATTTAAAACATCTGTATTTTCCATTTTTATTCTCCTTTATCTCTTAGTTATTTTGCTGTTGAACCAAGCCATCTGCTTGCGACACTGCTATTTTTAGTAATAAATCCAAATAACGTTTTAACTGTTCCAACTGCAGCACTTCCAAGTTCTTTTACACTTGTTGCAACAGATTTGCCAGTTGCACTTGAGTATAATTTGCCAGTATTTGCAATCATACTTGCTGTTTCTTTTACAATGTTTCTTGCAGAAGAAGATAAATCAGCAACATATTGACTTGAAGTATATCCAGAAGAAACTTCAGTAAATCCAGATTTTATGTTTGATACGACACCTGTTATTGTTTCAGCCCAAGATTCATACTCTTTTTTCATTTCTTCATCAGTAACTTTAAAGGTAGAAACTACGTAAGAAATAAATTTTCCTAAATCTGATACACTTGTTTCAAACTCTCCGAAATATGGAGCTATTTTTTCCATAGCATTGTTTATTGACTCACCGGCAGTACTCTTAAAGCCTTCATCAGTTAATAAGCCTTTAATTACTGAATTAATTTTATCAAATGATCCTTTTATTTCAACTACTATGTCATCAATTTCTTTTTCGATTTCTTTTAATTCGGTTTCTGAGAATGATGTCTCACCAAAAAGTTGTACATTTAATTTTAATTTTTCCATAATTCACCTCCGTTAATTAGCGTTTTCCTCAAGTGTTCTACTTGCATTTTTAAGTTCTGTTTGAATATCACGAATTCTATCAGAATGTTTGTCAATTAGTGCAGCAAGAGTTTTTAATTCCTCATTAATTTGAGTTAATTTATCTTTCTTTTTAACTGCTTGTTCATAAGTTTCATTTCCGACTTCGCCTTTAAAGCTTTCGGAAAGTTTATTACAAATTTTTCCAAATTGGGTTAAGGCATCATCAATGTTACCAGTAGCATTTTTAATACTGTTTGCTGCTTCTTTTATTTGCTCAGGACTAAGTTTTATTGTATCCATTTTCTACACTCACTTTCTATTATATATATTTATGTTATCATATTACTTTACAAAATTCAACCCCATACAATATAAAAAAATCCATAAAATTTATAAAGACAAATTCATTTTCTTATGTTAAAATATGTTTAGTGTTAAATGAGTATTAAGAGGTGGCTTACATGACAAAAATTATTTCATTAGTAAATCAAAAGGGTGGTGTTGGTAAGACTACTACTAGTATAAATCTTGCGGCAGCTTTAGGAAAAGAGGGCAAAAAAGTTCTTTTAGTAGACTTGGATCCTCAAAAAAATGCTACGACAGGGCTTGGCTTTAATAATGGCGATTTTAGCAGTGATGTCTATGAGGTTATGACAGGAAAATGCCCTATAGAGCAAGCCATAGTTAGAACAAGATTTGAGAATCTTTCAATTCTTCCATCCACTATAAATTTAGCCGGAGTAGATGTAGAGTTTGTTAAAAGTATGTTAGAAGACAATGAGTTTAAGCAAAATGAGCAATTAAAAAATGCCCTTGATCAAGTAAGAAATAAATATGATTACATTATAATTGATTGCCAACCAGCTTTGGGTATTGCCACAATGAATGCTTTAGTAGCTAGTGACTCCGTTATAATTCCTGTTCAATGTGAGTTTTTTGCATTGGAAGGAATTACTCAACTGTTAAACTCTATAATAATGGTACAATCAAGTATGAATCCCAATTTGAGAATTGAAGGGGTTTTGTTAACAATGTTAGACGGCAGGACTAATATTGGCTTAGAAGTAATAGAGGAAGTTAGAAAATATTTTAAAAACAAAGTATTTAACACGATAATTCCTCGTTTAGTAAGATTAGTTGAGGCTCCCAGCCACGGAAAGCCAATAAATGAATATGATCCAACATGCAGAGCCACTGAGGCGTATGCAAATTTAGCAAAGGAAGTGATTAGTCGTGATGGAGAATAATAAAGATCCAAAGAAGAAAGCTCTTGGAAAGGGGTTAGAACAATTATTTTCTAATAGCGTGATTAATTTTGATAATTTTGAAGAGGATATTGTCAAAAAAGCCCAAACAGATGGTGATATCGTAGAAATTAATTTATCAGAGATAAGAAGTAATCCATATCAACCACGTAAAGTTTTTTCAGAGGATGCTTTAAATGAATTAGCTACATCCATTAAAGAATATGGTATAATTCAACCTATTATAGTAAAGAAAAGCATTAAAGGTTATGAATTAGTTGCTGGCGAGAGAAGAACAAAGGCAGCTAAAATAGCTGGCATGGATAAAATTCCGGCTATTGTCAAAGAATTTAATGACCAAGACATGATGGAAATTGCTTTGGTTGAAAATATTCAAAGAGAAAACTTAAATCCTATTGAAGAAGCAGAAAGTTATCAAAATATAATTAATTTAAGGCACATGACACAAGAGGAATTTGCAAATAAATTTGGCAAAAGTCGTAGTTATGTCACAAACATTTTAGGCTTGCTAAACTTACCCGAAAGTGTAAAAAAATATGTGGCAGACAAAAAAATCACTATGGGACACGCTAGGGTACTTAGCAAGATTTCTGATGAAAATAAAATTGTTTCGCTTGCAGAAAAAATAATAAAAGAAAATCTTAGTGTTAGAGATATAGAAAAGTTAGTTTCTAGGGAAGATATCCCTAAGAAAAATAAAATCAATAGAGCGGTTGATTATCATTATAATATTTATGAAAATATAATGCGTGAAAAAATCGGTACGAAAGTAAAAATCGGTAAAAATAAAATAGAAATACCGTTTGATTCGGTAAAGGATTTAGAAAGAATATTAGAAATTATAAATATCAATATAGAGGGTGAATAGGTTATGGAAAAAGTAATTAACTTTTTATTAAAAAAAGAAGTATATGGTTTATTAATAATAATAGTTGTAGCGATTGTTTTAAATAAATTATTGAAAAAAGTTATTGCTAAGATATTGAATAAAGGCAAAAATAGTGCGGAAGTAAAGAAAAGAAATACTCTTGTCCTTTTGTTTGAAAATATAATTAAATATATTATAATGTTTCTTGCCTTGGTATTTATACTAGAACTATATGGAGTAGATACTAAGAGTTTGGTAGCTGGCTTAGGAGTAATGGGAGTTGTAATAGGACTTGCACTTCAAGATTTCTTAAAAGATATTATTATGGGAGTGACCATTCTTGGAGAAAATTATTTTTCAGTTGGAGATATTGTTACCATAGGATCTTTCACTGGTAAAGTTGTTGAGTTTGGATTAAGAACTACTAAAATAAAAAACGAAGCTGGAGATACGTATATCCTTGCTAATAGAAATATTGCTTCACTAGTTAATGTCGAACCTAAAAAAGAAGATTTAATAGTAGAAGTTATATCTCAAGAAAATGAAAAAATAAAAGACATGGAGATCTTAATAAACGATGTAATAAAAGATGTTATAAAAAATACATCAGCAGATGAAAAAACAGAATATATGGGTATTATAAAATATGACATGTCTAACGTAATCTATGGAATTAAATTGAGTTGTCCTTTAAAAGATAGAGAAATGGTTAGAAGATATACATACGAGTCTTTGAAAGAACATCGTGAAAAATTGAATAAATAATTAGGGGATAATATGGAAAAAAAATATAAGTTGAATGATAAAGTTATAATGAAAAAGCCTCATGCTTGTCAAACCAACTTGTGGACTATTATTAGGGTTGGCGTTGACATCAAACTTAAATGTGATAATTGTGGCCGAGAAGTTATGCTTGATCGTTTAGTATTTGAAAAAAAATTAAAAAAAATAGTTGGTGATCAATAATGAAGAAAAGCTTAAAAGATAAAATGACACTTCATCCTCTTATGACAATGTTATTTTTAATATTTGCAACCATTTTAATAAGTGGTTTTTTGTCTTTACTGGGAGTTCAAGCAACGTATGATAAAATTAATCCTGATATGCTTGAGTATTCTCCAGAAACTGTTTCAATAGAATCATTACTTAGCTTAAGAGGACTAAAGTATATTTTTACATCTACATTATCAAACTTTGCTTCATTTGTTCCACTAAGTAGTCTTATTATATTATTAATAGGTATTGGAGTTATGGAAAAAAGTGGTTTTTTAAAAACCACAATTACCCTACTTACTAAAAAGGCAAAAAAAACAAGCATCACTTTTGCTGTGGTTTTAATATCAATTATAGCAAGCATCATTGGTGATTTGTCATTTGTTATTTTAATTCCATTGAGTGCTCTATTATTTTTCTATGGAAAGAGAAACCCTCAAATTGGAATAGTTGCATCTTTTGCAGGATTAACATGTGGTCAAGGCTTGAGCTTGGCGTTAACTAGTATAGATAGTACTATGCTTAATACGACATTGCTTGGAGCTCATATGCTTGATAAAGAATACACAATGGGAACATTTAGTTTTATTATAATAATGTTTATAGCTATAGTGCTTTTGTCACTTTTAATTACGAAGATTACTGAAACAAAGATAGTAAAAATGCTTCCAAAGTATGAGTTTCCAAAAACTGAGTTGGAAGAAGATATTGCAATTGGTAAAAAAGAATTAAAAGGTTTGATTATTGGGATAGGTGCTGGAATTTTATATTTGTTAATATTTATATATAATATAATACCAGGGTTACCTTTGTCTGGAAAACTATTAGATTATAGTCAAAACTTTTATATTGATAAATTATTTAGTTATGATTCATTCTTTAGTAACGGATTTGTATTTATCGTTACAATGCTATTTGTCATATTAGGATTATTTTACGGTATTGGTGCTAAAACTATAAGAAATAACAAGGATTTTTGTGATGATTTAGGTCATTCATTAGATGGTATTGGTAATACTTTAGTACTTATTTTCTTTGCATCTGTGGTTATTAATGTTTTTAAAAAGTCAAACATAGGCATGTATGTTGTGACAGGCCTTACTAGCTTCATTGGCAAAGTAAACTTTAGTGCGTTACCATTAATATTGTTACTATTTTTTGTGGCAATAATATCAACGATTTTTGTACCATCTTCGATTACACGCTGGCAAATTACGGGGGGAGTTGCCGTACCAGTTTTAATGAATGTCGGCTTAAGTCCTGAGTTTGCTCAAGTGGTTTACAGATTTGGAGAATCGGTGGCTTTTGGCTTAACACCTATTTTTGCATATTTCGTAATTTATTTAGCATACATGGAAAAATACAACCAAAACAAAAAACCAATCAATTTATTTAGAACGATAAAATATCAATTGCCTTATAGTTTAGCAAGTATGGCTTTGTATTTAGTTTTAATTATTGTATGGTATATTACAGGTTTGCCTGTAGGATTTTAGGAGGTTAATATGTCATTAAAAGCTGGAATTGTGGGGTTGCCTAATGTAGGAAAAAGTACGCTTTTTAATGCGATAACTAAGCAAAATATTTTAGCTGCAAATTATCCGTTTGCTACAATTGATCCAAATGTCGGAATGGTAACAGTTCCTGATACAAGATTGGAATTTTTAGAAAATTTATATATCCCAGATAGCCTTGTACCCACAACATTTGAATTTACAGATATTGCTGGATTGGTTAAAGGTGCTAGCAAAGGAGAAGGACTAGGTAATAAGTTTTTATCTCATATTAGAGAAGTGGATGCAATTGTTGAAGTGGTAAGATGTTTTGATGATGCTAATATTACTCATGTAGAGGGTGCTACGGATCCTATTAGAGATATCGAAATAATTAATTTAGAATTAGTATTTGCCGATTTGGAAATAATCGAAAATCGTTTGGATAAAATAAGAAAAAAAGCCGAAACTACTAAAGATAGTGAAGTGGTTTTGGAATGCAATGCTTTAACAAAAGCTAAAGATGCACTTATAAACAATGTTCCTCTTCGTAAAGTGGATTTTACTGATGAAGAGAAAAAAGCCATTAAAGCATTTAATTTTATTACTCTAAAGCCTCTTGTTTACGCTCTCAATGTAGATGAGCAAACAATGATAACAGGCGACAATTCATATACGTTAAAAGCTAAGGAATATGCAGGAAATGAAGGGTCACATACAGTAGTTATGTGTGCAAAGATGGAATCAGAGTTATCTGAATTAAACGAAGAAGATAAAAAGCTGTTTTTAAAAGATTTAGGAATAAATCACAGTGGATTAGATAGATTAATATTTGAAACATATGAATTATTAGGTTTATCAACATTTTTTACTGCCGGTCCAAAAGAGGTTAGAGCTTGGACATTTAAAAGAGGAATGACAGCTAAAGAGTGTGCCGGTATAATTCATAGTGATATCGAAAGAGGGTTTATAAAAGCTGAAATAATGAGCTTTAAAGATTTACAAGAATTGGGAAATGAAAAAAAAGTTCAAGAAAGTGGTCGCTTACGATTAGAAGGTAAGGATTACTTGATGCAAGATGGCGATATTTGTTATTTTAGATTTAATGTATAAGTGATATAATATTAATAGAGGTGATAATATGGAAAGTAAAGTATTAGCAAAATCATTTTTATGGATGGGGCTTGGTTTAGTCGTAACATTTTTAACTGGTTTTGGAGTTTGCCAAAGTGAGGCTATGTTAATTCAAATATTTACTAACAAGCTTTATATATTATTTACAATTTTAGAATTAGTGTTAGTTGTTATTTTATCAGCAAGAATTACGAAATTAAGTGAAACTAGTGCAAAAGTTTTATTTCTATTGTATGCTTTTGTTTCAGGACTTACATTTTCATCAATTTTTGTTGTTTATGAAATAGCTTCAATATTGTACGTCTTTTTAATAGCGGCGGCAATGTATGCGTTAATGGGATTTGTTGGATACACTACAAAATGCGATTTAACAAAATTAGGCTCATTTGCTTTGATGGCTTTGGTAGGTATAATAATTGCATCAATTATAAATATATTTATTATGAATGATATGGTTGCGTTTATTATTTCGATAATTAGCTTAATAGTATTTTTAGGAATAACTGCTTATGATGTGCAAAAAATTAAAAAATTAAGTAACATGAATAATGCTGCAATATATGGAGCTCTTGAATTATATTTAGACTTTATAAATATTTTTATTCATTTACTTGAAATATTTGGAAAAAATAGGGATTAGTAATCTCTATTTTGTTTTGTGCATATTATTAAATAAAATATAGACAATCAAATAAAAATTTGCTATACTACTTGCGAGTAAAGAAATTACTCCTTGCTTCAGTAGAAGCCAAAAAGACCATAAGGAGGTGGATTTAATGAAAAAATATGAAATTATGTTTATCGTTAAAGCTGCAAATGAGGCTGAACAAATTAAATCTGTTGCTAATGATATGCAAAAGCTTATAACTGATAACAAAGGAAAAGTATTAGAGTTCAAAGAAATGGGCGAAAAAAAACTAGCTTATCCAATTAAAAAAGAAATTAATGGATATTATTTTGTAATGCAAGTTTTAGCTGATCATGATGCTATTTCTGAGTTCGGAAGAAAAGCTCTAATTAACGAAAACATTTTAAGACATTTAGTAATTAGATTAGATGAGGAATAATTATGAATAAAGTAATATTAATTGGAAGATTAACAAAAGATCCAGAAATGAGAACTACTGGTACTGGTATTGCTGTTACAACATTTACTTTAGCTGTTAATAGACCATTTACTGATCAATCTGGTGAAAGAACTGCTGATTTTATAAACTGTGTTGCTTGGAGAAAACAAGCTGAAAATATCGCTAAATATTGTCAAAAGGGTACTCAAGTGGCTGCTGAGGGAAGAATTCAAACTCGTAGCTATGATGGTACTGATGGCCAAAAAAGGTATGTTACTGAAGTAATATGTGATAATGTTACTTTCTTATCAACTAAGAGTGAATCTAACAGAGATACATCTAACTATAGCTCTAATAACTCGAATGTAGCTAATGTTCCAACTAATGATATTGAAACAACTGATATAAGCGAAGATCCGTTTAAGGATTTTGGCGAAGAAATCGCTTTAAGTGAAGACGATTTACCATTTTAAATAAGGAGGAATAAACATGGCTGAATTTCATCGCAAAAAAAAGAAAATTTGCCAAATGTGTGCTGGCAAAAGTGTTGATTATAAAGATGTTATGATTATTAATAAATATATTAATGAAAAAGGTAAAATCATGCCTCGTCGTATGACAGGTGCATGTGCTAAACATCAAAGACACATTGCAGAACAAATTAAATACGCAAGATTTATGGCATTAATACCATACGTAAAATAAGCTTTAAAAAGCTTTTTTTATTTCTTATATTTTAAATGGGTCTTTTAATCTTTTCTAAAGGTGCCCTCTTGTGTTATAATATTTTTTGAGATTAATGGAGGTTTTTTTATGAAAGTAATATTACTTCAAGATGTAAAAAAGCAAGGTAAAAAAGATCAAATAATTGATGTTTCAGATGGATATGCTAATAACTATTTAATTAAAAACAATTTGGCCGTATTGTATTCTAAACGAAGCAGCGAGGTATTAAATAAACAAATTGAAAAAAGAAATGATATCTTAAATGAATACATAGATAAGTGTAATGATATTAAAAATAAACTTGAAAATAAAGAGATTGTATTCAAGGTTAAAACTGGAGCACAAGACAGAGTTTTTGGTACAATTTCAACAAAGCAAATTTCAGATGAATTAAAAAAAATAGGCTATGATATTGATAAAAAATTAATAAAATTACCAACAACAATTGATGCACTTGGTACTTACAATGTTTTATTGAAATTGCATAAAAAAGTAGAATTTAATATTAAAGTAACGCTTAAAAAGTAGGTGATAATATGGCAAACAGAGTTATGCCAAATAATATAGATGCTGAGATGAATGTTTTAGGAATAGCATTTTTAGATAAGTTAGCATTAAACAAAATATGTGAAGAATTAAATTCAGATATTTTTTATGATGACAAAAATAAAGTTATCTTTGATACTATATTGTCAATGCAAAAAGCCGATATTCCTCTTGACATAATGACTATCAAAGAAGAACTAGAAAAGAAGAAAAAATTAGGCATGGCCGGAGGAATTGATTATATTTCGGAAGTTGTTGATTCTGTAGTAACCGCAGCTAATTTGGATTATTATATAAATATAATTAAGGAAGATGCTATAAGAAGAAATTTAATTAATACTGCCACTGATATTATTACCGATAGTTATGATGAAGAGGATTTAACAAGTCTTCTTGATAGTGCAGAAAGAAATATTTTAAATGCGATAAGAGCTCGTCAAACAAAAGAATTTGTCCCAATTCATGAAGTTTTAAGAAGAGCCCAAGAAAATTTAGAACAACTTGCTAAAAATAAGCAATTAATAACAGGACTTAGAACAGGATTTTATGATCTTGATAGAATTACAGCTGGATTACATGGTGGCGAAATGATTATTTTGGCGGCTCGTCCAGGTATGGGAAAAACAGCTCTAGCCTTAAATATTGCTACAAATGCTGCTTTTTCTACCGATAAAGCGGTGGCTATTTTCAACTTAGAAATGCCTGCTGAAATGTTAGTTAATCGTATGATTTCTTCAGTCGGACAAATAGATTCATATAAATTACAAACAGGACAATTACAACATAATGATTGGAAGAGATACAATGAAGCTATGAGTCAACTTGCTGAAACTAATATATATATTGAAGATCAAGCTGGTATTACTATATCAGAAATAAGAGCCAAGTGTCGTAGGTTAGCTAACAAAGAACCTGGCCTTGGTCTTGTAGTAATCGATTATTTGCAGCTTGTTACTACGGGAAATCGTAGAATAGAATCTCGTCAAGTTGAAGTTTCAGAGATATCAAGGTCACTAAAGACTATGGCTTTAGAGTTAGATGTTCCAGTAATTGCCTTAGCACAGTTATCACGTAGTGCAGAGAGAAGAGAAAATTCTCAACCTATGTTAGCAGATTTAAGGGAGTCTGGTTCACTTGAACAAGACGCTGATATGGTTTTGTTTATAAATCGTAAAGATTATTACGAAGCTAAAACTGATAAACATGAAAATATTGTTCCTGCAGAGCTTATAATAGCAAAGCATCGTAAAGGATCTACCGGCGCAATTAATTTAATATTTGAACTTAACATGAGCAACTTTAAAAACTATATGAAAGTTGATGAAGAATAAAGGTGAAATATGAAAATTAGAGATATATTATTAGCTTTTATCACAATAATGGTAACAACTGTTATTGTGGCAATATGTGCGAAAAACACCGATTTTAAGGCAAATGAACTTTATCAAATTTACTTGAATGGCAACAAAATTGGAGTAGTAGACTCTGAGGATGAACTCTATGCTCTCATTAATAAAAAACAGCAAAAGATAAAATCTAAATATCAAGTAAGTAGCGTTTTTCCGCCAAATAATTTTTCAATTGAGAAGCTATATACATATGACGAAGATGTAACTGATATAAATGAAGTTTATAATAAAATTGAAGAAGCTGACGATTTTACCATTGAGGGTTATGTCATAAGAATTAAACCTGAAGACGGCGAGGAAATTAGAATTAATGTTCTAGATAAAGAAGTTTTTGAAAAAGCTATTAATTCATTTATTTTAGCTTTTGTTGATGAAGATGATTATAACGATTATTTAAATGGTACTCAGGATAAAATTGTTGATGTTGGTAAAACTATTGAAAATATGTATTTTAACGAAAAAATAACAATAAAAAAGGATCATATTAGTGTAAATGAAAAGATTTATACTGATGATGTTGAACTTTCTCAACATTTGTTATTTGGTGATGAGGCTAGTCAAAAGAGTTACACTGTAAAAGAGGGTGACACTATATCATCTATTTCTGAAGCAAATAAGTTGAACCCCCAAGAATTTTTAATAGCCAACCCTAAGTTTAAAAGTGTTGATAGTTTATTAGCTTTAAATGATACAGTTAATATTACTTTAATCCAACCTCTTCTTACGTTAACTTATCAGCTTTATAGTGTAGAAGATGTTGAACAATATTTTGAAAAAACTACAGTTTACGATAAGTCAAAGCCAGCCAGTTACTCAGAAATTACTCAGCCTGGTATAAATGGTATTACCAGAGTTACTTCTCGATATGCTGTTATTAATGGCGAGCAGAGTCAAGGTATTATTAAAATTAGTGAAGAAGTTTTAAGAGAGAAAGTAAATCAAGTTACCACTAAGGGTAAGAGAACTTATAACTATGGATCTCCTGTTAATATTAATGGCGATTGGGGATGGCCAACAAACAGTGGTTACATTATAACAAGTCCATATGGATGGCGTTGGGGTAAATTCCATGAAGGTTTAGATATCGCATTAGGTTATGGTAGTGGATCTCCTATCTATGCTGTGGCAGATGGCGTTGTTCATGAAGTACCAACCCAGAAAACTGGTGGTAAAATGATTATTATAAATCATGGTAATAATATATATACGATGTATGCCCATTTAAGCGCCCAACTTGTTAGCCAAGGGCAAAACGTAAAACGAGGTGAAGTTATAGGAAGAATGGGACAAACTGGATTTGCAACTGGACCACATTTACATTTTAGTGTATCTATTGGTGCACCTTATTCTCCAGGATACAAATTTATAAGCCCTCTATCCTTGTATAAATAATGAAAGTATGTGTTTTAGCGAGTGGATCAAAAGGGAATTCAACATTTGTTGAAAATGAAAATGTTAAGTTATTAGTTGATGCTGGTATGAATTGTAAATATATAACTGAAAGATTGGCAGAAATAGGAGTAAATATTAAAGATATTAATTATGTTATTATAAGTCATATTCATGATGATCATATTTCTGCATTAAAAACATTATTAAATAAAACAAAGGCAACGTTATTGATTACAAGACCCATGTATAATGAACTTGACTTGTTGAAAAACTATAACAATATAGAATTTTATGAAGATGATTTATACTTGGGAAACTTGAAAATAACTGCTTTAAAATCTTCACATGATTCAGTTGATTCAAGAAATTTTATCATTGACAATGGAATATCTTCAGTTGTATATATAACCGATACAGGGTATGTAAAAGCAAAATATTTTCCTAAATTAAAAAATAGAGATGTTTATTTAATGGAAAGTAATCATGATATTGAAATGTTAAATCATGGTCCATACCCTGCTTGGTTAAAAAAAAGAGTTTTAGGTGATTATGGTCATTTATCAAATAATGCCTCCAGTTTTTATTTAACGAAACTGATTGGAAATAAGACTAAAGAGGTAGTGCTAATGCACTTAAGTGAGACCAATAATACCAAAGATAAATCATTGGAAACTCTTAATAACACTTTCAAAGAGTATGATATTAAGTTTAATAAGGTTATAGTAAGCAGCCAAAATGAAAAAACTGAGGTTATAAATTTATGATAAAAATTTTGTGCGTTGGTAAAATAAAAGAAGCTTATCTTTCTAACTTAATTGAAGATTATAAAAGAAGAATAAGTAAATATCACAAAATCGAAATTGTTGAGATTAAAGATAATGAAAACCATGAGAAAGAATTAGATGATTTGAAAAAAAGAATTAATTATAGTGATTTTAATATAGCTCTAGATCTTAAAGGAACGGATATAGATAGTGTTGATTTTTCGAATTTAATTGAAAATACATTTAGTATAAATAGTAACATTACGTTTATTATTGGTGGTTCACTTGGGTTAGATGATGAAATTAGAAAAAGAGTTAATAAGGTTATAAGATTTTCTTTGTTAACATTTCCTCATGGCCTTTTTAGAGGAATATTACTCGAACAAATATATCGATCTTTTAAGATAATGAATAATGAAAAATATCATAAATAAATTGTGAAGGCGGTGTACACATGATAGGCAATGACTGGGATCAAGTTTTAGATGTTATATGGAAAAGTGATGGTTTCAAAAAATTTTATAGCATGATATTATCTCGTTATAAAAAAGAAACGGTGTTTCCTAAAGAAGAAGAAATATTTAATTCACTTAAACTAACACCATATAAAAACGTAAAAGCCGTTATTGTTGGCCAAGATCCATACCATGGAGATGGGGAAGCTCATGGCCTTTCTTTTAGTGTGAAAAAAGGTGTTAGTATTCCACCATCATTAATTAATATCTTTAAAGAGCTAAAAAGTGATCTGTCTATTGAACCACCCCATGATGGTGATTTGACCAAATGGGCTAAAGAAGGAGTGCTTCTTTTAAATGCAGTTTTAACCGTAAAAAAAGATTGTGCTGCCAGCCACCAAAAATTGGGATGGGAATTGTTCACAGATTATGTTATAAAAACGTTAAATTTAAAAGATGAGCCAGTTGTTTTCATACTTTGGGGTAATTTTGCCAAACAAAAAAGAGCTTTGATTACTAATACGAAGCATCTAATTATTACAAGTGCTCATCCTTCACCTCTTTCGGCCTCTAGAGGATTCTTTGGAAGTAAGCCTTTTTCCAAAACTAATGAGTTTTTAGTGAAAAATCACATTAAACCTATTGATTGGTCATTATAATTTAAAATCATCAATTATTTCATCTTCCATATTTTTTCCATCAAAATATGGTTTTGTTTTTATTTTATGAATTTTTGCTACTACAACAGATGGAAACTTACGAATAATTGCATTTGATTCTGTTGTATTTTTATTGTAATAAGTTTTAGCAGCACTTAGCTTTTCATCGATGTTTTTAATTTCATATAACATATCCTGTAAGTCATGGTTTTTTAAAAGAGCTTCATTATCGCTTACTAAAGAGTTAATTATATTTACTGCTTCCACAAGTTTTCTATCTAATTCAAAATTTGAAATTTTCTTTTCTTTCAAATCAATAAATTCTTTTAAATAATCTTTTTTACCTTTAATCTCTTTTTTTATTATTATATTAATTTTGCCTATTACATCATATTTTTGACGTAGGGATTCATCAGCGATATTTTCAGCTTGTTCAACTTTTGTTTTTAGAAATTGAAGTTTATTGTAAGAATTTATATAAATAATTCCCAAAACTCCTAATATGATAATTATTATCAAAAATATCGTAAGTCCCTGCATAATATCACCCTATTAACATTATATCATATTAATTATTTATTTTGACAAAAAAATTGCTAAAACGACGTGATGATGGTATAATAAGTCAATAAGGAGTGGTTTTTATGAAAAAAGTTATTAGTTTTTTATTTGCAGTGTTGCTTTTATTCTCTTTTACAATTAATGTAGATGCCAAGAAAAAAACAAAGACAACCAAAAAAGAAACAGTTAGTTGTGCTAATAAAATTAATCTTCATCTTTTCTGGGGAAATGGATGTCCTCATTGTGAAGAAATGATGGAATATTTAGATGGTTTGAGTGACGACTATAAAGCTTGCTTTAATTTAGTTAAGCATGAAGTATGGTATGATAAAGCCGAAAAAGCATTAATGCAAAATGTTGCTACATATTTCAATAAAAGTGTAAGCGGAGTTCCTTATTACGTAATAGGTGAAAAAAGTTATTCCGGATTTGCAACAAGTGGTGGAGATGAGTTAAAAGCTGCCATAGTTAAAGCTGCTAATGATGAAAATTATAAAGATGTTGTTACGGAACTAAGTAATTCTAATGATAAAGAAGATGACAAAACTGCTGATTCTGTTATCACAGTAATAATAATTTTAGTTGCAATTGCTGGAGTAATTGTTCTTGCTAAAACATCAATGTCTAAAAAGTAAAAAGGTTATTTGAATTAACCTTTTTTTGTGCTATAATATTTTTATAATAAAGAGGGATGATTATGAAAGTGTTAGATAGTGCATATAATGTTGCTCACAAATATGGTGTGTCTTTTTACGATTTTGGTCCCTTTTTAAGCTATGTTGATGGTAAAATTGGTATGGCTTTTAGTGTAAAAACAAAAAATGGCTTTTTAAATAGAATCTTTTTGAGTGATAATATAAATGATTTTGAAGATTTCCTAAAAAAATATTTAAAGTATTCTAAGGGGTCTGATGATGCTTTATTAGATGATTATGAGATGTATTATCCTAAGCTTTTAACCAAAGAAGATTTACAAGAATCCGTTAATCAAAAAAAAGAAGAAAAAGAACTAAATATTATTAAAATAGAGTTTATCAAAACTGCTGATTATCTAAATGATATTTATAAAGAGAGAATTAAAACAGTAGAAGAGTGGGAAAACTTAAAGTTAAAGGCCACTGAAAAGTTAAATGATTACAAGAAGCTTTTATATCAATTTTATAAAAAACCATTTGAGGCCGAAGCTATAAATAGAGATGATTTTTATGCGAAATATTTGAATCGCATAGATGATAATAAACGAGCTTATTCTACAGTTTTAAACAAGGTTACTAAAGCAAGTACTTTAAATGATGCATATCAAATTTGTGAAAGCGCTAAGAAGATGCTAAAAAGTTATTTGGCTGATGATGAATTCTTTCACAAGCAATATGAAGTATACCTATATAAAAACAAAATTGTCACTTTAGAGAAAATGGCTGATTTTATAAAAAATATTTTGGATACATCTAGTGATATATCAAATGAAAAGTTAAAAGAGGAATTGGATATTATTAAAAATTCGATGCCATTTAATAATTCGCCGTCAAAATATATCAGTGAATCAAAAAAAGAGTATGATGATATTTTTAAAAAGCTTGAGGATGTTAAGTATTATAATATTTATAATTATTTGATGGAAAAGAAATTTATCGTTATTCAGGATACAGATCAAACGGATACCTTCTTTAAAGTTAAGGAAGCTGTTACCAAGACAACAAACGATAATATAATTTTATTATTCTCTTCGTTAAGAGATATAATAATACATTTCTTTTTCTATAATGATTACGATCAAAAAAATGCTAGTGTATGGAATGAGATATATAATGATTTTTTAGTGTCATATGATATGCCAGAAAACTATTTAATTAGAGATAAGTTCTTTAGTGAAATATCTGTGGATAGTTTTGATAGTTTTATTACTTCTTTAAAAGCTATTTCAAATAAACTTAAATCGAATGTTACTGTGCTTAATAAACCCATAGATATCTATTCCAATGATGTTGATAATAATTATATAGTCGGTTCTGAAAATCCTAATGTGTATAATTCTGAGCTTCTTTATGAAATCGAAGTAAATAAAATGATTAAAGCTTTCTATAACAAGAAAAAGTTATCAAAAGATATTTCCAATCGTTTTATTATTAGCATAGTTGATAACAATGAAATATTACTTTTCCCAAAAACCAAGGCTATTAAAACAAAAAATGTTAATGTAATAACTGATTACGAATTTGTATTTGATACTATGGAAATTGGTAAAGACAAGTTAAAAATAGTAACGGGTATAAAAAATGAAAGAAAAGTAAATATTATTAAATGTAATTTAAATTCGTAAAGTACACAATTGTGTACTTTTATCTTGCTTATTTTTACCTTTTGTTGTATTCTTGTAAAAGTAAATGTTATTTGAGGTGATTATATGGATAAAATAATTAATATAGCCGTTGTAGCCCACGTTGATGCCGGCAAATCTACTTTAGTAGATGCATTATTAAATCAATGTGGTGTTTTTGATGAACGTAAGGAACAAGTTGAGTGTGTCATGGATAGCAATGACCTTGAACGTGAAAGAGGTATTACTATTTATTCAAAAAACTGCGCAATAAGATATAAGGACTATAAAATTAATATTGTAGATACTCCAGGTCATGCCGATTTTTCAAGCGAGGTAGAAAGAGTTATCAAAACTGTTGATACTGTTGTATTATTAGTTGATTCTGCTGAGGGGCCAATGCCCCAAACTAGATTTGTTTTAAAGAAAGCCTTGGAACAACATTTGAATCCTATTTTATTTATAAACAAAATAGATAAAGCGGATGCTAGGATAAAAGAGGTTGTTGATATGACTTTTGATTTATTCTTAGACTTGGATGCCACGGATGAACAGCTTGATTTTCCAATTATTTATGGTGTTGCTAGAGATGGTATTTGTAAATATGATCCCAATGATGATAATAATGATATAACACCTCTTTTAGATACTATTATTAAACAGGTTAAACCATTTGCTGGTAATGAGAATGATCCACTTCAATTACAAATTTCAAATTTAGGTTATGATGATTACATCGGCAGATTAGGTATTGGAAGAGTTAATAAGGGAAAAATAAAATCTGGTGAAGCAGTAACACTTATTAACAACTCTGGTGAAAAGTCATCATTTAAAATAACTAAATTATTTGTCACAGAGGGGTTAAACCGTGTTGAAAAAAATGTAGCATATTATGGGGATATAGTTACAGTTGCGGGATGTAGTAATATTTCGATCGGAGATACTATTTGTGAATTGAACCATATTGATCCATTACCTCCGATTAAAATTGAGACACCAACTTTATCAATGAATTTTTTAGTTAATAACAGTCCTTTTGCAGGTAAGAGTGGTAAATTTTTAACAACAAGACATTTAAGAGATCGCTTGTATAAGGAACTTGAAACTAATGTTGGATTGCAAGTTGAAGAATTAGAAAATAGCGATGGCTACAAAGTTAGTGGACGCGGAGAGTTACATTTATCAATTTTAATTGAAAATATGCGTAGAGAAGGATATGAACTATCTGTATCCAAACCTGAGGTATTAATAAAAGAGATAGACGGTAAAAAATGTGAACCATTTGAAAAAGTTGTTGTTAACGTTCCGAATGAATATGCTGGCACGGTTATTAATGATTTACAAGAGCGTAAAGCACAACTTGAACAAATTATTAATGATGATAAAAATACTCATCTTGAGTTTTCTGCTCCAACAAGAGGACTTATAGGCTATAGAAGTGCTTTTATCACAAATACTAAGGGCGAAGGTATAATGATAAGAAGTTTTGATTCATTTAAACCTTATGTTGGAAATATTGTTCATCGTAAAAATGGTGTATTGGTATCCATGGAAAATGGCGTTGCTTTAGGATATTCATTATGGAATCTTGAAGAGCGTGGAACTTTAATGATAGAGCCTGCTACACCTGTATATACGGGAATGATTATTGGTATTCATAATCGTGATAATGATTTAGATGTTAATCCATGTAAAAATAAAAATTTAACTAATACTCGAAGCAGCGGTGCTGATGAAGCTATAAGTTTAACAAGACCTAAGACTTTGACTCTTGAAGAAGCTCTTGAATTTATTGCTGAAGATGAACTAGTCGAAGTTACTCCTGATAGTATAAGATTAAGAAAAAAAATTCTAGATCCTAAAGATAGATTTAGAAGTAATAGATAAAAAAGAATCATTTGAAATGATTCTTTTTTAATTATAAGTTATTGAACAATTATTAGGCGATGAGCAAGTAAGCATGTAAGTAGCATCTGCAAGAGTACTGCAGTTATCAGCTGTTAAGCTATATGTTATCAAGAATCCAACTGATCTTTTTCCATTATAAGTTACGCTTTTAACATTATAATATGAATTAACGGAACAGCCAGTACTTATTGAGTAATCAGACTTAAATCTTTTTGTTACACTATCTTGATATCTTTCAGCAATTGATACTGCACTATCTTTATATGTGGATGAATTTGTTGGCATACAATCACTTTTTGACCCGCCGGCAAACGCGTAGTTATAAATACTTATACTTCCATAAAATTCTGAGTATTTTATACAAGAAGAGTTATTATTTTTAGGTGGCGTCACTGTGCTGTTTCCTGGATTGCCACTTGGATTATTTGGCGTTGGAATTTTTTCCCATTTTGCAGTAATGGTTATATTACTAGTTACAGGTTTATCAAATTTATATTCAGAGTTATTTAAATACCATCCCTTAAAATAGTATCCTGATTTTGTTGGAGCTTGTGGATAACTTGGTGTTCTGCCTTCTCTTACTTGTTCACTATTTACAGGACTTCCCCCGCCTGTATCATAATTAACAGTATAATAAACTATTTTTTTGATTGTAAGAGTTGCCACTTTAGCTTCGGATTTATTACCACTTCTATCTTTGGCAATTAATTTAATATCATAGGTACCTGGTTCAGTGTACTTATCATAACTGACTAGGCTAGTGTTTAAGTATTCATAAGTGCAATCTGTTTGACTATTGTCTGTACAACTATTTACGAAATCGTTTATATTGTAATGTTCATCCTCATATATTTCGTGATTTTTAACTTCTAAAATAGGAGCTTCATCGTCAACCACATTTAGATTAACATTATATTTTTTATCGTATAATTCAATTGCCACATTATATCTTCCTACTTCAGTGGCAATATAAGAGATACAATTAAAACTATTATCTTTTGCTTCATTAGGAGTATTGCTATTTCTAATTTCCTCGATTTTTTTCTTTTCTTCTTCACTGCAACTTGATAGATCTTCTTGAAGCTTAAAATCATCAGGGTATGTTATTTTTATGTCTGAAAGTTTAACGTTTTCGATGCTTTTAAAATATTGAATACTATATGGTATTTTGCCAAATAGTTTAATATCAATATTTTCATAAACAATAGCATCCTTTTTTAAATTCTCGTTTTTATCAAATGATGTATATTTTGTGATTAACATTGTTGCAACGACTAAAGTTATTAGTGTTAAGCATATTACAACAAGTATGGTTTTATTTTTTTTGACGTAGGTTGCGTTAAAAAAGAACTTTTTTCCAAACTTTACCATATTTCACCTCTATTACTATAGCAATATAATAACATATTTCTTAAATGATGTAAAAAAATCTTCCAGATTATTCTGGAAGATTAATAGTATTTAATGTAAAGTGTCTTTTTCCACTCGTATCAATTCTATAACGAGCAACTTCGACATATTTATCATTAACTTTTTGTTGAACGTTTACTTCGATTTGGTATCCAACAACACCAGTTCTGTTGTTGTTAGGTACTGGTAAGATTTCGTATCCAGGATCAGCATAGCTTCCACCTTTTAGGCTTGCAGCTAATTTTTTGAAGTCTGCATACATTATTGGTTCAGTTATTGAATTGTCTTTTAATTTTTGAGCATTACTTGGTGATACGGCACATGATGATTTACCATTTGCATAAACAGCAAGTAAATATTTTTTAGTATTATAGTTTTTATTACCAAATTGGCAACCACTATTACCAGAACCTTTGTTTCCAGGATTTCCGGGATTAACAGGAGTTGTTTGATTTTTATTCCAATTAGCAACTAAAGTAATATTGCTTGTTACAGGAGTAGAGAAATCATATGTACTTCCATTTAGTGTCCACCCTGCAAATGTATATCCATTCTTAGTTGGATTAGAAGGTTTTGTTACAATTTTTCCTTCTTCTATATATTCACCATTTATTGCTGAGCCACCAGCAGTATCAAATGTTACAAGATATTTATTAGGGGCTTTTGGTGATATTGTTAAAGTTGCTGTTTCGGGCATTGATAAGTTTCCACTTGAATCAGCTGCGGCAACTTTTATGCTGTATGTTCCTTCTTCTGTCAATTTAGAGTAGTCAACAGCTTCAGAGTTGCTGTAATTGTTGTAGTAATAATCAAGTTTACAAGCTTCATCATAATTATCTGTACAACTTTCTACAAAATCATCTATTGTATAACTATCTCCTTTAGTAATAGCTACATCCTTAAGTTTTAATACTGGTGGAGTAGAATCAATGACATTTAATTTAACACTATAATCCTTTTTATCATAAACAACTTTAATGTCATAATTTCCAATTTTTTTGGAAACTTTTGTGATACATTCGTAATCTTCAATTTTTCCTTCTTTGGTTCCATCTAGAATGCTATTAATTTCACCTAAAAGATCTTCTGGACATTTACTAGCATCTATATCAGTTTCAAAATTATCTGGATATATAATTTCAATTTTATTTAAATCGGTGTTTTCTAACTTTTCAAAATAGCTAGCTTTATCTGGTAAACCACTTTTTACTTCAGTTTTTATTTCTTGCCTTAAAATAATATTGCTATTAACCTTGCCACTGCTGGGTTTCTTTTTCTTTGCGATTTTGCTCATTCCAAATATTAAACATATAATTAATACAACTACGCAGCTTCCTATAATAATAAGTTTTCTTCTACTTTTTTTTACATAGGTTGCATCGAAGAAAAACTTTTTTCCGAATTTTACCATGCGTACCAACTCCCTAACTTTAATCAACATAATAATAACATATTTTTATATAAAATCAAAAGAATTTAGTGCGGCTTTTTACGATTTTTTACTACATTTGCTTGTTTTTATCATAAATATGTGATATTATCTATATCGTGGTTATATATTGTTATAACTAGTTATGTGGAAGGGAATGCGGATTTGCCCATACCACTAACGCGAAAAAATTTTTATAGGAGGTGTTTTCGTGGCAAAAGAGATCATAAAAAGAATTAAATTGGAGATAAGTGCCGGTAAAGCAACACCAGCACCACCAGTAGGAACAGTTTTAGGACCTGCAGGTGTTAATCTACAAGAATTCTGTACAAAATTTAATGACGCAACAAGAGATAAAATGGGAGATATAATTCCATGTGAAATTACTGTATTTGATGATCGTACATTTGATTTTGTATTAAAGACTCCACCAGCTGGCTTCTTGTTAAAGAAAGCTGCTAAGATTCAAAAAGGTAGTTCTAAAGGTGCAAACCAAGTTGTTGCAACAATATCTAAAAATGATTTAAGACAAATAGCTGAAACAAAATTACCTGATTTAAATGCTTATGATGTTGAAGCTGCTATGAATATCATTGAGGGTACAGCTCGTAATATGGGTATTGCAGTTGAAGGATTAAATGATAAAGAATTAAAAGAACAAGCCGAAGAAGCATTAAAAGCTGAAAAAGAACAAGCTAAGCGCGAAGAACAACTTGCTGAAATGGAAGAGGAAGCTAAGGGATTAGCTGAAGGTTCTAAAGAAGTAGCAGTTGTTGGTGAAGAAGAAAAAACTGAAGAAGAATAATATTAGTATATTAATTCATATAAAAAGTCCGCTAATAAACCACAGTTAGGAGGAAAAAATGAAAAAGCACGGTAAGAAATATGTGGAAGCATCTGCTAAATTAGAAAAAAATAATTCTTATTTATTAGAAGATGCAATTAAGCTAGTAAAAGATACTACAACTACAAAATTTGATAGCACTATTGAAGTTGCAATTAAATTAAATATTGATGCAAAGAAATCTGATCAACAATTAAGAGGATCTTTACTATTACCACATGGTACAGGAAAAACTAAGAAAGTACTTGTTATAGCAAAAGGTGATGCTGCTGCAAACGCAACAGCTGCTGGTGCTGATTATGTTGGTGATATCGACATGATTAAAAAAATTGAAGAAGAAAACTGGTTTGATTATGATTCAATAGTTGCTACGCCTGATATGATGCCTATGCTTGGTAAGATTGGTAAGATTTTAGGGCCTAAGGGTTTAATGCCAAATCCTAAAACTGGAACTGTAACACCAAATCCTGCTAAAGCAGTTGAGGATATCAAAAAAGGTATGGTTGAATATAAAAATGATCAATATGGAAATATCCATACTATAATTGGTAAAGCTTCTTTTGATAATAAGAAATTAGAAGAAAATTTACAATATGTAGTAGCTACTATTGCTAAGGTAAAACCAGCCACAGTAAAAGGAACTTTTATCCAAAATATTTCAATTTCTAGTACTATGGGTCCTGGAATAAAAGTTGATAAAAATTCTTTTGACATTTAATCAATAATTTAATATAATACATTTTAGAAAAAGCGTTCACCCAAAGACAGTAGGGACTTCTGTTTAATAATCCTACCGAGGGAAAACTTAAAAACAATTTTTAAGCTTCCCTTTTGTGGAAGCTTTTCTAATATGGTAAAGGAGGATAAAATGGCAAGCGAGAAAATTTTAAACGAAAAAAGAGAAGTTGTTAATGAGATAGTTGAAAAAATCAAAAATAGCGAATCTGTTATTATATTTCAATATCAAGGTTTAACAGTTTCAGACACTAGCGAATTAAGAAAGCTTCTTAAACCAATAAATGCTGAAATCAAGGTATATAAAAACACTTTGCTAAAAAGAGCTTTGGAAGAAGTAAATGTTAATTTGGATGAATTTTTAGAAGGACCAAATGCTATTTTGTTTGGTGAAAGTTTACTTGAACCAATTAAAATAATATCTGATTATGCAAAAAATCATGACAAATTAGATATTCGCGTTGGTATTATCAGTGGTAAGAAAGCTGATATTGATGTAATTAAAGAATATGCATCTATTCCATCAAGAGAAGGATTGTTAACAATGTTAGCTGGTGGAATGATACAATATGTTAAAGATTTATCAATTAGTTTAAATCTTTATGCAGAGCAATTAGAAAAATAAGAAAGGAATGAATATATAATGGCAAAATTAAATAAGGAAGATTTTATAAGTGCTTTAAAAGAAATGACAATTCTTGAAGTTAAAGAATTAGTTGATGCAATGAAAGAAGAATTTGGAGTAGATCCATCTGCAGTAGCAGTAGCTGCAGCTCCTGCTCAAGCAGAAGAAGCTGGCTCAGCAAACAAAAATGTAGTATTAAAATCTGCTGGTGGAAACAAGATTGCAGTTATTAAGATAATTAAGGAAATAACTGGTCTTGGACTTGTTGAAGCAAAAGCTTTAGCTGATAATGGCGGAAACATTAAAGAAAATGTTCCTCAAGAAGAAGCTGAACAACTTAAAGCACAATTAACTGAAGCAGGCGCTGAAGTAGAACTTGCTTAGTAAAAAGCACTTTAAAAAGTGCTTTTTTTGTGTATTGATTTTTTAAATAAATAAAGATATACTATTTATAGAATTAGAGAGGGATTTTTATGAAAAGAATAATAGAAAACATTTTAAAAGTACTAGTCATTTTATTAATAGTAGCGTGGGTTGTAATTGTTTTTATAGACTTTTTTAGAACCACTGAAAATAAAAATCCGAAATTTTGCATTAAAACACAAGTTAAAAACTATCCGGATGGAACTACATTTGAATGTATTGGATTAGGATATAAAATGTATAGATATAATAGAGTATGCGGATCGGTTAGATTTGGTCCATTCTTTATTAAGGAATATTTAACTAAGGAAGAACTTTGTCAAGAAAATAAATAAGTGAGGTTTTGGAATGAATTATAAATATAAAAATGGCTGGAGTATGTCAGAAATGATAGGCTTAATGGCTGTTTTGTTTTTCTTTTTTTTAGTAGCCATTATTTTGATAATCGCTTTTTACCACTCAATTGATAAAGAAGTTAAAACAAAAGAGGGCGTTAATGAAATGACTTATAGTGAAACAGAAGAAGCATTAGAAAGCGCTGCTAAAAGATACATGCGAAATAAATATGAAAACGTTGAAAACGTTGAAAACGTTTCTACGACTGTGTTAACAAAAAAGCAACTAGTTAAAATGGGTTATATAATTAGACCTATTCATATCAAATGTAATGGGTATGCAATCGCAAGCATTTCAGATGGCATTGTTGATGCAAAAGGGTATATTGATTGCGGTGATTATGAAACGCAAGGATATGAAAGTTGGAGATTAGATGAATAAATTAAAAAACATGGGAATAGTATGGACTTTTACCATTTTGTCTCTTTTAATATTAATGGTATTTATGGGTATGACTGTTAAAAGAAAAAACAAACCTTATAAAGAATTGGAAAACAAACTGGTTGATATAACTACTAAATATATAGAAAGTATAACTTGGTATCCTGAAAAAGATGCAAGTATAAAAATTACTGCTAAAGAATTAATAGATGAAGGCATAATTTCTGAAGATTTTTTGGTAGTTAAAGATGACAAGTGTGATGGCTATGTTAACATAACTAATAATGGTGTAATAGATTTTAAGGGATTTCTTAAATGCAATAAATACACTACACTTAATTATTAATTAAAACCAGCAAAATAGGTATAAAAAATATTGACATAAATAATATTAAATGATATATTATTTATGTTTTTTAAAGGAGGATTCTATCTAGGTAGAATCTAATTTAATGGAATATGTGATACACCAGGATGTGTGTACATGGAAGGAGGAAAATGAATGCCAACAATTAATCAATTGGTAAAGAGCAAAAGAAAGAGCAAGAAGAAAAAAAGTAAGAGTCCAGTTTTAAATATTGGATTTAACACTTTGGAAAGAAAGCAAACTGATACAACTAGTCCTCAAAAAAGAGGTGTTTGTACAAGAGTAGGAACAAAGACTCCTAAGAAACCAAACTCAGCATTACGTAAATATTGTAGAGTAAGACTTTCTAATGGAAAAGAAATCGATGCTTATATTCCAGGTGAAGGACACAACTTACAAGAACATAGTGTTGTACTAGTTCGTGGTGGTCGTGTTAAAGACTTAATCGGTGTTCGTTATCATGTAATACGTGGAACATTAGATACTCAAGGCGTTAATAATAGACGTCAAGGACGTAGTAAATATGGCTCTAAGAAGCCAAAAAAATAGGAAAGGTGGATAAAAATGCGTAAAAGAAGAGCAATAAAAAGAGACGTGCTACCTGATCCCATTTACAATTCTAAAGTAGTTACTAAGTTAGTTAACCAAATAATGAAAGATGGTAAAAAGGGCACTGCTCAAAAAATATTATATGAAGCATTTGAAATTGTAGAAAAAGAAACAGGAAAACCTGCTTTAGATGTATACAATCAAGCTTTAGAAAATATTAAACCAGCATTAGAAGTTAAGTCTCGTCGTGTTGGTGGTTCTAATTATCAAGTTCCAGTTGAAGTTGATAACGAAAGAAGTCAAGCTTTAGCTTTAAGATGGTTAGTGAATTATGCAAAGTTAAGAAATGGAAAGGGTATGGCCATTAACTTAGCAAATGAAATTATCGATGCTTCAAATGGCATTGGTGGCGCTTGCAAGAAACGCGAAGATACTCATAAAATGGCAGAAGCAAATAAAGCATTTGCTCATTACAGATGGTAGTTGTTTATGGCAAGAGATGTTAGTTTAGATAAAATTAGAAATATCGGTATTATGGCACACATTGATGCTGGTAAAACAACAACTACCGAAAGAATTTTATTCCATACTGGAATAACTCATAAAATTGGTGAAACTCACGATGGTGAGTCTCAAATGGACTGGATGGAGCAAGAAAAGGAAAGAGGTATTACTATTACTAGTGCTGCAACTACAGCACATTGGAAGGGATATCGTCTTAACATTATTGATACCCCAGGTCATGTAGATTTTACAATTGAAGTTCAAAGAAGTTTAAGAGTACTAGATGGTGCAGTAGCACTTATTGATGCTCAAGCAGGTGTTGAACCACAAACAGAAACTGTATGGCGTCAAGCTAATGATTATAAAGTTCCAAGAATGATTTGTGCTAATAAAATGGCTAAATTAGGAGCTGATTTCTATTACAGTTTAAAAACAATAAAGGACAGATTGGGTGCTAAAGCTGCTCCTATCGAATTGCCAATTGGTGCAGAAAGTGAATTCTGCGGAGTTGTTAATCTAGTAACAATGAAAGCCTATAAATTTGATGGTTCAGAACATGAAAATGCTGAAGAGATTGAAATCCCAGCAGATATGAAAGATAAGGCTGTTGAATACAGAAACTTGTTAATTGAAACAGTTGCTGATTATGACGATGCTTTAATGGAAAAGTACTTAGAGGGCGAAGAAATTGGCGTTGATGAATTAAAAGCTGCAATAAGAAAAGCCACATTAACTGTAGAATTCTTCCCAGTATTATGTGCTGATGCGTTAAGTAATCAAGGTATTAAGCCATTGCTTGATGCAGTTGTAGATTATTTACCATCACCAATGGACGTTGAAGCTATTGAATGTACTGATAAAAATGGAAACATTGTTAAAAGACATCCAAGTGATTCAGAACCATTTATGGCTATGGCATTTAAAATTGCTGCTGATCCATATGTAGGTAGATTGGCATTCTTCAGAGTATATTCTGGTCATTTAAATAGTGGTACATATATTTTAAATAGTACTAAAAATGTAAAAGAAAGAGTTGGACGTATTTTACAAATGCACGCTAACCAAAGAAAAGAAATTTCGGAAGTTTATGCTGGTGAAATAGCTGCTTTAGTTGGCCTTAAAAATACAACAACTGCCGATACATTATGCGATGAAAAGAATCCAGTTATCATGAATGGTATGGAATTCCCTTTACCAGTTATTGATGAAGCAATCGAGCCTAAGAGTAAGGCTGATCAAGACAAAATGGTTATTGCTTTACAAAAATTAGCAGAAGAAGATCCAACATTTAGATATAAAACTGATTCTGAAACAGGTCAAACTGTTATTAGCGGAATGGGTGAGTTACATCTTGAGGTTCTTGTTAGACGTATGAAAGATGAATTTAACGTTGATGCAAATATCGGTAGACCACAAGTAGCTTATCGTGAAACAATCACTCAAGCTGCTGAATGTGAAGGAAAATATATTAAACAATCTGGTGGACGTGGACAATATGGACATGTTTGGGTTAAATTTGAACCAAATCCAGAAAAAGGTTATGAATTTGTTGATTCAATCGTTGGTGGTGTAGTTCCTCGTGAATATATTCCAGTAACTGATAAAGGATTGCAAGATGCAATGGCAGGTGGAATACTTGCTGGTTATCCAGTAGTTGATGTTAAGGCAACATTATTTGATGGATCATATCATGATGTTGACTCATCAGAAATGGCATTCAAAATTGCTGCATCTATGGCTTTAAAAGAAGCTAAGAATAAATGTAAACCAGTTTTACTTGAACCAATTATGAAGGTAGATGTAGTAATTCCAGAAGAATACATGGGTAATGTTATGGGAGACCTAACATCTCGTCGTGGTCGCCCATTAGGACAAGAATCAAGGGGAAATGCTCTACAAATTAGTGCAATGGTTCCGCTTGCTGAGATGTTTGGATATGCAACTACATTGCGTTCAAATTCTCAAGGTCGTGGTAACTTCACTATGGTATTAGACCATTATGAAGAAGTGCCAAAATCAATCGCTGAAGAAATCATAAAGAAAAACAGCGTTAACTAAAAATAATACTTGAAAATTATTCAAGCATTAGATAAAATAAAGTAGATATAGGAAAGGAGAAAATAAAATGGCAAGACAAAAATTTGATCGTTCAAAAGAACACGTTAATATAGGTACTATTGGACATGTTGACCATGGTAAAACTACATTAACAGCCGCTATTACAAAATATTTCGGACAATTTGTTGATTATGCTGATATTGACAAAGCTCCAGAGGAAAGGGAAAGAGGTATTACTATTAATACTGCTCACGTTGAGTATGAAACTGAAAAACGTCATTATGCTCACGTTGACTGCCCAGGACATGCTGACTATGTTAAAAACATGATCACAGGTGCTGCTCAAATGGATGGTGCTATCCTTGTAGTTTCTGCTGCAGATGGTCCAATGCCACAAACTAGAGAGCATATCTTATTATCAAGACAAGTTGGAGTTCCAAAAATTGTTGTTTACATGAATAAATGTGACCAAGTTGATGATCCAGAACTTCTTGATTTAGTAGAAATGGAAATCAGAGAATTATTAGCTGAATATGGTTATGATTCAGAATGCCCAATCATTCGTGGTAGTGCATTAAAAGCTCTTGAAGGTGATGAAGCTGCTGCTCAAAGTATTCGTGACTTAATGGCTGCTGTTGATTCATATATCGACGCTCCAGTACGTGATACTGATAAACCATTCTTAATGAGTATTGAAGATGTATTTACTATTTCAGGACGTGGTACAGTTGTTACTGGTCGTGTTGAAAGAGGACAATTAAATCTTAACGACGAAGTTGAAATTGTTGGTTTAAAACCTACAAGAAAAACAGTTGTTACTGGAATCGAAATGTTCAGAAAATCACTTGACTTTGCTCAAGCTGGAGATAATGCTGGTGCATTACTTCGTGGTATTGCTCGTGATGAAGTTGAACGTGGACAAGTTTTAGCTAAACCTGGAAGCGTTACTCCACATCATAAATTTAAAGCGAGTGTTTATGTATTATCAAAAGAAGAAGGCGGAAGACATACTCCATTCTTCTCAAATTATAGACCACAATTCTATTTCAGAACAACAGATGTTACTGGTGTAATTGAATTACCTCAAGGTACTGATATGGTTATGCCTGGTGACAATGTTGATATGACAGTTGAATTAATTGCTCCAGTTGCTCTTGAAAATGGTACTAAGTTCTCTATCCGTGAGGGTGGACGTACTGTTGGTGCTGGTGTAGTATCTGAAATTATCGAATAAAAAAATGCCCTAACGGCATTTTTTTTATGATAAAGTATTTAAGTTTAATTTGTTATTGCAAAAATGTTATATTCTATTGTAAAATTAATTTGGAAAGGATGTTTTTTATGGAGGCTATGATGATGGTTGAAAAAGCTCCAACATTTTCAAGTTGGGGGATTATTGCACTTGTTTTAGCAATAGCTGGAGGAATTTGTACTTATGTTTTGTTTTTAAATAGTAAACAAGACATGAAGCTTTCACCATTCTTAAAGTGGTTAAAAGATTTTTTAAATTTTGACAAAATGTTAATTGAAGTAATTCTAAAAGTTGTTTATCTTATTATAACAATTTTTGTTATATTGCTTTCATTTGGATTTATTGCTAAAGATTTTGGAGCGTTCTTCTTAACACTTATATTTGGACCTATTATTATAAGAATAATCTATGAATTAATTTTAATCCAAATTTGTATTTGGAAAAACACAACGTCAATTAATCAAAAATTAAAAGACAAGTCAAAAGAAAAATAGTGCTCTGGCACTATTTTTAAAAAGGTATTAACATGAAAAAAACATGTATATATGTTATTTTAATATTATTTCTTATAGCAATTTTTAAACAAGTTAATAAACAGTTTAAAACTGAGAGTACACCGGATGTAGTTGTTAAAAATATTTTAGAGCTTAATAATAGTGAATTTTATCATACGTGTATTTATTCTAATAACAATGTTGAAGAAATCACTAATAGCCTTAATGATAAGGTGAGTGAGGTTAATGATTATTTAAAAAAATATAAAGTTTATGTGTCATATGAAGAATTTGATAATAAATATTATTATGGTTATAGGGATAATTCTATTTTATATGGTGCAAGTTTGATTAAACTCGTTGATAGCTTGTATGTCCTTGATAATGACATTGATATTAACAAAACAGTTAAATACACAAATAGCTATTATAATACACATAACAAAGGGTTAAAGAACAATAAAGTAGGAGATAATATTACTTATAAAGATTTAATTACCTATGCATTAAGTGTTAGCGATAATGGGGCACACGAAATGCTTATTGATAATATCGGACTATATAATATAAAAAAATATGCAAATTCACTGGGAGCAACTTCGACCTTAACTGGTGGAGATAAATATGGCAATCAAACTGCAAAGGATACTAGTATCTATTTAAAGCGGCTTTACGAATTACGAGATAAACCAAACTATCAGTTTATTATAGATGCTATGATTAATGATTTTCACAGTTATCTTAGTGTTGATAACTTGACTGTTGCTCACAAATATGGCTTTTATAGCGACAAATTTCATGATATAGGAATTGTATTTGATGAACATCCATATAGCATTTCTGTGTTAACTTTACACGCTAAAAATAATTATAAAGAAATCATTAACAATGTTAGTAAAAAAGTTAATGAGTTACATAATGAGTATTGGAACTTAAAAAATGAATATTGTGAAAAATTAATAACAGGTGAGTAGTATATCACCTGTTATTAATTTTTATTAAACTCTTTTGCAAGGGCATTTGTTTCTTTTAAGTATGAATATTTTTCGGGATCTACAATAAAATCTAGTTCACCTATATACTCAACAAATTTTGGATTAAAGCTTAATTTAAATTTGTTTAATCCATAATAAGGATTTGACTTTAATGTGTCCCCGGTCATGCCATTTAGATCACAATATTTGTAATCATTTTTATAATGTTCCATGATTTTATAGTATAAGAAATAGTTGGCATTATGTCTTGAATAAGCTTTATCATACGTACTCTCAACAATGGTAATAGTATCTTTATACTTAACAACAACTGCCGCTGCTATGAAATCTTCTTTTTCCTCCTTAAGTCCTTTAGTGCCTTCTAAAATATCATTTTTATATGAAAGTAAAACTAAATCAGAATTCATTTTTGCATTTATTATATCTTCCGTAGGATTTTCAACAATTTTGGCATTGTAATAAGTGTTTTTTTCTGTTTCTTTATCATAACTTATTCTGGCATTTATTAAAAATTCTTCATAATCAATTTTTACCAAAAACATATCTATACTATTTGATTTATCAAACACATTATAATAATCATCTAATGAAATATCACAAAAGGATTTATTTTTTTTCATCATTTTCTCAATTAGTGGTATATCTTCTCTATCTGCTTTTTCTAAGATTAAACCTTTGCGAATGGCTTTATTTACTTTGTTTCTGGCATTTTTTTTCATACTTGCATAGCCAAAATTATCTAAATCGACTATGGCATTAAAATGAGGAAGCGATGATTCAAAATATAAATTGTTTTTAAGTCTTAAAAAATTATTTCTATCGAGTATAAAGCTAGCATTTTTATTATCGCTATAATCTTTTTTACTTTTACTTAATTCTTTAATAACTAAATTTGGATTGACCTTTATAAATGCAACATTTTTATTTTTATAATAGTCTATTAATAAATTTGAAAAGCACTTTACTTCGCTTTCATTTAAATAATCAATTAGAAATCCCCTAGGTGCATAACCATATAAAATATTTTTTTTGATTTTTTTTAATAGTATTAAACTAGCCGCAATTAAATTATTCATATCATCGAACATGCCAATATATTCATAATCATATCCCTTTTCACCCATTATTAATGCGTACGATGAGGATTGATAAAATGTACTGGATTCGTATTTTTTTGAAAATTCGTCAAATTCGATAAATGATATTTCTTTAAGTGTCATACATATCCCTCTTTTTAGTAGTTTATTATAACAAAAATCATCTATTTTGTCCATAAGTTTGTGCTTTCATTTATTGACAGAGAAAGAAAAAAAGGTTAATATGTTTAATAGGAGGATAGTAATGAAAAAGAGTGTTGAAAGTAAAAATAGTTTACCAAAGCAAATAGCAGGGATATTTAATTTTTATTTAGCTAGAAATGTTATATTTGATATTATTGTTTTTCTAATTGGGTTGTTTTTTCTATTAAAACCTGATGCTGGTCTTAGAATTTGTGAAATAGTATTTAGTATTGTTTTAATATTTTCGGCAATTGTATCTTTTTATGATGCATCACTTAAGGGTATGGTTAGATGGTTTAATTACAGCTTAATTTATTCTATATTATCATTATGCTTTGGATTGTTAATAATTTTTAATCCATTATCATTATCAAATGTTATTTCTGTTATGTTTGGCTTGTGGTTATTAATTACTGGTATTTTGAAAATTAGTAATGCTTTATGGTTAAAAAGCGTTGACGAATCATCGTGGACCGTTTTGCTAGGAAGCGGCTTACTAATAACTGTTGTGGGAATATTACTAATATTTGTTAGATTCACACAATTCTATATTACACAATTGGTTGCGCTATTTTTAATGATATATGCTATATTGGATTTTGCAAATGTTGTTCTTTTGAAAAAAAGAGCTAAAGACATTGTAAAATCATTTAAATAGGTGGATTATGAGATTACAAAAATTTGATTATCAAATTAAGGACAATAAAAAAGGAACCATTATTGGTTTATTTGTTGTTATTTTATTATTAATTGCAGGAGTAATAATTTATAGAACTTTTGCTTCTTATAAAGTTACAGAAACTTATAATATTGTTAAAGGTAAAGTGGGTAGTTTTTCCGTAAATGCTAAACTTAATTACGTTGTAACAAATGCTAATTCTAATGATACCTTTACCGAAATGCCTTCAAAATATTTGTATCAATTTGATAAAAATAACAGTAGTTGCGAAGACAATGCCGAAATAGTGTACAATGAAAGTGAAAATAAAATCACTTTAAACAATTCAACTGGTAAGGATTGTACTATAGCTTTAGTATATGATCCGGTTGCGAATAAAACGTTAAAAAAGTTGGGAGATTATACTGTCAGTACTGGTGTTCCTTACGGGGAAAACGGAATAAAAAAATCTGGATGGTATGAAATGAATGATAATTATGGAATATCATATTACTATTATGCTGCGACTGATGAAGATTCTCTTTATTTCAATATAAATGATAATTTATTTAAAATTATTAGAATAAATGGTGATGGAAGTATAAAAGCAGTATCGGTAGGCAAGAGTATTTCAACAGCATTTAATAATCTAGCGGATAATAACTCTTATGTTGGCTATAAATATGGAAATATAAATGCAACAAATATTAAAGATGCTCATAGTAATCTAAATGATTCTACTATGATTACTTCCCTAGGTAGTATGGAATTTACTATTGATGAATCATATTTAGAAGACTCTTTATCATGTAATGATCGTAGTCTATATATTGATAGTTATAACAATAAAGAAAGCGATGATACGGGACTTGCTTATTCAAATAATATTACCTATTATGGTGCTTATTATCGCAAAAGAAATAACACACCAACACTAATGTGTTCAATTGAAGATGCATTTACCAAGAGTGATGTTATTTATGGTAATGGTCAGTCTAAAAATTTATTTGGTGTTTTATCTTGGGATGAAATGTATATTTCAGGATTTGATGTTTATGCTAAAAATGTATTAAATATTGATTCTTGGAGTATAACTCCTATGAAGTTTAGTGATAATACTGCTTATGTTTATTCAACTAAAAACGATATGGATAGAGTTAATGAAACAAAGAATGTAAATCCAGTTATAAATATTAAAGGCTCTTTAACATTTGCTGGTGATGGCAAGAAATCAGGTACTTTATTTACCATTAGTTCTAATTAATTGTGTTGCATTTAAGCATAAAATATAGTAAACTATCTATTGATTGGATGTGAAAACATGGAAGTTATTTTATTAATAGTATCTGTATTAATTATTGCATTGGTCTTATTGCAAGGAAATAAAGCTAGCGATGCTGGTCAAATTATTACTGGAGGAAATGAGACTTTATTCCAAAATATGAAAGAAAGAGGTCTAGAGCTATTTATTAGCAGACTTACTTTGTTCTTAGGAATACTGTTTTTCTTAATATCATTGTACTTGTTTTTAAAATAATTATTAGGCAACTCTTTTGAGTTGCTTTTTTAAATATATTGGTTAAATTTTTAGCTTTTTAGTGTTATAATTATTTTATACTAGGAGGAACAATGAAAAGTAAGGGTTTTACCTTAGTTGAGCTTTTGGCGGTAATAGCTATTTTAGGCTTAGCCGCAGTATTTATAAGTACTAATTTTTTCCACTTGATTGGCAATGCTAAGGATTATGAATATGAAAATATATTTAAATATTTAAATGAAGCAGCTTATGCTTGTAGTAGTAGAGATGGTGACATTACAACTGCTAGTCTTTTAGAAAAAGGTTGCATAGATCAAAAATCAGGATTGTTAAAAGACTTTAGCTTTTCTGATGATGGTAATAATCAAGTAAAAGCTACCATTAGGGTTACTATAAATAATGGTGAAAAAAAGACCTGTGTGAGTGTGTTTTTTGTCGGTGATGAAGAAATAACTGTAAAAAATATAAAAGGTGGATGTGAATATGTTGGAAAATAAAGATAAAATATTAAATGCTTTAGAAAATGAAAAGGATGCAATATCATTAATTGAACTTAATGATAAGCTTGGTTTGACGACGCCTCTAGAATTAAAGGAACTTGAAAATTGTTTAAATGAACTAAACAGTGAAAATATAGTTTATATTACAAAAAAAGATAAATATATTCTTTATAAAAATTGTCCGTTTTTTAAAATTGGTAAGTTAGCAGTTAATAAAAAAGGATTTGGCTTTGTTATTTTAGAAAAAGAAGATGACTTATATATTGATAAAGATAATTTAAATGGTGCTGTACATAATGACTATGTTTTAGCAGAAATCACTAAAAATGGTGTAAAAAAAGAGGGAAGAATTTTAAAAGTTTTAAATCGAGAACTTAATAATTTAGTTGGTGAAATTGTCATTAAAGATAATAAAAAAGAAGTTGTTTTAGACGACGAAAAGCTAAACTTAATATTAGTGCTTGATCAAGATAGTGCCAAAAACTGTGTAGAGGGCAGTAAAGTTTATTTAAAAATAGTAAAGGAACTTGGTAAAAGGAAGTACTATGTTAAAGTTGCAAAATTAATAGGTCACAAAAATGATCCTGGTGTAGATATTTTAAGTATAGCTTATAAATATAATATTGAGACTGAATTTTCATCTGATGTAATTAGTGAAATTGATAATATACCAAATGAAGTTAGTGAAGCGGATAAAAAAGGCCGTAGGGATTTAACAAGTGACGTAATATTCACCATTGATGGTGACGACACAAAAGATATAGACGATGCCATTAGTTTAGAACTAAAAGGTGATAATTATGTTTTAGGAGTTCATATTGCAGACGTAAGTTATTATTGTAAACCAAATACAGCCCTTGGTGATGCCGCTTATTTACGAGGTACTAGCTCATATTTAGCTGATACTGTAATACCAATGTTGCCTCACAAATTGTCAAATGGAATATGCTCTTTAAATGAAGGCGTTGAACGTTTAACTATTAGTTGTGTTATGGAAATAAATCCATCTGGAAAAGTAATTGATTATGAAATATTTCCAAGCGTAATTAAAAGCCGTAAAAAGATGACCTATAAAAAGGTTAATGATATTTTAATGCGAGATATTGTTGATGAAGAATATTTGCCATACAAAGATATATTAAAAGAGATGAATAATCTTGCTAAAATAATTCGTAAAAGAAAAATAGCAAGAGGATATATTGATTTTGATTTGGACGAGGCGAAGGTCGTACAAGACGAGAATGGAAAAGCTATTGATATTGTCAAAAGAACTAGAGAAGATGGCGAGTGTTTAATCGAAGATTTCATGATTTCTGCTAATGAAACTGTGGCAGAGCATATTTCCAATATGGATCTACCATTTATATACAGGGTTCACGCTTTACCAAATAGTGAAAAAATAGATGATTTTGCTAAATTAGTTAATATCTTTGGCTATAAATTAGATACAAGTACGGTTTCATTAACACCTAAAGGAATGCAAAATATTTTATCAAGCCTAGAAGATAAACCTGAATATAAAATACTTTCAAGTATGTTATTAAGAAGCATGAAAAAAGCTGAATATAGTAAGGATAATATTGGCCATTTTGGGCTTGCTAGTAAAAATTATACTCACTTTACCAGTCCAATAAGAAGATTTCCTGATTTAACCGTTCATAGATTATTAAGAACTTATTTGTTTAATCATGATTTGTCAATTGAAACTATTAAGTATTATGATAATGCCTTAGTTGATATAGCAGAGCATTCTAGCGAAAGAGAAGTTGCAAGTGTCAATGCTGAAAGAGATGTCATGGATATGAAATCGGCAGAATATATGGAAAGCCATATTGGTGAAATTTATGATGGTATAATTACTTCCGTTACAAGCTTTGGATTTTTTGTTGAATTGGACAATTTAATCGAAGGACTTGTTCATGTTAATTCGCTACATGGTGATTATTACGTTTACGTAGAGGATCTACTGGCTATGATAGGAAAGAACACGAAAAAAATGTATCAAATTGGAAATAAAGTAAAAGTTAAAGTTGTTGCGGCTTCGAAGGCAACTGCTATGATAGACTTTGAAATAGTAGAGGAAAAAAATAATGGAGACAGTAAATAGAAAAGCATATTATGATTATTATATATTAAAAGAAATCGAAAGCGGAATTGAACTTAAAGGTACAGAAGTTAAATCCATAAAAAAAGGCTCAGTAGATTTAAAAGACACTTTTGTAACAATTAAAAACAATGAAGCTTATATTATAAATATGTACGTAGCAAAATATAATGAAGGAAATATTTTCAATCACGATGAACGAAGAACTCGTAAACTTTTGCTACATAAAAGTGAAATAAAAAAACTAAAGGAAGAATGTTTGATCGAAGGTAATACGCTTGTTCCTTTAAAATTATATTTCAAAAATGGCAAAGTAAAGATTTTAATTGCCGTTTGTAAAGGTAAAAAACTTTATGATAAGAGAGAGGCACTCAAGAAAAAAGATTTAGAAAGAGAAAAAAGATTATATTAATTGCGAATTAAAAACTATTCGTGATATAATTTTTTATGGAGAGGTATTATGACAAATAAAAAGAAACATATTAAGAAGAAAAACTTAATTATAATTATTGCTTCAGCAATAATATTGATTGCTGGTGTAATTGCTGGAGTGATGATTTTAAACAAAAAGGATACACCAGCGTCATCCAAAAAAGATAAATCAAAAATTGACAAAAAAGAAGACCCTATTAAAAACTTAAAAATAGTTGATGTTTCATCGACTAGTAGACCATTTGCTGTTATGATTAATAATATTAATGTAGCTAGGCCTTTACAAAGCGGATTACAAGACGCTTATATAGTTTATGAAATTATCGTTGAAGGTGGAATTACCCGATACATGGCTTTATTTTTAGATCAAAATACAGCACGTATTGGTTCGGTAAGAAGTGCAAGACATTATTATTTAGACTACGCAATGGAAAATGATGCTATATATGTCCATCATGGTCAATCTGATCAGGCTTATGATGACTTCCAAAGATTAGCACTGGATAGAATTGTTGTTGATAATAATAAAACCGGATGGAGAGATAAGTCCTTAAAGGTCAGTAGTGAACATACTTTGTTTACAAGCATTGATAAATTAAAAAATGGAATTGGCAAAAAAAGAACTGTAAGAAATAAAAAATTATTATTGAATTATAGTCCTGATAGTTTGAATTTGAAAGACTTTGAAAATAGTAAACAAGCAAATAATGTATCTATTAGATATTCTAATAATACAACTACCTCATATGTATATGATGAGAATAATAAAGTATACAAAAGATTTGTAAATAATAAAGAGCATAAAGACTATGTTACAAAAGAACAATATACAGTAAAAAATATAATTACATATCAAGTTCATAATTATAATTTGAACGATGGTTCAGGTAAGGGAAGACAAGGCCTTGATAATATAGGCAGTGGAACAGGTTATTTCATATCTGAAGGCGTTGCAGTTCCAATAACCTGGGAAAAAACTAGTCGTGATCAACAAACAGTATATAAATACGAAAATGGTAAAGAATTAGTTGTTAATGATGGAAATACGTTTATTCAAATTCAACCAAAAGGAGAAGCACTTACTATATCATAAACTTTCTTTAAGAGAATATAATTTACAAGGAGGATTATTATGCAAGCAATTATCACGTTTTTAGCAAATAATTATATATGGTTTTTAATAATTACTTTAATTTTAATTTTTGCTCTCATTGGATATTTGGTAGATACAAAGCAGGATGAGCGTTTTACTAAGAGTGTGGCTCTAGATCCAGAACTGAGTAGCAAAATGGAAGCAGCTAAAGCTGCAAATATTACTCTTAATGATATGGTTACTGACACAAACAAAAAGCAAGAAAATAAAGAAAGCAAAAATCCCTAAAACGGATTTTTTTGCTTTAAATAAGCCTATATATATGTTTAACTCATAAACCTTTATTTTTTAGACCTAGTAATATTCAAAAAAATTTGCTATAATGAAAAAGCTAGAAAAGAGGAATAAAGATGTCATTAAATGATGTATGGACTATATTTACTAAAATTCTTGATATATTAATTGTTTGGTTAGCATTTTACTATATTTTAAAAAATGTTCGTAACAATATAAAGATGGTTTTAATTGTAAAGGGAGTAGTATTAGTACTAGTTGTTAAGTTTTTAAGCAACTTGCTTAATTTATATACAGTGGGTCTATTAATTGAGTATATTTTACAATGGGGGCCTCTTGCTATTATAGTTATTTTTCAACCAGAGATTCGCGGAGTATTGGAATCTATTGGACGTACCCAATTATTAGGAAGACACAAAGTGCTAACTGTATCTGAAAGAGAAAAGATAGTATTTGAAATAATGAGAGCTATCGAATACTTAAAAAGAAATCGTATAGGAGCCCTAATCGTTATTGAACGTGAAATATCTCTCCAACAATATATAGAGCCAGCTACAAAAATATATGCTGATTTATCATATGATTTGTTGGAAACATTATTTTTCCCAAATGGTCCAATGCATGATGGTGGCGTAATTATTCAAGGTGATAGGATAACCTGTGCAGGGGCAGTATTTAAAACTAGTATGGATACAAATATTAACAAAAGATTAGGTACAAGGCATAGAGCGGCTTTGGGAATAGCTGAAGAAACAGATGCTATTGCTTTAGTAGTATCTGAGGAAAATGGCCGAATAAGTATAGCACTTGATAGTGAACTTCATTATAATTTAACAATTGATGAATTTAGACTAATGTTAATTGAGGCTTTAAATCCAAAGGCTGAAGTATTTTATGATGCTGATGAAACCGACGATGAATTAGAAAGTGGTGAAGACAAATAATGCAAAAAGTAATTAACTTCTTTGGCAATCTATTTAAAGGAATCTATCGCTTTTTTGATAAATATATTGTTACGCCAATAAGTAAATTAATTTTTAGAATTATAAATAATTTCAATAAAAAAACAGGTGGCTTGGATAAAGTTCTAAATCGTCCTAACATTTTATTTTATGCATCTTTGGGATTAGCCGTTATAGTATTTTTTCTTACCGATTCAAAAGTTATTTCGTTAGTTGAGAATGAAGCAGAGGTAATAACCAATGTTCCTTTAACAGTTAGGTATGATGAAGAATCATATGTAGTTGAAGGAATTCCCGAACAAGTTGATTTGATTCTGACTGGAAGAAAAAGTGATATTTATTTAGCAAAGCAATTAGGAGAACATGAAGTAATATTGGATTTGACTGATTATGAAGCTAGCTCATCTTCATACAAAGTTTATTTAACTTATACTAAGTCAGTTGAATCATTGACTTATAAGTTAGATCCTTCGTATGTAACTGTAACAATTAAGGATCGTCAAAGCGACTTATTTGATGTTTCTTATGATTTAATAAATAATAATAAATTAAATAAAAAATTAAGTGTTAGTGATGTTACATTATCTAAAACTGAGGTTGTTGTTAAGGGTAGTGAAGAGACACTAAATAAGATAGCTTCTGTAAAAGCATTAATAGATTTAGGAAATGATACTTTAAAGGAAGCTGGAACATTTAATGTAGATAATATTCCGGTTGTGGCTTATGATGAAAATGGTAAGCTTGTTAATAATATTACAATAGTGCCTGAAAATTTATCTGCAAAAGTTGTTTTAGATTCTTATTCAGAAAATGTTGCGTTATCTGTTTTAACAACAGGTAATTTAGTTACAGGAAAAGCTATAGCTTCAATTCTTGTTAATAATAGTCCATCATTCTCAATTGATATTTATGGTGATAAAGATAAAATTGCTGATATTAAATCAGTTCCTGTAACCATAAATGTTGAGGGTCAAGGAAATAATGGCACGAAAACATACAAAGCCAGCATATCTAAGCCAAATGGTGTAAGACATATGAGTGCATCAAATGCTACTATTACGGTTACTTTTGGTGAAGAAAAGCAAAAAACAATTGAAATTACAGATATAAAATACCGTAACTTGGGTGATGGTTATTCTCCTGTTGCTAACAGCACTAAAATAAGTGTTCAAGTAAAAGGCGTTCAGTCAGTCATTGATGCAATAAATCCTGATAATATTACAGCTTATGTTGACTTGACCGGACTTGGAGCTGGAGATTATGAGCTTGATGTTAAATTTGATAATAATGATCCAAAGATTACATTAATTTCTTTAAATAAAGTTAATATTAAAATATCAAAAAATTAAGGCTAAATATTAGCCTTAATTTTATTTTGTTAATAATACTTGTAATACCACCACTACTGATGTAAAAAATGCAACAATAGCGTAAATCATATATGTTTTAGAAAAGCCTTCGGAAACGTTAGGATTTTTTAATACTCTTTTAAGCACTGCATCTTTGCTTGGGCTTTGATTTTTTAACTTGTTTTCCTTTTGAGCAATGCTATTATTAATAGCTTCATCTCTTTCATAACTGTCAGCTAATTTTTCTTCGTTATTTAGTGAAACCAAATTAGTATTCAATTTATCAATATAGTTTGTATCAAAGTTAGAAAGATTTACATACGTGTTATTCTTTGTTTTTAACTTTAAATCTGAGCGATAGCCGAACGAAACATCACTTTGTTTCTTTTCTTTTTCTTCAAGTTCACTTTGGCGAACAGCTTCTTCTATAACTGGTTCTATTAAATATGTCTTTAACTCTTCACTCATATCAAATGATGAAAATGCATACTCTTGAAGTCTTTCATCTTTCGCTCCCTCTAATTTTATCTGACAATAAGGATTTGAACTGATAGGAGTTTTTACATTAAATGATACCGCAATACTTCTTTTATCATCTTCTTTTTTTATAGAACGCATTAATTCAATCAGATAATCTTTAAAATTCTTGATTTTTATTACTTCTTCACTTGTTACAGTTTTTTCTTCGCCTTCTTTTTGCCTATCGTTCAAATAGCCTAGTGCGGAAGATTTTAATTGCTCTTGGGCCTCTAATGATAAATCCTTATAATAGATCTCGATATAGTTTTTAATATCCTCTTCGGAACCCAATTCATTATTATTAATTAGATTTTTTAAAGTTTCTAAGTGACTCATTATTATGTCTTGTTCTTTAGTCTTTTCAGCCTTTTTTAACATTTCCATGGCCTTTTTCATTTCTTCTTTAGTACACATGCGTTCTGTTTTTCCATCTGGTATAATTGTTACATAATAAAGATCATTACTCTTTTTGATGCGAAATAAATTTTTCTCATCATCATATATTTCACTTACTATTGCTCCGTCAGTCATGTTCATACTTTTTGATACTTCACTCATATACATCCCTCTATAATAATAATTATACGATAAAGTAAGGAAAAATGAAACAATAAATCTTATATTGACGAATATATAATATTGGTGTTAAACTAATTAAAAGAAAAGCAGTGATTATATATATTAGTTTGGCATTTTCTAATTAAGAGACAAAATATATAGGTGAGATTATTTTGAGATAAAATGTTAAATGAATTTCAATATATGAGCTTTTATAAGTATGTAGTGCTATAAACTATAAAGAGCTAGAATTCTAGAATATGGGTGGTACCGCGGATTAATTCGTCCCATACTTTGGAATTTTTTTATTTTTTAGGAGGATATTATGTTAGAAAAACTAGAAGAAATTAAAAAAAGAGGGCTAGAAAAGATAAATGCAGCTTCAAAAACTGATTTATTGGAGGAAGCTAGAAAAGATTTGCTCGGCAAAAAAAGCGAATTAACTGAGGTTTTAAAATTATTAAGTACTTTAGACAGCGAAACTAAAAAAAGTGTTGGAATGAAGGCTAATGAAATAAAGTTATCTTTCGAGAGTGCTATTAAAAATCAACAAGAAAATATTTTAGCAAATGCCAGTGTAAGTGATGAATTTATTGATATTACTTTACCTGGTAAAAGTGTAGGAGCTGGTCTTCTTCATCCAATAACACAAATGTGTTACGATTTGAATGATGCTTTTCTTTCATTAGGATTTGAAGTTTTTAGCGAAGATGATATTAGTAGTGAAAAGTATGCTTTTGATAATTTAAACTTTTCAAAGGATCATCCAGCTCGTCAATCTATGGATACCTATTGGATTAGTGGAACTGAAGATTTACAGGCTGAAAAAAGATTGTGTTTAAGGCCTCATTTAACTGGTGGCAGTGTAAGATACTTACTTAAACATGGTGCTCCAGCTAGATTTGTTTATCCAGGAAGAGTATATCGTAACGAGACTACGGACGCTAGACATGAAAGAGCATTCTTTCAATATGAGGCATTGATTGTTGATAAAGATTTATCCTTCTCATCAGGAATTGTAATGATTCAAACAATTCTAAAAAAAGTGTTTGGTAGAGAAGTAAATGTTCGTATGCGTGAGGGCTTTTTCCCATTTACTGAGCCAGGATATGAAATAGATATGGAATGCCTAGTCTGTGGTGGAAAAGGATGTAAAGTATGTAATCAAAATGGCTGGATAGAAGTAATGCCAGGAGGAATAATTCATCCGAATGTATTAAGAAGTGCCAACTTGGATCCAGAAATTTGGACAGGATTTTATATAAATATTGGATTAGATAGACTCGTAATGATGCGTTATGGTGTTGATGATGTTAGATTATTCCATAGCGGTGATTTAAGATTCTTGAAACAATTTAAGTAGGAGGGTAAAATGAAAGTTTCGTTAAATTCTATAAAAAAATACGTGGATTTGCCTAAGGATTTATCTAATAAACAAATAGCTTATGATTTTACTATGCGTACAGTTGAAGTTGAAAAGGTTATTAATGCTTCTAGTAAATTTCATGATATAGTTGTTGGTAAAATTATGGAAGTTAATAGTCATCCCAATGCGGATTTATTAAAAGTTTGTATGGTAGATATCGGACTTGATGATTTAGTACAAATAGTTTGTGGTGGCAATAATCTATATGTTGGTGAGAAAGTAGTTGTATCAAAGCCGGGAGCAGAAGTATACTGGCATGGTGCTGATGAACTTGTAAAAATAAAAGAAACTAAAATGCGTGGAGTTTCTTCATATGGTATGATTTGTGGTGCAACTGAAGTGTATTTAGCAGATTTATTTCCACCTAAAGATGAAAAAGAAATAGTTGATTTAAAAGATATTCCTTGCGAAATCGGACAAAATATTGCGGATGTGCTAAACTTAAATGATACAATTTTGGAAATAGACAATAAATCTTTAACTAATAGGCCAGATTTATGGGGATGCTATGGTATGGCTAGAGAACTTGCCACAATCTATAAGGCACCTTTTAATAAAATAAAACTTATAAATATAGATAAAAGTGCTTTAAAAAAATATGATGTTTCTATATTAGAAAAAGAAAAGTGTCCAAGGTATGTAGCTATTGAAATTGATAATGTTTATGTAAAAGAATCGCCATTATGGATGCAAGCAGCTTTAATTGGTGGCGGAATGCGCCCTATAAATGCCATAGTTGATATTACAAATTATGTAATGCTTATGGTTGGTCAACCGCTTCACGCTTTTGATAAAACCCATGTTATTGGAGATAAAATAATTGTAAGAAATGCCAAAAAAGGTGAGGAACTTCTTTTATTAGATGACAATAAAATAGACCTTTTAGAAGATGATTTAGTAATCTCGGATGAAGTTGGTCCTCTAGCCCTTGCTGGTATTAAAGGAGGTAAAAAGGACTCTATTTTGCCAGACACTAAAGAAATAGTTTTAGAAGTTGCTAATTTTTCGGCATCAACAATCAGAAAATCCGGTAAAAAGTTTGATGAAAAAACGGATGCCTCAATTCGTTATGAAAAAGGCATTGATACAAATAGGGTTGATCTTGGAATAACATTGGCTCTAGAATTATTCAAAGAAATCTATCCTAATTCTAAGGTTGTTGCTTACGGAGAAGAATATATTAAAGAAACTGAATGTAGTAAAATAGAAGTGCCAAAAGAGTTCTTGGATACTAGATTAGGTAAAAGCTTAGATGTTGACGTTATAACTGATATATTAGTTCGTTTAGGATATACAGTAAATTTTGAGAATAATACTTTTAAAGTGATTGCCCCTTGTGATAGATCAACAGGTGATATAACTTACAAAGATGATGTAATGGGTGATATTGCTAGAATTATTGGCTATGAAAACTTTGAAGCTAAGCCTTTACCTGTTAATTTTGAAAGTGCAGTTATTCAAAATAAAGTTTCTCTAGAAAGAAGATTGAGAGAATACTTGGCGATAAGATGTGGATTTAATGAAGTTTTCACTTATCCATGGATCGATGAAAAATATATTTTGGCTGCGAGAATTGATACTTCCATGTCTATAAAATTAGCTACACCTCCTTCACCAGAATTGAGTTATTTAAGAAGTTCTTTAATCCCTGGATTATTAGAAGTAGTGTCAAAAAATTTACGCTATTTCGATAATTTCAAAGTGTTTGAAATGGCCCAAGTATTCAAAAAAGGTGAATATCACGAATCTTCGGAAGATGAAACATTACCAATTCACACTAAACTTTTAAGTGGTATGGTTGTTTCTAAAAATGCTAAGGATATATTCTTAGAAGTAAAAGGAGTAGTTAATAATTTAGCTAGCTATACTCAAATGAAAGAGCTTACTTTTAAAAAAGCAGAAAAGCCATCGTGGGCTGACAAGGATATATATTTAAACATTTATAGAGATAATATTATGATTGGGTCAATCGGTTTAATATCAGTGGCTACTATGAAAGAAGCTTCTATAAAAAGAGTTAATGTAGCATTCTTTGAGATTGATTTTGATAAGTTGGTTCCGTACGAATCAAGAACTAATGAATTTAAACATTTACCATTATTCCCTTTAGTTGAAAAAGATTTGTCAATATTGGTTAGCGAAGAAACAACATGGGATACAATTCTAGAAAGTATTAAAAAAATGGTTAAGTCCGTAGAATTTATAGAAGAATATAAAGGCGATAAGATTCCAGAAGGGAAAAAGTCGTTAACTTTCCGAGTAAAAATGGGAAAAGATGATAGCACCATGAATTCTGAAGAAATAAATAATAAAGTAAAAGCAATTTTAAAAGCATTAAAAAATAGTTGCGATGCTATATTAAGAGAAGAATAAAAAAACATTTTGCCTTAGCAAAATGCTTTTTTTATTCAATTACTTCAACTGTTAAATTAGAATCATTAACAACATTCTTGTTATTATCTTCTTTAGTTTTAATATTACTAGCTACGGTATCAGTTACATTATTACAATTTAAAAATGAATAAATTGAATAGTCTTTATTATCAACTTTTACTATTTTAACATAACTTTTATTGAAGTCACATTTTTCTTTGTTGTATGTTTCAGCTTTAACTAAATCATTTTCAACTAATTCCATAAGTGTTACCATTTTATAATCACTTATTTTAGTAGGATAATTATCTATATTAAAATATTTTTTCCCAGCTTTTAATAAATTATTGTTTATGCTATTAAGCGGTGTAGAAGCATATGTTTTTTCTGGTGCAAAAATTAATGCACAAACTATAAACACAATTGCTAACATAGCACTTAATTTAATAATCATTGGCTTCCAATTTATTTTCTTTTTAATACTTACTTCCTCGTACATATTAATCCCCCTTATCGGCTCATTATAGTATCATAAATTAACTATTTTGTCAAATTTATTGGTTGATAGCTAAACAAATGTTTGGTATAATGATTTTGGCTCATTATTATGTGATAAATAAAGAAAGTTGTGGTAGAATAATAATGATTTTAAGGGCGTGGTAAAATGGATAAGATAATAATTAAAGGAGCTAGAGAAAATAATTTAAAAAATATTTCTTTAGAACTGCCTAAGAATAAGCTAATTGTTATGACTGGAGTATCAGGTTCTGGAAAAAGTAGTTTAGCTTTTGATACGATCTATCAAGAGGGCCAAAGAAGGTATGTAGAAAGTCTTTCCGCATATGCTCGTCAATTTATTGGAAATATGAGTAAACCAGATGTAGATTCAATTGAAGGTTTAAGTCCAAGTATATCTATTGACCAAAAGTCAACTAATAAAAACCCTCGTAGTACTGTGGGAACAATTACTGAGATTTATGATTATTTAAGACTGCTATTCTCTAGAATAGGTGTTCCATATTGTCCAATTCATAAAAAGCCTATTAGTAGTCAAAGCGTTGAAGAAATGACCAACAGAGTTTTGGAGCTTGATGAGGGAACTAAAATAATGATTATGGCTCCGGTAAAACACGGGGAAAAAGGAACTCATGTAGATACATTGGCGGCGTTGCAAAAAGAAGGCTTTACTAAAGTCCGTGTTGATAATGTGATGTACAACTTAGATGAGAAAATCATTTTGGAAAAAACGAAAAAGCATAATATAGATGTTATTGTTGATAGAATAATGGTAAATAGTGACGAACGTAGTAGAATTTTCGAAGCTATTGAAACCTGCACAAGATGTGGTAACGGAAGAGTTATTATAGATGTCGTTGGTGGCGAAGAGTTTTTGATGAGTGAAAATTACGCTTGTCCTTTATGTGATTTTAGTATTGGTGAGTTAGAGCCAAGAATGTTTTCTTTTAATGCACCATATGGTGCTTGTAAAGAGTGCAAGGGCTTGGGTACGAAAAAAAGCATTAGTGTTGATTTGATTATTCCAAATAAGGATAAAAGTATTATGGATGGAGCAATATTACCACTTAGTTTAGATAACACAACTATGATGACACAAATAATAAGTGTTGCTAATAAATATGGTATAGATCTAAATAAGAAGATAAAAGATTTTACAAAAAAAGAATTAGATATAATACTATATGGGTCAAATGAACTAATTGACTATAAATATGTATCAAAAACGGGAAATATCAGATATTCCAAAGATATTTATGAAGGTATTTTGAATAATCTTGAACGAAGATATATGGAAACTTCTAGTGCTTGGATAAGAGATTGGCTTGAAAATTACATGATTGAAAACGAATGTGAAAAATGTCATGGCGCCAGGTTACAGGAAGGCGTTTTATCGGTTTACATTAATCATAAAAACATATATGAGATGACCGAGATGAGCATAAAAGACTTAAGGGATTTTGTTGCAAATCTAAAGCTAACCAATGAGCAAAAGAATATAAGTAGTTTGATAATTAAGGAAATATTAAATCGTCTTGATTTTTTAATTAATGTAGGTTTGTCTTATTTGTCACTTTCACGTAGTGCTTCGACATTATCTGGTGGAGAAAGCCAAAGAATTCGTTTAGCTACTCAAATTGGCAGTAAATTATCAGGCGTACTTTATGTTTTGGATGAACCTAGTATTGGTCTTCATCAAAGGGATAACGAAAAGTTAATTAATTCTCTTAAGGATATGCGAGATTTAGGGAATACTTTGATAGTCGTAGAACATGATTCTGATACAATGTTAGCGGCTGATTACCTTGTTGATATTGGACCTGGTGCTGGTGAAGACGGCGGAAATATCTTGGCGTGTGGAACTCCTAAGGAGGTTATGAACAATAAAAATAGCATAACTGGAAAATTTTTAAGTGGTGAAAGAAAAATAGACGTTCCTAAAAATAGAAGAAAAGGTAACAAAAAATTTATTACCATAAAAAAAGCTGAAGAGCATAATCTAAAAAAAATAGATGTAAAAATACCTCTAGGCATGTTTGTTTGTGTAACTGGGGTATCTGGTTCGGGGAAAAGCAGCTTAATAAATGAAATATTATACAAAGCTTTAGCCAAAAAAATATACAATAGTAAAGTTATTCCGGGAAAACATAAAAAAATAGAGGGCTTAGAAGAAATAGATAAAGTTGTTCAAATAACCCAAGATGCAATAGGTAGGACACCAAGAAGTAATCCAGCAACTTATGTTTCTGTGTTTGATGATATTAGAGATTTATTTGCTGAAATGAAAGAAAGTAAAATAAGAGGTTACGACAAATCACGCTTTTCGTTCAACGTTAAAGGCGGACGCTGTGAAGCTTGTTGCGGTGATGGCGTTAAGAAAATAGAAATGCACTTTTTACCTGATGTATATGTCCCTTGTGATATATGTAAAGGCAAGAGATACAATAAAGAAACATTGGATATAAAATTTAAGGGCCTAAGCATAGCTGATGTACTTGATCTAAGAGTCAAAGAAGCATTAGAAGTTTTTGAAAATGTTCCTAAGATAAAAAGTAAACTTCAAGTTATGATGGATGTCGGTTTGTCTTATATAAAACTTGGTCAAAGTGCAACGACTTTATCAGGGGGAGAAGCAGGAAGAGTTAAACTTGCAAAAGAATTACAAAAAAAGCCAACAGGTAAGAGTGTGTTTATATTAGATGAACCTACTACAGGTTTACATTTCCAAGATATAGACAAATTATTAACAATATTAAATCGTATTGTAGATAATGGAGATACAGTTATAGTAATTGAACATAATTTAGATGTTATAAAAGTAGCTGACTATATAATTGATCTGGGACCAGAAGGTGGAGAATACGGCGGAGAAATAGTTACTAGTGGAACTCCAGAAGAAGTAGCAAAATGCAAGTCGTCTTATACTGGTGAATTTTTGAAAAAGATGTTATAATCATTAGAGGATGTGATAATATGAATCCAGTGTTAGTAACTCTCGGAAATATCGAAATTAGATGGTATTCAGTATTTATTTTAATAGCATGTGTAGTGGCTATATTCCTTTCAATAATGGAGGCTAAAAAGTTTCACATAGGTGATGATTTTATGTTTAATTTAGCTTTTTGGTCTATTATAACGGGAATAATTGGGGCTCGCTTATATTACGTGGCTTTTAATTTTGAGAGTTACAAAAATAATTTAATTGATATTCTCTATATTTGGAATGGTGGATTAGCTATTCATGGAGGTGTTTTAGCCGGAGGCATTTGTGCTATTTTATATTGTAAAAAGTATAATAAGGAAACATTAAAAATATTTGATATCGTATCACCCTTTTTATTACTTGCCCAAGCCATTGGAAGATGGGGAAACTTTTTTAATCAAGAGGCTCATGGGATGGCAACGTCTTTGCAAACTCTAAAGGGTTTACATATTCCCGAATTTATCATAAATGGTATGAATATAGATGGAATTTATTATCATCCAACATTTTTCTATGAATCGCTTTGGTGTTTAATCGGGGCAATTATAATTATTATAGTGAGAAAACAAAAATATACTAAAATTGGACAGCAAACATGTTTATATTTCATGTGGTACAGTGTTGGACGTTTCTTTATTGAGGCGATGCGCACGGATTCATTGATGTTAGGTGGATTTAAGGTGGCTCAAATTGTATCTGTTATTCTGTTTATAATAGCCTTAGGAGCGTTTATGATCATATCGCGAAAAGGAAAATTTGAAGATCTATATAATGATAATAAAGACACTGATATAAAATATATTAATTAAGGAGAAGCTATGATATATGATTTGGTAATTGTTGGTATGGGTATATCTGGTATTACAGCAGCCATTTATGCTAAAAGAGGAAATTTGAATGTTTTAATAATTGATAAATCAATGCCAGGTGGACTCTTAAACAATGTTGGGGAAATTGATAATTACCCTGGATTTGAAAGCATTTCTGGCCCAGATTTAGCCGAGAAACTGATGAATCAAATTAACAAACTTGGGGTAGATATTAAATATGATGAAGTTTTAAAAGTTACTTTAGAAAATGAAATTAAAATTATTAAAACTAAAAAAGCCGAGTTTAGAACTAAAAGAATAATAATTGCAACTGGTCGAAGTCAAAGAACCCTTAACTTACCATTAGAGGATAAACTGCTTGGTAAAGGCATCAGCACTTGTGCTTTATGTGATGGCCATTTTTTCAAGAATAAAGTTGTTGCAGTTGTGGGCGGAGGTAATAGTGCTTTACAAGAATCACTTTATCTTGCTAATATCGTAAAAAAAATCTATTTAGTTCATCGTAAAGATATTTTTAATGCTCAAAAGGAAATAATCGACAAAGTAACAAATACTAAAAATATTGAAATTATCAATAATGATCATGTTACGGCTTTGCATGAGAAAGATGGAATTCTTTCTAAAATAACCCTCCAAAACTATGGAGATCTTCCGGTTGATGGTTTGTTCATCTATATCGGATTTAGTCCAAAAACTGGATTTGCAAATGAGCTTAAAATAACAAATGATAATGGTTACATTTTGGTTGATAAACGTCAAGAGACTAATGTAAAAGGTATATATGCAGCAGGAGATATTGTATATAAACAAATTTATCAACTTGTTACGGCGGCTAGTGAAGGGGCTACAGCGGCAATAAATGTTATTAATTCTTTAAAATAGATTGTTATTAACAATCTTTTTTTTTATACTAGATTGTGATAAAATAAACATATATTTTACAAGGAGGAAAAAATGAGATTTTTTAATACTTTAACGAAGAAAATTGAAGAGTTTGTTCCAAATGAACCTGGTGTGGTTAGAATGTATACTTGCGGACCTACTGTATACCATTATCAACATATTGGAAACATGCGTACATATATTTTGGAAGATGTGTTTGAAAAAACTTTCAACTATTTAGGATATAAAGTCATAAGATGTATGAATATAACTGATGTTGGTCACTTAAAAAGCGATGGAGACACAGGTGAAGATAAAATGGTTATTGCTATGGAGCGTGAACACAAAACATCCCATGAAATAGCTTTGTTTTACACAAACGAATTTAAAAAAGAGTGTAAGTTGCTTAATATTAAATGGCCTGAAATAGTTGTTCCTGCGACTTCAGAAATTGATATGTATATTAAAATTATTGAAAAGCTTTTAAAAGATGGATATGCATATGAAAGCAATGGAAATATATATTTTGATACCTCTAAAGATGAAACATATTATCAACTTTCCGGAAGAAATAAAGATGATTTAATCGTTGCAAGTCGTGATGATGTTTCAAATGATGAAGGAAAAAAGAATCCAGCAGATTTTGTTCTATGGTTTACAAATTCAAAGTTTGGGAATCAAGAACTTCAATGGGATAGCCCATTTGGTAGAGGATTTCCCGGTTGGCATATTGAATGTTCGGGAATTGCTATAAAGCACCTAGGAGAGCATTTGGATATTCACTTTGGTGCGGAAGATGCAATATTTCCTCATCACACAAATGAAATAGCTCAAAGTGAATCATATCTTGGTCACAAATGGTGTAATTACTGGGTTCATTTATCATGGCTTTTAACAAATAATGTTAAGATGAGTAAAAGTCTTGGTCATGTCCTTACTGCATCAAAATTAAAAGAAGAAGGATATAATCCTTTATCATATAGATATTTTATTTTAAACTCATACTATCATAAACAGGTTAATTTTACTTTCCCATTATTGGATCAAGCAGAAAGTTCCTATTTAAAACTTTTGAATAGAATCTCTTTGATTAAGAATGAGGGATCTTATAACGATAATGATTTTAGATCATATGATGACAAGTTTAAAGAATGCTTGGCTAATGATATGAATACTTCGAATGCCATAACTCTTTTGTATGAATTAATGAAAGACCGAGAAGTATCCGGAAAAACTAAACTTTCCTTAATAGAGTCTTGGGACAAAGTATTTGGGTTGGATTTATTAAAAACCGCAGAGGACGACATTTCTTTAGAATTAAAAGAGTATATAAGTGAAATGATTTTGAAACGTAATGAGGCTAAAAAGAACAAGGATTTTGCCGAAGCTGATAAAATCAGGGATGAATTATTAGCAAAAAAGATTGTTATTAAAGATACAAGAGAAGGAACGGTTTACGAGATTATAAAATGATAGATGCTATTTTTTGGTTAATAATCTTAATTTCTTTTGTAATATATTTTTTAATGACTATTGTTTACAAAAAATATGATAGATTTACTAATAAAGATAAGTTAACCGGATTTGATATAGCCTTAAAAATAACTGAAAAATGCAAATTAGAAGATGTCATTATTATTGAAACAAGAAAAAAATATAGTGACTCATACGATGGCACAAGGAATGTTATAAAATTATCTACGCCCGTATTCCATAATGATTCTATATTAAGCTTAATTGTAGGTTCTTATATGGCTTCTATGTTAGTTGGTGAAAAGAGTAATAACTTGAATAAATATTTAGGTATTTTTGTTAATACAATTGTTAAATATATTATTTTTATAGCTTATATACTCATTTTACTAGGAGCTATTTCAGGTGTATTTGCTATTAAAACCATGGGAATATTTATGCTATTAGCTGTGTTTCTTTTTCTTATTTATTATTTAAGGCAAAAATATTATATATTAGATGATGCAAAAGAAAAAATAAAAAAAGGATTACGAAAAAGTGAAAACGCAGATAAAGTGCTTTTATTACTTTTGTTAAAAGATTTCACTATTTACGTGTCGGTTTTTATAGATATTTATGAAGAGATAATGTATTACATTAAAAAAAATTAGAAAATCATTTGATTTCTAATTTTTTTTACCATAAAGCCAATCCATTGAGACCTTATGCCTTTGACAGATTTGCAAAGCAAATGAGGTTAAAAGTAGAGTTTTGCCTGCTTCATAAGCACATAGAGTAGAAGGTGTCGTATTTAATTCATCAGCAAGGCTTTTTAAAGTTAGGTTATTTGATTTTCTAAATGACCTTAAACGTTTGCCAACCACTTGTCTATCAATAGGACAATTCTCTATATCTTTGACACTTTTGTCATTTGTTAGTCTAAATATATAATCTAAACTTACATTAAAATAGTTTGCCAAAAGATTAACTCTATTTATATTTGGAGTTTCTTTACCAGTTTCCCAATTGCTTATGTTTACGCGTGAACCACCAATTACCTTAGAAAGTTCTTCTTGGGTAAGTTCTGCCTCATCTCTTAAATCTGCCAATCTGTTAGGATACATACTACCACCAGTAAAAATTTTCTCATTTTTAAGAAAAATATACGCGAAATGTAAAAGAATACGAATTATGTATGTTATTTGTAAGATATTAAAAACTTTTAGCGTAAAGTTAGTAGGAACATAAAAAACTTTCTTTAATTTGGTTTATTTAAAGTAGAATGATAAATAATGTAGATCAATTCATGTTAAAATATCTATTTTAAGTAGTAGTATAATATTATTGGGGGATAGTATGTATTATAAAAATGAACTTTTAGAGATTTCTAAAAATTATGACGAAATCATAAGATTAATAGCAAAATTTTTTATAGATCTTGGAATACAAGATGATCCGATTAAAATAATGAAAACTTTTTATGCTATGTATAGAATAGGATATTTATCTACCAAATCATTTGTGATCAATGTTCCGATTGATTTAATTAATCTTGAAAAAGAAAAGATTATTCCTTTTGATTTGTGTGGAAGCTTTATTATGTCCGGATATGGTTACTGCAGGCATGTTTCTGACTTATTATACAGAATATTTAAAGAATTAAATTATAACTCATCTCAATTGTTTGTTTATGATCCAATCGTAAGTGTTAGTTGTACTTTTAAAAATGAAAAACATGATTGTTTTTGTGTTAACGAATGTGTAAGAAAGTCATTAAATAAAATTGATTTATGTGGTAAAAGTAAGAAAACTATTACTAAAAGAAGTAAGGGCGTAAAAATTAATGTAACTTACACTCCAAGTGAAAAAGATACTAGTCTAAATCACGTTTTAAATATAGTAGTTGATAACAACGATTTTAGGCATATTGTTGATGCTTCAAAATTTTCTATTGGCAGAAAAAATGATGGCGTATTATTAATGCAAGGGCCGATATATGAATATTATGATTTTATAAAAAGTTACAAAGTTCAAGATTCTTTTTATATGACAGATTATAGTAAGGGAATTAGTTTATTAGATTATTGTGATGACTACTTAAATGATTATAACAAATTTATGAATGATAAATTAAATTTTTCAGAACTAAAGGAAGCTTTTAAATGTTTTTATGAAAAAAATAGTGGATATTTTGAGATGGTTGATACCGGATTAAAGAGCTTAGCTAGAAATAAATAGAATTTTATTTTTATTTTTTTTGTGTTTTACGCAGAAACGTAAACATATGCGAAAACGTATGTTTTTCTTTGACAAAATTAACCGGGGGGGGGTATAGTTAAGTTAGAGTAGAAAGGAAATATAAAAATGGATAACGAAAAGAAAGTTTCTAGTGGATATATCGTGCTTATAGTCTTCTTGGTATTGTTAGTAATTTGTTTGACAAGTTTTATTGTCTACAAAGAAATACCTAAAAAGAAGGAGCCTGGTACTATAACTAAACCTGATAATACAAATAGTGGTATTGTATTAAGTAGCCCAGAAAATGGTAAGAGTGGTTTTTACAAATTAGAAGTTACTGGCTTAAAAAAGAATGACAAAGTTGTTTATAAACTAAATGATGATTTTTATGTTGAACTTGATGTTATTGATGATGTATATACATCATTTGATGTGTTAGTAAATGGTAAAAAGTTAGCAACAGAATTGGGATATGCAAAAGATGAACTATCATTTTATTTTATAAATAATATGTTATTGTATGAGACTTATAAGGGAGACTTTAATAGGGACTTATATTTATATGCTATTAATAAAACAGGAAAAGTTTCGGAAATTAGAGAACTTGATGATGTAAAGGGAATGGCTCCAAGTAACATTTCTTATAATGGTGATGAAATTATAATAGAAGCATCACGTGTTACAGAAGGGCCTTCACTAATATATGGAGACAAAGTAATTTCGCTTATCGACTGTGATAAGAATTTAAGCGAAATAGAAGCTAATAAAGATATAGTCGTTAAGGCTAAGTACACATCCAAATTTGTTAATAATGAGCTAACTTTTACAGCAAGTAATCAAGAAACTTTAGGAAATGATTACGAAAATATATGTGTCAATAATTAATACATATATTTGCTGCTAAGTGTATTGTTACTTTGTTAAAGTGAACTGAAGACGATTTTAATTGGACTCAGTTCTTTTTTTTAAATAAACATATCTATACAACAAAAAAGCTAACTATTTCTAGTTAGCATTTATTTTCTCAGAATAACTTCTGAGTATTAATTAATATGGAGGAGCTAGTCGGATTTGAACCAACGATCAGGGAGTTGCAGTCCCACGCCTTACCACTTGGCTATAGCTCCAAAACAAATACACATTTATTTTATTATAATCACTTTGAAATGTCAATTGTTTCTATAATAAAATATATTTCTTATGTGATATTTTATGATATACTTTTTTATGAGGTAAATTATGATAGATGGAATAATTAATGAAATTAGTAAAGAATTGAACATAAGTGAAAAAAGAATTAAGGCAGCATTGAAATTACTAGAAGATGGTAATACTATACCGTTTATAGCTCGTTATAGAAAAGAGGCTACCGGATCTCTTGATGAGGAAGAGTTAAGAAGTATAAATGAGTATTATGCTTATGAAGTAAATTTATTAAAAAGAAAAAATGACGTAATCAGGCTAATTGATGAAAAGGGATTATTAACTGATCAGTTAAAAAAAGATATTTTAGATTGTACAAAATTGGTTGATGTTGAAGATTTATATAGGCCATTTAAAGAAAAGAAAAAAACAAAGGCGACTGAAGCCATTAACAATGGGTTAGAGCCACTTGCAAGATTAATATTAGCTCATAAAGAAAATATAGATAATGAAGCTAGAAGGTTTGTTAATGAAAAAGTTAAAACTGTAGATGATGCCATAACTGGAGCTTTGTACATTATCGCGGAAGAAATAAGTGATAAAGCAAAATATCGAAAATACATAAGAGATTATACTTTTAAAACGGGTACAATTTCTACTAAGAAGAAAAAGAATGATCTAGATCAAGAGCAAGTTTACTCTATGTATTATGATTATCATGAAGAGTTAAGAAAAATAAAACCACATCGCATACTTGCAATTAATAGAGGCGAAAAAGAAGATGTAATAAATGTATCGATTGATTTTAACAAAGACAACGCTGTTAATTATATAAAGAGGGACTATAAACTATCTAATGATAGATGTAGTACGCTAATAATCTTGGCTATAAATGATTCTTTAAAAAGATTAATTTTTCCATGTGTGGAAAGGGAGATAAGAGCTCTATTAAGTGAAAAAAGTGAAGAAGTTGCTATAAGTAATTTTAGTGAAAATCTAGAGAAAGTATTACTCCAGCCACCAATGAAAAATAAACGTATCCTTGGATTTGACCCAGCATTTAGAACCGGATGTAAGCTTGCTGTAATTGATGAAACAGGTAAACTACTTAAGATAGATGTTATATATCCTCATGAGCCTAAAAATCAATATGAAGAAGCCAAGGCAAAACTTATAAAACTTATAGATGAATATAATATAAATTTAGTTGCGATAGGAAATGGTACGGCATCCAGAGAGAGTGAGGCTTTAGTTGCCGATGTCATCAGTTCATTAAATAAAGATGTATCATATTTAATGGTTAATGAAGCAGGGGCTAGTGTTTATTCCGCAAGTAAATTAGCAATAGCTGAGTTTCCAGATTTACATGTAGAGCAAAGAAGCGCCGTATCTATAGCGAGAAGAGTAATAGATCCATTAAATGAGTTAGTGAAAATAGAACCTAAAAGTATAGGAGTTGGATTATATCAGCATGATGTAACTAAAAAGAAACTAGACGATTCACTATTATTTACAGTAAAAAAGGTTGTAAACAGTGTAGGCGTTAATATAAATACAGCTAGTGAGGCAATTTTAAAATATGTGTCAGGTCTAACAAAATCAAATATTGAAAAAATTCTTTCGTATCGTGACAAAAAAGGTGTTATAAAATCTAGACTTGAATTACTTAAAAACAAAATTTTGAGCGAAAAAGCTTATGAGCAAGCAATCGGTTTTTTAAGAGTGTTTGATGGAGATAATCCTTTAGATAAAACCAGCATACATCCAGAAAGTTATAATTTAGCTTTAAATATTTTAAACGATTATGGATTTGATATAAATGATATTGGCCTTGATAAATTAAAAGTTATAGAGAAAAAAGAAAATGAGCCAACTTATAATGATATAGTACTTAGTTTACAGTCACCAATTAGAGATCCAAGAGATGAAATTGAAAAGCCAGTTTTACGTAAAGATGTTTTAAAAATAGAAAACTTGGAAGTAGGAATGAAACTACAGGGAACAGTAAGGAATGTAATAGATTTTGGAATTTTTATTGATATTGGCCTTAAAAATGATGGGTTAGCACATATTTCAGAATTATCTAAAGAATATATAAGACATCCAAGTGAATTATTTAGTGTTGGTGATATTGTAACTTGTTACGTTTTGGATATACTGAAAGAAAAAAATAAAGTATCACTTACGTTATTACCTAAAGATTAAAAATTTTTAAAAATGACAAAATCTCTCTTGCATAATTATAAAAATTCTGCTAGTATGAATGATAGAGGAGGATGTAAGAATGGAAAAGAAAAACACAGTTTTGTTAACAGTAATCGCAATTGCAACACTTTTAGTAGCAGTTGTAGGTGCAACATTCGCTTATTTCTCAGCTAACATTGATGCTAATGAGAAAAAAGTGCCTGTTACAGTAACTACTGAGGGAGGTACTGACGTATTTTCATCAGCAGTTAATGGTGAAATCGTATTAAACGGTATCAACAACTCTACAATGACAAAAGGTGAAGCTGGTACTGCTGCTTCTACTGATAACGATGGTAATACTGTAACTCTTAATTTGACTGCTGGACAAGGAACTACTGTATGTACATATGATATAGTATATGTACCAGAAGCTGCTTCTACAGATCCAAAAAGAGATGAGTATACAAAAACTACTGGTGTAGAAAAAGAATTCACATTATCTGCTACTGCTACTGGTACTGGTGCAACTGAAGTTGCTGAAACTCAAGTAGCTGATGGAACAGCTGAAACTACTTTAGTAAGTAATGGAACTATTTCTAATAAAGCTGAAGATAAAGCTGCAACTACACAAGTATTTACATTTACTGGTATTTTCTACAATGCTGATGCAAAACAAGATGCTCATCAAAACAAAACTTATGCTGGAAACATTGTATTAAAAAACGTTGTTTGTAAAAACGGCGGAAAAGTTGTTACTACAGCTGAATAATAAAAAATTAGATGCGAAAAAGCATCTTTTTTTATTTGCTAATAACAGTCTTTTTTGATATCATTATTATGATGGTGATAGTATGAAAGATGATAAAACTTTATTATTAGCCATAATGGCAATTACAATATTAGTATTGTCTGTAGTAGGACTTACGTATGCATTTTTTTCAGCTAAAATTGATGGCGATAAAGAGTTGAAAGTTAATATTGAAACATCTTCTCAAGCTGAGATTACTTATGATGTTGGAAAAGACTTAATATTAGAGGCTAAAGAACCTGGGTATAGTGGCGAGTTATCCTTTTCCGTAGCATTAAAAGGCGATAACAAAGAAACAACTAAGGCCCTTTATGGAATAGATTTAGAAGTACTTACAAACGAATTTACTTATGACCCTGAATCGACTGAAAATACTCCAGAACTAGTTTATAGCGTTTATAAAAGTAGTGATAAAATAAATTGGACTGAAGTATTAAAAGATGTGGATTGTACGGAGCTAAAAGGGACAAATCATATTATAACTAACAATTTATTGACAACGCCTAAAGATGAGATAACTACTGATTATTGGAAGGTTGTAATAACCTATCAAAGTTTAGATAAAATTCAAAATTATAATCAAGGTAAAAACTTTAATGCTTCTTTTAAAGTTGTTAATATTGAGTAAAAAAATAATATGTGTTATACTTTTTTTAGACTAGGAGTGTGTTATAGTGAAAAAGCCTGAAGATGTAAATAATACCAATTATGAACCAATCGACTATGAAGAACAATACATGATACTTGCTGATGAGGAAAGGGAAGAAGAAAGAAGAAAAACAATATTAATTATTATTTTATGTATTTTAATATTGTTAGTATCTTTATTTGGAGCAACATTTTCATATAGAAAATATCATGATAATAAAGTATATAAAACATGTAAATTAAATTGCGATATAAATCATGATGGAAAATGTGATTTTAACTGTGATACAAATAATGACGGAATTGCAGATATAAATATCGATTTAAATGGTGATAAGATCTGTGACATTAATTGTGATACGGATGGTGATAAATTGCCAGATTATAATATCGATCACAATAACGATAAATCAAAGCATTTTAATATAGATACTGATAATGATCAAAAGCCAGACTTTAACCTAATAAATATTGATACTGATAATGATGGAAAGTGCGACTTAAATTGTGATTTAGATAAAGATAAGCATCCTGATATAAATATTGATTTAGATGGTGATGGAATACCTGATATAAATATCGATACAGATGGCGATAATAAATGTAATTTCAATTGTGATATAAATAATGATGGATATGCTGAAATTAACATTGATACTGATAGAGATAATGTTTGTGATATTAACTGTGATACAAATGATGACATGAAACCAGATTATAATATTGATTATTGTCATGATTATGAAGCTCACTTTAATATTGATACAAATAACGATCGAAAAGCCGACAAAAATTTAATGAATAGAAATATTAACATTGATACAGATGGTGACGGATGGCCAGATTTAAATATTGATTTAGATGGTGATGGTCAAGCAGATATTAATATAGATACCAATAATGACATGAAGCCAGATAAAAACATTCAAGTTAAATGTGATATAACAAAGAATAAACCTAATGATGCTATTGTTATTATAAGAACTGGCAAAGGAGCTAGATTAAGGCTTATAAATATCCAACCTTTAAGAGCTTATAATGTTTCTCCTAAATGGACAGGAACGCAGAAATTTGTAATAAAGAATGAATCAAATGTTTCGGCTATTTTTGATCTTTACTGGACAGATGTTTTTAACAATATAACAAAAGAAAATAATATAACGTATACGATTAGTAATGGTACTACAACAATTTTAAAGGATGCTCAAGCTCCTTATAAAGAACAAGCCTTACTAAAAAATATTTTAATACCAGCTAATCACACTTATGTTTACACAATTAATTATGAATTTAAAGATACATTAAAAAATCAAGATATTGATAAAAACAAAAAGTTTGATGCTAAAATAATGATTAGAGCTGTGAAGTAGGCAGCTATGGCTAGAAAAATTAGCGATAATGATAAAAAAATAGCTGCTTTAAGCTATTTGGTAGCGCCCCTAATTTACTTTAATAAACGTTACAAGAAAAATAGTTACATTCATTTCCATGCATGTGAGGCAATGAACTTATTCATATTTGAAATAATTTCTGTAATTGCTTCAATTATCTTACTTGGTGTAAAAGTTAAAAGAAAATGTTCGAGCTATTTATATGGGGTAGAGATTTATTGTGGTGAAGAAATACCAATTGTAATTATAGCTCTAATAATAATGCTTTTTATAACTGTTATAGTTCTTATTATATCAGGCGTCGTAAATAGCTTAAATGGTAATAAAACTAAGTTAGATGTTATTGGAAAATTGAACTTATTTAAATAAGTTCTTTTTTTTATAAATTTATGTTATACTTACTTTGAGGTAGATGTTATGGCAAGTGTTTATGATCATATAAAACTATATAAAAAGAAATATAAAGGTGGTATAACATGGTTTAGATTAAAAAAACATGCTGCCGTAATTGAAAAACATTTGAATCCTGGTGAGGTTGTTATATATGCTTTTCCTGGTCAAAAAAATAAAGGCCCATTTGAGTGGTTTAATACGTGTGTAGTGGCTTTAACTAATAAAAGAATTTTAATTGGTCAGAAAAGGGTTGTCTGGGGTTATTTTCTAAACATAATTACTCCTGATTTGTATAATGATATGCAAATATATTCAGGACTTTTATGGGGTTCTATTAATATTGACACTGTAAAAGAAGTGGTAACAATTTCTAATCTTTCAAAGAAAGCTTTAGATGAAATAGAAACTCAAATTTCTGAATATATGATGAAAATGAAAAAGGAATATTATAGAGATGAAAAAAATAGTTAGTATCTTTTTAGTTATAATATTTCTTTTTGCTATCTATTTGTCTGTTACTTTATCCAAACATAATTATCATTTAGAGTACACTTTAAATGGTTTTAAAGTAAAAGAAGAGTATTTAAAAAAGGGAGAATATTACAAATTTACTATTAGTGATAAAAATGATACATATAAACTTGTACTTTTTGATTCATATAGTAATAAAAGAAAATTATTAAAAGAAATAAAAAAAGAAAAAGAGTGTATCTATCCAAAAAGTGAATATGTGAAAACTTATGGAATTTGTAAGAATAATAACGAATTAGTTGCGAGCGGCTTTAATAATATAAAAAACACTAAAACTGACTTTAAAAAATATAAAAATAATCTTGTGTATGATTTAAATGGTAAAAGAATTTTGATATGGAATTATACAGGCATAGATGTTTTGGAAAATGAGTTTAAAACAATAAAGTTGTTAAATAAAGATATTTATGATATTGATTTAGCTAATATATATAATGGTTATTTTATGATTCCAAACTATGATCAAGATTTTACTTTTAATGAAATTTATCTTTATAATATTAAGAAAGGGGCCTTAACAACTTGGAAGTTAAATAATGATATCTCTTTTGATAGTTATATTTTAGGATCTAATAATAAAAGTGTTTTTATGTATGATACGAAGCATCAAACTGAGTATGAAATGGTTTATCATAAGAAGAAAATTAGACAAGTAAAGCCTAAATTATGGCAAAACGAAAAGTGGGTTAATACTAGTCATTTAAAACTTACTCAAAATAAGCAATCATTTGTGGAAAATGAACCAATTAAATATGTGGTTGATAATAATAAATTATATAAAGTTATAGATGATTATAAGGAACTTATAACAAATAACAAAGTTAAAACGATTGTCTATAAAGAGATGAATGATATATATTATATTAGTGATGATAAGCTATATGTTTATTCTCCATTTTATGGTGATAAACTTCTTGTAGAAAACTTTGAATGGAATTTTAACTATAAAAATATTGTTTTTATATCTTAGCACCATTTTGTACTTTAAACATATCCTAAAATAGGAGTGATAATATGTTTAATAGATACTTTACAAAAGACGGAGAAAGTTTAATGGATGTTGCTAAGCGCTTTGATTTAGATCTATCGTTGCTTGAAAAAACTAACAATTTATATTACACGGGTGAACTTAGAGAAAATACGGAAATAGTACTTCCCGAAAATAATAAAGCTTATTTTAATTATTATATAATTGAAAAAGGAGATACGATTTATGGTATAGCACGAAAATATAATATAAATCCAGAGTTGTTGTCTCAAATGAATGGACTTGGTGCTGAAGATTATATCTATCCAGGACAAGAAATACTTATTCCTAAAAATAACTATAGTTACTATTTAACTGCTGAAGGTGATACTCTTGATATGGTTGCTAATGTTTTTAAAAAGTCTAAAGCCAATGTTCTTGCTGAAAATGAAACAATTTATTTGTTACCCGATCAGCTTTTAGTAAGTAAAAAAAATAATAAATGATATGATTGAAAAAATCATATTTTTTTTTTATAATGATAGTAGGTGGTTGATAGAATGATCTTAAAAAAGCCGTATGCATTTTTAATTAAACATTTTAAAAGTATTCATTTCATTATTACTATGCTTATGGCTTATTTAATTTTTAAGTCATATAAGTTAATAACCTTTTTTAATTTGTCTGTTGCAAATAATTACACTGCCATAGAATCTGGTCAGGTTGCAGGATCATATATAAATTATTTTATGTATTTTGCAATTATTTTAATTCTAGGGTTATTGCTAGCCATTTATTATTTATTAAGTCACAAAAACAAACCTCGTAAGTATTATATAAATGGTATAGTTTTTTATATAATTCTTTTTGTAGCTTTCTCAATTTTTTATAATTATATTAATACTTTAAACAACGCTAATATTTCTAGTCAATCATTAAGAGCGTATCGAGACATTTCGGTTATTGCAATTATACCCCAAATAATTTTTGCTATTTACTCATTTGTTACTTCTATAGGCTTTAATATAAAAAAGTTTAATTTTGGCGAGGATTTAAAAGAATTAGAAATTGATAGCGAAGATAGTGAAGAGTTTGAATTTACATTTCAAAAAGATAATTATAAAACTAGAAGAAGCATTCGTAAATTTATAAGAGAATTTCGCTATTATGTAAAAGAGAACACTTTTGTTATTTCGGTTATTGGAATTGTTGTTATTGTAGTATTAGTTGTTTCTTTATTTTTAAATAGAGAAGTATATAAAAAGACTTTCAATACATCCGAAAATCTATTGCATAAATCTTTTAATATAAATGTAGTTGATAGTATTATTTCTAATTTATCATTTGATGGTAGTGAAATAAAAAGTGATAAATACTATGTTGCGGTTAAAATTAAAGCGACCAATAATAGTACTACATCTCAAGTTTTAGATTATAGTAATTTTAGATTGATTGTTAATAAAAGGGCTGTTAATCCAGTGCTTACAAATTCTATATATTTTAAAGATTATGCTAATCCCTATCATGCTGAAAAGATATCTTCTTCTTCAACAAAAACCATCACACTGGTTTACGAAATTAACAAAAATGAAATAAAAAGTAGTTATACCCTTAAAATTTTTAGGGGAGCAAGTGTCAAGCCTGGTGAGATAATATCTAAATATAGTGATGTTTCTATAAAGCCGATATTAATAACGGAGAAAACAAAGGCTAATAGTGTAGAGCTTAATGAAAAACTTGACTTTTTGTACTCTAATATAGGTAATTCAAGCTTTTTGGTAAAAAGCTTTATGTTTGGAAAGAGTTATCAATTTAGTTATGAAAGTTGTGTTACTCCTCTTAATTGTCGTATGTGGAACGATATCATTACCGTAGATCAAAATATAAGAGGCGACTATAAGTTACTATTAGTGTTAGATTATGAACTGACTATTGATAAAGATGCTCCATATTTTATATATAACAGCTCAACTAAAGCTTTTATGGAGGATTTTGCTAAAGTTAGATATATTATTAATGATAAAGAATACACGTCTAGGGTCTTCTTTATTGAATCCCAAAATCTAAAAGATAAAATGGTTTTACAAGTTGCGTCAAATGTTAATTCGGCCTCAAATGTTTATTTAGATTTTGTAATAAGAAATAAAACTTATGAAATAGTATTGAAATAAAAAATTAAAAGCAATTTTACTTTTAATTTTTTGTTTCTTTTTTTATTAATTTAGCGTGAACTACAACTCTTTCATTAGTTTTATAGCATGTTGATAAAGTGATTATATTATCGCCTATATTAACGTCTGTAGCGAAATCAAATTTGCTTCTATTTTTTATAAGGTTTATAAAATCTAAAAATTCATCATCATTATTAAAGACTGTTTTAATATAGTCATTTGTATTTGGTACTGTATATACAGAAAATATTTGCCACATTGAATTTGTATTCTCAGTTGATAAGCGAATCATGTGATTATTTTTATTATTATACCAATCTTTTTTTAGCGTTTTGTTTAGCGAACCAAACATAGTGTTATTAACCCTTGAATGGGCATAAATAATAGTATTTTTATTAATGTTATCCATTTTATTTCGATAATCCATAAATACCCATCCGGCTTTATTGTATGTTTTATCAAATGAATGAGTTAAATAGTATGTATTGTCTTTTGTTTGAACTACAGGATAATTGATATTAGTTCCCGACACATTTATCCATCCAACTGTATCACTGTTTGTTTTTTTTAACTTATCAAAATCAACATTTATCAGAGGAGTTTTTAAAAATGTCCAATATATAGACGTTTCGGGTATTTTCTTCTCTTGCTTAATAATCTCTGTATTACTATTATCATTTACTTCTTCAACTTTTGTGTTATTTATGATGTCATTAACTTGCTTATCTATTTTTTGGTTATCTTTAAACCATGATACTATATTTAACACTGAATAAATAAGTATGATAAGAAATATAACACATATTAATAAGTATATATTCTTTAACTTGTTATTTTTTTTAATTATTTTTCGCAAAAATATCACCTTATTTTCATATATAATCTTTAAACTTATTATATAATAAAATTGCTTTCTATACTATAATATTTTTAAATATTGATGAGTATTATAAATTGTATTATAATAATTATTATTGAAAGGATTGTTATGGTTAGAGAATTATTAAAAAGTGTTAGAGAATATAAATGGTGTGCTATACTAACACCTGTTTTTGTTTCTTTTGAAGTTGTTTTAGAAGTAGCTATTCCTTATGTAATGGCAAAGCTTATTGATTTTGGAGTGTCCGCAGGAAATATGTCAATGATATATAAATATGGTTTATATCTTATTATTCTTGCTTTACTATCGCTTGTTTTTGGAGTATTAGCAGGTTTTTCATCAGCAAAAGCTAGTACTGGATTTGCTAAAAATTTACGTCATGATATATTTTATAAAGTACAAGATTATTCGTTTGAAAACATTGACAGGTTCTCAACAGGGGGCATTATTACTAGAATAACTACTGATGTTAATTACATTAGGATGGCTTTTCAAATGGTAACTAGGATAGCGGTACGTGCTCCTTTAATGATGATATTTTCACTTGTGATGGCAATAAAAATTAATAGTAAGATTTCATTAATATATCTTGGAGTTATGCCAATTTTGGCAGTAGGTTTAATTCTTATTGTCTCGAAAGCTAAAAAATATTTTGAAAAAGTATTTAAAGAGTATGATAAGTTAAATAATACCGTTGAAGAAAATGTTTCAGGTATTAGAGTTGTAAAAGCGTTTGTTCAAGAAAAAAAAGAAAAAGAAAAATTTAATAAAGTTTCTAATCGTGTGTTCAAGTTTCATACTACAGCTGAAAAAATCTTAGCATTTAACTCACCATTAATGCAATTATCAATGCGCTCAACTTTTATTATTATAGCTTGGGTTGGGGCAAAATTAATAGCTTCAAATAAAATGACTACTGGAGAATTGATGAGTTTATTCACTTATTCAACTCAAATTCTTTCTAGTTTGATGATGCTATCAATGATTTTTGTATTTATTACAATTGCGATTCCTTCTTTAGAGAGAATTGTCGAACTTTTAAGAGAAAAACCAACTATAAAAAATATTAAAAATCCTGTTAAGGAGATGATATCTGGAGATATTCAGTTTGAAAATGTAGGATTTTCTTATATATCAGATAAAAATAAATTAGCCTTAAAGAAAATTAATTTAGAAATTAAATCTGGTGAAACAATAGGTATAATAGGGGGTACTGGCTCAGGTAAGTCAACACTTGTAAACTTAATTCCAAGGCTGTATGATACATTGGAAGGAAATGTTTATGTTGGTGGAATAAATGTTAAAGATTATGATTTAAATGTTCTTAGGGACAATGTAAGTTGTGTTTTACAAAAAAACACATTATTCACTGGAACTATCAAAGATAATTTATTGTGGGGCTGTGAAAGTGCTAGTCAAAAAGAAATTGAAAATGCTTGCCAAATTGCGTGTGCAGATCTGTTTATAGATACTTTCAAGAAGAAATATAATACTAAAATAGAACAAGGTGGAACTAATGTTTCCGGTGGTCAGAAGCAAAGATTATGTATTGCTCGTGCTTTATTAAAAAAGCCTAAAATTATGATATTGGATGATTCAACAAGTGCGGTAGACACTGCTACTGAAGCCAAGATTCGAAATCATTTAAAAACTAAACAAAAAGAAATGACTACAATTATTATTTCTCAGAGAATTTTGTCAGTTATGGATGCTGATAGAATAATTGTTATGGATAAAGGAAAAATAAATGGAATAGGTACTCATGAAGAGCTTTTAAAAAACAATAAGATTTATCAAGAAGTATATAAATCACAGCAGAAAGAAGAGTAATATGCGAGGAAAAAGACAATTCAGTACTAATACTGAAAAAATTGAAAAAGATACAGTCAAAAGACTCATTAATATTATTGTTAAAGAATATAAAGGACTATGGATTTTATCTTTAGTGTGTATTTTGATAAGTACAGCTATAACCGTATCTGGAGCTTTCTTTATTGAAATATTAATTGATAAATATATTGTTCCTTTATTAAGTAATAATAATATTTCATATGCACCATTATTTAAATTTTTAGTTTTGATGACAGTTATATATATTATAGGAATAATATTTAATTACATTTACCAAAGAGTAATGGTTACAATATCACAGGGTGTTTTAAAAAAGATGCGTGATAAAATGTTTTCACATATGCAGACCCTACCTATAAGTTATTTTGATACACATAAGCATGGAGATATAATGAGCTTTTACACCAATGACGTTGATACAATGGGACAGCTTATTTCAAATAGTATTCCCACTTTAATATCTTCTATATTATCAATTATATTAATTATCATTTCAATGCTATGTCAAAGTGTTATTTTAACTATAGTTTCTTTTATCGGGGTATTTTTTATGATACTTTCTACAAAAACTGCCGCTGAAAAATCCGCAAAATATTTTGATAATCAACAAGATTCAAAAGCAAAGGTAAATGCTTTTGTTGAAGAAATGGTTACTGGTCAAAAGGTAATAAAAGTTTTTACTCATGAGGATAAAGCTAAAGAGCAGTTTGATATAATTAATGAAGAATTATGTGAAAACTCTTATAAAGCTGAATCCCACGCAAATATAATTGGGCCAATTTCTAATAATGTTGGTCACATCATTTATGTTTTAGTCGCTATCATAGGTGGAGCTATGGTTGTTAAAGGCTTTGGTGCAATCACACTTGGTGTTGTTGCGGCTTTCTTACAATTAGTTAGAAACTTTACTAATCCAATCAGTCAAGTAACTCAACAGATTGGAGTAGTTTTTCAAGCGCTATCCGGAGCAAAAAGAATTTTCACGCTATTGGATGCTGAAAGCGAAGTTGATAATGGTACAATAACTCTTGAAGAGATAGGAAAAAATAAATGGGCTTGGTTATGCAAAGATGAAAATGGTAATGAAAAACAAATTCCTTTAAAGGGAGATGTTAGATTAAATAATGTTTCATTCTCGTATGATGGAAAAAAAGAAGTGTTGCATGATATAACTTTATATGCCAAACCAGGTCAAAAGATAGCTTTTGTTGGTGAAACCGGAGCAGGAAAAACAACTATAACCAATTTGATTAATCGTTTTTATGATATTTCTGAAGGCGCTATTACTTATGATGGCATCGATATAAAGGAAATCAAAAAAACCGATTTAAGAAAATCATTAGGTATAGTTTTACAAGATACATATTTATTTAGTGGAACTATTAAAGATAATATTTGTTATGGTGATGATACTGCAACAATGGATGATGCTATTAAGGCTGCAAAACTAGCTAATGCTGATGAATTTATAAAATTATTACCGAAGGGATATGACACGGTAATTTCAGGTAATACCGCCGAATTATCTCAAGGGCAAAAGCAATTATTGTCTATTGCGCGTGTTGCTCTTGTAAATCCTCCAGTTATGATTTTGGATGAAGCTACTAGTAGCATTGATAGTAGAACGGAAAAACACGTTCAAGATGGTATGGATAAACTTATGAGTGGTCGAACTGTTTTTGTGATTGCTCACAGGTTATCAACAGTAAAAAATGCTAAAGCAATTATGGTTTTAGAAAACGGTAAAATAATTGAACGTGGAATGCATGATGATTTAATAAAAGCTAAACAAACATATTATAAATTATACACAGGTTCTTTTGAACTACAATAATACTTGCATTTAGCAAGTATTTTTTTAAAAGTCACCGTGGAGTCATTTTTATGTAATATTATTAAATTGAGGGAGATAATATGGAAATATTAAAAGTAGAAAATTTAGTTAAAACTTATAAAAATGGTTCAACTAATATAAATGCCGTTGATCATGTAAGCTTTAGTGTTCAAAAGGGAGATTTTGTAGCAATTGTTGGTGCATCCGGATCAGGTAAATCAACTCTTTTGCATTTATTAGGAGGAGTAGATAGACCAACAAGTGGTAAAGTGTTTATAGATGGCGTTGATATTTATCAAATGAACAATGATGCTTTAGCAATATTCAGAAGAAGGCAAGTAGGATTAATATATCAATTTTATAATTTGATTCCAATTTTAAATGTTGAAGAAAATATAATGTTACCATGTAGGCTAGATAATAGAAAAGTAAGTAAAGAAAGATTGAATGAAATTATTGATATATTAGGGTTAAAAAACAGAAAAAATCATTTGCCAAATGAATTGTCTGGTGGTCAACAACAAAGAGTATCGATTGGAAGAGCTATTATTAATAATCCTGCATTAGTGTTAGCTGATGAGCCAACAGGAAACCTAGATTCAAAAGCGAGTGATGAAATAATAGAGTTATTAAAAGATTCAAATCAAAAGTATAAACAAACGGTTATAATTATTACTCATGATGATGAAATAGCAAAAGAAGCTAACAGAGTTATTACTATTGAAGATGGAAAAATAGTTAGTGATGTTAGGAATTAATTATGAATATATTAAACGAATTAACTATTAAGAATTTAAAGCTTAATAAAAAAAGAACAATAGTAACAATAGTAGGTATAGTTTTGTCTGTTGCTTTAATTTGTGCAGTAGCTGGTATGGTTACATCATTTCAAGCAACTTTAGTAAATATAGCTATTACAGATGGAGGAAATAGACATTTAACAATTGAAAATGTAAGTAAAAAAGACTTGAAATATTTTACAAATAATAGTCATGTAAAGAGTATGTATTTAAGTGAGGCTTTTGGTTATGCTAAAGTGGATAATATAAATAAATATAAACCATATGCTTATGTTGTTGGGTATACCAATGAAGCTTTTTCAAATACTACATTAAAATTAGTTTATGGAAGGCTTCCTGAAAACGATAAAGAAATAATAGTAAGTGTAACTTTTAAAAATAATGCTAAGGTAAAACTAGGTGATACAATTAGTTTAGATATTGGAAAAAGAGTATGCACTGATGGAACTATTCTTAACCAAAGTAATCCATATTATGTGGAAGAAGGAGAAACTGATCTTTGTCATGAATATATAACTGATACAAGTAAACATGAATATAAAATTGTAGGTATTACGGAGAGATTAAATTATAATATTGAAGGATATAGTGCTCCAGGTTATACAGTAATTACTAAAATAGATAATGTAAGTGATAATATAAATGTCTCATTATTATTTAAAGATGCTGGATATTATAAAGAATATATAAATAATATAGCAAATGATAAAGATTTAAATAAATATAATATTACTTTAAATGATGAACTTTTAAGGTGGAGTGGCGTTAGTTTAAGTGATAGAACAATGAATATGTTATATGCTGTTGCGGGTGTAGTAATAGGTATTATAATACTTACTAGTGTATTTGTTATAAAAAATAGTTTTGATATTGCTAATCAAGAGAAGAAAAAGATGTATGGTATGCTTTCTAGTGTTGGAGCAACAAGTAAGCAAATAAAGAAAAATGTTTTACATGAAGGTTTTATTCTTGGTCTAATTGGTATTCCGTTAGGTATATTATCAGGTATACTTGCTGATTATATACTTGTTATTATAATAAATTATTTTGCTAAGTATACTTCTGATGATTTTAAATTTGTATTTAGTATATCTATTTGGCCAGTAATTTTAAGCATTATACTTGGAGCAGTTACAATATATTTATCTATTCTTAGAGCTGCTAAAAAAAGTAGTAAAATTTCACCGATTGAAGCTATTAGAAATAATAATGAAATAAAAATAAATAGTAAGAAAATTAAGTCATCTACAATAGTTAATAAATTATTTGGAGTTGGGGGAGATATTGCCTATAAAAATTTAAAGAGAAATAAAAAAAGAAATAGAACTACGATTATATCAATTGTATTAAGTGTTGCTGTATTTATTTCTTTATCATCATTTTTAAGTTATGGCTTTAAACTAACAAATCAGTATTATCAAGATGCTAATTATGATATTCAAGTATATCTTGAAGATAGTAGCGAAGAAGAATCTAAAAAAGTAATTAATGATATAATAAAAATGGATAATATTACTAAATATAGTATAAATAGAAGAATGAGTATGACATTTGATTATAAAAAATATTATAATGAAGATGTATTAGAGAACTATGATGGAATTAATGATTTACCTCTTAGAATTATGTCTGTAGGTGAAGATGAGTTTAAAAGAATACTTAAAGAAAATAAAGTTGATGAAAGTAATTTTAATTATAAAGGTTTATTAATTGATAAATATATTTTTTATCAAGAAGGTAGTAAAAATTATAAGGAAGTAAATTTATTTGATTTAAATAAATTTAAAACTGTTACTGGTTCTATTAATAATAAAGATTTAAGTATAGAAATTTTAAAGAGAATTGATACTTTACCAATGGGACTTCAAAATGTATATAGTGAAACTCCAACAGTTATAGTAAGTGATATATTTTATGATTATATTGTATCTAATTATAATGTAAATACTACTGATTCAAAAAGTTTATATATTAAATCAACAGATGCAGAAAAACTAGAAAGTTTAATTAAAGAATATTTACTTGATGAAAATATTACTAATTATAGTTTGTTTAATATTGAAACAGAAGCTAAAGCACAAAGAAGTTTAATTATTTTAGTAGCAATTTTCTTGTATGGTTTTATTATTGTTATCAGTTTAATTGGTGTTACTAATATTATTAATACCATAAGTACGAATATGAATTTAAGAAGAAGAGAGTTTGCTATGCTTAAGTCTATTGGTATGACTAAAAATGAATTTAATAAAATGATTAACTTAGAGTCAATTTTGTATTCTACGAAAGCATTAATTATTGGTATTCCTTTAGGTATATTAGGTTCATTTGCTATTTATAAGGCATTTGCAAATGGTAGTGATTATGGATATTTATTTCCATGGCAAGCAATTTTAATAGCAATATTTGTTGTCTATATTCTCGTTAGTTTAATTATGTATTTTGCTTTAAGAAAAACAAAAAGTGAAAATATAATTGATACTATTAAGGATGAAAATATATAAAAATTAGGTTCGATTGACCTAATTTTTCTTAAAATATGGTACTATATATGTGAGGTGTTTTAGGTGAAAATACTTTTAGTGGAAGATAACGAAATGATTATTAAAGCTCTACTATTTTTGCTCGAACAACATAATTATAAAGTTATAGTTGCAAACAAGCTTAGTTTGGCTAATAAACTTATATCTGATATAGATCTATTAATTTTGGATTTGATGTTACCGGATGGCGATGGACTAACATTTTTAAAAGAGCATAATGATATCCCAACTTTAGTTTTGAGTGCTAAGGATGAAGAAGATATTGTAGTTAAAGCTATTGACTTGGGAGCCGAAGATTATATTATTAAGCCATTTCGTTCGAAAGAATTATTATCAAGAATTAATAATATATTGAAAAGGAAAAGGAAAAATAATACTATTACTTATGAAAATATTAAATTTGATATGGATGCCTATAAAGTTTACGTTAATGAAAAAGAGGTTATATTTACTGGCTTAGAATTAAAAATATTATTTTTACTTTTAGATAATCGTAATCGCATTGTAACTAGGGATACAATTATAGAGAAAATATGGGATTTATCTGGAAAATATGTTAATGACAATACTTTGAGTGTTTATATAAAAAGAATTCGTGAAAAACTTAACAGTGAAAGTTTGATAAAAACTATTAAGGGCATTGGATATAGGGTGGATTTATGAAAAAGTTTGTTGCATGGATGATTAGCGGTTTAATTTTAGTACTTTTTTTAAATTATTTTGCTTTTATTTCTTATAATAGAGAAGTAAATATATATTTATCAGGTTTAGTAAATGAAATAGAAAAGTATTATCCAAATGTGCATGAAGAAGACATTGTAAAGCTTTTAAACACTAAAAATTCTAGTAGTAGTGACACTTTGAAAAGGTATGGATTTATTAATGATAATACAAGTTATCTTAAAAAAATAAATCAAGTACAAGAAAAGTATATCATTATAAGTGTTTCAGTTTTTTTTGCTTTTAACTTGACATGGTTATTTATGTATTTTTGTGAACGCAAGAAAAGAAAACAAGAATTGATATACATGACAGACTATTTAAAAAAAATTAATAAGGGCTTGTATGATTTAGAAATAGTTAATAATGATGAAGGCGAGTTATCTATTTTAAAAAATGAAATATATAAAACAACAATCAATTTAAAAGAAATGTATGCTAAAGAATATGATGAAAGAATTAAAATAAAAGATAATTTAGCAAATATTTCTCATCAGTTAAAAACACCCTTAACCTCTATAATGCTTATGGCTGACACCCTAATAGAAGAAGATGTAGATAAGGATAAACAAAAGGATTTTTTAAAAGATATACGATCACTCACGGAGAATATTAATTTCTTAGTGATTGCAATTTTAAAGTTATCTAAATTTGATGCTAATGTTCTGCTATTTAATAAAGACTTAATTAATGTAAGTTTTCTCATGAAAAAAAGCTTAGAAAATATCAAGCTTGAGAAAAGCAAAAAAAATGTAGATGTTAATTTATCTATTGATGAAAGTGCTTATTTTTATGGCGATTTTAATTGGGAATGTGAAGCATTTACAAATATTTTAAAAAATGCTATTGAATGTAACGAAGAGAATATAAAAATAGATATTAGTGCTAGAAATATAGGCAACTTTTTAATTATTGAAATAAAAGATAATGGTATAGGCATTCCTCCTCATGATAGAAAACATATATTCGAAAGATTTTATAAAAGAGATAATTCTACTAGCAATAACTTTGGAATTGGATTATCTTTAGCAAAAGAGATAATAAATAAAGATGGTGGAACTATAAGACTATTAGACGCAAAAAAAGGAGCGGCATTTAAAATTAAATTTTATACGAAAAATAATTAAAAAATATTATAATAATTTATTTTATTTATGATATACTTTAATAGTTGAAAGAGTTTGTGGTGTTATGAAAGAATCTATTATCAATGTGTTAAGTTTGGTGAATGATAAATTATGGCTTTTAGTTACGTTATTGATTGTATTAGTTGGAATTTATTATACAATTAAGCTTAAAGGTATTCAATTTAGAATTGGTAAAATGAAAAAAGCTATTCTTGCGAAAGAAAAGAATAGTGAAGGTTTGAGTTCTTTTAAAACTCTTATGTTATCATTAGCAGGAAGAATAGGAGTTGGCTCAATATCGGGTGTAGCACTTGCTATATATGTTGGTGGACCTGGCACAATTTTTTGGATATGGATAATATCTTTATTGAGTGCAACACTTGCTTATGCTGAAAGTTTTTTGGGCGTAAAATTTAGAGAAAAAGATGGCAAAAAAGCTTATAAAGGTGGCCCTGCTTATTATATAAAAGGAGCATTAGGAATGCCTAAGTTAGGAGCTATATATGCAATCTTTATAATTTTGTGTTATGGCATTGGTTATATGTCTATTCAATCTAATACGATCATTAAGTCAACTGCTGATTTTATAAATTTAAAGCCTGCTTTTTTAGGCATTATATTAGCCTTGATTAGTGCTTTTGTTATATTTGGTGGATTGAAGAAAATTGCTGATGCTACAAGTAAAATTGTTCCGGTAATGTCTTTAATATATATACTATTGGCTGTTACAATAATTATAAAAAATTTTAGTAGTATAGGTAATGTTTTCTTATTAATTGTAAAAAGTGCTTTCAATTTTAAAGCATTTAATACTGGCTTTATGGCCACACTTTTACTGGGGGTTCAAAGAGGTATCTTCTCTAATGAAGCTGGACTTGGTACAGGAAGTATGGCTGCTGCTAGTGGGGCTAGCAAAGATGCTGAAAAGCAAGGCTTGGTACAAATGATAGGCATTTATGTAACTAGTTTACTTATTTGTACTGCTACGGCAATTATAGTATTATGTAGTAATTATTCTAATCTTTTAGTAAATGATGCAAATGGGATTGAAATAGCTAAATATGCTTTTACAAACCAATTGGGACCCATCGGAAATGTTATACTAGTTCTTAGTATTTTTATGTTTGCTTATTCCACAATTTTAACAGGATATTATTATGGAGAATCAAGTTTAAAATACTTTAATTTAAAAAATGACAAAAGTATTTTGGCTTTAAAAACATTAACAATTGTAATTATATTTATTGGCTCGATTTGTTCTCCAACTATAATGTGGAAATTAACTGATATTTTTGTTGCTTGTCTTGCAATAATAAACATTTATGCTTTAATTAGACTTAGAAAAAATGTTGTTTATAATCCGAAAAAATAGAATGAAGCCTTTTATTTATGAAGAGCATTAATTTGATTAGTGTTCTTTTTTTTAGCATAAAAAAAGATCTAAAAATTTTTAGATCGTTTTCTAATAATTATTTTTAATAAATTCAACCAAATCTTTAGCCGAATATGTATTTATATATTTCTTTTGATTATTAATTAATCTATCGCTTAGCAATTTATTATTCAAAATATTGTGAGCATATTTTAAAATGTCACTTTCTGTGTCACATTTAAAGCTCATTTTTCTTTTTGCAAAGAATCTGGCATTATATGTTTCAATCCCCGGTATTGGATATATATGTAATACGGGTTTATTCATTACCGCTACTTCAGTTGTAGATAGTCCACCAGGTTTGGTTAATACTAAATCAGATGAATAAATTAAATCATTTATATTATTTACAAATCCCATTATTATTAAGTTTTTGTTTTTTATGCTTTTTAATTCTTTGGATAGTTTTTTGTTGCTACCACATACTACAACCACTTTAGCATTATTTTCTTTTAGTAGTTCATAAACTATATTTAGAACATGTCCAAATCCCATACTGCCGAGCATTATTAGTATCATTTTTTCATTTTTGATATTTAGTTTTTCTCTAATATTTTTAGCACTATCTATAAATTTTGATGATACTGGAATACCTGTTAATAATAATTTTTTGGTAGCTATTTTTCGTCTTTTAAAGTCTGATTCTAATCCTTTTTGAGTAACAAAATAATCTGGATCAGTTTCATTTATAAAAGGACATGGCTCATAATCGGTAGCGACAAATAAAAATGGTATATTTTTTAAATTTTTGTCTTTTTTTATAGCTGTTAAGGTTAGGGCAGGAAATAAGTGGGTTGCTATTACTAAAGTATATTTGTTATTAGCTATATAATCAGATAGCTTTTTTTTATAACGCTTGTTAGCTAGATAGACAGGACTAATTATGCCTGAATTGCTGTATAATTCACCTAAACGATAAGCATTTTTAAAAATTAAGCCGTTATTTTTTAGAGAACTTAAATAAATTTTTTTGGATAAGTCTTTCGCTTTTTTGTTTACAATATCGAAAAAGTCCATAAAGTCGCAATCAATTTTGTTGCTTTTTAGTTCTTCTAAAATATAATTAGCACATGAATTATGTCCACCACCTGTGGGGCAAGAAAGTAATAATATTTTCATATAACCACCTTATCTATAGCATTAAATGCTTTTTCTTTTAAATCATTTATTCTATCATAATAATTTAACTCATTATTCGGATATATAGGGTCTAATACTATGGCGTTAATACAATCTTTTCTTTTATATATTTTTTTAATTCCTTTGGGCTTTTGATATATAAATTTAATTGGTTGAACAGGGCAGTTTGCATCAACGGCCATCTTAAAAGCTCCGTATTTAAAATCCCGCAATTTATTATAGTATGGCCACATTGATCCTTCCGGATACATATGAATATGATTATTATCATTTAAAGCATTGTTAATACTTTCATAAAAACTTTTTTTATCATCTTTTTTTGAAGGAATAGGTATTGCCCCTAATAATTTAATTAATTTTCTAATAAAAGGAATTTTAAAATTGTTAATGATAGTTGGAAAATATATTAAATTTTTAAAATAAATTAAAGATATCATTGTGCAGTCCATCGGATGAATATGATTACTTACTGAAATGACCTTGCTTTTTTTTATAGCTTTATTCTTATCAATAATTTTATATCCAAACATAACATTATTTATAATTTTTAAGAGAAAATCAAAAACTATATATACTATTCTTTTCAAAAACAAGTAAATAGGATTTTGACTAATATAATTGTAATTGCTATCAATATTAAAATCCATTACTTCCCATAAATGAAATACATGGGCATCACTAGGTAAATTATTATAATCATACTTCTTCATAACATCACCAAATCTTGTAAAGTATATCATATTTTATTCGAAAAATTAATGATTATATTAAAAAAGTCAACATATATGTAGATAATGACGATTATTTTGATAATAATTATGGTATTATTGAAGTGGTGATGCTATGCAAAGATGTAAATGGTGTAATATTAATAATCCTTTGTATATTAAGTATCATGATGAAGAGTGGGGAGTTTTAAATTTAAATGATGATTATTTATTTGAAATGCTCATTTTAGAATCATTTCAAGCCGGATTATCTTGGGAATGTGTGCTAAACAAACGAGAAAATTTTAAGAAAGCTTATTCTAATTTTGATATTAATAAAGTTTGTGATTTTAATGAGAAAATGGTAAAAAAGCTTTTAATGAATGAGGGAATAATTAGAAATAAATTAAAAATTGAGGCAAGCATCAATAATGCCAAAATATTTAGAGATATACAAAATGAATTTGGTTCTTTTAAAAGCTATTTAGATAGTTTTACTAATGGTAAAACATTTATCATTCTTAATAAGACAACTTCCCCGTTATCACTAAGTATATCAAAGGATCTTATGAAAAGGGGAATGAAATTCGTTGGTAATACAATTATATACTCATTTTTACAGGCTGTAGGAATTATTTATTCACATGAAGAAGGTTGTTATCTTTTTAAGAATGAATAAATTAGGAATTGCTAGAAAATGTTTTTTAGTATTGTATAATAATTGATGAGGAGAGTTGTATGTCAAATTTATTAGTTAGTGATTTTGATCGAACATTTTATTTAAATGATAGTGATATTGAAAAAAACAAGATTTGGGTTGATAAATTTATTGATAAAGGTGGCATATTTGTTATTGCTACAGGAAGAAGTTATAAGGATTTTTATGATAAATTAAATATATATAAATTTAACTATAATTATGTTATTTTAAATCATGGGGCCACAATTTTAAGTAATAGTGGAGAAATCTTATATAATATTTGTATTCCTAAAGAGATCGTTTCTCAAATTAAAATTAATTTAGATTTATTAAATTGTGTAGATTATTTTTGTTGTAGTAAGATCGATAGCAGAGTTGACTTTTTACACGAGAATATAACAAAAATTAATGTAAAATATAAGAATGATAAAATTGCTCGAGAAAAAGTTAAGTTAATTAATGATAAGTTTTTTAAATACGTAAATGCATATTATGTTAATAATTTTATGATTGAAATTATTTCTAGCGAAGCAAATAAAGCCAAAGCTATAAAGATATTAATCGAACACCTTAGTAATTTAATTTATCCAAACGTATATGTTATTGGTGACGGATATAGTGATATAGTGATGATAAAAGAATTTAATGGATATTGTATGAAAGACTCTGTTATTGAATTAAAAAAGATAGCAAAAAAGGAGTTTGCAAGTGTATCAGAACTTATCGAGGAGATTAATAATGAACAGATATAAAGAAATATACATTAACTGTTTTGTTTAATTATAGAAATATATAAAATAAAATTGTATAATTAGATTGATCTTATTAATAAAGAGGCGAAATAAACTTATGAAAAATTTAAAGATTGGAATATTTTTAATTATATTGGGAAACTTATTATATTTGTTAAATTTATACTTTGGGAGTAATGGCTCAAGTCCTTTTGGTGATTTTACTAGCGGAGTATTAGTGGGATTATCAATAGGTTGCAATCTTTTGGGTATAATTTTAACTGTTGCTTATATGTCTAAAAACAAAAATCAGTAGGGATGTATTTCTTTCACTGCTTAATATGACTTAATTAGTGTTAATGGTTTCTATTTTTGTATTTTTAAAGTATAGTTTGATCTTATAATTTTGGAGGTAAATATGGCAATTATAGAAGTTAGAAATTTGGTAAAGAAATATAAAATTATTCAAAAAGAAGAGGGAATAAAAGGATATTTCAAGCATTTAGTAAATCCAAAATATAAAGAACTTACTGCCGTTAATGGAATAAGCTTTGATGTTTTAGAAGGTGAATTAGTAGGATATATTGGTGCAAATGGGGCTGGTAAATCGACTTCCATAAAGATGCTCACTGGATTATTAACTCCAACTTCTGGAAAGGTGACTGTAAATGGAATAATTCCAAATGAAAACAGAATGCAAAACAATAAAAATATTGGCGCTGTATTTGGACAAAAAACTCAATTATGGTGGGATTTGCCAGTTATTGAATCTTTTAAGTTAATTAAAAAAATGTATAAAATACCTGAAAATGAATATAGAAATAATTTAAAAAAATTCTCGGAGATATTAGATTTAAAAGATTTATTAGATAAGCAAGTTAAAAATCTAAGCTTGGGTCAAAAAATGAGATGCGAAATAGCTGCAGTTTTTTTACATAATCCTAGGGTAGTATATCTAGATGAACCAACAATAGGACTAGATGTTTTTGTTAAAGAGAAAATAAGAACATTTATTAAAGATATAAATAAAGAAAAGAAAACCACTGTAATACTTACGACTCACGATTTAAAAGATATAGAGGATGTTTGTAATCGCATAATTTTATTGGATAAAGGTCAAATAATTTATGACGGAAGTAAGCAGAAGTTTAAAGATACTTATGGAAATTATGTCGTGGCTGATTTTATTGTTAGCAATAAATTTGAAGAGATAAAAAAGATTACAAATTTAAAAAATATTGAGATAATTGAAGAAAAAGAAAAAAAATTAATAATTAAATTTAGTCACGAAAAAACAACTATAGTTAAAATAATGGATGAAATTTCTAAGTATTGTACTATTGAAGATGTACATATGAAAGAACCAGAACTTGAGGATATAGTAAAAGAAATATATAAAGGAGTATATAAAGATGCTAAGAATAATGTTAGCATTAGCTAAAATGCAGTTTAAAGATTATAGTATATATAAATCAAATTTTTATTTGTTTACTCTAAATAGAATTGTTGAAGTTATTGTTTATATTTTTGTATGGCAATCAATATATTATCAAACTGGAAATGCCACAGGTTTGTCACTATCACAAATTGTTACTTATTATGTATTAGCAATATCATTTAGCTCAATAGCAACATGGGGAATAAATGAGATGATGGCAGATTCTATTAGAAATGGTCAAATTAATAAGGAACTGTTAAATCCTATATCTTATTTTAAATACTATTTTGGTATTAACTTAGGCGAAATATCTTTTGCTACCATTATTGGAATCGCTACATTTATTATATGCTCAATATTTTGGAAGCCATCTTTACCTGTTAGTTTTATAAATTTTATTTTATGTTTATTAGTAATTATGCTTGGTATTCCAATAACATTTTTTATTCAAATGATAGTAGGAACAATTGGTTTTTACACTGATTCAATATGGGGGATGCAAATACTAAGAAAAGCTATAATCCAGATATTTTCTGGCATAATTGCTCCAATTAGCTTATTTCCCTTGTGGTTTCAAGAACTTTCAAAATATCTGCCATTTAAAGAATTAATATATACACCGATAAATATTTGGCTGGGCCAAATAACTTATAGCGAAATTATATTTATAATAACTAAGCAATTATTATGGGGAATATTTCTTTATATAATAGCAAAATTATTTTTTAATTATTCAATAAAAAAAATAACAATAAATGGGGGATAAGATGCAAAATATATTAGATAATATTAGTTTATATTTTTCGCTTTTGAGAATGTCTCTAAAAGAAATACTTATATACAGATTAGACTGCATTGTTGGGATTTTTTCCGAGCTTATTGTACAACTTGTAAGTTTAGTGTTTATTTTTGTTGTATTTCAACATGTTGAAAATATAGCAGGATGGAATTATTATCAAATATTAGTATTATATGGAGTAACTAGAATACCAGTTGGAATTGCGGGATATTGTTTTAATGGACTTTATGATTTAGGAACTCTCTATATAAAAAATGGAGATTTTGATAAATTTCTTTTAAGACCTGTTCATCCCTTAATTTCAATAATTGGAACTTCAAGAGAATTCGTATCATTAGCTGACTTTTTCATAGGATTCGGAATAGCTATTTGGGCACTAACTAAATTAACTATTCCAATAACACCCATACTAATTATTAAGATAGTTTTTTTTGGAATTATTGGTTCATTTATTATTGGCGCGATTAATACAATATTTAGCATTTCATCTTTTTGGACTTATAGATCTGGGGAAGTAATATGGTCGTTTTATAGAATGTACACTTTTACTGAATACCCGTTAGCAATTTATAATATATTTATAAAAATTTTGATTACTATAATATTACCTTTTGCATTCGTTGCATATTACCCAACTATGGCTTATTTAAGCCTTAACTCATACATGATATATTTGACACCTTTTGTTGCCATAGTGTTGTGGACGATTGCGATTAAACTGTGGAATTTTGCCTTAAACAAATATAGAAGTACCGGAACATGATATTTTTAGTTGTCTAATTTATAATTTTAACTGTTGCTTATATGTCTAAAAACAAAAATCAGTAATGAAACTTTCGACATTCGATGGGATTTTATTTAAGAAATTAATAGTTTAAATAAAAATATGATTAATAAGCTTTAATTTTGGAGTAATTCTTTTATGGAAATATATAATTTAAAAAATAAAGTTGGATTTTTAAAAGAGGTAGCAGAGTTAGAATATGATGAATGGGCTCTTTTTAAAAATCATAATAGAAAAGAGCGAATTGAAAATAAAATAAACAAAATAAAGGAATTGTTGCCTAATAAGTATTATTGTAAATTAATATTGGTGGATAATGAAGAGCTAATTGGATTTATATCCATTTTTCCGAATGATTGTGATCTGGAACCCGAACTAACTCCATGGTATGCAACAATGTATGTAAAAAAGGAGTATAGAAAAAAAGGCTATTCTAAAATACTAAATAATGCGATTTTAAAAGAAGCTAAAAATAGAGGGTTTGATAAATTATTTTTGAAAACGGATTTAAATAATTACTATGAAAAATTTGGTGCTATTTTTATCAAAAAATTGAAATCTGGTGAAAATTTATACTATATAAATACCAAAATTTAATTAATAAAACTGGTTTATAAATGTCTACTCTAAATGGTACATATTAAAAATAAACTAGTTTTTTTGTGAAATAAAGTAAAGTTTCTAAATCCAAATATAGTAATAGATGGTTTTATGATATAATACTATCGTATAAGATCATTAATTGATAGGTTAGAAATTGGATGTGATTTGATGAATGAATCTCAACTTAAAATGAGTAATATAATACATGATATTATTCATAACGAAGAAGAGGATGTTGAAGAATACTATGGCGATGCAGTATGCGTATACAGAGATATTGACAAATATTTAATTCAATTTGATGATGTTAGAGATAAGATATACCTTGCCCAATGGTGTAATAATTATGATAAAGTAAAAGAATTAATTCCAACTTTATCATTATCTGAATATGAAAAGAACAAATATCTAAAGTTAAGGGAAAAAAATATTGAAATTGATGAAACAATTAATTTTAAAATTTTATCTGAGAAGTATAGTTTTTTAGATAATATAATGGATATGATAACCGCAGATCCTGACATACAAGATCAGATACTTTCTTTATCTGATTCTAGATTAAAATTGTTTGAAATCATGTATTCAAAATTACAAACTTTAACAGATTATTATAATCCTTATATAGTGGTGATACTACGAAGAATTGCTTATGTCTCGCTGGATACAAGTTGGAAAAATAAATTTCATGCATATGATAGTTTACTAGCAAATATTGATGATTTAATGGCAAAAGGATATACATTATCAGATGACGAAGTAGAAAAGTTATTATATTTATGTACGTCATCTGTTATTCATACAGTTCCTAATTTTAAAGAATTACAAAATTTGGGTGACGAAAATACTATAGATAATATAGAATTAAGAGATGGTATATTAAAAGCTAAAGAAGAAAAAGATATAGATTATTTAAAATTTGCAATTTTAGTTCAGGCATATGGAATGACCTTACAATCGGCAAATGAGATATGTCAAAAATACGATATTTCTAACATAACAATTACAAATGAAAACAGAGAAGTTCTTGAAATGTATTTGGCGATTTATCAAATAATAAATGAAAATGATCCGGATGTTTTAATACAATTATATGATGAATTTACTAAAATAATGAAACCAGAAAAAGATTTTAGACGAATTATTGTTTTTGAAAATGATTTGAGAAAAGCATTTGCACATGACTTAAATAATCAAGTATTCAAAACAGATAAATTACCATATGATGAAGTTGATGGAATTAAAATATATGATGCTGGTGTTGATTTCAAAATGATTGTTACAGCTATTGGAGCATATCAAGGAAATTTTGGAAATAAAAAAAATTATAGTGAATATTGGAATTCTCCAAAAATTAGATCTCATGGCAACTGTTGTAGTTTAATTGGTAATGCTAATCTTTCAATGGCAAATGTTAAAAATGTAATATTTGGCTTTTCGAATATGAGTGATAATATGCTTCTTCTTAGTGGAAGTTCAGATATTAATTCCACCCCAGATAGTAGAGAATTTAATACTACAGGAAATCGCTCACAAGAATATATGGATGCAAATTCAATGCTTAATAATACCAGAGGTGATTATAATGAATTGGTATATGAACGAAGAGATTTAAGTAGTAACCCAAAATTTTATAAAAAAAATCCAGATTATATAGTTTTCTTTGAAGAGTATGAAAGTTATGATGAAATGCTTGAAAAATATAAAGACAAACCAAAACAACTTGAATATTTAAGACAGCAAAAAGAATTAGAAGATAAATTTTGGTTAGAATCTTTAAAAGCAGCAAAAAATTTCGGTATTCCAATTGTAAAAATTAATAGAGAGAAAGTTGCAAAATCTGAATATGAAAAAATTCAAAAGTTAGTAAAAGATTTTACTGAAACTAAGAATCCAGAATTATTAAGTATAATTATTACATCTTTTGAAAGTTCTAGAGTTGGAAACGCAGAATTACACGCACCAATTAGAGAAAAATATTTTTCATCAAAAAAAATTACTATTATTCTTGATGAAATAAAAAAATCAATTGAGAGTATTGATAATGAATCAGAAAGAAATACTTTATATTTTAGATTATATAAAGCAATTATTGAAGAACAAAGAAAAGTAGATGCGTGCAAGTATGGAAAGAGGAATAAACATCAAACACCTGGTATAGATTTTACAAAAGAACTTGGAGAAATAGAACAAATACTAACAAATAATAATATTGATTATTCAATGGTAGGGAGAAAAAAATGACAACGGAAAAAGATATTAAAGAAGAAAACTTTAAAATTAGTAAATTAATTAATGAATTATTAAAAAAAATCAAAGCACAAAAAAATACTCACTGATTTTAAAAAAATTTTGGCCATATATTATAGTTATTTAGCTGATCTTTTTAAGGCGTTAATTATGTTGACTAATGCTTAACAATATACTACAATATTCTATCAAAATGAGGTGATATCATGCCAAAAGAAGAAAATATAATAAATTATTATGTTATCTGTAATAGATTAAAAAATATTATTAGGACTGGTTGGAAAGATTGGAATGTAAAAAGAGATAGAATTGAAAGTGTAGCAGAACACATTTTTGGAACTCAAATGCTTGCAATTGCTATGAAATCTGAATATCAGTATGATGTTGATATAATGAAAGTAATATTTATGTTGGCTGTTCATGAACTTGGCGAAGCTGTTATTGGAGATTTGACGCAATTTCAAATATCGAAGCAAGAAAAAGAAAAATTAGAGCATGAGGCAGTACATAGGATATTAGATGATTTATTAGATGGTAATCAAATTGAACAATTTTTCTTAGAATTTGATTCTCACAATACAAAGGAATCAATATTTGCTTATCAATGTGATAAATTAGAGTGTGATTTACAAAGCAAATTATATGATGAAGAAGGGTGTGTGGATTTAACTAAACAAGATGGTAATGACACAATGAAGAGCAAAAAAGTTCAGTATTTGCTTGAAAATAGCGCTTCTTGGTCAACTATGTGGCTTCAATATGGCCAACAAGTTTATCCATATGATGATAATTTTAGAGCTGTTTCAAACTATGCTATAAATAATGAAATTAGTGAGGCTAAAGAAAGAAAATTATAAATAGGCAATTAAAGTTGTAAGACTAAAGTTGTCTTTTTTTAGATATCTTTATTAAAGTTTTAATTAGAAAAAATAATGATTAATTGTTTTGGAACAAATGAATTTTTTATAAATAAAGCAATCGGATGGGCCTTACAAGAATATTCAAAAATTAATCCTAAATGGGTGAAAGATTTTATTGATAAAAATAATGATAAAATGATTAACTTGAGTATAAAAGAAGAAGTAAAAGAATTAACTGAATATTCAAAAGAAAATCAGATTAAGATAGAGTTTATAAAAATAGATACATTAGAAAAAGCAAAAAATGTACCTTGTATTTTTAATAATTGGGCTAATTTCTATAAAGGGAAATTTATATCAAATACTATATTAAATGCTAATTCATTCGAGAAGTTAATTAAATAACAAATTACAATATAGGTTAGTAAAATTTTCATTAGGAATAACTTTATAATAATTAAAATTGAATATGCCTTTTGATCTGTCAATATAGTTTTCTATAGAAAAAAATGTTAACCATTTCTAATTGGCATTTATTACTATCAGAAGTTAATTTTTGAATATCAATCAAATTGAAATCAACGACGTAGGTATCTACAACTTTTTTGCTATGATGTGATAAATACCACTCACTACCAATAATAAACTATTAATCTAATCAAATTCATCAAAAATTAATAATTCTATTTAATATTGTAGTGATATATGATATACTAGTATTAATTTTTGGGAGGTTGTATATTTATGAAAAGGTTTGATGAAGCAGTCACAAAAATACATAGTCATTATGTGGCCGATGATTATACTCAAGTTATGTTATCGTATCAAAACTATCTGATATTGTTTGGAAATGGTGGTTTAATGTATTTTAAAAATTTTATAGAATCTACCCCTTCAATCATTGAAGGCTCATTAAATATTTATTTAGAAGATGAAAGAAAAAATGATTTTCCATATTCTCAAATACCTGAACATATAGAAAGGTTTTTATTCAGAAAATTATACTTTGCTAATCAGATTTTAGATTTTGAAAAGCCATATATTAGAATAACTGACGGATTTATTATAAAAATGACAGCGTTTAAAGATGGAGATGAAGCATTAGTTCATACTAAAATTTTAAATGGTAAAACATATGGTAAGATAACTATACCAGTCACTAGAGAAGAGCTAGAAACGTATTTAAAAACAGGTTCATTAGAGCAATTTGACGAAAATGAATATGAATTTTGCTGTGTGTTTGATATGAATGGTGTATTATATGCTCCTTTGCTAGTACCAGAGCAAGAATTGATTGATGAGGAGAAGGAAAGACTATCAAAAATAATGTATCAAACTTATGGGTATAAAGAGAGTACAAAAAGTGAAATACAAAGAGCAATATCTTCTTTAGATGATATTGAACCAGTTATTTTCGATAAAAGAACAATGTTAAAATATAAGCAAAATGGCGAAATAAAAATAGATATTTTTACTATTAAATATTTACAAAGAGGTAAATATGAAATTGCATTGACAAATTTACCCGTGACAATGGAAAGTTTGTCAATGATAAAATCAAAGATTGAATTGCCAATTATTAAAGCATCACAAGAACCAAAGATTAGTCTATTATTAAATCCTAATATTACTAAAAAACAATTGCAAGAGGAAAAAGCGAGAATATTAGTTAAGGAAAATTATAAAAAAAGATGATTACGAGACTTGAGCTGAATCTTTAAAAGTTCTATAGTTTATAAACAGTATAATTAGAGGACTGTAACCTGTAATTAATGGGTGATAGTCCTTTTATTTTTATTACTATAGTTTTTGATATAAACACTAATAGAATAATTAAAAACAATAAATATTATATTATTTATAATTACTTTGTGAGGTTCAGCATAAGCTAAATTAGGTTTCTAATACTTCCATTTATAAATGTAGGAGTAGTAGTACAAAAATACAAATACAGTGACATTTACAGTGACATTTGTGGTATACTTTTGTTAGTACGAGGAGTGATATAGGTGAAATTGTTTGATGAAATAAAACCAGTGTTTTTTATTGACAATAAAATGAATAGTATATTAAATGATATAAATGTTAAACTTAAAAAAATAAATGTTAATGATAAACAAAAAAGAAAATATATGATTTCAAAATCTAAAATAAGGTCAATTCATTCTTCGCTTGCAATTGAAGCTAATTCATTATCTTTATTTGATGTAGAAAGTATATCAGAAAACAAACTAATCTTAGGTAAAAAAGATGAAGTACAAGAAGTAAAAAATGCAATTGAAGCTTATAATCATATAAATGAATATAATTATAAAAGTGAAAATGATTTATTAAAGCTACACGGGTTAATGATGAAATACTTTGATGAAGATAATGGTAATTATAGAAATCATGGAGAAGGAGTAAAAAGAAAAGATGAAATAATATATATGGCACCTGAATCAATTTTGGTTCCATCATTAATGAAAAGTTTATTTGAATATATAAGTAGTAGTGATTTAAATATTATTATTTTATCTGCAATTTTTCATTATTATTTTGTTTATATTCATCCTTTTTCAGATGGAAACGGAAGATGTGCTAGATTTTGGGTAACATTAATGCTAATAAATTATGATAAAAATTTTGAATTTATACCGTTAGAAGAAGAGATATACTTAAATCAAGAAAACTACTACTTAGCTATAGCAGAATGTCATAATAATGGGAATGCAAATGTATTTATAAAGTTTATTTTACAGACAATTAATTCATCATTAGATAAATTGATAAAGAATAGTAATTTTGTTTGTAATGATATTCAAAATAAAATTATAGAACTAATAGCAAATAATAATAGAATTACACAAAATGAAATAGCTAATATAACTAATGTTAATGTAAGAACTATTAAAAGGAATTTTAAAATATTAATAGATAATTTAATAATTGAAAGAATTGGTTCTGACAAAGCAGGATATTGGCAAATACTAAAATAACTATTAAGCAGGATAAAGGAACTTATTTTGCACTTGCAAAATTGTGTTAAAAATACGTAAGAATACTACCATAATTTTATTTAAATCAATTAATTATAGAGTTTATGGGAGTTTATTTTACTTCCAACTGTTGGATATGTACTAGAACATGTTGGATAAATCTTGATGTTACAAATTGAAGATAAAATTTGCCAAAATGATGGTACAATTCTATATAGAAGTTACAGATAAATAGTAATTTGGGAGTGAGATTTATTATGGATAAATATACAAAAATAAAACAACTTTTTGAACAGAATAGAGATGAAGAAAATGCTGTAAAGATGTCAAAATATATGAGAGATTTGTTCAAGTTTTATGGTTTAGAACTCCAATAAGAAAGTCATTTTATAAAGATTTACTAAAAGAAGAAAAAGCAAGTAAAGTTGTAGATTGGGATTTTTTAGATAGATGTTATGAAGATGATTATAGAGAATTTCAATATTTAGTTATGGACTATCTTGTAACTATGCAAAAATATTTAACTTATGATGATGTTCCTAAAATTTTTAAATATATAAAATCAAAGCAATGTTGGGATACAATAGATGGACTAGATAGAATTGTTGAAAAATACAAAGACAAAATGGATAAATTAAGTATTAAAGAAGCTAGTAAATATATATAATTTAAAATACAAATTACAATTTATAAATTAGTTGAAAGCTTTGATGTAACAGTGTTTAATAGATATGTTAAAATGCATTGCTTGTAGCAACAGGGTATTTGTCATACAATTTATTTAA